>NZ_WHMT01000001.1:0-591888 GCF_009372055.1 Pseudactinotalea sp. HY160 | reverse complement strand
GGACATGCCCGAAGGTGAACGCGCGTAGGAACGTGCCCAGCGTCGAGGGCGCACGCGCATCCTGGAACAGTTTGCCCATCCCGCCGTGGCGCAACAGGTCCATGTCATCGATGGAGTCGGCCCCGGCGGTCATACCCGCGACCAGCGCCAACACCTTCGCCCCTGGGTTCGCGCTGCCCGCACCCGACAGACTCAGATGCTCACCGACCAGCGCCGACAGCCCAGCACGCTCGGCCAGCGCCATCACCGGGACAAGACCCGCCACGCCGACCAGATTCGGATCGTCGAACCGTACCGAGGAGACATGAGATAGTTGCATCTACGAGATGCCCTTCTTTTTTGGGACTGCGTGCGTTGACAACACGCATTATCCCAGGCCAGGAGGGCATTCTCATGCTCCCACGCCACCCAGAATCAAACCAGCACGGTGGATCCAGGCTCAGCCGAACTCGAACAGGGCACCGCATGCATACGTGATTCACCTCGGCGCCCAGGAGCTGGTGATCCGACAGCGGTACGAGTTCCTGAGCATCGCCAACGACATCCTGATCGCGCTCTGGTTCCTCGTCGGCAGCTTCCTGTTCTTCTCCGACTCCACCGTCTACGCAGGAACCTGGCTGTTCGTGCTCGGCAGTGTGGAGATGCTCATCCGGCCGCTCATCCGATTGACCAGGCATGTGCACTTGCAGCGCTACCACCCACACGCAGGCTCCGCAGCGGCCGCCGGTAACGACTTCTGACCGGGCACCGACCGCAGGGGGCCGTCGTCGACGACGGGAACCCGGTCTCCCACCGGGCACCCGCCTGGTACCGACCAGTACGCGCCACGCCGCCGGGCGACCGCCGCTCGCGTCCGCGCCTGCTCAGCGCGTGCGCCAGCAGCCCGGGTGCCAGTGCCGCCGGTCGGCCAGCCCGGCCTCCTCGCCGAGCAGGTGGTCCTGCCGGAAGGCGACCACGTGCCGCACGCCCGGTGGGATCGGCCGGTGACAGCCCGGGCACGTGTACACCTTCTCGGTGGACGTCACCGTGCGCACGGTCCACGTGCCGTCCCGGGCCGACTCGGTCCGGGCCCCGCCCCGCAGCACGGCGTCCACGTCGAGCTCCGGATGCGGCTCGTCGTAGGGGCGCTTCCTACGCCGGCGCGACGACATCGAGCAGCTCGAGGTCGGCACTCGTGCGCACGATCTCGGCGGCGTTGCCCACGCGCAGCGCCCCGAATCGCGGATCGGGATCGATCACGCCGGCCGGAACGACCGAAGCCGCCCCGACCGCGTCCACGAGCCCCACTCCCCCGCGCACGCTCGTGCGCACGACGTCGAGCAGGTGCGCCGTGCCGCCGGCGATCGAGCCGCCCTCCGCGAGCCTGGCGATGCCGCCGGAGACCACGACGTCGAGGCTCCCGAGCCGATAGGCCCCGTCGGCCATCCCCGCGGCCGCCATCGCATCGGTCACGAGCGCGATATTCGCCGAGCCTGCCAGCGTGAACACGTCGGTCACGAGTTCCGGGTGCAGGTGCGCGCCGTCGGCGACGAGCTCGACGACGACCTCCCCCTCCCGCGCCGCGGCGAGCGCCGGCGGCACCGGCCCGGGGTCGCGGTGGTGGATCGTGCGCATCCCGTTGAACAGGTGGGTCACAGTCGCGCGCCGCCCACTGCCCGCGAGCATCGCGGCCGTCTCGGTCAACGCCGTGCGCATGACCTGCGCATCCGCGTCCGTGTGGCCGAAGGAGGGCAGCGCCCCGCCGGCGATGAGCGTGTCGACGACGCCTCCCGCCCCGAGCAGGTTCTCCGTCTCCGGGGCGAGGGTCATCGTGCGCACGTGCCCGCGCCCCGCGCGCAGCACCCGCGCCGTCAGCTCCGGGTCGCCGCCGGTGATGTGCGCCGGGTTCTGCGCCCCGCAGCGGGCGACCGAGATGAACGGTCCCTCGAGGTGGATGCCGGCGATGACGCCGGCCTCCGCCACGTCGGCGAGCATCGCGACCTTCTCCACGAGTGCGTCGCCGCCGGCGGTGACGAGCGAGGCGATCATCCGGGTCGTGCCGTGCCGGCGGTGCTCGGCCACGGCGACCGCGATCTCCTCCGGGGTGGAACTGTCGGGGATCGACGCCCCGCCGCCGCCGTGATTGTGCACGTCGACGAGCCCGGGCAGCAGCAGCTCCCCGGCCCGGGGCGCGGCGGGGGCGGCCGCGCGCACCGGCTCGGGGGCACCCGCCCAGGTTCCCACGTGGGTGATCACGCCACCCGAGAAGCCGAGGACGCCGTCCTCGATCACGTTCTCCGGGGTGACCACCCGGCCGCGTAGCGCCTCCACCTGGGCTCCTCTCGAATACTCGGACTGCTAGAACAGGCGGGACTCGACGTCGTCGATTCCCCTCATGGCATCGTAATCCAGCACGAGGCACCGGATCCCCCGGTCCTCGGCGAGCACCCGGGCCTGCGGCTTGATCTCCTGCGCCGCGAACACCCCGGTGACCGGCGCGAGCAGCGGGTCCCGGTTGAGGAGCTCGAGGTAGCGGGTGAGCTGCTCGACCCCGTCGATCTCGCCGCGCCGCTTGATCTCCACCGCGACGTGGCCGCCGTCGGTGCGGGTGAGCAGGTCGACCGGGCCGATCGCGGTCGGGTACTCCCGGCGCACGAGCGCGTGGCCCGCCCCGAGCAGGTCGACCTGCTCCGCGAGCAGCTTCTGCAGGTGCGCCTCGACGCCGTCCTTGATGAGCCCGGGGTCGATCCCGAGCTCGTGCCGGTCGTCGGCGAGCACCTCGTAGATCCACACCTGGAGCCGGTCGTCGGTCTTCGTCTGGACGACGTTCCACACCTGCCGCACGCCCGTCGCCGCCTGCTCGGGGTCCGGTTCGGCCACGGCCAGCGAGCAGGGCGGGCTCATCCAGTTGAGGGGCTTATAGGAGCCGCCGTCGGAGTGCACGAGCACCGAACCGTCGGACTTGAGCATGAGCACCCGCGTCGCGCGCGGGAGGTGGGCGGTGAGGCGGCCGGTGTAGTCGACCGCGCATTCGGCAACGACGATGCGCACGGTTCTCTCAGATCACGCGGGAGGTTCGGGAATCGGGCGGGCTGGCCTCGAGCCAGGAGACGAGGCCGTCGATCGCCCCATCGGGTGCGGCGAGGTAGAACTCCTCGCCCCGGTAGCGGCAGTGGGCCTCGCTCACCTGGCTCGTGCGCTCCTCGATGCGACGCGCCCGCCGGGCCAGGATGAGCAGCTCGCGGCGGTCGAAGGTGCGCTGGGGCTGGATGGACAACGAGACCACCTCGTGCCAGGCGAGGTGGTCTCGTGTGTAGGTCGCGATGCCGGCGAACCAGCGGCCACCCAGGAGGAGGGCGCATTCGAACGATCCCACCCGCGAGCCGATGGCGCGCAGGCGCCAGAAATACAATCCGGTCAGGGCGAAGCCGACCACAGCGATCCCCGCCAGGGTGATCAAGCCGGCTCGCAGGATCATCTAATCGGCGTCGGTTCCGGACTCGACCGTCGCGTCGATGACGATGGTCACGATGTCGTGGTCGACCGAGACGAATCCGCCGCCGACCTCGAGCTCGACCTTCTCCCCGCCCGTGGGCGTGACCAGCACCGTGCCCGGGCGCAGCACCGCGAGCACGGGCTGGTGTCCGGGCAGGATGCCGATCGAGCCCTCGGAGGCGGGGGCCGTGATGGCACTCGCCTCACCGGCCCACACCGTGCGGTCGGTGGCGACCACCTCAACGCTCAAAGCCACGGTTCACCCTCTCGTTCGTCTGCTGTCTCGGCCGGGCGATCAGCGCAGCTCGGACTGGATACGGGCCCAGTTGCGCTCGAGGTCCTCGAGGCCACCGATGTTGAAGAAGGCCTGCTCCGCCACGTGGTCGTACTCGCCGAGGGCGATCTTGTCGAAGGCCTCGATCGTCTCGGTCAGCGGCACGGTCGAGCCGGTCACGCCCGTGAACTTCTCGGCCATGTACGTGTTCTGCGAGAGGAACTGCTCGATCCGGCGGGCCCGGTTGACCGTGACCTTGTCCTCCTCGGAGAGCTCGTCGATGCCGAGGATGGCGATGATGTCCTGCAGTTCCTTGTTCTTCTGCAGGATCGACTTGACCGCGGTCGCGACCCGGTAGTGGTCCTCCCCGACGTAGCGGGGGTCGAGGATGCGACTGGTCGAGGCCAGCGGGTCCACGGCCGGGTAGAGGCCGCGCGAGGCGATCTCACGGGAGAGGTTCGTGGTCGCGTCCAGGTGCGCGAACGTCGTCGCCGGCGCCGGGTCGGTGTAGTCGTCGGCGGGCACGTAGATCGCCTGCAGCGAGGTGATGGAGTGGCCGCGGGTCGAGGTGATCCGCTCCTGCAGCACACCCATCTCGTCGGCCAGGTTCGGCTGGTAGCCCACCGCCGAGGGCATGCGGCCCAGCAGCGTGGACACCTCGGAGCCGGCCTGGGTGAACCGGAAGATGTTGTCGATGAACAGCAGCACGTCCTGGTTCTGCACATCGCGGAAGTACTCGGCCATGGTCAGGGCCGAGAGGGCCACGCGCAGTCGCGTGCCCGGCGGCTCGTCCATCTGGCCGAACACCAGGGCGGTCTTGTCGAAGACCCCCGCCTCCTCCATCTCGACGATGAGGTCGTTGCCCTCACGGGTGCGCTCGCCGACCCCGGCGAACACCGACACACCGCCGTGGTTCTGGGCGACGCGCTGGATCATCTCCTGGATGAGCACGGTCTTGCCCACGCCGGCGCCGCCGAAGAGGCCGATCTTGCCACCCTGGACGTACGGGGTGAGCAGGTCGATGACCTTGATGCCGGTCTCGAACATCTGGGTCTTCGACTCGAGCTGATCGAATGCCGGGGGCTTGCGGTGGATCGGCCAGCGCTCGGACACCTCGAGGGTCTCGCCCTCGGCGAGGTTGAGCACCTCGCCGATGACGTTGAAGACCTTGCCCTTGGTCACGTCGCCCACGGGCACCGAGATCGCCTCGCCGGAGTCGCGCACCTCGGCGCCGCGGACGAGCCCGTCGGTCGGCTTGAGGGCGATGGCGCGCACGACGTTGTCGCCCAGGTGCTGGGCGACCTCGAGGGTCATCTCGAACGCCTCTTCGCCCTCGCTCTGAGCGCTCAGGTCGATCGTGGTCTTGAGGGCGTTGTAGATGTCGGGGATCGCGTCCGGCGGGAACTCGATGTCGACGACGGGGCCGATCACGCGGGCGACGCGGCCGATGCCCGCGCCGGGCGAGGAGGGCGCCGGGGTGTCAGAGGCGGTGGCAGTCATGGGGTTTCGTCCTTCTGTCTTCAGCTCGCGGCCAGGGCATCGGCCCCGGAGACGATCTCGCTGATCTCCTGGGTGATCTCTGCCTGCCTGGCCGTGTTAGCCAGACGCGTGTACTTACGGATGAGGTCCTCGGCGTTCTCAGTCGCCGTGTGCATTGCCCGCTGCCGCGCCGCCAGTTCGGAGGCGGAGGCTTGGAGCATCGCGTTGAAGATGCGGCTTTCGATGTAGCGCGGCAGCAGCGCGTCCAGCACGCCCTCCGAGCTCGGCTCGAAGTCGTAGAGCGGGAGCGCCTTCTCCGCGGCGGGGGTGACGCCCTCGACCACCTCGAGCGGGAGCATCCGCACGACGCGGGGCTCCTGGGCGACCATCGACTGGAACCGGGTGTAGACCACGTGCAGTTCGGCCACGCCGCCCATGTCCGCCGGTGCCGTGAAGGCCTTGAGGAGCGTCTTGGCCACCTCCCGCGCCACGTCGGCGCTCGGGTTGTCCGAGTCGCCGGTCCAGGACTGGTGCACCTCGGCCCCGCGGAACGTGAAGTAGTTGACGCCGCGCCGGCCGGTGACGTACAGCACCGGCTCCTTGCCCTCGTCGCGGAGCTGATCGCGCAGGCGCTCGGCCTCCCGCAGGATCGTGGCCGAGTAGGCCCCGGCCATCCCGCGGTCGGCCGTCACGACGAGCACGGCGACCCGGTTCGTGTCGGGCCGCTCCGTGGTGAGCACGTGCTCGGCGTCCGAGTGCGTGGCCACCGCCGAGACGGCGCGGGTGATCGCCCGTGCGTACGGGTAGGCCTGCTCGGCGCGGGCGCGCGCCTTCCCGATCCGGGAGGCCGCGATGAGTTCCATGGCGCGGAACATCTTCTTGAGCGTCTCGGTCGATCGGATCCGCTGCTTGTAGATCCGCTGGGAGCCAGCCATTCTCAGCCCCGCTTCTGCTTGACGATCTGCTCCTGATCGATGTCGACGTCCTCACCGTCACCCGCGGGCGCGTCGCCGCCTGAGACGCCGGAGCCGTCACTCGTCAGGAAGGTGCTCTTGAACTTCTCGACGCCGCTCTCCAGCTTCGCGCGGGTGTCGTCGTCGAGCTTGCCGGTCGAGGCGAGCACGTCGATGACGTCGGTGTTGCGACGGAAGTAGTCGATGAGCTCGGCCTCGAATCGGCTCACGTCCGGCAGCGGAACGTGGTCGAAGTGCCCGTTCGTGCCCGCCCAGATCGAGATGACCTGGTCCTCGGCGTCGTACGGCGACAGCTGCGGCTGCTTGAGCAGCTCCATGAGCCGGGCGCCGCGCGTGAGCTGGGCGCGGGAGGCGGGGTCGAGGTCCGAGGCGAACATCGCGAACGCCTCGAGCGAGCGGTACTGGGCGAGCTCGAGCTTGAGCGTTCCCGAGACCGACTTCATCGCCTTGACCTGGGCGTCGCCGCCCACCCGCGACACCGAGATGCCGACGTCGACCGCCGGTCGCTGGTTCGCGTTGAAGAGGTCGGACTGGAGGAAGATCTGTCCGTCGGTGATCGAGATGACGTTCGTCGGGATGTACGCCGAGACGTCGTTCGCCTTCGTCTCGATGATCGGCAGCCCGGTCATCGACCCGGCGCCGAGGTCGTCCGAGAGCTTCGCGCAGCGCTCGAGGAGCCGCGAGTGCAGGTAGAACACGTCGCCCGGGTAGGCCTCGCGGCCCGGCGGCCGGCGCAGCAGCAGGGAGACGGCGCGGTAGGCCTCCGCCTGCTTCGACAGGTCGTCGAACACGATGAGCACGTGCTTGCCCTGGTACATCCAGTGCTGGCCGATGGCCGAGCCGGTGTAGGGGGCGATGTACTTGAAGCCGGCCGGGTCGGAGGCGGGGGCGGCGACGATCGTCGTGTACTCGAGCGCGCCGGCCTCCTCGAGGGCGCCGCGCACGGAGGCGATGGTCGAGCCCTTCTGGCCGACGGCGACGTAGATGCAGCGGACCTGCTTCGTCGGGTCGCCCGAGGCCCAGTTCGCCTTCTGGTTGATGATCGTGTCGAGGGCGATCTGCGTCTTGCCCGTCTGGCGGTCACCGATGATGAGCTGACGCTGACCCCGACCGACCGGGATCATCGCGTCGATCGCCTTGAGGCCGGTCTGCAGCGGCTCGTGCACCGACTTGCGGTCCATGACCCCGGGGGCCTGGAGTTCCAGGGCCCGCCGGCCGTCGGTGGCGATCTCGCCGAGACCGTCGATCGGGTTCCCGAGCGGGTCGACGACCCGGCCCAGATATCCTTCGCCGACCTCGACGGAGAGCACGTCGCCGGTCCGGCGCACCTGCTGTCCCTCCTCGATCCCGGCGAACTCGCCGAGCACGACGACGCCGACCTCGCGGACGTCGAGGTTCAGGGCCAGGCCCAGGGTGCCGTCCTCGAAACGGAGCAGCTCGTTCGCCATGACACCGGGCAGACCCTCGACCTGCGCGATTCCGTCGGCGGCCATCGTGACCGTGCCGACCTCCTCGCGCGCGCTGGTGGCCGGCTCATAGGAGCTCACGAAGCTGTCGAGCGCAGCCCGGATCTCCTCGGGCTTGATCGTCAGTTCAGCCATGAGTGGGGATTCCTCTTCCTTTTCACCGCTCGAGTGGTATCCAGCGGGGCGAAGTCCAAAAAGCTTGTGGTCAGCCGGCCAAGCGCCGGCGTGCCTCGTCGAGGCGGGTGAGCACGGTGGCGTCCACGAGCTCGTCGCCCACCTGGATCCGCAGACCGCCCACGAGGGCAGGGTCCACGGCGACATTGACCTGCATGGTGCGACCATAGGCGCTCGAGAGCATCGCGCCCAACCGGTCCTGCTGTGCTCGGGAGAGCGGGACCGCGGCCGTGACCACGGCCAGGAGCCGGTTGCGCCGGGTGGCGGCGTGTTCGGCGACGCGCATGAGTCCCGCCGTGAGGGTGCGCCCCCGCGGTGCTGCGACGACCCGGCTCACCAGGTCGAACGCCTCCGAACCGATCCGCTCGCCGAAGACCGATCGCACCAGGTCGACTCGGCGCTCGGCGGGAAGGTCGCGGTTCGACAGGCTCAGCCGCAGCTCCCGTTCCTCGGCCAGGAGCCGCACGATCCGGAAGACGTCCTCCTCGAGGTCGGCGATCCCGTCACGGGAGTCGGCGGCCACGAGCAGGGAGGTGATCGCGAGTTCCTCGACGGCGTCGGTCAGGTCCCGTTCGTCCGACCACCGGTCGCGGGCGAGGCCCGCGATCAGGTCGGCGACCGGTTCGGCGACCGTCGCGCCGAACACGTCCGTGACGAGTCGGGCCTTCGCCTCCCCCTCCCGCGTGGGCTCGGTCAGCGCACGCCGCAGGCCCGCCGAGGAGTCGAGCACGTCGACGACCGCGAACAGCTGCCGGCCGTAGTCGGCGGCCTGCGGGCCCGCACCCGTGACGACCGGCTCCCACCGGCCCGCGGCGGCGGCCAGGCTGGCCGAGGAGGTCGCGCGCATCAGGACTCCTTGGCGGTCGACTCGGTGGCCGTGAGGGTTCCGTCCAACTCGTCCAGGAAGCGATCGATCACGCGGGACTGGCGTGCGTCCTCGGCGAGCGCCTCGCCCACGATCCGGGAGGCCAGTTCGCTCGCGAGCGACCCCACCTCCTCGCGCAGCGAGACGACCGCGGATGCCCGCTCCGCCTCGATCTGGCGCTGGGCCGACTCGAGGATGCGCGCGGCCTCCGCCTGGGCCTGGTCGCGGGCCTCGCCCCGGATCACCTTGCCCTCGGCGTTGGCCTCGTCCCGAATGCCCGCGGCCTCCCGACGGGCGGCCACGAGTTCGGCCTCCTTCTCGGACTGCGCCGCGGCGGCCTCGGCCTGGGCCTTCTGCGCGAGTTCCAGTCCGCCCTCGATCTTGGCGGTCCGCTCGTCGAGCAGGGCCGTCATCTTCGGCATGAGGTACTTGAAGAAGAAGAACCCGATCACGACGGTGACGACGGCCGACCAGAACAGGTCGAAGCCGGCGGGGATGAGGACGTCGAGTCCACTGATCTCGGCCACGGGCAGTGGCTCCGCGAGATTCATCGGTTACTCCTGATGTCGATGGGGCTGAACTGGCATGCGTCGCAGTCGGGGACTAGCCGCACCCGATCAGAAGATGAGGCCGGCGACGAGACCGAGCAGACCCAGCACCTCGATCAGCGCGGCACCGATCATCATGTTGGTGAAGAGCCGACCGGCGACCTCGGGCTGACGCGCCGTGGCGATCTGGGTCTGGCCGAACACGATGCCCAGGCCGATGCCCGGACCGATCGTCGCGAGGCCGTAACCAATGGTTGCGATATTGCCTTCCATGAACTTCCTTCCGTAGGACGCCCCGGCGGAGCGTCGAGTGGGGTGAGGCGGGTGAAGCGGATCAGTGCGATTCTTCGAGGGCGAAGTTGAGGTAGATCGCCGCGAGCAGGGTGAAGATGTACGCCTGCAGCAGCGCGACGAAGATCTCGAAGAGCGTGATGAACAGCGCGCCCGCGAACGCGAGCGGGCTGGCGATCTTCATGAGACCGGCCGATTCGAGGAGCAGGAACTGGGTCGCGGCGTAGGTGAGCACGAGCATCAGGTGCCCGGCCATCATATTCGCGAGCAACCGGATCGCGAGCGTCGCGGGCCGGATCACGAAGACCTGGAGGGCCTCGATCGGGGTGATGAGGACGTAGGCGACCGCCGGGATCCCCGGCGGGAACAGCTGCGACTTGAGGTAGCGCCCGAGGCCCTGCTTGCGCACGCCCGCGACGAGGTAGACGACGAGCACGACGACGGCGAGCAGCAGCGGCAGCCCCATCCGCGCGGTCCCGGCCGTGTTGAGCCCGGGCACGATACCCGCGATGTTCATCGCGAGGATGAGGAAGAACATCGCCGTGAGCATGGGCACGTACGGGCGCCCGCGGCGCTTCCCGAGGACCTGCTCGGCGATCTGCACGCGCACGAAGTCGAGGCCGAACTCGACGGCGGCCTGGCCCCGGCTCGGAACGAGCGTGGCCTTGCGGGTCCCGAGCCACAGCAGCAGGATGAGGAGACCGGCCACGACCAGGCGGACGAGCATGATCCGGTCGAAGGTGAGGATTCCGCTCTCCCACAGCGGGGTGGGAAAGAACTCGTCGATGCCCGGGGTGTGCAGGCCGCCACCCTCAGCGAGGACCGGCAGGGCGTTCATACCAGTAGACAGAATGCTCTCCAGCGATCTCAGGCAGTGGTTCATCTCCGGGGGAGGCGGCGTCGCGCGAACCGCTTGCGATACGTGCAAAAGTACGTGGCC
The DNA here is from genome assembly GCF_009372055.1 of Pseudactinotalea sp. HY160. NCBI lineage: Bacteria > Bacillati > Actinomycetota > Actinomycetes > Micrococcales > Cellulomonadaceae > Pseudactinotalea > Pseudactinotalea sp. HY160. The sequence continues at coordinate 581,403 of NZ_WHMT01000001.1, read as the reverse complement.
AGGTTACCCGATCGGGGCCCTCCCCCGGCCAGGGTCGACTATGGCCGCAGTCACTCCGGTTCGTCACCCGTCCGCGCCGCCGGGCTCGACGGCCCGGAATCGGCGCGATCGCGGGGCTGCACCCGCGCCGGACCGTCCCCGGCCGCCGGCGGCCGCGGGTTCGCTGTGACAGAGGTCACCGCGGGAGCCGGTTGCGCTCCACCCACGTACGGGATCCGGGCGCGGGCGACGAGCACGATCTCGACGATGAGCGCGCCGATGACGATCGCGAGGATCGTGGCCGCGAAGGTCCCCCGATGGTAGAACTCCTGGCCGCGAAGCCAGAACACGACGACGCCGAGGATGACCATCTTGACCATCCAGCCGCCGAGCAGCACCGCCATGAGCAGGTGCATGCCGCGCCCGGCCACGAGGTAGAGGCCGCCGACGGTCGTGCCGGTGAAGAACAGCCCGAGCGCGGCGGCGATGAGCGCGGCCCACACGCCGGGCCACCCGTCGATCAGCGCGCCGGCCACGAGCCCGGCCGCCCCGAGGGCGCAGGTGAGGATGATCAGGCCGACGAAGACCCGTCTGATCAACGCGAGGATCTCGGGGGTGTTGACGTAGGAGTCCGCATTCGGTGCGCTGGGGCTCATGGCTGTCCGATCATGATCGTGGTGAGGCCGGGTCGCTCGAGGGCGACGCGGTCGCGGGGGACTGGGCCCGCGCGCGTGCGGCCCTCGGCAGCCGGACGGTAACCCCGATCGCGAGGAGGAGTCCAATCCCCGTGACCACCGCCACCCAGACGCCGGGGAAGATCGCGAGGGCGGCGGCGCTGAACGCGATGAGGGTCGCCCACGTGTACATGATGAGCACGGCATTGCGGTGGGAGTGACCGAAGTCGAGCAGCCGGTGATGCAGGTGGGTCCGGTCCGCGTGGAACGGCGAATGCCCCTTCGCGAGCCGCCGCATCGTGGTGATGACCATGTCGAGCAGCGGCAGCAGCAGCACGGCGAAGGGCAGCAGCAGCGGGAGGAAGGCGGGCAGCGCCGTCGTGGTCGTGAGCACGGCCGGGTCGATCTGTCCGGTCACGACGATGGCCGCGGCCGAGACCGTGAAGCCGAGGAACATCGCCCCGGAGTCCCCCATGAACAGGGAGGCCGGGTGGAAGTTGTGGGGCAGGAAGCCGAGGCACACGCCCACGAGGCAGGCGATGACGACCGTGGCCAGGTTGGAGTAGTCGGTCGGGTTGTCCGTGCGGGTGAGCATGTAGCTGTAGATGAAGAACGCCGCTCCCCCGATGGCCATGAGCCCGGCGGCCAGGCCGTCGAGTCCGTCGACCCAGTTGACGGCGTTGATCACGACGACGACCACGACGACCGTGGCGATGAGCGAGAGCCGGGAGGAGCCGATCGTCAGCCCGAAGATCGGAAAGGTGATGAGCTGGACCCCCTGCCAGGCGAGCAGCCCGGCGGCGAGCATCTGGCCGATGAGCTTCGTGATCCAATCGAGGTCCCAGATGTCGTCGGCGACGCCGAGCAGGCAGACGAGGCCGGCGCATCCGAGGATCGCCCAGGGCAGCCCGTCGGCGAAGACCGTCTCCAGGAACGGCATGGTCGAGGCGACGACCATCGCGACCACGAGGCCCGCGAACATGGCGACCCCGCCGAGCCGCGGGGTGGGCACGCTGTGGACGTCCCGGGAGCGCACCGGGGTCACGGCATGCACCTTCTGCGCGAGGCTGCGCGCGAGCGGGGTGGCCAGGTAGGTCACCGCGGCCGCGATCGCCATGAGCAGGAGGTAGATCCTCACGCAGGCTCGTCCTGCTCGGCAGGCGCCCCGATCAGATCCGGCGGCGGCTCGCTCACGGCCAGGACGGCGGGCGCCTCGGGCTCCGGCGGCGCCGGCTCGCCCGCCGCGGCCGAGTCCTGGTCGCCGGCGGCGAGCTCCGGGGCGACGGCGGCCAGCTCGGCGACGCTCAGGGCCCCCTCGCGCACGATCCGCAGCACGCCGGTGCTCGCGTCGACGATCGTCGAGGGCACCCCGCCGCTCACGGGTCCGCCGTCGAGGTAGACCCGCACGGACCCGCCCAGCTGGGCCCGCGCGGCGGCGGCCGTCCGCGCCGCGGCGCGACCGGACTTGTTCGCGCTCGAGACGGCCAGCGGGCCGGTGCGCCGCAGCAGGGCGAGCGCGAACTCGTGATCGGGTACCCGCAGGGCGACGGTGCCCTCCGTCTCCCCGAGGTCCCAGACGAGGGAGGGCTGGGCGCTGAGGATGAGGGTGAGCGGGCCGGGCCAGAACTTCTCGGCCAGCGCGCGGGCCGCGGCGGGAACGTCGGTCGCCAGGCCGTCCATCGTGCGCACGTCGCCGATGAGCACCGGCGGCGGCATGTTCCGGCCCCGCCCCTTCGCCGCGAGCAGCCGGCTCACCGCCGCGGGGGTGAAGGCGTCGGCCGCGATCCCGTAGACCGTGTCCGTGGGTATGACGGCCAGGCCGCCGCCGGCCAGGGCGCGGGTGGCCTCGTCCAGATGCGGCCACCAGGTCGCGGGATCCGTGCAGTCACGCAGTTCGCTCACGGTCAGTAGTCTCCCACGCCGTCGGCGGCTCCCGGCTCACCCCGGCAGCCGGTTCCGGCCCGCGTCACCACGAGCATCCGGTCGCGCCCGGTGAGGTCGGGCCGGGTGTGCACGCCGGTGAAGGCGCCGCCGGCGGCGGCGAGTCGACGGGTCCGGGGGCCCTGCACGTCGGCGTGTTCCATGACGAGCAGTCCCCCCGGCCGCAGCAGCCGCGCGGCGGCCGCGATGACGGCGCCGGGCACCGCGAGGCCGTCCGGGCCTCCCCCGTAGAGCGCGAGTTCGGGGTCGTGGTCGCGCACCTCCGGATCCACCGGCACCGCGTCCGGGGGGATGTACGGCGGATTGGAGACGACGACGTCCACCCGGCCGGTCAACTCGCCCAGGAGCGTGGGGTCGCGCACGTCGCCGACCACGACGGACGGCGAGGCGCCGACGCGGGCCGCGTTCGTCGTCGTCAATCGGACCGCCTCCCGGCTCCGGTCGATCGCCCAGACGCGCGATGCGGGAACCTCCGTCGCGACGGCGAGCGCGAGCCCGCCGGCGCCCGTGCACAGGTCGACCACGAGCGGGCGGGCGACCCCGCGGGCGGCGTCGATGGCGACCTGGGCCACGACCTCGGTCTCGGGCCGGGGCACGAACACCCCGGGGCGCACGAGCAGGTCGAGGTAGCGGAAGGTCACCCGGCCGGTCAGGTGCTGGAGCGGCTCGCGGCGGCGCCGACGATCGACGAGCTCGGCGTAGGCACCCGCGAACCCCGGCGGCAGCGGTGGGGGGAGGATGAGGTTGAGCCGGTCGACGCCCAGGACGTGGGCGGCGAGGGTCTCGGCGTCGGGGCGCGGGGAGGCGATCCCGGCGTCCGCGAGCACGGCGGCCGCGGCCCGCACGAGCGCGGGCAGGTCGGACGTCACGTCCCGAGCGCATCGCTCGCGTGGGCGAGTCGCTCTGCCTCGTCCATCTCGATGGCCGAGGTCACGACGGGGTCGAGGTCCCCGTCGAGGGCGTGGTCGAGGTTGTACGCCTTGTAGCCGGTGCGGTGATCGGAGATGCGGTTCTCCGGGAAGTTGTACGTGCGGATCCGCTCGGAGCGGTCGACGGTGCGCACCTGGGAGCGTCGCGCCGCGGAGGCCTCGGCGTCCAGCTCCTCCTGGCGCGCGGCGTGCAGCCGGGCCCGCAGCACCCGCATCGCGGCCTCGCGGTTCTGGATCTGCGACTTCTCGTTCTGCATCGAGACGACGATCCCGGTGGGCACGTGGGTGATCCGCACGGCCGAGTCGGTCGTGTTGACGCTCTGACCGCCGGGGCCGGAGGAGCGGTAGACGTCGATGCGCAGGTCGTTCGCCTCGATGTCGATCTCGCCGGCCTCCTCGACCTCGGGCAGCACGAGCACGCCCGCCGCGGAGGTGTGGATCCGCCCCTGGGACTCGGTCACGGGCACCCGTTGGACCCGGTGCACGCCGCCCTCGTACTTCAGGTGGGCCCACACCCCCTCGCTCGGATCGGTGATCGAGCCGGCCTTGATCGCGATCGACACGTCCTTGTAGCCGCCGAGGTCGGACTCGGCGGCGTCGAGGATCTGCGAGGACCAGCCCCTGCGTTCGGCGTACCGCAGGTACATCCGCACGAGGTCGCCGGCGAACAGGGCGGACTCCTCCCCGCCCTCGCCCGCCTTGACCTGGAGGATCACGTCGCGGGAGTCGTCCGGGTCGCGCGGGATGAGCACGGTGCGCAGGTCCTCGGCGGCGGCGGCCTCCGCCGCCTGCAGCGCGGGCAGCTCGGCCGCGAAGTCCGGATCGTCCTGGGCGAGGTCCGCGGCGTCCGCCGCATCGGCGTGCGCCGACTCCCACGTGCGGTAGGCCCGCACGATCCGGCCGAGTTCGGCATACCGACGCCCGAGCGTGCGGGCCCGCGCCTGATCGGAATGCACCGCCGGGTCGGCCAGGGCCGCCTCGATGTCGGCATGTTCGGCGAGGATCGGCTCGACGACGACGAACTCGTTACCCGCGGCCATCAGCGGGACAACGACCGGCGCAGCGCGGCCTTCTCCGCCGGGGTGACCCGGATCGAGCCGAGGAAGCCCTCGTTCGTGGCCTGGCCGAGCGACTCGGCCAGCCAGTCGAGACCCGACTCGGGCGTACGGTCCGCGAGCATCCGCCGCAGCACCTGCCGGTGGGCGAGGTCGTCGAGGTCGAAGAGCTCGTCCTCGCGTCGGGTGGCCGAGGCGCGCACGTCGATCGCCGGGAGGCGCCCCGCCGCCACGAGGTCCGCGTCGAGCGTGATCTCGGCGGTCGCGGTGCCCGTGAACGCCTCGGCGATCTGGTCGTCGAGTTCGGTGCCGCCCGTGGTCAAGGTGGCGATCATCGTGAGCGAGCCGGCGTTCTCCACCGTGCGGGCCGCCCCGAAGAACTTCTTGGCCAGGTGCGCCGCATTCGTGTCGAGGCCGGCGCCGGACCGGCTCGAATGGGCCGCGGCGTGGTAGGCGCGGGTCAGGGCGGTGAGCGAGTCGAGCAGGAGCACGACGTCCTGCCCCATCTCCACGAGCCGCTTGGCCCGCTCGACGGCGAGCTCGGCGACGGTCGTGTGGTCGGTCGCGGGCCGGTCGAACGTCGAGGCGACGACCTCGCCGCGGACCGCCCGCTCCATGATCGTCACGTCCTCGGGTCGCTCGTCGAGCAGCACCATCATGAGATGGGCCTGCGGGGAGGCGTCGGCGATCGTGGCGGCGAGCTGCCCGAGCAGCGTCGAGCGTCCGGAGGCCGTCGGGGCGTGGATGAGCGCGCGCTGGCCCAGTCCGAGCGGGGCCACGAGATCGATGATGCGCGGCCCGAGCGCGCCGCTGCCGAGCGGCAGCCGTCGCTGCGGGTACACGGGGGTGAGGTCGGCGAACTCCGGGCGCGCGGTGGTCTCCTCGACGGCGATGCCGTTGATCGAGTCGAGCCGCACGAGCGCATTGAACTTCTGCCGGTGGTTGCTCTCGCCCTCCCGCGGCTGGCGCACGGCACCGGTGATCGCGTCGCCGCGACGCAGGCCGGACTTGCGCACCTGGCCGAGGTTGACGTACACGTCGGAGGTTCCGGGCTGGTAGCCCGTCGTGCGCACGAAGGCGTAGTTGTCGAGCACGTCGAGGATGCCGGCCACGGGCACGAGCACGTCGTCCTCGTGGATGTCATCCTCCTCGTAGGCCGAGGTCTCGCGCGCGGGCGTGCGGCGCTTGCGATCGCGGCCGCGGTCCCGACCGCGCCGCCGGCGCCCGGCGCGATCGCCGTCGGCGTCCGCGTCGGATCCGGCCGATCGCGGCGAATCCGCCTCGCGGTCCTGCGGGTCGGGGAAGTGGATGATGTCGTCGAGGGAGGCGAGCGCCTCCTCCGGTCCGCGGCCGGAGCGGGACGGCTGCTGAGTCGCCTGCCGGGCCTGCTGCTGACGGGCGCGCCCGCCGTTGCCGGTGCCGTCCCCGGCACCGGGCCCGGCACCGGCCCGTCTCGACGGGGCCTCGCCCCCGGTGGCGGCGGATCGCTGGGCCTGCGGACGCGACTGTGTTTGCTCGGTCCGCTCGGCCCGCTCGGTCCGCTCGGCCGGCTTGGTTCGAGCGGCCGGCTCGGCCGGCTGGGTTCGCGTGGCCGGCTCGGCCCGCTCGGCGGCCTGTGCTCGATCCGGCTGCTCGGCCGGCCGGGGAGCGGACTCGGCCGCGCGGTCGCCGCCGATCTCTGCCAGCACGTCGAGCGTCGGCGCCTCGTGGCCGGCCCCGCCGACCGGCTTGGTGCGCCCGCGCCCGCGGCTCGTCGCCGCCCGACGCGAGCTCCCCGCGGCACGCTGGCCGGACGTCCGGGCCGCCGACGCGGGCCGGTCCTCGCCGGTCGGCCGGCTCGGCTCGTCCCCGGCCGAGGGAGCCGACTGAGCTGACGGAGCCGACTGGGCCGCTTGGGCCGGCTGGGCCGCTTGGGCCGGCTGAGCCGGCTGAGTCGCTCGAGCCGGCTGGGTCGCGGCGCCGGCCCGGATCGCCTCGATCAATTCGCCCTTACGCAGCCGGGAGATGCCCTTGAGGCCGAGCTGCCCGGCGATCGCCTGCAGCTGCGCCAGCTTCATTGCCGACAACGCAGCGGTGGATGCCTGGTCCTTGGATTCAGTCACGAGAGTCCTTCTCGATCCGAGCCGGCTCCGAAAGGAAGAATGGCTCGATTGTCATGGGAGGCCCGAGGGTAAGAAACCATTCCGGGCTGGATCGTCGCCCGGGTGGGTGCGCACGCGCACTCGCTCCGACGGTGACCGGAGGGCGACGGGCACAACACTAGCGCAGCCGAGCGGGATCCGGCGCCCTCCCCCGAGGTCCGTATCCGCGGCCCGACGGACGGGGCGCGGGCTCACTCGGAGCCCGTCACCGCCCCGCTCGAGGCGACGGCGATCGGGTGCACCTGCCAGTCCGGGTCCACCATCGAGCGCGCCTCGGCGGTGAACCCGTCGAGCACGACGATGCTCGGTCCGGCCCCGGAGACCACTGCGGCCGACCCCGCGGCCCGGAGCCGCTCGAGCAGCGCGAGGGTGGCGGGCATGACGTCCCGGCGATAGTGCTGGTGGAGCCGGTCCTGCGTCGCCGTGAACAGCAGGTCGTGCCGGCCGCCGAGGGCGAGCGCGAGCAGGCCCGCCCGGGCCGCCGTGAACGCGGCATCGGCGTGCGGCACCTGATCCGGGAGCGCTCCGCGGGCACGCCGGGTGGCCAGTCGGCGCGACGGCACGAGCACGACCGGGCGCAACGAGGCCGCGCCCTCGATCCGTGCGGCCCGAGCGACGCCGTCCTCGACGAACGCGATGGTGGCGCCCCCGTGCAGGGCCGGTGCCGCGTTGTCGGCATGACCCTCGAACTCCGTCGCGAGCGTGAGCAGGGCCGCGTCGTCCAACGCCTCCGGGTCGCTGATGAGGCCGCGTGCGAGCACGAGACCGGCGATCGTGGCAGCCGCGCTCGAACCGAGGCCGCGGCCGTGCGGGATGCGATTGTGACACTCGAGCACGAGACCGGCCTGGGGCGCATCGACGTAGTCGAGCGCCGCGCGCAGCGCGCGCAGCACCAGGTGGTCGCCGTCGGTGGGGACGACGCCCGCCCCCTCCCCCGTGACCGACGCGCTGCTCGCGCCGGTCACCGCCCGCACCCGCACGTCGTCCCACAGGTCGAGCGCGAGGCCGAAGGAGTCGAAGCCCGGCCCGAGGTTCGCGCTCGTGGCGGGCACCCGCACCCGGGCGCGATCGCCGGTGAGCCGCATCAGAGTTCGAGCGCGCGGACGGCGTCCGCCGTGGTGGCGCCGATGACCTGCGGCTCCAGGTCGCGGCCGCCGAGCGCCGTCGCCGTGTCCTTGAGACCGTTGCCGGTGACCGTGCACACGATCGTGGCACCCGCGGGGACCTCCCCGCGTTCCGCCCGCTGCAGCAGCCCGGCCACGCTCGCCGCCGAGGCGGGCTCGACGAACACGCCGACCTCGGCGGCGATGAACGCCTGCGCGGAGAGGATCTCGGCATCCGTGACGGCGTCGATACGCCCCCCGGACTCGTCCCGCGCGGCCACGGCGAGCGACCAGGAGGCCGGGTTGCCGATGCGGATCGCGGTCGCGACCGTCTCCGGGAACTCGACCGGGGCCCCCTTGACGAGCGGAGCCGCCCCCTCGGCCTGCACGCCCCACATCGCCGGCAGCTTCGAGGAGACGCCGTCGGCGTGGTATTCGCGGTAGCCCATCCAGTAGGCGGAGATGTTGCCGGCGTTGCCCACGGGCAGCACGTGCAGATCCGGGGCGTCACCGAGCGCGTCGACGATCTCGAACGCCGCGGTCTTCTGGCCCTGCAGCCGGTAGGGGTTGACCGAGTTGACCAGTGCCACGGGGTAGGCGTCGGCGAGCTCGCGCACGATCCGCAGGCAGTCGTCGAAGTTCCCGTCGACGGCGATGAGCCGGGCCCCGTGCACGATCGCCTGGGCGAGCTTGCCGGCGGCGATCTTGCCCGCCGGCAGGATCACGGCGCAGCCGAGGCCCGCGCGGGTGGCGTAGGCGGCGGCCGACGCCGAGGTGTTCCCCGTCGAGGCGCACACGACGAGCTCGGTGTCCGTGCCGGCCACCTTGCTCATCGCCATGGTCATGCCCCGGTCCTTGAAGGACCCGGTGGGATTGGCGCCGTCGACCTTGAGGTACACGGTCGCCCCCGTGCGCTCCGACAGGTGCGGGGCCGAGACCAGCGGTGTGCCGCCCTCCCCCAGCGACACGACGGTGTCGGCGTCCGTGATCGGGAGCCGATCGGAGTATTCGGCGATGAGTCCGCGCCAGAGAGTGGCCATCAGTGTCCTTCCACGCGCAGGATCGAGATGATCCGCGTCACTGGTTCCAACGTAGCGAAGGTCGCCATCGTCGCGTCCAGGAGAGCCTGCTCCGCCTGGTGGGTGACGATGGCCAGTTCGGAGCGGTCCTGGGCGATCGAGGTCTGCCGCACCGTCTCGATCGAGACGTCGTGCTCCGAGACGACGGTGGCGATCTCGGCGAGAACGCCCGGACGGTCGACCACCTCGAGCCGGATGAGGTAGCGGGTCGGCACGAGGCCCGGCTCGACGATCCGCGCCCCCAGGTAGTTCGACTCGGCCGGTGCGCGCCCGCCCCCGACGGCCGACCGGGCGGCGTCGACGATGTCTCCGAGCACCGCGGCCGACGTCGGCGCCCCGCCCGCCCCCTGCCCGTAGAACATGAGGGTGCCGGAGGATTCGGCCTCGATGAAGACGGCGTTGTACGCCCCGCGCACGCCGGCGAGGGGGTGGTCGAGTGGCACGAGGGCGGGATGGACCCGCACGGCGATGCCGTCGTCGACCATCTCCGCGATCGCGAGGAGCTTGATCACATCGCCGGTGGCGGCGGCGGCGTTGATGTCGGCGGCCGTGACCGAGCGGATGCCCTCGGTGGGCACGTCCTCGGCGCTCACGCGGGTGTGGAACGCGAGCGAGGCGAGGATCGCGGCCTTCGCGCCGGCGTCGAGGCCGTCGACGTCGGCGCTCGGATCGGCCTCGGCGTATCCCAGTTCCTGGGCGCGGGTGAGGGCGGTCTGGAAGTCGAGGCCGGTCGTGGTCATCTGATCGAGGATGTAGTTCGTGGTGCCGTTGACGATGCCGATGACGCGCTGGATCCGGTCGCCGACGAGGGATTCGCGGATCCCGCGCACGACGGGCACGGCGCCGGCGACGGCCGCCTCGTAGAGCAGGCTCGCGTGGGCGGCGTCGGCGGCCTCGTGCAGCGCGGGACCGTGGCTGGCCAGCAGCGCCTTATTCGCCGTGACGACGCTCGCCCCGGCCTCGAACGCGCGCTGGATGAGGGCACGGGCCGGGTCGATGCCGCCCATGAGCTCGACCACGAGGTCGGCGGAGTCCACGAGCGCCTCGAGGTCGGAGCTGAGGAGTTCGACCGGAACGACGGGATCACGCATCGCATCGGGATTGCGCACGCCGATACCCGTGAGCTCGATCGCGGTGCCGGCGCGGGCGGCCAGGTCGTCACGGTCGGTCAGCAGGCGCCGCACGACCTCCGTGCCGACGACTCCGCAACCGAGCACGACGCAGCGCAATGGGGAGGGCTGTGCGGTCATGATCTCCTCAGCGACGATGGGGCGATGGCTCGCCCAAGGATACGGGCATCCCCGGAGGCGCCGCACCGGCGTCTCAGCGGGCCGGCCGGCTCAGCCCAGATCGAGGGCGAGCAGGTCGGCGACGGTCTCCCGGCGCACGATCTCGCGCGGCTCGCCGTCACCGAGCGCGACCACGCCGGGCCGGGGCACGAGGTTGTAGTTCGAGGCGAGGCTCCGGCCGTATGCGCCGGTCGCGGGAACGGCGAGGAGGTCCCCGGCGCGGATGTCGGCGGGGAGCTGCACCTCCTCGACCACGATGTCGCCGCTCTCGCAGTGCTTTCCGACGACGCGGGCGCGCACCGTCTCGGCGCCGCCCACGCGATTCGCGAGCATCGCGGTGTAGGAGGCGTCGTAGAGGATGGTGCGGATGTTGTCGCTCATGCCGCCGTCGACGGAGACGTAGAGCCGCTGCGAGCCGTCCTCGGTCGTGACGGGCTTGACCGTGCCCACCGTGTACACGGTGACCATCGCGGGACCCACGATCGACCGGCCGGGCTCGATCGAGATCTCGGGCACACTCGCCCCGAGCGCCGCGCACTCCGCGCGGACGGCACCGGCCAGGTCGGCCGCGACGACGGCCGGGTCGAGGTCCGCCTCCCCGGGAAGGTAGGCGATGCCGTAGCCGCCGCCGAGGTCGATCTCCGGCACCTCGATGCCGGCGGCCTCCGCCTCGGCGCGAAGGCCGAGCACGGCGCGGGCGGCCTCGGCGAACCCGCCGGAGCCCATGATCTGCGAACCGATGTGGGAGTGGAGCCCGACGAGCCGCAGGCCGGGCGAGGCGGCGATCGCGTCGAGGGCGGCCCGGGCGGCGCCGGTCGCGAGCGAGAGCCCGAACTTCTGGTCCTCGTGGGCGGTGGCGATGAACTCGTGTCCGCCGGCATGGATACCGGTGGTCACCCGCACCATGACCGGCACGTCGCTCGCGCGCAGGTCCGCGGCCACGCGGGCCACGAGCTCGATCTCGGGGAGCGAGTCGATGACGATCCGCCCGACGCCGGCGCCGATCGCCGTGGCGATCTCGCCCGCGGACTTGTTGTTGCCGTGCAGCCCGATGTCCTCCCCGGGGATCCCGGCCGCGAGCGCCGTGGCCAGTTCCCCGCCGGTGGCGCAGTCGACCCGCAGCCCCTCGGCGTGGACCCAGCGCAGCACGGCCGTGGAGCTGAACGCCTTGCTCGCGTAGTAGACCGCGACCGGCCGGCCGAACGCGGCCGCGAACGCGTCCCGGAACCGGGCCGCGCGTGCCCGCAGATCGGCCACATCGAGAAGGAAGGAGGGCGTCGCGAACGTCTCCGTGAGATCGGTCACTGAATACCCGGCCAGTTCGAGCACGCCGGCGCGCACCGCGGCTCCCGCGGGCCACGGCGCACCGAGCGGCGCGGGCGGGATCTGGCTGGATTCGGCGGTGGCGATGGCGTCGTCCCTTCGGGGGAATGGAGAACTACCGGCTCATGCTAGGCCACGTCACCGCCCGCCCGCCGATTCGAGATCGGCGTCGCCGTGCTGCTAAGCTTCCCGACGGTGCACACCACCGGCGGCCCCCAGGGGAAGCGCCGCGCGGGTGCATCGAGATCGCCCCTGTAGCTCAGTGGATAGAGCGTCTGCCTCCGGAGCAGAAGGTCGTGGGTTCGAGTCCCGCCGGGGGCACCGCCGATGCGGTGCCCGACACTGACCGACGTCGCCCGACGGCGGCCGGTGATCGCACGCAGTCGCGCGGGCTCGCTAGGGTGGAGCCCGTGACCGATACCTCGACGCCGGGCCGGCTCGGCCAGAACTTCACCCTGACCCACGGCGAGATGGTCGCCGACATCGTCTCGTTCGGCGCCCACCTGCGCACCTTCCGGGTGGGGGCGCGCGACGTCGTCACGCCGTTCGGGATCGACGAGTTCCCGCCGGCGAGCTCGGGCGCCGTGCTCGTGCCCTGGCCCAATCGGCTCGAGGACGGCCGCTACACCTGGCGTGGCGGCGACCACCGGGCGCCGATCAACGAGGTCGACCGGATGACCGCACTGCACGGGCTGATGCAGTGGCAGCACTGGTCCGGGGTGCTCATCCACGACGCCTGCGTCCGGCTCTCGGCCACCCTGACGGCCACGCCCGCCTACCCGTTCACGCTCGAGCTGAACATCGAGTACCTGCTCACCGCCGAGGGCCTCGAGGTGACCCTGCGGGCCACGAACATCGGGGCCGAGGACGCCCCCTACGGCAACGGCTTCCACCCCTGGCTCTCCCCCGGGCCGGGCGGGCTCGACACGGCGGTGCTGAGCGCCGACGCGACCACCTGGTACCCGACCGACGAACGGCTGCTGCCCACCGGGATCGACCCGCTGCCCGACCACTTCGATTTCCGCAGCCCCCGTCCGGTGGGCGCGACGACCTTCGACGACGCGTTCGGCTCCCCCACGTTCGACGCGGACGGGCGCTCCTGGGTGCGCCTGCGCGGGGACGACGGCGCCACCGCCGAGGTGTGGATGGAGTCGCCGTTCGCGCTGTGGCAGCTGTGCTCCGCCGGCCCCGGCGCGGACGGTCGGCGGCCCGGGCTCGCGGTCGAACCGATGACCTGCCCCGCGAACGCCTTCCGCAGCGGCGACCATCTCCTCACCCTGGCCCCCGGCGAGACCCACACGGTGCGCTGGGGAGCGAGGCTCACCCGGGACTGACCGCGGCTCACCGCGCCAGGAGGGCGTCGACGTCCGGCAGGCCGTCGAACCGGCCGAACGGACCGGTCGCGGCGCTCTCCTCGGCCGCCCGGAGGCCTCCGGCCCAGGCAGAGGGGCGGAGGCCTCGATCGCGTGGCCGCCCTCGAAGCCGGCGTTCACGGGCACATCGACCGCCCCCGCGACGGCGCGCAGGCGCGCCGGCACCGGCTCGACCGGAACGTGAGCGTCGGCCCGCCCGGGCGCTACCGGCCGAAGCACTCCAGGTTGGCGCCCGTCAGCGGGGCCGCATCGTGCGAGGCGAGCCAGGGCACCGGATCGACGGTCGTGAGCTCACGGTCGGTGTGGATCTCGAGGTGCAGGTGCGGGCCGGTCGAGTTCCCGTAGGAGCCGACGCCACCGATGACGTCGCCGACGCGGAGCTCCTGGCCCTGGCTCACGTACACGTCGTTCGGGTACATGTGGATGTACCAGGACCACACGGACTCGCCGTCGATCTCGTGGCGCACGATGACGAGCGTGCCCGAGCGGCCCTGCTTGCCAGGGCCGACGTACTCGACGACGCCGTCGGCGACGACGTGAATGGGGGTGCCGGCCGGGGCGGCGAAGTCGACGCCGGTGTGCATCGAGTTCCGGCCCCACATGGAGCGGTAGCCGTAGGTCGAGGTGGTGCGGTAGGAGCCCTGCGGGAGCGGCATGATGACGCCGATCGGGGCACTCGCGACCTCGGCGGCCGCGGAACCGTTCGCCTCGGCGGCGAGGTTGCCGCACGTGGGAGTGCGTTCCTGGCTGCGGCTCGCGGAGACGACGGCGCGCACCGAGGCGAGCGGGTCGGCCGAGAGGTTGTTCGTGTCCACCGCGTCGGTGCCGTAGGAACTGCCGGCCGCGAGCACGTCGAGTCCGCTGACCCCCGCGAGCGCGGTCGCGCTGGCGCTCGAGTCGCCCGGCACTCCCCCGACGAGCGGCACGACGGTCGTCGCGGCGGCCAGGCCGCCCAGGAGCACCACCCGGGGCGCCCACGTGTGCTTGACCCGAACGCCTCGGGCGCCGTGGCCGGCTCGGGCATCGTGACCGGCTCGGCCGCCGCGGCGGAGTGCACGAGCGGATCGCGTCGGCGCGGGCTCCACGGCGTCCGAGGAGTCCGGGGCCACGGCCGTGATCGCCGCGGCGATCTGGCGGGTGCCCATCGGATCCGTCTGCTCGGGGACGCTCTCCGGGACGACGCCGCGCACGCTGCTCATCGACAGCGCCGCCGAGGCTCGCCGCTCGGCCGCGCCCCCCGAGTCTTCAGAGCTCTGAGAACCATCAGAGCCGTCAGAGCCGTGAGAACCGGTCGGGTCCACCGCCTCGGCGCGGGTGGCTTCGCGCTCGGCGCGCCGCTCCGCCTCGCGGATGGAACGACGGGTCGGGACAGCCTCAGCGGGCACATCACGCTGAGGATTCACACGGCCTCCGGTACGTCACGATCGATCACGGGCTGGACAACGTTCAGCACTGTAGCGCGTCGGACCGGCCCATGCGAGCCCGAGCGTTCACATGTGGACAGACATTCACAGTTCCGCCTCAGCCCCGGTTACCTCGGTCACCCGGGCGCCGCCCGAGATGGTGGATGCGCTGCATGGAATCGCGCACCTCGCCCACGAGCTCCTCGAGGATGTCCTCGAGGAAGACGATCCCGATCGGAGCCCGCCCGAGCGATCCACCCGCCGCGAGCTCCCCTGCGTCCCCGGTCACGAGCGCCAGGTGGGCCCCGGTGCGCTGCATCCGCCCGAGCACGTCCTCGACCTCGTCGCCGCGTCCGGCCACGGTGAGGCCGCGGATCCGCCAGGGCGGAACCGGATCGTGACGATCCCGTTCGGTCGTGGCGTAGAGCACGTCCTTGAGGTGGAGGTAGCCGACCAGTTCCCCCTGCCGCTCGATCGGGAACCGGGAGAAGCCGGTGCGGGTGACCGCGGCCTCGAACTCGGCGGGGGTGAGCGAGGCGGGCAGCGCGTCCACCTCGGCGAGCGGAACCATCACCTCGCCGGCGGTGGCGGCGGAGAACTCGATGGCGCCGCTGATGAGGCCGAGATCGTCGTCCAGCACCCCCTCGGCCTGGGAGCGCTCGACGATCGAGGCGACCTCCTCGGCCGTGAAGGTCGCACTCACCTCGTCCTTCGGCTGCACGCCCACCCAGGTGAGCATGTGGTTGGCCAGCCAGTTGAGAGCGCCGATGACCGGTGAGACCGCCCGCCCGATCCACACCAGCGGGGGCGCGAACAGCAGGGCGGCGCGTTCGGGGCCGGCGACCGCGAGGTTCTTGGGCACCATCTCGCCGAGGACGACGTGCAGGTACACGACGATGAGGAGCGCGAGCGTGAAGCCCACGACGTGCGAGGCCTCGGCCGGCAGCCCGGCGGCCAGGAGCGGCGCCTCGACCAGGCCCGCGAGCGCCGGTTCGGCGACGGCCCCGAGCCCGGTCGAGCAGATCGTGATCCCGAGTTGGGCACAGGCGAGCATGAGCGAGACGTTCTGGACCGCCCACAGGGCCGTCGCCGCCCCGCGCGTGCCCTGCTCCGCAAGTGGTTCGAGTTGGGCCCGCCGCACGGACATGATGGCGAATTCGGCGCCGACGAAGAACGCGTTGCCGGCCAGGAGCGCCAGGCCCACGAGCAGCGCGGTGGTCGTGTTCACTCGTCGCCCCGGGAGCCCTCGGCGCGCACCTGCACGAGGTCGACCCGCCGGCCGTCCATCTCCATCACGCGCAGGCACACCCCCGGCAGCTCCACTTCGTCACCCCGCTCGGGCAGCCGCCCGAGCGCCGTGATGATGAGCCCGCCGATGGTCTCGTACGGGGCCTCGTCGGGCACCCGCACGTTCGTGTGGGACCGCAGTTCGTCGGGACGGAGCGTGCCCGGCACGACCCACGTGTCCGGCCCCGTCGGCCGCACCGGCCGATGGCGCCGGTCGTGTTCGTCCGCGACCTCGCCCACGATCTCCTCGACGACGTCCTCGAGCGTGACGACCCCGGACGTGCCGCCGTACTCGTCGACGACGACCGCCATCTGCATCCCCTGGGCGCGCAGCTCGAGCAGCAGGTGCCCGATCGGCATGGTCTCCGGCACGCTCGGGGCGGGATCCATGAGCGCGGCCACGGGCACCTCCGTCCGCCGGTCGTACGGGACCGCGATGGCTCGCCGCAGGTGCACGAGGCCGACGATCTCGTCGGGGTTCTCGCCGATCACCGGGAAGCGGGAGTGTCCGCTGCTGCGCGCGAGGCCGATGAGGCCCTGTGCCGATTCGTCCCGACGCAGCGAGATCATCCGCATCCGATCGGTCATGACGTCGACCGCGCTCAGGTCACCGAGGGCGATCGAGCGGGTGAGGAGGGAGGCCGTGCCCGCGTCGAGCGTGCCGGCCGCGGCGGAGTGGCGCACGAGCGAGGCGAGCTCCGGCGCGGAGCGGGCGCCGGAGAGCTCCTCCTTCGGCTCGACCCCGAAGCGCCGCAACAGCACGTTCGCCGAGGAGTTGAGCACCGTGATGATCGGGGCGAAGACCCGGGTGAAGCCGCGCTGGAGCGGGCTGACGAGGATCGCCACCCGCATCGGCTCGGCGATCGCCCAGTTCTTGGGGATGAGTTCGCCGAAGAGCATCGAGAGGGCGTTGACGAGCACGAGCGAGAGGACGACCGCGACCGCGGCGGCCACGCCCTGGGCGAGGCCGCTGAGCGTCAACCCCGCGCCGAGCACGTTGGCCAGGGCCTTCTGCATCGTGTATCCGAGCAGGATCGTCGTGAGCGTGATGCCCACCTGGGCGCCGGAGAGCTGCGTGGAGAGCTGCTTGAGTGCCCGGGAGACGCCGACCGCGCGCTTGTCGCCGGCGGCGATGCGGCCCTCGACGGCCGCCGGGTCGAGCGCCACGAGCGAGAACTCGGCCGCGACGAAGACGAAGGTTCCCGCCGTGAGCGCCAGGCCGAGGAGGATCAGGAGCCAATCAACGACCATGATCCCTGCCGAGTCGACCCGTCACGGAACCGGTATGCGGGCCCGTGATGGGGCCGGTATGACCAGACATACGGGCCAGACTACAACGAGGAGTCGCGCTCCCGAGGCGAGGCGGATGTGCCACAGTGAACCCATGCCAGCATCGCAGACGCCGCCGGTCGTGCTCGTGATCGAGGACGAGCCCGACATCGCCTCCCAGATCGCTCGCCGGCTGCAGGCCGAGGGATGGAGCGCGCACACGGCGGCGGACGGTCACGCCGGGGTGGAGGCCGCGACCCGGCTCCGCCCGGATCTCATCGTGCTCGACGTCATGCTTCCCGGGATCGACGGCCTCGAGGTGTGCCGGCGGATCCAGGCCGAGGACGCTGCCCAGGGCCGGCACGGGGCCCCTGTGCTCATGCTCACGGCCCGCGACGACGAGACCGACATGCTCATCGGGCTCGGCGTGGGCGCCGACGACTACATGACCAAGCCGTTCTCGATGCGCGAGCTCGTGGCCCGGCTCAAGGTGCTGCTGCGCCGCATCGAACGGGTCTCCGCCTCCATCGCCGCGCACCGCAGCGAGCCGGCGATCGCGCTCGGCGACCTGACGATCGACCGAGCGTCGCGGCGGGTGACCCGGGGCGGGGAGGAGGCCCATCTCACGCCGACGGAGTTCGACCTGCTCGTGTGCCTCGCGGAGAGTCCTCGCACGGTGCTCTCGCGCGAGCGGCTGCTCGCGGAGGTGTGGGACTGGGCGGACGCCTCGGGCACCCGGACGGTCGACTCCCACATCAAGGCGCTCCGTCGCAAGCTCGGCTCGGAGATCATCCGCACCGTGCACGGGGTCGGATACGCGCTGGAACCCGTGGATGCCCCCTGACGGCACCGGTGACCGTGCCGCCCGGGCCGTGCGGCACGCGCGGGTCACGGCCTGGCGCTCGCGGCTGCGCGCGGCGCTGACCGACCTGCGCCCGCTCGACCCGGTGCGGTCGATCAAGGCGAAGCTCAGCGTCATCATCGGCGCGACGGTGACGATGTACATGATCGTCACGTGGGTCGGGATCCGGTTCGAGTTCGGGGTGCTGCGGACCTTTCCGGTCGCCCTCATCCTCTCCCTCGCCGTGACGCAGCTGCTGGCACGCGGGATGACCCGCCCGCTGCGGGAGATGACCGCCGCGGCCGATGCGATGGCCCGCGGGGACTACTCGACGCGGGTGCAGACCGAGTCCCAGGACGAGGTGGGCGAGCTCGCCCGCGCGTTCAACTCGATGGCCTCGGATCTGGCGACCCTGGACACCCAGCGCAAGGAGATGGTGGCCAACGTCTCCCACGAACTGCGCACCCCGGTGGCCGCGCTGCGCGCGCAGGTGGAGAACATGGCCGATGGGGTCGTCGAGGCCGACGCCGAGGCGCTCGAGGCCACGCTCGCCCAGATCGAGCGGCTCTCCCGCCTCATGACGTACCTGCTCGACCTGTCCCGACTCGAGGCCGGGGCGGCCGAGCTCAACCTGAGCGAGATCCCGATCGCGGAGTTCCTGCGCCAGGTGACCCGGGAGGCCGAGCACGCCAGTGCCAAGAACCTGCGCTGGCAGGTGCGGGTCACCCCGGCCGGCGCCGTGCTGGTCGGTGACGACGAGCGGCTGCGTCAGGTGCTCGCGAACCTGCTCTCGAACGCCTCCCGGCACTCCCCGGCGGGTGGCACCGTCACGGTGACCGGCCGGCTCGAGAGCGCGACCGGCGAGGTGATCATCGACGTGCTCGATCAGGGAGGCGGGATCCCGCTCGCCGACCGCGCCCGGGTCTTCGACCGGTTCGAGCGCGGCAACGCCCCCGGACAGACCGGGCTGCCCTCGACCGGTGGGACCGGGCTCGGGTTGGCGATCGCCCGATGGGCCGTCGGACTCCACGGCGGCACGATCGCGGTGGCGGATCCTCCCGGCGGGGCCGGCACGCTCATCCGGGTCCGGCTGCCCGCCCGCGGCTCGCAGCGCCGCGAGCACACCCAGCCGATCCCCCAGCGGCCCGCAGCGCCGGACGGACGATTCCACGACCCCCGCCCAGGGCATTCCTGACCCGGCTTTTGCCCCCTGTTGACACCGTGCGGCGGCCACGCGCGGCGAGAGTGAATAATCCGCATAATTCGTCGCCGCCGGCCCGGATCGCGCGGGTCCAC
The DNA here is from genome assembly GCF_009372055.1 of Pseudactinotalea sp. HY160. Classification (NCBI taxonomy): domain Bacteria; kingdom Bacillati; phylum Actinomycetota; class Actinomycetes; order Micrococcales; family Cellulomonadaceae; genus Pseudactinotalea; species Pseudactinotalea sp. HY160. The sequence continues at coordinate 562,421 of NZ_WHMT01000001.1, read as the reverse complement.
TCCCTGGGATCGCCTAGGCTGGATGCGACTGAAATTCATCTCATCCTTCATGGGAAGTGGGCGATCTTCGCGTGTCAGCACAGGCACCCAACGAACCGGCGGACCTGGCCGAGGGCTTCGGCGGGAACGAATGGCTCATCGATGAGCAGTACGAACGATTCCTCGCCGATCCGAACTCGGTCGACGACGCCTGGCGCGAGTTCTTCGCGGAGCACCGGGTGGCCGACGGAGCTGCGGCCCACCCGACGGGAGCGGTGAACACCGCCGGCACGGCCGCCCCCCACCCGACCGGCACGGCCAACGCCTCCACCACGGCCAACACCTCCGGCTCAGCCGGCTCAGCCGGCTCTGCGAACGCCGCCGGCCGAGCCTCGAACGGCGCTCCCGCACAGTCCACCCAGCCCGCACAGTCCACCCAGCCCGGATCGGCCGGCTCCACATCCCCGGCCGAGCCCGCACCCCCCGCCGAGCCGGTGGCGATCGCGCCGACGGCCCCCTACGCCTCGACCGTCGGCGTGGGCGGGCCGCGCAGCGCCGGCGGCGACGACGAGGTGAGCCGCCTGCGGGGCCCGGCCGCGCGCGTCGTCAGCAATATGGAGACCTCGCTCACGGTGCCCACGGCGACCTCCGTGCGCGACATCCCCGCCAAGCTGCTCGTGGACAACCGGATCGTGCTCAACAACCACCTCACCCGCAGCCGGGGTGGGAAGGTGTCCTTCACCCACCTCATCGGCTTCGCGGTCGTCGAGGCCCTCGCCGACATGCCCGCGATGAACGCCGGTTACCGCGAGGTCGACGGCAAGCCGGGCGTCTTCCGGCCCGCGGCGGTCAACCTCGGCCTGGCGATCGACCTGGCCAAGCCCGACGGCACCCGGCAGCTGCTCGTCCCGGCGATCAAGGACGCCCAGCTCATGGACTTCGCCCAGTTCTGGGAGGCCTACGAGGACGTCGTGCGCCGGGCGCGCAATTCCAAGCTCACGGTCGACGACTTCGCCGGTACGACGATCTCGCTCACGAACCCGGGCACGATCGGCACGGTCCACTCCGTTCCCCGGCTCATGTCCGGGCAGGGCACGATCATCGGCGTCGGCGCGATGAACTACCCGGCCGAATACCAGGGTGCGGCCGTCGAGACGATCGCGCGGCTGGGGGTCTCGAAGACCCTGACGCTCACCTCCACCTACGATCACCGCGTCATCCAGGGCGCCCAGTCGGGTGAGTTCCTGCGGATCGTGCACACCAAGCTGCTCGGCCAGGACGGCTTCTACGACCGTGTCTTCGCCGCCCTGCGGGTGCCCTACGAGCCGGTCCGCTGGACCCAGGACCACAGCTACGACCCGGCCAAGGAGATGGGCAAGCCCGCGCGGATCGCCGAGCTCATCCACGCCCACCGTTCCCGCGGTCACCTCATCGCCGACATCGATCCGCTCGGCTACCGCCAGCGCCGCCATCCCGACCTCGACGTCCAGAGCCACGGCCTCACGCTGTGGGACCTGGACCGCACGTTCCCCACGGGTGGATTCGGCGGCACCGAGCAGCTGCCGCTGCGGGACATCCTCGGCCTGCTGCGCGATTCGTACTGCCGCACGATCGGCGCCGAGTACATGCACCTGCACGAGGGCACCGAGCGCCGCTGGCTGCAGCGGCGCCTCGAGGCCGGCTGGTCCAAGCCCGACCCGCGCGAGCAGCTGCAGATCCTGCGCAAGCTCAACGCCGCCGAGGCGTTCGAGACCTTCCTGCAGACCAAGTTCGTGGGTCAGAAGCGCTTCAGCCTCGAGGGCGGGGAGTCCCTCATCCCGCTGCTCGACCGGGTGCTCGACCGGGCCGCGACCGAGGAACTCGACGAGGTCGCGATCGGCATGGCCCACCGGGGCCGGCTCAACGTGCTCGCCAACATCGCCGGCAAGTCCTACGGGCAGATCTTCAACGAGTTCGAGGGGAACGAGGATCCCCGCACCGTCCAGGGCTCGGGCGACGTCAAGTACCACCTCGGCACCGAGGGCCTGTACACCTCCCCCAGCGGCGGGACCACCCGCGTATACCTGGCCGCGAACCCCTCCCACCTCGAGGCGGTCAACGGGGTGCTCGAGGGGGTCGTGCGCGCCAAGCAGGATCTGCTCGACCTCGGCGGGTCGGGCTACTCGGTGCTGCCGATCCTCATCCACGGCGATGCGGCCTTCGCCGGCCAGGGCGTCGTGGCCGAGACCCTCAACATGAGCCAGCTGCGCGGCTACCGCACCGGCGGAACCGTGCACGTCATCGTGAACAACCAGATCGGGTTCACCACCGGGGCCAATTCCTCGCGCTCCACCGTGTACAACACCGACATCGCCAAGGGCCTGCAGATCCCGGTCTTCCACGTGAACGGCGACGACCCCGAGGCGGTCGCGCACGTGGCCGAGCTCGCCTTCGACTACCGGCAGGAATTCAACAAGGACGTCATCATCGACCTGGTGTGCTACCGCCGACGCGGGCACAACGAGGGGGACGACCCGTCGATGACCCAGCCGGTCATGTACTCCCTCATCGAGGACAAGCCCTCGGTGCGCACCCTCTACTCCCAGGGGCTCGTCGGCCGCGGCGACATCACCGCCGAGGAGGCGGCCGAGGCGCTCAAGCACTTCCAGTCCGAGCTCGAGCGGATCTTCACCGGCTCGCGTGAGCAGTCGCAGGCGGACTCGGACTCGGTCCTCGGCCTCGAGGTCCCCGACTCCCAGCGGGAGGACGCCGGGGTCATGGTCGGCTGGCAGAGCGCCGTCCCGGCCGCCGTGCTCGCCCGCATCGGCGATGCGCACCTGGCCGCGCCGGAGGGCTTCTCGGTGCACAACAAGCTCGGTCAGCTCCTCGAACGACGTCACAAGATGTCGACCGAGGGCGGCATCGACTGGGGCTTCGGCGAGGTCGCGGCCTTCGGCTCGTTGCTCATGGACGGCGTCCCCGTCCGACTCGCCGGGCAGGACTCGCGCCGGGGCACGTTCGTGCAGCGGCACCTGACCCTGCACGATCACGAGAACGGCGCCGAGTGGACCCCGCTCATGTACCTGAGCAAGGACCAGGCGAAGCTGTGGGTGTACGACTCCCCGCTGAGTGAGTACGCGGCCCTCGCGTTCGAGTACGGCTACTCGGTCGAGCGGCCCGACGCGCTCGTGTTGTGGGAGGCGCAGTTCGGCGACTTCGTCAACGGCGCCCAGACCGTCATCGACGAGTTCATCTCCTCCGCCGAGCAGAAATGGGGCCAGAAGGCCTCGCTCGTCATGCTCCTGCCGCACGGCTACGAGGGCCAGGGCCCGGACCACTCCTCCGCCCGGCTCGAACGGTTCCTGCAGCTGTGCGCGGAGCAGAACATGATCGTGGCCCAGCCCTCGACCCCGGCGAACCACTTCCACCTCCTGCGGCGGCAGGCGTTCCAGCGTCCCCGCCACCCGCTCGTGGTCATGACGCCCAAACAGCTGCTCCGGCTCAAGGCGGCCTCCTCCGCCGTGGCCGACTTCACGACGGGCTCGTTCCAGCCCGTCCTCGGCGACCGCACGGTCGCCGACCGCTCGAAGGTCACGCGGGTGCTGCTGTGCACCGGGCGCTTCTACTACGACCTGCTCTCGCGGCGGGGCAAGCAGGAGCGCGACGACATCGCACTCGTGCGGGTCGAGCAGCTCTACCCGCTCCCGGCCGAGGAACTGCAGGCCGAACTGGCCTCCTATCCCAATGCCGAGTTCGTGTGGGCCCAGGACGAGCCCCTGAATCAGGGGGCATGGCCGTTCCTCGCCCTCAACCTGCCCGGCCAGGTGCCGGTCGTGGGCGAGCGGGGCCTGCGGGTCGCGGCCCGGCCCGAGGGCGCCGCCCCCTCGGCGGGCACGATGAAGCTGCACAAGCTCCAGGCCGAGGAGCTCCTGGCGGCGGCGTTCGCCCGGTGAACGCCCGCATCTGCGTCGTCGGGGACGAGCTCGCCGCGGGCGTGGGCGATGCCCGCGGCCTCGGCTGGCTCGGCCGGGTGATCGCGCGCACCGAGGAGCCGCTGGCGGTGTTCACCCTCGCGGTCCCCGACGAGACGACGACCGCCCTGTCGGCCCGATGGGAGACGGAGTCGAATCGGCGCTTCCGCGGCGAGGACGACCGCCTCGTCGTCGCCCTGAGCAGCCACGACCTGGCCGCCGGGGTCTCCCTCGCCCGCAGTCGGCTCAACCTGGCGAACGTGCTCGACGAGGCGACGAACCGGCGCATCCCGAGCTTCGTCGTCGGCCCGCCGCCGCGCACGGACCTGCCCGAGGAGGCCCAGGCCGAGCTCTCGGGCGCCTTCGCGGACGTGTGTGGCCGGCGGCGCATCCCCTATGCCGAGACGTACGCGCCGCTGCGCTATCACGAGCAGTGGCTCGCCGACCTCGGCGCGCGCGACGGCATCCTGCCCGGCCAGGCCGGGTACGGGCTGCTCGCATGGCTCGTGCTCCACAACGGCTGGCACTCCTGGCTCGGCCTGCCCGGAGACGCCTGAGACGCCCGAGCCGCCCGCACGGGGCCCGAGACACCGGCCGGCGCAATTTTCCGCCTCGGCCGCCGTATGACACTATGGACCGGCAGCACTACTGGACGAGGAGCACGACATGAGCAAGCGTGGACGTAAGCGCAAGGCACGCTCGAAGAACAAGGCGAACAGCGGCAAGCGCCCCAACGCCTGATTCTGGTCGAGAGATCGCCCGTCGGATCCCGGATCCGGCGGGCGATCGCGTTGTTCTCAGGGGCCCTCAGCGGCTCTCAGGAGTTCTCAGGGGGCCCCAGGAGTTATCAGTGGGGGCCGCTCCCGCGCACGACGGCGGCGCGGACGGCCGTGATCTGGGTGAGCACCCGCTCGCGCAGGTCCGCGGGTGCCTCCTCCACGCAGGAGCGGCGCAGCATCCGCCGCAGCCACTGCTCGACCCCGACCTCGTCCTGGCAGGTCAGGCACGTCGTGATGTGGACGCGCAGGCGTACCGTGTCGACCTCGCTCATCTCACAGTCGATGTACTCCTGCAGGTGGGCGAGGGCCTCCTCGCACTGGCAGTCGTCCTCGCGCGGCTCCCTCGCCTGCGGGTCGGCGGTCATCGAGCGCTCACCTTCATTCCCAATCCTCGCGCGTAGTCGGCCAGCAGGCCACGCAGCTGGCGTCGTCCCCGGTGCAGCCGCGACATGACCGTGCCGATCGGGGTGTCCATGATCTCGGCGATCTCCTTATAGGCGAATCCCTCGACGTCGGCGAGGTAGACGGCCAGGCGGAAGTCCTCGGGCAGCTGCGCCAGCGCATCCTTGATCACGTCGTCGCCGAGGGCGTCGAGCGCCTCGGTCTCGGCCGAGCGCAGTCCCGTCGACGTGTGGGAGGCGGCCCGGTGGATCTGCCAGTCCTCGACCTCCTGCGAATCGGACTGCAGCGGCTCCCGCTGCCGCTTGCGGTAGTTGTTGATGAAGGAGTTCGTGAGGATCCGGTAGAGCCACGCCTTGAGGTTCGTGCCCGGCTTGTACTGGTGGAACGCCGCGTACGCCTTCGTGTAGGCCTCCTGCACCAGGTCCTCGGCATCCGCCGGATTGCGGGTCATCCGCAACGCCGCTCCGTAGAGTTGGTCGAGGTAGGGCATCGCGTCGGCGGTGAACCGCGCGTCACGCTCGGCCGTCGTCTCCTCGTCCGGATCGGGCGTCGGGACGGCTGGATCGGTAGTCATCACTCGCGAGCCTAGCCTCCTTTCCCCGCCGGCACAGGGGGGACGACGCGCCCGAACCGGCCCGCGTTCCGGTTCCCGAACCGGCCCGTGAACCGGCCGGTGAACCGGTGCCGCCGGACCGGGGCGCGGACGGGTGAGGGTGCTCGGGTGGCTCATATCGGAGTCAACGCCGGGGCGTGCGCCGCCATTCCCGGGAGCCCTGCCGGTCCCGAGAGTCGAGAGCGCCCCGAGAGCCCCGAGAGGACCGAGAGCCCCGAGAGTGCACTCCCGCGGCGATTGTCGCTTCCCTCGAAGGCCGCGCTGCGGTAGCAATGGACGTATGAGTCCCCTGCGCATGCTCGCCCGCCCGCTGCTCGCCGCCGTCTTCATCCGCGACGCCGCCCACGCCCTCCGCCATCCCGACGAGCACGTCGCCCGGCTGCGACGGTTCGAGGAGGCCGCCGAGCCCACGCTCGAGAAGGTCTCGGCGCGGGTACCCGACAAGGTCACCGACAAGCTGCCCTCGCTGCCGTCGAACCTGCGGATGCTCGCCCGGGTCCACGGCGGGATCATGCTCGCCGCCGGTGTGTGCCTGGCGATCGGGAAGGCGCCGCGCACGAGCGCCGCCGTGCTGGCCGCCACTGCGCTCCCGCCTGCGCTCGTCAACCACCCGGTGCGCACCCGGGCCGACCGGAAGGAGAACCTGGGCGAGCTCATGACGCGCCTGGGCCTCATCGCCGGGCTGTTCTACGCGACCCAGGACCGGGCCGGTCAACCCTCGCTCGCCTGGCGTCTCGGCAGCTGGCGGGACGACCGGCGAGCCGCCCACGCGGCCGAGTCCGCGGAGTAGCCGCGGCGGGGCGGGCCGGGCTCGCAGGCGACTCCGCGCTCGCCGCTAGGCTGGCCGGGTGACTACCTCTGCTTCTGCTGCCTCGTTCCCGGCCGATCCCTGGCCCGCGCCCACGCCGAGCGCGCCCCTCGACGCGACCGTCGTCGTCCCCGGCTCGAAGTCCCAGATGAACCGGGCGCTGCCGCTGGCCGCGCTGGCCTCCGAGCCCACGACGATCACCGGCGCGCTCGACTCCCGCGATTCGGACCTGATGATCGCGGCGCTGCGCGCCCTCGGAACCTCCGTGAGCGTGAGCGACGACCGCCGCACCGTCCACGTGGAGCCTCGACCGCTGCGCGGCCCGGCCGCGATCGACTGCGGGCTCGCGGGCACGGTCATGCGTTTCCTTCCGCCGATCGCCGCCCTGGCGGACGGGCCGATCACCCTCGACGGCGATCCGGCGGCGCGGGTGCGCCCGATGGGCCCGGTGCTGCAAGCGCTGGCCGACCTCGGTGTCGAGGTGACCGGCACCGGCGCGAGCACGGCGGGCGGGAACGGTCCCGGATACCTTCCGTGCGTCGTCCGTGGGCGCGGCGGGGTGGACGGCGGCGACGTGGCGGTCGACGCCTCCGGCTCCTCCCAGTTCGTGTCGTCGCTGCTGCTGGCCGCGCCCCGTTTCGGCCGCGGGATCACGGTGACCCACGTCGGCGACCGGCTGCCGAGCGTGCCGCACATCACGATGACGGTCGAGGCGATGCGCGCGCGGGGGGTGCGGATCGACGACTCCCGGAGCGGGCGCTGGCGGGTCGAGCCCGGTCCGATCGCCGGCGGGGAGGTCGCGATCGAACCGGACCTGTCGAACGCGGGGCCCTTCCTCGCGGCCGCGCTGGCGGCCGGCGGCACGGTTCGCGTGCCGGGATGGCCGTCCGCGACCGCCCAGCCGGGCGACCTCCTGCGGGATCTGCTCACCCGGATGGGCGCCGAGGTGGAGCTCGCGGGCGGCACGCTCACGGTGCGCGGAACCGGTGAGCCCGCGCCGCTCGTCGCCGATCTGTCGCTGGCCGGGGAGCTGACCCCGACCCTCGCGGCGTTGTGCACGCTCGCCGAGGGCACCTCCCGTCTCACCGGCGTGGCCCATCTGCGCGGGCACGAGACGGACCGGCTCGCGGCCCTCGTCACCGAGATCACGCGCCTGGGCGCCGAGGCGGAGGAGCTGCCCGACGGGCTCGTCATCCACGGCGGCCGCTCGAGGCTGCGCGGCGCGGTCATGGAGACCTACGCCGACCACCGGATGGCCACGTTCGCGGCGATCATCGGCCTGGCCGTGCCGGACGTGCGCATCCGCGACGTGGCCACGACCCGCAAGACGATCGCGGACTTCCCCGCCCTGTGGACCGGGATGCTCCGGGGGGCCTGATGACCCGGCGGCAGTGGACCGAGGAGGACGTCCGTATCCGGCCCAACCGGCGCGGCTCGCGGCCACGCACGAAGCAGCGCCCGCGCCACGCCGACGCCGTGACGGGCATGGTCCTCGTCGTCGACCGTGGGCGCTATGTCGTCCGCCTCGCGGGCGGCACGCGGGTGCGGGCGATGAAGGCCCGCGAGCTGGGCCGGTCCTCGATCGTGGTCGGCGACGACGTCGACCTCGTCGGTGACCTCTCGGGTCGCCCGGACACCCTCGCCCGGGTCGTCCGCGTGCTCGAGCGGCGGACCGCGCTGCGGCGCAGCGCCGACGACACGGACGCCGCGGAGCGGGTGATGATCGCCAACGCCGACCAGCTCGTCGTCGTCACGGCCCTGGCCGACCCCGAGCCCCGCCCGCGGATGGTCGACCGGTGCCTCGTGGCCGCGTTCGACGCCGGCATGGACGCGCTGCTGTGCCTGACGAAGGCCGACCTCGCCGATCCGGCGCCGTTCGCGGGGTTGTACGCGACCCTGCGCGTGAACGCGGTTCCGACCGTGGTCCGGCCCGGCCGGATCGACGGGCTCGACGCGCTGCGCGCGGAGCTGGCGGGCCGGATGTCTGTGCTCGTCGGCCACTCGGGGGTGGGCAAGTCGACGCTGGTCAACGCGCTCGTCCCCGATGCCGGTCGGGCGACGGGCGGGGTGAACGAGACCACCGGGCGCGGGCGGCACACGTCCTCGGCCGCCGTGGCGCTCGAGCTGCCGGGCGGCGGCTGGGTGATCGACACTCCGGGGGTGCGCTCGTTCGGGCTGGCGCACGTCGACTCCGATCGGCTGCTCGCCGGTTTCGACGACCTGGCCGCCGCGGCACGGGACTGCCCGCGGGGCTGCACGCACCTGGGCGAGGAGTGCGCCCTGGTCGACTGGGCCGACGCGCACGGTGAGGCGGGCCGGGCACGACTCGCCTCGCTGCGGCGGCTGCTCGTCTCCCGCGAGGGTGGCGATGAGGGCTGACGGTGCCCGGAACCGATAGGTTCGTGGACATGATCACTCCCTCCCCGGCACCCGCAGGCTACGACGACGACCTGCGCCTCGCCCACGTCATCGCCGACCAGGTCGACGCCCTGACCATGAGCCGATTCCGGGCGGCGGACCTCGAGGTCGAGACCAAGCCGGACCTGACCCCCGTGAGCGACGCCGACAAGGCCGCCGAGGAGCTCATCCGCGCCCAGCTCTCCCGCACCCGGTCCCGGGACGCCGTTCTCGGTGAGGAGTACGGACAGACCGGTGGCGGCTCCCGCCGATGGATCATCGACCCGATCGACGGCACGAAGAACTTCGTGCGGGGAGTGCCGGTGTGGGCCACGCTCATCGGCCTCCAGGACGGCGACGAGATGGTCATGGGACTGGTGAGCGCGCCCGCCCTGCAGCGGCGCTGGTGGGCCGCCCAGGGTGCCGGCGCCTGGGCCGGGCGGTCGCTGGCGCAGGCGAGCCGGCTGACGGTCTCGCGGGTCCGCGCCCTCGAGGACTCGTCGCTGTCCTATTCCTCACTCGCGGGCTGGGAGGAGCTCGACCTCATCGAGGAGTTCCTCGACCTCGAGGCCGCGTGCTGGCGCTCCCGTGCCTACGGCGACTTCTGGTCGTACATGCTCGTGGCCGAGGGGGCGGTGGACATCGCCTGCGAGCCCGAGCTCGAGCTCTACGACATGGCTGCGCTCGCCCCGATCGTCACCGAGGCGGGCGGACGCTTCACCTCGGTCCTCGGGGAGGCGGGCCCGTTCGGGGGGAATGCCGTGGCGACCAACGGCCTGCTGCACGAGCAGGCGCTCGGTGCGCTCGCGGCCCGAGCCCGCTGAGCCGTCGGCCCCGTGGCCGACGATCCGCAGGCACACGAGGCCGAGGCCGCTCCCTCCACACGGAGCACCCGAGCGGATGACAGCGGATGACGGGGCATGGGGCAGCTCGACTCCGGCCGGCTCAGCTGTGCCGCAGCAGGGCGATGATCTCCTCGCGCTCGCTCACGTCGTACCAGAGCAGGTCGGCCTCGCCGAGCTGCTCGCGGGCGTCCATGTCACCGGCGCGGGCCGCGATGAGCTGATCGCGGCAGTCGTGGTCGCTCAGGTCGTCGATGTGGATGCTCACGACCCGCTCCCACGGAACCGCGGGCGCCGACACCTCGGCGACCCGCTCGCCGTCGGTCGCGCCGGCGATGTCCGCGGAGACGACGACCCGACTGCGTTCGCACACGTCGATCGAGGCGTCGGCCGCGGCGAGGAACGCGGCGAACTCGAGCCCCTCGTCGTCCTCGTCCGGGAGGAGTCGGCGCAGCGCCGGGGTCGCGGCATAGGCCGTGCGGGCGCTCAGTCCACGAGGAGCCTGCAGGTCGGCCACGCTTGCGGGGAGGTAGACACGCATGGATGTCAGTCTCCCATCATTCCGCGGTCCTTCTGGCCGCCCACGCGGGCACGAAGCGTCGGCGTGGGCGGGCGCGTCGGCGGCCACCGGTCCGCTCGGGCGGGGCGGGTGGCGGGCCGACCCGGTGGGCCAGCTCGCGCAGGCCGCGCCTGGCCGGCGACCGGGGCGCGGTCTCGGCGAGCACGCCGCCGCTGAGGAGCGCGCGGTCGCAGGCCGTGCGGTCGTCGGCGACGAGGACCGGATCGTGCACGCCGGCGAACCGGGCGAGTGCCTCCCGCACGGACTCGTCCGGCCGGCTCCCGGCCGCGCTCGCCCGCAGCCTGGTGACCACGACGATCGGATCGATCTGCGGGTGGCTCTCGCGCAGGTCGAGCAGGTAGGTCACGAGCCGTTCGATCCCGATCGGCTCCGCGGCGCCGACGACGACCACGGCGTCCGCGGCGGCGAACACAGAGGCGGCCACCGCGTTTCGCCCCGCCCCGAGCTGGTCGAACGCGTCGGTGTCGTCCTCGGGTACGAGCACCGGGGCCTCGATCACCGTCATGGGTGCGGCGCGGCGCGCCACCTCCCACACGCCGCCGAGGGCCGGGCCGGCGACCTCCCGCCACCGACCGGCCCTGCCGATACCGGCCAGGACCCGCAGCCCGGGCGTCACGGGCAGGCACAACCGCTCGAAGCCCGACTCGTCGAGGGTGCCTCGGGACGCCGCCCGCACGGCCGCGGCGAGCCCCGCCGTCGTGTCGGTCAGGGCGAACGCCGGGGCGATCGAGGCTCCCCAGACGTCGGCGTCGACGAGGACCGTCCGGCCGCCGTCGACCACGAGTTCGGCGGCGAGGTTGATCGCGACGGTCGTCCGGCCCGGCGCCCCGGTCGGGCCGGTCACGGCGACGATCCGGCCCGACGCCTCCGCCTCGGCCGCCGGCCCTCGCGACCCTCGCGAATCTGGCGGATCCGGCGCCCCCGCGGCATCGGAGGCGCGGAATCCAGGGGCATCCGAGGCGTCCGGGGCGCCGGGGACGTCCGCACCTGCGGACCGGTCTCCTGCACGGACCGACTCGGCGAGGGCCTCGATGCCGCGGAGCAGGTCGGCGCCGGCACCCACGAGCGGGACCGCGCCGATGGCCTCCACCTCGGGGACGCGGCCGGGCTCGGTCACGACGGCCGTGCGCACCCCCACCTGCCCGAGCCGGGCCACGAGCGCCCGGTCGACCCCGAGGTCGTGGGCGACGATCGCGAGGCGCCCCAGGCCCGCCAGCCCGGCCGCGAGCACCTCGGCGGCATCGATGCACCGGCGCGTGACCACGAGATCGCTGCGGGGGGCGATCTCCCCGATGAGGAACTCCTCGGCCGGGCCGCGCAGCGCGATGAGCAGGGCCACCTCAGCCATGGGCGGAGCCCAGGAGCGGGACGACCGAGACGGCCGCGCCGGAGTTGATCGCGTCGAGGAGCGCGGCCACGAGTTCCTCGGGCACGAGCACCTCGATCGCCTGCCCGCCGCCGACCGCGAAGACGGACGTGTCCTCCGTGACCGATCGCACCGTCAGCTCCCGGGCCAGGAGCTCGGGGTCGGCGAACGCGCGGGTCTCGGGATCGGGCGCCGCGACCCACACGTCGACCACAGACCCGGCGGACAGCGGCGCGGCGGCCGTCGTGGTCACGGTCATCGGGCGCAGGTCGAGACTTCCCGGATCGCCGGCGGCACCGGCCGGCACGAGTTCGCGGGCACCGATCGTCCGGGTGGCGACCGATCCGGGCTCGAGGGTGTCGGGCGTGAGGTAGTGCTCGGAGAGCCCGGTGAGGCGCGCCCGCGTCAGGGTGAGGGTCGAGGAGTCGAGCGGCTCGCCGGGCGTGAGGACCCGGCTCGCCTGGTAGACCGGTTCCGTGCGGTCGGCCTGGGCGAAGGTCCACGCTCCGAGGGCGACGGCGACCGCGACGAGGACGACCCCCACCCCCAGGCGCGGATCGCGCCAGTGCGGACGCCGGATCTTCAGCGACGACATGCTTCCCTCCCGCAGAGCCCTTCCTTCGTGCGACACTGACACGGAGCTCTTCGCCGTCCATCCTGCCAAAGCGGGCCGGTCCGCGTGGAGGTTTGCGTTGTTTTCCACAGGCGCGTTCGCGCGGTCTCCACAGGCGTCGGCATCGGTGCGAGACTAGGACGATGGAGTCCATGGAGCCGCGCTTCCTCACCCTCGCGGACGTCACCGAGATCCTGCAGGTCTCGATGGCGACCGTGCGTGCGCTCGTGCGGAGCGGGGAGTTGCGCGGGATCCAGGTCGGCGGCAAGGGCACGTGGCGGATCGAGCGGGTCGAGCTCGAGGCCTATATCGAGCGCTGCTACGCCGAATCCGACGAGCGCACCCGCCCCGCCTGACGCCCGCCACACACAGCGGTCACGGCCGCGAGTCGAGGGTGAGCAGCGCCGTCCAGCCGATCGAGAGCACGGCCGCCGGGGTGGCCAGGTCGAGGTGATCGCGCCCGACCCGCACGATGCGGCCGTGGTGCTCACCGGCGGTCGAGACCGCCAGGACCGACGGCGCCGCCGCCGCGAGCGCCCGGAGCGCGTGCCCGAACGGAAGCCGGCGTGAGAGGCCCGCCGCCGGCGGGGCGGTGCCGGCGAGCGGCCAGGCGAGGGCGATCGCCGTGGCGGGTACGAGGCTGCGGCGGTGCCCGCTCGCGAGCACGAACCAGTCCGCGTGCGCCTGCACGAGGCGCCCCTGCCGGCTGTGATCACCGTGGAGCCGGAGGTGCACCTGGGCGCCCAGCCGTGCGCGCAGCCGGTCGGCGAGCGTCGTCGTGGCCGCCTCCGCCCGCGCCATGTCGGCGATCTCCTCCTCGCTCACGCTCACCTGGGCCGCATCGAACTGTGCCGCCAGGTCGGCGAAGAGGTCGTCCCATCGCATCCGACCAGGGTAGGCAGTCCGCCCCCGGCCGGGGGCTGTTTCCACCCATCCGACTCGTCCACAGATTCCACCGGTTCGCTCCCGGGCCTGGACAACGCGCCCGAACAGCGAGTAGAACTGACCGCATCAGATCGATACGAACCGATACTAACCGACATCGAATGACGTGTTCAACACCGTGAGGAGGGTGAGGATGCCCGGGATCCTGCGTCTGGCCGTCGCCGCCGCCCTCACGCTCCTCAGCGCGACGACCGGCACGATGCTCGCACTCCTCGCCGTCGAGTGGTGGTCCGGCCTCGAGCGGGTGGACGACGCCGTCGCACTCTGCGTCGTCGCGCTCGGCCTCGCAGGCCTCGCCTGGTACACGGTGACCGGGGCGATCGCGTGCCTGTCGATCACCGCCCGGATGATCGGGCGGGCGGGGACCGGATGGCGGGCCGGCGAGGCCTGGCTGCGGCGCTCCGGGGCACCGCTGCTCCGCCGCCTCGCCGTGGTCGGCGTCGCCACCTCGGTCTCGTTCGGGATCGCCGCCCCGTCCTGGTCCGCGCCCGGACCCGTCGATACCGGACCCGTCGGTACCGGACCCGTCGGTACCGGACCCGCGGAGTCGGGGAGCGAGCCGCCCACCGCCGAACCGACCGCGGCCGGCCCACCCGTCGAGCTGCCGTTCGACCTGGGCTGGCCCGTGAGCGAGGCGGCCCCCACCGAGCCGACCGAGCCCATCGAGCCCATCGAGTCCAGTGAGCCCAGTGAGCCCAGTGAGCCCAGTGGGTCCACTGAGTCCACCGAGTCGATTCAGCCCACTGAGCCCACTGAGCCCACTGAGCCGACTGAGTCGACTGAGTCCGTTGAGCCGGCTGTGCCGACTGAGTCCGTTGAGCCGACGGGGGCCACGGGCCTCACCCACGCGCCGCCACGGGCTTCGTCCACGCGCTACGAGGTACGCCGGGGCGACTCGCTGTGGTCGATCACCGCCGCGCACCTGGGCGGGTCGAACGAGTCGAACGCACCGGCCGACCGCGAGGTCGCCGCCGCCTGGCCGCAGCTGTACGACACCAATTCCGACGTGATCGGGACCGATCCCGATCTCATCCTGCCCGGACAGGTCCTACACCTTCCCACGTCGTGGTTCGAGGAGGAACAATGACCATCACCCCCACCCGGGAGTCCCGTCGTGCCCGGCCGATTCGGCCCGGTCCCCGCGCAGCCTGGGATCCGCTCGTGATCCAGGCGGAGGTGCCGGTGCCCGAGACGGAGCCGCCCGCACTCGTGGCGATCGGCGGCGAAACCGAGCCCCCGCCCGATCCGGCCCGCTGGTCCGGCGTGCTCGCGCGGGCCGTGGTCGAGGTGCTCATCGGCACCCGGCCGGCGGCGCAGGTGCGCCGATGGCTCGCGGAGGAGGTGTGGACCGTCGTCAATCGTCGGGCGGAACTGAGCCGGGCGATCCGTGGACGCGCGGGCACTCCCCCGGCCGTGACCGTGCTGCGGGTACACCACTGCGCGATCTCCGACGGCGAGCACGAGGCCGCGGTCGTCGTGCACGACGGCACCCGGGTGCGCGCCGTCGCGGTCCGCCTCCACCTTCATCGGGGCCGGTGGCAGGCCGTGGCGTTGCGGATCGCGTGACCGGAGCCGAGCGGGGCGCGGCTCAGTCGCGGATCCAGGCGGTGCACTCCCCCGGCAGCGTGAGGGAGCCCGTGCGCCGGTCCACCGCACCGCTCGCGATGAGGACCTCGGCACCCGGAGACACATCGAGCCGCACGGGGCGATCCCCGAAATTCGTGACCACGTGCACGTCGCCGACCGCGAAGGCGAGCACATCGGGGCCGGGGGTGGCGCGCCAGCTGAGCTCCCGGCGCCCGAGGCCGAGGTCGCGGCGCAGCGCGAGCGCCGCGCGGTAGAACTCGAGCGTCGAATCCGCCCGCCCCTCCTGCCGGTCGACCGCGAGGTCGGCGTAGACCGCCGGCTGCGGCAGCCACCCGGCGACGTCGGCGCCGAAGCTGAACCCGGCGCCCGGCTCCCCGCCTGCCCACGGCATGGGAACCCGGCAGCCGTCCCGGCCGACCTCGGCGCCGTCGGTGCGCAGGAATGCCGGATCCGCCCGGAACTCATCACGCATCGTCGTGTGGTCGGGAAGGCCGAGCTCCTCCCCCTGATAGAGGTAGGCGGATCCGGGCAGGGCGAGCATCTGCAGGGTCGCCGCCTTCGCCCGGCGCAGACCGAGCGCGGCATCCGGTTGCGGGTCGCTCGCGCGCAGCCCGTTGGGTCCGCTCCCGCTCGCACCAAGGGCGAGCCGAGTGGCGTGGCGGATCACGTCGTGGTTCGAGAGCACCCAGGTCGGGCTCGCTCCGACCGCTCCGAGCACCTCGATCGACTCCTCGATCACGGAGCGCACGACACGTGCGTCCCAACCCGCCGTGAGGTAGGCGAAGTTGAACGCCTGCTGCATCTCGTCGGGTCGCACGTACAGGGCGAGCCGGCTCATCGGCTGCACCCAGGCCTCGGCGATGAGCGCGGCCTCGGGGTCGAGCTCGGCCAGGAGCGCATGCCATTCCCGGTAGATCTCGTGCACGCCGTCCTGGTCGAACATCGGCCCGGAGTCCGTGGCGGCCGCAGTGTCCGCAGAGTCCACTGGGTCATCCGTGTCCGCAGTGTCATCCGTGTCCGCAGTGTCCGCAGTGTCCGCAGTGTCGACCGTGCCCTCGGCCATGACCACCGTGCCGGCCCAGTCGGGCAGGCCCTCGGCCTTGACGAGCCCGTGGGCGACGTCGATCCGGAACCCGTCGACGCCGCGTTCGTGCCAGAACCGCAGCACGTCGAGGAACTCGACGTGCACCTGCGGATCGGTCCAGTCGAGGTCCGGCTGGCTCGAGTCGAACAGGTGGAGATACCACTGGTCGTCGTCGGCACCGGCGCGGACGTCGACGGGCAGGTCGCTCACCCGGGTCCAGGCGAGGCCGCCGAAGATGGACTCCCAGTTGTTCGGCGGCTCCTCCCCACCCGGCCCGCGGCCGTCGCGGAAGAGGTAGCGCGCCCGTTCGCGGCTGCCGGGGCCGGCGGCGAGGGCCGCCCGGAACCAGGCGTGCGCGGAGGAGGTGTGGTTCGGCACGAGGTCGACGATGAGTCGCAGGCCCAGTTCGCGGGCCCGGGCAGCGAGCGCGTCGAAGTCCGCCAGGGTCCCGAACAGCGGGTCCACGTCCCGGTAGTCGGCGACGTCGTAGCCGCCGTCCGCCTGGGGTGACCGGTAGAACGGGGAGAGCCAGACCGCGTCGACGCCGAGGTCGCGCAGGTACTCGAGGCGGCGCGTGATCCCCGGCAGGTCGCCCATGCCGTCGCCGTCGGCATCGGCGAACGAGCGCGGATACACCTGGTAGACGACGGCGTCACGCCACCAGGGCGCGGTCGTGGATGCACTCATCTGTCGGATTCCTCCCGGAACGTCTCGTGGCGGTGACAGCGGGGCGCGCCGCGACCGGTGCCCCGCGGGGACACCGGTCGCGGCGGGCTCAGTCCGAGCGAGGCGCGCTCACCGCTGCTTCTTGGCCGCCTTCGCCGCGCGGCGGCGCTCCTCCCGGTTCCCGCTCCCGGCCTGCGCGGGCGCTCCGGCGCCGACGCCCGCCTTCTCGCTGGGCTCCGCGGCCGCGGCGGGGCCGTCGAGGCTCGGGGCCGAGTAGTTGAGCTTCGCCGGGGCGTTCTCGACCTCGAGGCCGAGCGCGTCCCGAACCGGGGCGGTCTTCGCGCCCGCCCGCCGGCCGGAGTTCTTCTGGGCAGCCCGGTCCTTCGTCCGGCCCGCGGTGCTCGGGTCCTCGGCCCCCGCCGAGCCCTCGGTCTGCGCCGCGGCTGCGCCGCCGGTCACGGCGGCCGCCGCCTCGCCCGCCGCCGGCTCGCCCTCCGCGGGCGCGGCCTGCTCCTGCGGCTTGCGCACCTCGAGGTTGAACAGGAACCCGACCGACTCCTCCTTGATGGCCTCGGCCATCGCCTGGAAGAGCATGTGCCCCTCGTCGCGGTACTCCACGAGCGGATCGCGCTGGGCCATGGCCCGCAGCCCGATCCCCTCCTTGAGGTAGTCCATCTCGTACAGGTGCTCGCGCCACTTCCGGTCGAGCACCGAGAGCACGACGCGGCGCTCCAGCTGGCGCATGATGTCAGCGCCGAGCTCGGCCTCGCGGGCCTCGTAGGCGACGTGGGCGTCGGCGGTCAGCTCGGTCGTGAGCTGCTCGGAGGTGACCCGGATCGCCGCCCCGGCGTCCTCGACCACCTCGTCGGCGGTGATCGAGACCGGGAAGATCTGTCGGATGTCGGTCCACAGCTGCCCCAGGTCCCACTCCTCCGGGCTCGAGCCGGCGGTGGCGGAGCCGACGACCCCCGCGATGACCTGGTCGATCCACTGCTTGACCAGCGGCTCGACGTCCATGCCCTCGAGGATGTCGCGGCGCTCGTGATAGACCCACTTGCGCTGCTCGGTGAGCACGTCGTCGTACTTGAGCACGTTCTTGCGGATCTCGACGTTGCGGCCCTCGATCTTGCGCTGGGAGCCCTCGATCGTGCGGGTCACGAGCTTCGATTCGAGCGGCAGGTCGTCCGGATACGCGGCGCCGATGAAGCGCTCGGCGAATCCGGTGGCGAAGAGGCGCATGAGCTCGTCCTCGAGCGAGAGGTAGAACCGGGACTCGCCCGGGTCTCCCTGACGGCCGGAGCGGCCCTGGAGCTGATTGTCGATCCGCCGCGACTCGTGTCGTTCGGTGCCCACGACGTACAGCCCGCCGAGCTCGGCGACCTCGTCGTGCTCGGCCACGACGGAGGCCTTCGCGTCGGCGAGGGCCTCGTCCCAGGCGGCCTCGTACTCCTCCGGTGTCTCCACCGGGGAGAGGCCGCGGTCGGTCAGCTCCGCGATCGCGAGGTGCTCGGCGTTGCCGCCGAGCATGATGTCCGTCCCGCGACCGGCCATGTTGGTCGCGACGGTGACGGCGCCCTTGCGCCCGGCCATCGCGACGATCGAGGCCTCCCGCGCGTGCTGCTTGGCGTTGAGCACCTCGTGCGGGACGCCCTGCTTCTTGAGCAGGCCCGAGAGCAACTCGGACTTCTCGACGCTCGTGGTGCCGACGAGCACGGGCTGGCCCTTGGCGTGCCGGGCGACGATGTCCTCGACCACGGCGTTGAACTTCGCGGACTCGGAGCGGTAGACGAGGTCGGCCTGGTCGGAGCGCACGACCGGCTTGTTCGTCGGCACCGGCACGACCTCGACCTCGTAGGTGCTGTTGAACTCGGCCGCCTCGGTCTTGGCGGTCCCCGTCATCCCCGCGAGCTTGCTGTACAGCCGGAAGTAGTTCTGCAGGGTGATCGTGGCGAAGGTCTGGTTCTCCGCCTTGATCGCCACGCCCTCCTTCGCCTCGATCGCCTGGTGCATGCCCTCGTTGTAGCGACGTCCGGGCAGGATGCGCCCGGTGTGCTGGTCGACGATGAGCACCTCGCCCTTCATCACCACGTAGTCCTTGTCGCGGAAGAAGAGCTCCTTGGCCTTGATCGCGTTGTTGAGGAAGCCGACGAGCGGGGTGTTGAGCGACTCGTACAGGTTGTCGATGCCGAGGTAGTCCTCGACCTTCTCGATCCCCGGCTCGAGCACGCCGACGTTGCGCTTGGTCTCGTCCACCTCGTAGTCCGCGTCCCGCGTGAGCCGGCGCGCGACCCGCGCGAACTCCCCGTACCACTTGTTCACGTCCCCCGACGCGGGGCCGGAGATGATGAGCGGGGTGCGGGCCTCGTCGATGAGGATCGAGTCCACCTCGTCGACGATCGCCATGTTGTGGCCGCGCTGGACGGTGTCGGCCAGGCTCAGCGCCATGTTGTCGCGCAGGTAGTCGAAGCCGTACTCGTTGTTCGTGCCGTAGGTGATGTCGGCGGCGTACTGCTCCCGGCGCACGGCCGGCTGCTGGCCCGAGAGGATCGTGCCCACGCTCAGGCCGAGGAAGCGGTGCACCCGGCCCATGAGCTCGGCCTGGTAGGTCACCAGGTAGTCGTTCACGGTGATGATGTGCACGCCCTTGCCGCCGAGCGCGTTGAGATAGGCGGGCATCGTGGCCACGAGGGTCTTGCCCTCACCGGTCTTCATCTCGGCGATCGCGCCCATGTGGAGGGCGGCGCCGCCGAGGACCTGCACGTCGTAGGGCCGCTGACCGATCGTGCGCACGGCGGCCTCCCGGACCGCGGCGAAGGCCTCGGGCAGGAGCGAGTCGAGCGAGGCGCTGCCGTCCGCGAGCCGCTCGCGGAACCGGTCGGTCTCCTCCCGCAGCTCGGCGTCCGAGAGCGCCTGCATGTCCTCCTCGAGGGTGTTGACATGGTTGACCAGGCCCTGGAGGCGCTTGAGGGTCTTGCCTTCACCCATACGGATGATGCGATCGAGGATCGACACGTGCGGGACTCCTAGTTAGTCAGATGGCTGCGACCGTGGGATCGCTCACCCCACCATCGTAAAGGAAGCCGCAAGAGGCCCGGTCCCCGCACGGACGAACTCCCTGCCGGCCCACCCCGGTTACGGGGCGGCCCGGCAGGAAGAGGGGTCGCCGACTCAGACGGTCGCCGGCTCCGGTGCCGTGACCTCGACGGCCAGGCGGATGACGCCGTAGGTCCAGCCGTGCCGGTGATAGACGACGCACGGCTGGTGGGTCTCGGCGTCGATGAACAGGTAGAACGGGTGGCCCACGTACTCCATCTCGGCGAGCGCCTGGTCGACGCTCATCGGGGTGGTCTCGTGCACCTTCTGGCGCACGAGCACCGGCGAATCGCCCAACTGGCTCTCGACGGCGATCCCCGGCTCGGTCGGCGCGACGAGTCCGTCGGGCTCGACCGGTTCGGGCTCGGGGGTCGGGAGCAGTTCGTTCGGTACGACGTGGTCCGGGAACTGCCCGCGGGTGTGGTGCGACTTCCGCCGATCACGAGCGCGGCGGAGCCGCTCGTACAGCTTGGCGGTGGCGAGGTCGAGCGCGGCGTAGCGATCCGTGGCACTCGCCTCGGCGCGCACGACCGGGCCCTTGGCCCGGACCGTGAGCTCGATGCGCTCGGAGCGCTCGACCAGCCGCGGGTTGCGCTCGTGGCTGACCTCGACGTCGACCCGCTGCGCGTAGGGGGAGTACTGGCCCACCTTGCCGAGCTTGTCCTCGACGTGGCGACGGAACCGATCTGCTACCTCGGTGTGGCGACCAACAACCACAATCTCCATGACGACCTCCATGCTTCTTCACACTGATTTGGGCCCGTTCCGGCCCGACAATTCGCCGCGTTCGATGCCGCGACGCCGCGCGCTCCACCACCTCCCGCCTGAGTGGACGACTGTCCTTGAACGCTATAAGAACGGCCGCGCCGATGCACTCGTTTCGCCCTGGGAGTTGCCTGGCAAAGGCCATGTCTCAGACCTCGAGACGACGCCGCGGGGCCGGCGTCGCGGCCAGCGTCACCGCGGCCAGGGCTGCTCCACCGAGCGCGGTCGCGGCCGCCGCGAGCGTCGCGCCCGTCGTGACGACGTCGTCGACCAGCACGTAGCCCGCCGCCGGTTCCGCGGTCGCGCCCCGGCGACGCCCGATGGCCCGTTCCCGCTCGTCCCGGCGCGCGGCCGCACCGAGGTGGTGGCTCCGGCCGCCGGTGCGGGCCAGGAGCACCGTCACCGGCACGTCCGTGCCGAGTTCGGCCGCGAGTCCCGCGGCGACGGCGCGCGCCCAGGGCTCGACCACCTCCCGGCCGCGCCAGCGCCGGCGCCACCCCGACGGCGCGGGCACGACCGCGAGCGGGCCCGGCGCGACCGGGACGGCGAGGGTCCGTCCGAGCCGGCTGCCGAGCCCGCGGCCGATCCGGGCCATCGGCTCGGCGAGATCCGGGCGGCTGCCGGACTTCCAGGACATGACGATCCGCCGGACCGGGCCGTGGTATCCGGCCGCGGACCAGGTGGGAAGTCCGAGCGTGGCCAGGTTCGCGGCATCGACGTCGGCCCGGAACCAGTGCCGGAACTCCCGCTCGCAGTCGCAGCAGAGCACGCGCCCGGGACGGCCGCAGCCGGGGCACCAGTTCGGCAGCACGAGATCGCTCGCCGCCCGCGCGAGCAGGCGCACCGGGCGCGGGGCGATGACCATGGACCGAGCCTGCCCGCCCACCGCCCGCGGCGCATCGCGCCGGCCCCGGCCTGTGGACGGCCGGGCGGCCTGTGGACGGCCGGGACGGGCGGGCGCGCCGGTCAGCCCGGCAGGGTCGGGTCGGTCAGGGTCAGGTCCTCCCCCACCTTGCGCCACCCGTTCCCGGAGCGGGCGTAGAGGTCGCCGTTCGCGGTGCCGAGCCACAGTTCGTGTTCGCCGCGCCCGGCGGCGATGGAGACCACGTCCGGCACCGAGGGCAGCGCGGCCGTGGGGCCCCCGATCGGCACGACGTGCACGGTCTGCGGGGAGTTGTTCGCGATGCCGAGCACGCCGAGTTCCTGCTCGTCGATCCACACGAGCGCCGTGGCGTCCGTGAGTGCCTGGCCCACCCGCTGGGCCCCGCCGAGGTCGAGTGCCGTGCCCTGCTCGTCGCGGACGATCGCGCCCACGAGCACCGCGACGTCGCCGTCCGCCTCGGTGATGACGGCGAGCCGTGCGCCGTCCCGGCTCACCCGCAGGGCCCGCAGGTGTCGGCCCGTGAGCGCCGGGGCCGCCACCTCGGTCTGCTCCCCGGTCACGGGGTCGGCCGTGAGCAGGCGGCCCTCGTTCTCCTGCGCCCCCGTCCACACGAGGCCGAACCGGTCGTAGCTGGGCGCCACGAGCGGGCCGGGCGCCTCGAGCAGGGTCCGGGACTCGGTCTCGGCGGTCGGCAGGGTCGCGAGGGTGTCGTCGCCGACGAGGCCGACGACGGGGCCGTCGCCGTAGGGCACCGCGAGCGCCCCATAGCGGCCCGCGGCGAGCGGAACCGAGTCCGGCAGCGGGCTCACCTCTCCCCCGGCGACGGTCGCGAGGGTCCCGTCCGAGATGCCGATGGGATTCACCCCGACCGCGGGGTCGAGGGTCGGGTTGATCGGGGTGACCCCCTCCTCGAGGTCGACCTGACCGGCCGTCGCGTGGACCCGGCGCACCTGCGGGAGCCGGGTGAGCGTCTGCTGCAGTTGCGCGAGGAGGATCTGCCGGTCCGGTCCGGCGGCGGCGAGCACCTCCTGGGACAGCCCGACCTCCGCCACGCCCTCGGTGATCGTCACCGGCTCGGCCCTCGTGCCGGAGGGGAAGGCGGTGATGACGCCGGGCGCGAGCCAGCCGACCGGTCCGCGCAGCAGGGCCTGCACCGCCGAGGTCGCGGCGTTCCCCTGCGGGAACCAGCGGGTGTCCGGCACGAAGAAGCGCAGGTCGGGAGAGAGGAAGTAGAGGGGGACCTGGCGGTACTGCGAGCCGAAGTTCACCGCGGACATGATCACCCCGTCATCGAGCCCGGAGATCCGCCACTCGTCGCCGACTCGCGCGAGCGAGAACTCGATCGTCTTCTCGGCGCCCGGGGCCTCCTCGGTGTACACCCCCGTCTCGTCGACGTAGGCCGCGACCGTCAGCTCGACCGCGACGTGGCCGGGTTCGACCTCGTGCACGGACGGCGGGGTGGTGCCGGAGTAGATCGTCACGCCGCCGCCGGGTCGCCACGTCGAGCGAGCGGCCTCCGTCAGATACTTCTGGGCCGTCTCGAACCGGTCGGCGACCCCCGCGGGGTTCGCGTCGAGGAAGCCCCGCACGATCTGCTCGGGGTCGTCGCCGGGGCGCGGGTCGGCGGCGAGGAAGACGATCGCGTCGGGCTCCACGGCGGAGTCCACCCCGGCATGGACGGGGCCGGAGGTGGGCAGGCCGACGCAGGAGCTCAGGGCGAGGGCACAGGCACCGATGAGGACCGCTGCGAGGGCGCGTGGGCCGGGGCGTCGCGTGGTCATTGCTCCTCCTGGTCGAGCTCGGGCACGGCCGCCGGTCCGCTCGGATCGGTGGCGGGCCGTTCGGTCTCGGCCGCGGTCCGGTCCGGGCGCAGCGGCAGCGGGGATTCGGAGGCGGGGTCGATCGTCATGCCCGCCCGCCGGGGCAGGGTGAGGCGGAAGCACGCGCCTTCCCCGGGGCTCCCCCACGCCTCCAGGGCCCCGCCGTGCAGCCGCACGTCCTCGAGCGCGATCGCCAGTCCCAGCCCGGTGCCGCCGAGGGTGCGCTGGCGGGCGGGATCGGCCCGCCAGAAGCGGTCGAAGACGTGCTCGGCCTGGCGCGCGGTCATGCCGACGCCGTGGTCGCGCACGCTCACGGCCACGGCGCGGGGCCCGGCGCCGACGCGGATCTCGATCGGGTGCCCCTCCCCGTGCTCGATCGCGTTGACCACGAGGTTGCGGACCACCCGCTCGATCCGGCGCGAGTCGAGTTCGGCGGCGACCCCGGCGGCCGGCAGGTCGACGTCGAGCCAGGAGCCCCGATCGGCCGCGATCGCCTCGGTCAGGCCCACGACCCGGTCGACGACGCCGCGCAGGTCCGACTGCTCCGCCTCGAGCTCGACGGCGCCGGCGTCGAATCGGGAGATCTCCAGCAGGTCGGCCAGGAGCGCCTCGAACCGGTCGAGCTGGGTCGCGAGCAGTTCGACGGAGCGGCGCTGCGCGGCGGGCAGCTGCTCGCGGCTCTCGTACAGCAGCTCCGAGGCCATCCGGATCGTCGTGAGCGGGGTGCGCAGCTCGTGGGACACGTCGGAGACGAACCGCTGCTGCATCCGGGAGAGCTCCGCGAGCCGTTCGATCTGGTCCTGGAGGTTCTGGGCCATGTCGTTGAAGGAGCGGGCGAGCAGGGCGAGCTCGTCGCGGCCGACGACCCGCATCCGCACGTCGAGGCCGCCGGCCGAGAGGGTCGCGGCCACCTTCGCGGCCTGCTGCACCGGGTCGAGCACCTGGCGGGTGATGTACCAGGTCATGAGGACGAGCATCGCCACGAGCGCGAGGCCGCCCACGGCCAGGGCCCGCTGGAGCAGCCACAGCGTGTCCTGCTCCGCGGCCAGGGAGTAGATGAAGTAGAGCTCGTGCTCGCCCGCCCCGGGGATGAGGACCCGGGAGCCGACCGCGATCCCCGGGGCGGTCACGCCGGCCTCGCCCGGGACCGGCATCGCGACCGACTGCCATTGCTGCCGGTCCTGCTCCCGCACCGCCTGGCTCAGCAGCGGGGTGATGAGTGCCCGCAGCCGCGGATCGGTCGCGAAGGGCA
Organism: Pseudactinotalea sp. HY160; assembly: GCF_009372055.1. Classification (NCBI taxonomy): domain Bacteria; kingdom Bacillati; phylum Actinomycetota; class Actinomycetes; order Micrococcales; family Cellulomonadaceae; genus Pseudactinotalea; species Pseudactinotalea sp. HY160. Next base: position 537,997 of record NZ_WHMT01000001.1, on the reverse strand, counting down.
GGATCTCGATCGGACCGGTCGCATCCTGCGACCGCAGCAGCACGACACCGGCCGTGCCCACGGCGGTCTCCTGCAGCGAACGAACCGTGTCGTTGGCGAGCTGCTGCACGGCCTGCGTGCTGTTCGCGGTGGCGGAGTCGAAGCGGTCCTGGGCCGACTGGGTGCGGGAGGCCGCGTCGGCCAGGACCTGCTCGGCGCGGTCGTCGAAGATCCCGTCGCGCACCTGGGTCGACAGGAGCGTGCCGAGCAGCAGCAGCGATCCGATGCCGATGACGACGGTCGTCGAGACGACCCGCAGCCGCAGGCTGCGCCGCCAGGCGTAGCCCCACAGTCGGGCCCGCCTACGCAGGTACCGCCCCCGGGCCCGCACCCGGCGTCCGAACGCCACCTGGGCCGGCCTCATTCGCCGCCGGCGCCCGCCCGGTATCCGACACCGCGGACGGTCACGACGATCTCGGGGTTCTCGGGATCCCGCTCGACCTTGGCCCGCAGCCGCTGCACGTGCACGTTGACGAGCCGGGTGTCGGCCTGGTGCCGGTAGCCCCACACCTGCTCGAGGAGGACCTCGCGGGAGAACACCTGCCAGGGCTTGCGGGCGAGGGCGACGAGGAGGTCGAATTCCAGCGGCGTGAGCGAGATGACCTCGTTGCCGCGGGTCACGCGGTGTCCGACGACGTCGATCGCCAGGTCGCCCACGGCGAGCTTCTCCACCTCGTCCTCGTCGTGGCGGCGCAGGCGGGCACGGACTCGGGCCACGAGCTCCCGGGGCTTGAAGGGCTTGGGGATGTAGTCGTCGGCCCCGGCCTCGAGCCCGACGACGACGTCGGCCGTGTCGCTCTTCGCGGTGAGCATGATGACCGGCACCCCGGACTCCGCCCGGATGCGCCGGCACACCTCGATGCCGTCGATGCCGGGCAGCATAAGGTCGAGCAGCACGAGATCGGGGCCGCTCGCGCGGAAGGCCTCCATCGCGGAGGTGCCGTCGGCGCTGAAGACCGCCTCGAACCCCTCGGATTCGAGCACGATACCGATCATCTCCGACAGGGCCGCATCATCGTCGACCACCAAGACTCGAGCACTCATGGCACCCATGGTCTCATCGTCGCTCCCCGTGCGCCGGGAGGGTGCCCGGGACACGCGGGCTCCCCGCCCCCCGCGGGAGCGCGGACGGGGCGGATGCGGCGCTTCGAAAGGGCCGCGGAAGATGGCAGGATGAGTACGATTCGCGTCGAACCCCAGGGGAGTCATGTCCTACCCACCCACCGGCCCGCAGCAACCCGACCGGCCCGAGCCGGCCGGCGGCTGGGGCGTTCCCCCGGCGTCCGGCTACGGCTCCGGGGCGCCGGCCCCGCAGCAGCACGGCGACGGGAGCCAGCAGGGCCAATACGGTCAGCAGGGTCAGTACGGCCAATACGGCCAGCAGGGTCAGTACGGCCAGTACGGTCAATACGGCCAATACGGCGCCCCGTCCGGCCCCGAGCCCGGCCTGCCGCAGGCACAGGTCGGCATCATCCCGCTGCGCCCGCTGCGCCTGGGCGACCTCTACGAGGGGGCGTTCAGGGCGATCCGGACGAACCCGGTGGTCATGTTCGTGCTCTCGGGAATCGTCGTGACCGTGCTCGCGGTTCTCACCTACCTCGTCAGCGCCGGCCCGCTCGCCGAGCTCGCGGCGTGGACGCCGAGCGACCCCGAGACCCTCACGCAGGAGGATCTCGATCAGATGACCTCGACCCTCGGGTCGCTCGCCGTGACCACCGGCATCACCTCGCTCCTCTCACTCGTGGTGACGACGCTGCTCACCGGCCTGCTCATGCAGACCGTCAGCCAGGCGGTCATCGGGCGCAAGCTCTCCCTCGGTGAGGCCTGGCGCGAGTCGGCCCCGTTGTTCGCCCGGCTGCTCGGTCTCACGCTGCTCGTCACCCTCCTGGTCGTCGCTCCGGTCGGGATCGCGGCGGTCCTCGCCGTCCTCACCTTCGCCGCGGTCGGGCTGACCGCGGGCGCGCTCGTGACGTTCCTGCTCGTCGTGGTGGCGCTCGCGGCGATGCTGTTCCTCGCGACCGTCACGTTGCTCGCCACCCCCGCGCTCATGCTCGAGCGGGCCGGCGTCGGCACCGCGCTGCGGCGCGGCTGGCGGCTCGGGATCCGCTCCTTCTGGCGGATCCTGGGCATCTACCTGCTCACCAGCGTGATCATCGGCGTCGTCTCCGGGATGATCTCCGGGCCGGGCTCGAGCCTGGCCTCGCTCGCCTCCCCCACCGTGGCGATGGTCGTCTCGGTCGCGCTCAGCGCGCTCGTGCAGGCCTTCACCACCCCGTTCCTCGCCTCGGTGGTCGCCCTGCTCTACATCGACCAGCGCATCCGCTACGAGGCCCTGGACGTCGAGCTCGCCGCGGCCGCCCGGCGCTGATCGAGCCGCCCGTGCGCCGACTGCAGCCCCCGCTCCTGCCCGATGCCGACGAGGCCCGGGAGTGGGCCGAACGCGAGCTGAGCAAGGCCGTCTATCACGACGACGGCCGGTCCTGGCTCGAGGTCGCGCTCGAGGCGATCTCCGGCTGGATCCAGAGCCTGGCCGACGCGGCCGGTGGCCTCGGCATCGCGTTCGTGCCGATCCTGTTGCTCGTGGTCATCGCCGCGATCACGCTCGGGGCATTCGTCCTCGGCCGGCCGGGCGGGCACCGGCGACGGCCTGGAGACGCCGCTGCGGCCGTGCTCGAGCACGACGACGAGCGCACCGCCGCGCAGCTGCGCGCCGCCGCCCGCGCCGCCGGCGACCGCGGTGATTCGGCGCTCGCCGTCGTCGAGATGTTCCGCGCCCTCGTGCGCGGCCTGGACGAGCGGGCGATCGGCTCCGACGGCCCGGGGCGCACGGCCCGGGAGGCCGCGGCCGGGGCCGCGGTGCAGCTGCCCGGGCACGCCGAGGAACTCGACCGGGCGGCCCGGTTCTTCGACGCGGTCCGTTACGGCGACGAGGCCGCCGCCCCCGCCGACCTCACCCGTCTCGTCGACCTCGACGACCGCATCCGTCGTACCCGGCCGGCACCGGCAGCACCGACAGAGCAGACTGAGCAGACAGAGCGCACCGGGGTCCTTCGATGACCTCGCGCCCGGCACCGATCACCCGGCTGCCCGATTCCGCCGGCGGCTCCGGGAGGGCCCGGTGGTGGGCGGTGGCGATCGTCGCGGTCGTGCTCCTCGGCGTGGGGATCGCCGCCCAACTCATGTCCCGGCAGCCCTCGACCATCCCCGGCCACCCGGACAACTCGCGTGGGAACGGCGCCATGGCGGTCACCCGGATCCTCGCCGCCCACGGCGTCGACGTGCGGGTCTCGGTGCGCACCGACGCGACGCTCGAGCAGGCGTCCGAGACCATCGCCATCGTCGACCCGGGCCGCCTCACCCCCGAGCAGTTCGAGCGGATCACCGGCCTGGGCACCGACCTCGTGCTCCTCGACGCCGGCGGCCTGGCCGAGGACCCGTCCGCGGCCACGTCGGGGCTCGTGCGCGCGGGGCACGTGGCCGCGGGCACCGTCGCCGCCGACTGCTCCGACCCGGACGCCGTCGCCGCCGGGTCGATCGCGGCCGGCGGACCCGTCTTCACCGGCCCGGACGGGGCGATGGAATGCTTCCCCGTGGCGGACGCGGGCGGCGCCCTCATGGTGCGCTGGAAGCAGGACGGGCGCTCGATCACCGTGATTCCGCGGGAGGTCGCACTCAACCGCTCGCTCGCCGAGGCGGGCAACGCCGCGCTCGCCCTGCGCGTCCTCGGCACCGGCTCGGAGCTCACCTGGATGGTCGCCTCGACCGACGACCCCACGGGCGAGTCCGCGGCGCCCGCCGATCCGCTCACGCTGCTGTGGACGGCCGCGGGGATCCTCGCCCTCGCCCTCGCCTGGTGGCAGATCCCGCGCTTCGGACGGCTCGCCGTCGAACCCCTGCCGGTGACCGTGCCGGCCTCGGAGACGGTCTCCGGTCGCGGCGCCCTGTACCGGCGACACCGGGACGTCCCGCACGCCGCCCGGGCGCTGCGCGCCGGTGCCACGGGCCGGATGGCCGACCGGATCGGGCTCGCCCCGGGCGCGGGGCGGGCGGAGGTGGCCGGCCGGATCGGCGCCCTGACGGGCCGCCCGCCGGCGGCGATCGCGGCGGTCCTCTACGGCCCGCCGCCGACGGATGCGGCAGGATTGAGCACGCTGGCACACGCACTGGACATACTCGAGAGCGAGGTTCATCACCGATGACCAATCCGTACGGAGCCCCGGGGACGGGCGACCTGCCCCGGGAGCCGGGCTTCGCCGTCCCCGAGCAGGGCGGCGCCCCCGCCGCGGCGACCGTCCGCCCGGCGCCCGCCCCCGCCTCACCCGTGCACGCGACGCTGGGACGCATCCGGGGCGAGGTGGCGAAGGCGGTCGTGAGCCAGGACGCCGCCGTGAGCGGCCTCGTCATCGGGCTGCTCTGCCGGGGGCACGTGCTGCTCGAGGGGGTGCCGGGGGTGGCCAAGACCCTCCTCGTGCGCGCCCTCGGCGCCGCGCTCGACCTGGGGATGACGCGGGTGCAGTTCACCCCCGACCTCATGCCCGGCGACGTGACCGGATCGCTCGTCTACGACGCGCACACGGCCGAATTCTCCTTCCGGGAGGGGCCGGTCTTCACCCATCTCATGCTCGCGGACGAGATCAACCGCACCCCGCCGAAGACCCAGGCCTCCCTGCTCGAGGCGATGGAGGAGCGGCAGGTGAGCGTCGACGGCACCCCCCGGCCGCTGCCGGATCCGTTCATGGTCATCGCCACCCAGAACCCGGTGGAGTACGAGGGCACCTATCCGTTGCCCGAGGCCCAGCTCGACCGGTTCCTGCTCAAGCTCACGATGCCGCTGCCCCAGCGGGCCGCGGAGGTCGAGGTGCTCGCCCGACACGCCCACGACTTCGACCCGCGCGACCTCGCCGCGGCGGGGCTGCGGGCGGTCGCCGGCGCCGAGGACCTGGCCGCCGCCCGCGCCGAGGTGTCCCGGGTCGAGGTGGCCCCCGATGTACTCGGCTACGTCGTCGACCTGTGCCGGGCCACCCGCACCTCCCCCTCCCTCTCCCTCGGGGCCTCCCCGCGGGGCGCGACCGCCCTCATGCGCACGGCGCGGGCGTGGGCGTGGCTCTCGGGCCGCGACTTCGTCACCCCGGACGACGTCAAGGCGCTCGCGCAACCCACCCTGCAGCATCGGCTGCAGGTGCGGGCCGAGGCCCTCCTCGAGGGGGTGACCGGCGCCTCCGTGATCGACGGCGTCATCGCCACCGTGCCGGTCCCCCGCTGACGGCGATGATTCTCACCGGCCGCGCGGTGCTGCTCGTGGCGCTGGGGCTCGCGGCCCTCGCGCTCACCGGCCTGCCGGAGTACCTGCTCGCCTGGGGCGTCGCGTGCCTGGCGGTCTTCCTCGTCGACTGGCTGCTCACGCCCGCGCCCTCGAGGCTGGTCGTGCAGCGCGCACCGCTCGGGTCGGTGCGGCTCTCGCAACAGGCACGCACCCGGCTCACCGTGACGAATCCGGGCCGGCGGACCGTGCGCGGCATGCTGCGGGACGCGTGGCAGCCGAGCGCCGGGGCGCGGCCGAACCGGCACGCCCTGCTGCTGCCGCCCGGGGAGTCCGTCCGGCTCACGACCCGGCTGCACCCGACGCGCCGCGGCCATCGCAGCACCGACTGGGTCACGGTGCGGCTCACCGGTCCGCTGCGGCTCACGTCGCGCCAGTTCAGCGCGCCCGTGGCCGGCGTGCTGCGGGTGCTCCCGGAGTTCCGGTCGCGGCGTCACCTGCCCTCCCGGCTCGCGCGGCTGCGGGAGATGGACGGCCGGGCCGCGGTGAATGTGCGCGGCCCCGGCACGGAATTCGACTCGCTGCGCGAATACGTCCAGGGCGACGACGTGCGGGCGATCGACTGGCGCGCCACCGCCCGGCGGCAGGAGCTCGTCGTGCGCACCTGGCGACCCGAACGCGATCGGCGCATCCTCGTGGTGGTCGACACCTCCCGGCTCGCCGCGGCCCGGCTCGGCGGCGAGCCGCGCCTCGACGCCCAGATCGAGGCGGCACTGCTGCTCACCGCCCTGGCCACGAGCGCCGGGGACCGGGTCGACCTGGTCGCGGTGGACGCACAGGTCCGGGCCCGGGCGAGCGAGCACAAGGGGCCCGCGGCCCTGTCGGCGGTGGCCGAGGCGCTCGGCCCGCTCGACGCCCGGCTCGTCGAACCCGACTGGCCGCTCGTGGCGCGGCTCGTCCGCGGCACCCTCTCCCAGCGCGGGCTCGTGGTGGTCCTCACCGCGATCGAGCCCGCCGCGCTGGAGTCCGGCCTGCTCGACGTCGTCGCCGCCCTCGCCGGCACCCATCAGGTGCTCGTCGCCGGGGCCCTCGATCCGGGTGCCACGGCCCTCACCCGCGCCCGCGCCGAGGTCGCCGACCTGTTCACGGCCGCGGCCGCGGAGCAGGCCGGCGCCGAGCGCGCCGAGGTGGCCCGGCTCCTGCGCACGGGCGGCACCCGGGTGCTCGAGTGCGCGCCCGAGGAGCTGGCGCCGGGCGTGGCCGATGCCTACCTCGCCCTCAAGGCGGCCGGCCGGCTCTGAGCGGGCCGCGGCCGGCCTGCTAGTCCGCGTACAGGGTCGTGGCCTCGCGCTCCTCGGCGAGCACGTCCCCGGTCTCCCCCGCCCGGACCGCGGCGCGGCCGAGCACGATGGTGTAGGCCCAGTAGCCGGCGAGGGCGAGGGAGCCGATCGCGATCTTCACCCCGCTCGGCAGGCCGCTGCGCGGCACGAATCCCTCGATCACCCCGCTCACCCCGAGCACCGCCACGAGCCCGATCGCGACCGTGATCAGGGCCCGCCCCTCCTCCGCGAGCGCCTGGGAGCGCGGCCTCGGCCCGGGCCGCACCCACGCCCAGCACAGCTTGAGGCCCGCCGCGCACGCGATGAAGATCGCCGTGAGCTCGAGCTGCCCGTGCGGGAGGATGAGCGCGAAGAAGACGTCGAGCCGATCCGCCTCGGCCATGATCGCCCCGGCCTGGCCCACGGCCGCGGCATTGGCCACGAGGACGTAGGCGGTCATCACCCCGGTGATCCCGTAGGCGATCATCTGCAGGGCGACGAACGCGTTGTTGCTCCAGACCTGCCCGGTGAAGTCGGGGGCCGAGCTGTTCGAGTAGTAGGCGGCGAAGGCCTGCTCGGCGTAGTCCGCCCGGGCCGCGGGCGAGGCGATCGCGTCCAGCGCGCCCGGGGTCAGATGGAGCCACGTGCCGTAGCCGAGGCCGACGAGGACGAAGACGACCATCGCGGCGACGGTCCACCACCGCAGCCGGTAGAACGCCGCCGGCAGCGACACGGCGATGAACCGGGCGATCGGCGTCCAGCCGGGCTCATGGGTGCCCGTGGCCAGGCCCCGGCAGCGCCCCAGGAGCGCCGAGAGCCGGCCGATGAGCGCGGGGCTGGGCGCGCGGGAGCGCACGGCCGACAGGTCGGCGGCGGTCGCCTGGTACAGGGCCGTGAACTCGTCGATCTCGGCGCCGCGCAGTCGGCGCCGACCGGCGAGTTCGGCGAGGCGGCGCCAACGGGGCGATCGCAGCGCGACGAACGCATCGAGATCCACGAGCGCTACCCTGCCACATATGACCGTCCCCCCGGTTCCCACAGCGCCCCCAGTGCCCCCAGCGCCCCCAGCGCCGGCAGCGGCCCCGACCCTCGCGGCCCGCGCGAGCACGCGTGATCCGAACCGGATCGAGTCGGCCGCCGCGGAGGTCGTCACGGGCGAGGCCGTCGTGCTCGACCTGCGCCCGGCGGGCCTGCTGCGGCTGTTCGCGGCGGGTGCGGTCGACTTCCTCGTCTACGGCACGGTCGCCGCGGCGGCGGTGGCCGCGGGCCTGCGCTACCTCGTGACCAACGACGCGCAGGCGACCACCTGGCTCATCGGGATGCTCCTCGTCTGTCTCGTCGGGGTTCCGACGGCCGTGGAGACCCTCACCCGCGGGCGATCGGTCGGCCGGTTCGCGCTCGGCTACGTCATCGTGCGTGAGGACGGCGCGGCCATCCGTTTTCGACAGGCGCTCGTGCGGTCCGTCGTCGCCCTCGTGGAGATCTGGCTCACGCTCGGCACGTTCGCGCTCGTCTCGGCGATCGTCACCTCCCGCCACAAGCGCCTGGGCGACCTGCTCTCCGGCACCTATCCGCTCGAGTCCGACCAGGACCAGGCGTTGCCGGCGCCCGTGCTCATGCCGGCCGAGCTGGTCGAGTGGGCCCGCCGGGCCGACATCTCCCGGCTCCCCGGCTCCCTCGCCTGGCGGGTGCGGGAGTTCCTCGACCGGGCGCGCACCGTGGAGGAGGGCACCCGCACGTCGATCGCGCGGGCGCTCGCGGCCCACGTCGAGCCGCACGTGAGCCCGCCGCCGCCGTGGGGAACCCACCCGGAGCGGTTCCTGGCGGCCGTGCTCGTGGTGCGCCGCGATGCCGAATACCTCGCGGGGCTGCGCGCGCAGCAGCGCCGGCTCGACCTGTTGCCACCGGATCGGCGGGCGCCCTACGGACTCTGAATCCACCCCATCGTCTCACGGGACGATCAGTCAACTTCTCAGAGTGTGAGGTTCGACGCGACCACAGTGTGAGATCTTCGGGAATTGCCGATCTCGAGAATCACGGTCGAGTAACGATTCCGGCGGCCATGTCCTCGCAGGTCAGGACTACTTTCGTTGAGAGGCTGCCGCCCGATCCGGTCGATATTCCCGATTCTCGGGTGGAGTTCACGCGGAAAGTTCGCCAGGGTTGGAAAGTTCGTTTTCAGGCGCACCCCAGTTCGAGTCGTGCTCGGGCCGTAGGTCGAGTGCACATGGCCGGCTGCGGTCGAGCCCGTCCGCGGCCGTCGAGTTGCCCAGGGTCATCAGGAGGATTATGACGGCCATTACCGTCAAGAACGCGTACAAGTTCTTCGGCAGAAGAAGCACGGAGGCGATCGAACAGCTCCGTGGCGGTGCCGATGCGGCCGATGTCAAGAGTCTCGGGACCGCGGCGGTGATCGACGCGAGCTTCACCGTGGAGCCGGGCGAGATCTTCGTCGTCATGGGCCTGTCCGGCTCGGGCAAGTCCACGCTCATCCGGATGCTCAACGGACTCCTGCCCCCGACCGCCGGAGAGATCTACGTCGGCGACGAGGAGATCGGATCCGTGGACCCGGCCGAACTGCGCCGCATCCGTCAGAGCCGCATCTCGATGGTCTTCCAGCACTTCGCGCTGCTGCCCCACCGCACCGTGCTCGACAACGCCGCCTACGCGCTGCGCATTCAGGGCGTCGGCAGGGCCGAGCGCGAGGAACGCGCCCGCTCGGCACTCGAGATGGTCGACATGGTCGGGTGGGACAACCACGTGCCGGCCCAGCTCTCCGGCGGCATGCGCCAACGGGTCGGCCTGGCCCGGGCACTCGCCGCCGACACCGACATCCTCCTCATGGACGAGGCGTTCTCCGCCCTCGACCCACTCATCCGGCGGGAGATGCAGGATCAGCTGATCGAGCTCCAGCAGAGCCTCGGCAAGACGATCGTGTTCATCACCCACGACCTGAACGAGGCGATGCGCCTGGGCGACCGGATCGCCGTCATGCGCTCCGGCCGGATCGTGCAGATCGACACCGGTGAGCAGATCCTGGCACATCCGGCCAACGACTACGTCGCGAAGTTCATCGCCGACGTCGACCCGCGCACGGTCTTCCAGGCGCGCTCGCTCATGGCCAAGCCGTCCGTGACCGTCACCGTCGGGCAGGGCCCGCGCCAGACCCTCCGCGAGATCCGCGACGAGCAGGTGCCGGCAGCGTTCGTCGTCGACCGCGACCGCCGCTACGTCGGCACCGTCACGGACACCGCCGCCTTCAACGCCCAGCAGGCCGGGGCCACGACCCTGCACGATGCGGTCGAGGCCGCACCGAGCGTCCACGAGGACACCCTGCTCGCGGAACTGCTCAATGTCGCCGCCTCCGACTCCCACGTTCCCGTGCCCGTCGTCAACGATTCCGGCCGGCTCGTCGGGGTGATCCCCCGGGTGAGCATCTGGGAAGCGATGACCCCCTACGACGAGGAGGCGAACGTATGAGCTTCGGCGACTTCATGCAGGGCAACTGGTGGCGGATGCCGCTGAACGTCTGGACCGAGGCGGTGGTCGAGTGGCTGACACTCAACCTGCGCGGCTTCTTCGGCCTCGTCAAGACCGTCGCACAGGGGCTGTACGACGGACTGCACTGGGTCCTCGACGCCCCGCCGTTCGTCATCGTGGCGCTCGTGCTCACCGCGATCGCGTTCGCCGCCAGCGGGTGGAAGCTCGCGCTCGGCACGGCCATCAGCCTGACGGTCATCGATCTCGTGGGCCAATGGGACAACGCGATGGAATCCCTCGCGCTCACCCTGCTCGCGAGCATCATCGCCCTGTTGATCGGCTTCCCACTCGGCATCCTCGCCGCGAAGAGTCAGCGCTTCTCGGCCTTCATCCGTCCGGTGCTCGACTTCCTGCAGACGATGCCCGCGTTCGTCTACCTCATCCCGGTCGTCGTCATCTTCTACGCCGGCGCCGTCTCCGGCCTCGTCGCCACCGTCATCTTCGCGCTCGCACCCGCGGTCCGGTTCACCGAACTCGGCATCCGCCAGGTCGACTCCGAAGTGACCGAGGCGGGGCACGCCTTCGGCGCGCCACCACGGCAGATCCTGCGCCAGATCGAGATCCCGCTGGCCATGCCCACGATCATGGCCGGCGTCAACCAGGTGATCATGCTCGCCCTGTCCATGGTCGTCATCGCCGGCATGGTCGGCGCGGGCGGCCTGGGAAGCGACGTCTACCAGGCGCTCACCCGCGTGCAGGTCGGACTCGGCTTCGAGGCTGGCCTCGGCGTCGTCCTCCTGGCCATCTTCCTCGACCGCGTGACGGCGTCATTGTCCAAACGCACCCCCGTGGCGCGCGCCCTGCGCGCCACCGAATGACCGGCCCCGCGCTCGGTCCACGACAGCTGTACCGATCCCGGATCGGGACTATTGGAAAGGAAATCATGCGTAGAAAGCTTGGCTTCGGCCTCATCGCAGCCACCTCCGCCTTCGCCCTCGCGGCGTGCGGGAGCGCCAGCGGCGGCTCCACGGAGACCGACGACCCCACCGACGGCACCGCCGCGGCCGGAGGCTCCGGCGACATCAACACCGACCCGATCCAGATCGGCGTTCCCGCCGGCTGGGACGAGGGCGTGGCCGTCTCGGCCCTGTGGGCCGCCATCCTCGAGGACAAGGGCTACACCGTCGAGTTGGCGGACGCGGAGATCGGCCTGATCTTCGCCGACCTCGCCAGCGACGAGAGCTACGACCTCCTCTTCGACGGCTGGCTGCCGCAGACCCACAAGGAGTACATCGACAAGTACGGAGCCGACCTCGACGACCTCGGTGTCTGGTACGACAACGCCGCGCTCAGCGTCGCAGTGAACAACGACGCCCCGATCACCTCGCTCGCCGAGCTCGCCGACAACGCGGACGCCTTCAACAACCGCATCGTCGGGATCGACCCGGGCGCCGGCCTGACCCAGGCGATGGAGAACGAGGTCATCCCGACCTACGGCCTGGAGGACATGGACTTCGTCACCTCCTCCACCGCCTCGATGCTCGCCGAGCTCAAGGGCGCCATGCAGGCCGGTGACAACATCGTCGTGACCCTGTGGCACCCGCACTGGGCCTACAGCGCGTACGACATCCGCGACCTGGAGGACCCCGAGGGCACCCTCGGCACCGCCGAGGAGATCCACACCTTCGCTCGCAAGACGTTCGCGGACGACTACCCGCAGGTCGCCGAGTGGATCAGCAACTTCACCTTCGCCGACGAGGATCTCGCGAGCCTCGAGAACGACATCGTCGAGGCCGGTGACCCCCAGGCCGGGGTTCAGCAGTGGCTCGAAGACAACCCGGACTTCCCGGCAAGCGTCACCCCCGCAAGCGAGTGACCGACTAGTCCGAATCGATCAGGTCGATCAGACGACAGCGGCGCCCGGCTCAGGCCGGGCGCCGCTGTCGTCTGCGGCTGTCAGCCCTCGATGAGTCGGGTGATCCCGTCGCGCACCTTGACCATGATGTCCTCGTCCTCCGCCTCGACGTTGAGGCGCAGGAGCGGCTCGGTGTTCGAGCGGCGCACGTTGAACCACCAGCGCGGCGAGGACTCCCAGTGGGAGTAGGTCACGCCGTCGAACTCCTCGACGCGCACGCGCCCGGAATCGATGTCGTCGGCATAGGCCGCACGGATCCGGCCGAGCGCGGCGTCCGGGTCGTCGATGCGGTGGTTGAGCTCCCCGCTCGCGTGATAGGGCGTGTACATCGCCCCCAGGTCCGACAGGGCGAGGTCCTCGCGGCCGAGCACGCTGAGCACGTGCATCGCCGCGAGCATTCCCGAATCGGCGTAGAAGAAGTCGCGGAAGTAGAAGTGGGCGCTGTGCTCGCCGCCGAAGACGGCGTTGTGACGCGCCATCTCCGCCTTGATGAACGAGTGGCCCACCCGGGTGCGCACGGTCTGGGCGCCCGCCGCCCCGAGCAGGTCGGGGACCGCGCGGGAGGTGATGAGGTTGTGTATGACCGTGGCCGGCCGGCCGGCGTCGAGCTCCTTCTGCGCCTCCCGCAGCCCCACCATCGCGGTGAGCGCCGAGGGGTCGACCGCGACGCCGCGTTCGTCGATGACGAAGCAGCGGTCCGCGTCGCCGTCGAAGGCGAGGCCGATGTCCGCCCCCTCTGCGATGACCGCGGCCTGGAGGTCGACGAGGTTCGCCGGGTCGAGCGGATTGGCCTCGTGGTTGGGGAAGGTGCCGTCCAGGTCGAAGAACATCCGCACGAGCTCGAGGCCGAGGTCGGCCAGGCCCGCATCGACGTCGAGCACCGCGCCCGCCGTGAGCCCGGCCATGCCGTTGCCGGCGTCGATGACCACCTTGAGCGGCCGGATGCCCTCGAGCGGAACGAGGTCGCGCAGATAGCGGGCATAGGAGGCGAGCAGGTCCCGCTCGCTCACCCGCCCGGGCGTCTGCGCGACCGGGAGCGAGTCCGGATCGGCGAGGTAGGCGGCCGCGGCCGCCTGGACGTCGGCCAGGCCGGTGTCCTGCCCCACGGGCCGGGCCCCGGCATGGCAGAGCTTGATCCCGTTGTAGCGTGCCGGATTATGGCTCGCGGTGAACATGGCCCCGGGCAGGTCGAGCACCCCGGAGGCGTGGTAGAGGCCGTCGGTCGAGCACAGCCCGATCATCACGGCGTCCCAGCCGGCCTCGGTCACCCCGCGGGCGAACGCGGCGGCGAGGGCGGGGGAACTGGGGCGCATGTCGTGGCCGATGACGACCGCACCGCCCCGGGTGGCCCGGGTGAAGGCGGCGCCGAGCGCGCGCGCGACGTCCTCGTCCCATTGATCGGGCACGAGCCCGCGGATGTCGTAGGCCTTGACGATGGCATCGAGATCGGACACGGTGCCCGATCCTACCGGTCCCTCAGTCGCCCTCGCCGCGGATGACGCTCAGGTGACCGCGGCGGCCGACCTCGGGGGCGGGCGGGGCGTGGGTCACGGGTGCCGGGGCACCGACGCGACGGGTCGCGGGCCGGGGCGTGGGTGCGGGGGCCCGGGAGGCCTCGCGGACGGCGTCGGCGAGGGCGAGCAGGTCGTCCGAGCTCGGCGGCGCCGGTTCGAACTCTCCGGCGAGGCGCACGACGTCCCAGCCGCGCGGCACGGTGAGCCGCTCGGCGTGGTCGGTGCACAGGTCGTACGTGTGCGGTTCGGCGTGCGTGGCCAGCGGCCCGAGCACCGCGGTCGAATCCGAGTACACGTACGTGAGCGTGGCAACGGCGGCCGACGAGCAGGTGGCTCGTGTGCACTGGCGCATGGATCTCACGCCTCCACGGTACCCGGTGCGCGGCGCCGGCCGTGCTGCCACGCCGGAGGCCGGGCCGACGGGGTGCGGGCCGACGGGAGTGCGTAGGGTGGTGGCGTGAACGACGAGCGCTCCCTCTCCCCGGTCGTGCTGCCCTCGCGGCGGGCCGGCCGGCGCCGCGACCGGCACGGCCGCGGCCTGCGCGGCCCGCTCGTGCCGCCGACGGTGCCGGGATACCGCACCCGCACGGATCGGTTCGACGACGCGGTGGCGGCCGCGGTCGCGCGCATGGACGCGCTCGTGGGGAACCGGCTCTCGGGGGTGGAGTTCGCGGTCGAGGACGTGCCGCCGTCGAATCCGGCCCCGTGGGAGCACGATGCGGTCGCCCTGGGCCGGTACTTCCCGGCCGATATCGGCCTCGCGCACAGGATCGTCCTCTACCGGCGCCCGCTGCTCGGCCGGGTCGTCGGCGAGCCCGAGATGCACGAGCTCATCCAACGGGTGCTCACGGAGCAGGTGGCCCACCTCCTGGGCCGCGCCCCGGAGGACATCGACCCGGACTACTGAGGTCGTCCCGGCCGGCGCGGTCAGCCGATCCGCACGGTCAGCCGATCCGCAGGTCGACGGCGACCTCGGCCGCGCCCGCGATCCCCGCGGTCGCGGGGAGCACGGTGAGCAGGCGGCCGTCGGTCACGTCGGCCGTCACGACCGTCGTGGCGAGCACGGGCTCCGTGGCCTCGATCCGCCACGCGAGCACCGCCTTCTCCGGCGTGGGCACGGCGGCCGTCGAGGCCGGCGGCACCGTGAGCTCGAACGGGTCACCCGCCCGGCCACCGGCGAGGATCGGGGTGAGGGTGACCCGCGCGGCCCGCTCGCCGGGATTGAGCACGTGGGTCTCGTTCGTCTCCGCGCCGACGGCCAGCAGGGCCGAGGTCGACGGAACGCCCGCCGCGAGCCAGGCGATGTCCACGGGCGCGACGTCCGGATCGGCGGTCTCGTCGACCCCCGCCCGGCCCGGCCTGGAGAGTTCGAGGGCGCCGGTGATCGGCACGTCGCTGCGCAGGCGCACCCCGTTACTGCCGGCGTACCGGGCCGCCAGCGGGATCTGGGTCACGCTTCCCGCCTCGACCACGAGGTCCTGGGCGCCGGCCACCTCGGCCTCCCCGTCCTCGCCGAGGGCCGTGATGTCCACGG
This sequence comes from Pseudactinotalea sp. HY160, assembly GCF_009372055.1. Lineage (NCBI taxonomy): Bacteria > Bacillati > Actinomycetota > Actinomycetes > Micrococcales > Cellulomonadaceae > Pseudactinotalea > Pseudactinotalea sp. HY160. The sequence goes on along the minus strand of NZ_WHMT01000001.1, from coordinate 522,936 downwards.
TCGCCGGAGTCGGATTCGGGTTGACGATCCGCACGCTCGCCGCCGCGTCCGCGGACTCCCCCGGGTCATCACGGTCATCGGAGTCGTCAAGGTCATCGGGGTCGGCGTAGCCGGGCAGCGGGGCGGGACCGAGGAGGATCTCGGTCGCCGGCGCCGCGGCCGACGTCACGAAGTCGAGGCCCACGGGGGTGAGTCCGTCGAGGCGGGAGTCCTGGATCGCCGCGGTGATCCGGCCGCCCTCCGACTCCAGGTGGATCGCGATCCGGTCGGCGAGCCAGACCGCCTCGAGCAGCACCGTGCGACTCGAGGCGGGGGCGAGCAGGACGGGTGCGATGTCGGGGGCGGGCCCGGTGCCCGACCAACCGGTCAGGTGGACGCGGGCCGGGGTGTCCCCGGAGTTCGTGATCGTCAGCTGGGCGCTGCTCGAGACGGCCGTGCCTGCGCCGACGAGCCAGATCGAGCTCGAGGGCACGGCGCAGGACGCACTCGCGAGGCCGCGCAGGTCGCCGGAGTCGGCGCGGGCGAGCGTGCGTGCGGTCACGAGCGGTGCGCGCCCCCGGATCGCACCGGCGCGGAGCAGCGCCGGACCGGTGACCTCATCGAGGCCGGCGCTCGCACCGGTGAGCGGCGCCGGGTCCTCGGCGCCGAGGAGGTCGAGGGTCGCCGCGGGGTCACCGAGGACGACGGCGCTCACGTCGGTGCTCACCCCGGCGGGCCCGGGGCCGAGCTCGGCGTCGTAGTCGATGTCGTCGCCGGTGGCGGTCGTGGGCAACCGCGGAGGTCCGGGGCAGACGAGGTCGGTGGTGCCGGCGCCGACGGCCACGGGCGCCGGCACAACACCTTCGGCCCCGTCCGCGGGCAACACGATCCCCAGCGCGAACGCGCCGGCAGCGAGGGCGAGAGCGCCCACCGCCCCCGCGGCGGTCGAGGCGATGCGCCGGCCGACCTCGGGCGCGGTGTCGCGACCGGGCCGGTCCGGAGTCTCGTCGGTCATCGGTCGCTCTCCCGTCGGCGTCGGCGCGTGGGCAGGGCGAGCAGCGTCGTCAGTCCGAACACGATGAGCAGGCTCAGGTGCCAGACCCTGGTGCCCGCGGGCTCGTAGCGGACGATGAGGCGGCCCGCCTCGCCGTCCGGGATCTCGAAGGCCTGCTGCCAGTCGCGCTGGACGGCGCGCAGCCGCTGCCCGTCGAACCAGGCCCGCCAGCCGGGGTCGGCGCGTTCGGCCAGGACCACCGTGCGGTCGCTCCCGGCGCCGATGTCGCCCGCCGCGATGACGGCTCCCGCGGGCACGACCGTGGCCGTTCCAGCGGCGTCGGTCACGACGACCCGGGCCGCCGGGTCCGGCCCGCCGACGCGCCAGAACGCGCCCGTCTCGTTCTCGGTGATCCGCTCGAGCCCCGCGACCGAGTCGAGCGCGGCGAGCAGCTCCGTACGTGCGGACGCCGCCGCCGGGCCGGCCGTGGCCGCTGTGTCGGCCGGGTCGGCTGTGTCAGCTGTGTCGGCTGGGCCCGGGGGCACGAGCACGATGGCGATGGCGTGGGTGGCGAGACGGGCGGCGGCGTCCTCCGCGGCCCCGACCGACAGCTCCCCCACGAGCTCGCGCAGGCCGGTCGGCGAGTCCGCGGTCGATCCACCGGACGCACCGGATGCACGCTCGCGGACCCGCAGGACGGTGGCCCGGTCGCTCACCTGCGGCCCGTCCCCGCGCCAGAGCTCGGCGACGATCCCGCCCGTGCCGGCGGTCAGGGCGAGCACCCGGGCCCGGTCCGGGCCGCCGGCCAGATCGCGCGCGAGGGCCGGAATCTGCTCCCCCTGCGCGGTTCCCGGCACCCGGTCGAGGCCGGCCGCCGCGTGCCAGCCGGTGGCCGTCGCCCCGGCGCCGCCGAGGCCGATCGCGAGCGTCGTCGTGGCCGCGAGCACGTGGCGTGGGCCGAAGGAGCGACCCCGCAGTCCGCCGGTGAGTCCGTGCAACCCCGTGGTCGCGGCGAGGAGCAGCCCGGCGGTCATGATCGACACGCCCGATACGGCCGGCAGGTCCGGCAGACCCGATGCCCCGGCCCCGCCCCGGTCGAGGCCGGCGGCACCCGCGACGGCGGTCGCGGCGAGCCCGGCCGCGGCCAGCAGCCATCCGAGCCGGGCCGGGACCGCCGCGGCGGGGCGCATGAGGCCGAGGACCGCGGCGAGCAGGATCGCCGCCCCCGCCGCCGAGCCGGCCACGAGAATCCAGGTCGCCTCCGGCACCGCGCCCGGCCAGCCGAGCAGCACGGCCCAGGGGGGCCCGGGCGTCATCTTGAGCACGCCGGCGCCGGTCCCCGTTCCCGGGGCCGCGACGAGGCTGGGCCACTGGGCCGGCAACGACGCGAGCACGGGCGCGAACAGCACGAGGGCGGGCAGCGCGACGAGCACGAGGCGCGCGCGCCGGCGCACGACGAGCGCGAGGGCCACGAGCACGAGCAGCGCGATCGGAAGCACGACCGGCGCAGCGGCGGCCGTGATCGCCAGCAGCAGGCCCGCGCCGGCGGCGGCCCCGAGCGAGCCGCGGCCGCTCATGCGCGAGGTCGCCCCGGAGCGCGCGTCGACGAGCCCGGAGCGGATGACGTCCTGCCGGTCGTAGCCGAAGGCCCGGGCGACGGCGAGGGCGAGGAGCGGGAGGGTGATGTGGCAGACGAGCGCGGCCAGGTCGGCCCCGGCGAACGCGACGATCGCCGCCGGCCCGAGGGCCCACACGATCGCCGCCCATGCGCGCACGGCCAGGCTGCGGGTGGCGGCCCCGGCGGCAAACCACGCGGAGATCGCGGCGAGCGGCAGGCTCGCCACCACGACGATCCCCAGGCCGGTGGCACTCGGCACCCCGAGCGGACCGCCGGTGACCACGACGAGCAGGGCGAGGACCGCCCAGAAGGGGTCGGGGGGGCCGGGATGCCCGTCGCCGGCGGCGATCCACGGGGAGAACGCCGACCGGAGGAGCTCGCCGGCGGAGCCGTCGACGCCCGCGACCGGTTCCACCCCGGCGAGGACCCCGGCCGCGGCCGCGCCGAGGACGACGACCGCCAGGACCAGGCGGCGGCGCCGGCTCAGGGCGGCCCGCTCGCGCATCTCGAGCTCGCTCGGGGCGTGGGCCCGGCGGCGCTCGGTCATCCGGGTGAGGATCCGGTCCCGGTGTTCCCGCACCACCTCCCGGCGGGCGGCGTACAGGCCGCGCAGGGTGCGGCGGGGCACGGTTCGGCTCGAGCGGGCCCGGCGGCGGGCACGCCAGATCGCGCGGGGCCGCAGCGCGACCGCCAGCGCGGCGGTCAGTTCGCCCGTGGCCAGGCCCACCTCATTCGTGGCCACGCGCCACAGCACCCGCACCGGGGCCATGACGACCATGATCGCGAACCAGAGGAGCATGCCGGGTGCCGACGCCCCGGTGAGTCGGGCATGGAGGATCGCCTCCCGACGGCGACGGACGCTGCGTCTGCCGTCGGGGTGCTCGGAGCGCAGGTCGCGCAGGTCGGCGCGGTGATGGCGCACGATCGCGCTCGGGACGACGACGACGCGGGCACCGGCGAGCCGGGCCCGCCGGGACAGGTCGATCCCGTCGCCATAGGGTCCGAGCACGGGATCGGGTCCGCCGAGCAGGTCCCACATCTCCCGGGTGAGGAGCATCCCGGCCGTCTCGACGGCGTAGACGTCGTCGATGCCGTCGTATTGCCCCTGATCGATCTCGCCGGCGTCGATCCCGCCGAGGCGGCGCCCGCCGGCGGTCATGCGCACCCCGACGCTCAGGAGCCGGTCGGGGTGATCGGCCTGCACGTGCTTGCAGCCGGCGACGGCCACGGTACGGGTGTTCGCCGTGGCCCGCAGCAGCTGGGCCAGCGCCGCCGGCTCGGGCGGGCTGTCGTCGTGCAGGAGCCACAGCCAGTCGGTCCGCGCGCCCGGGTCGAGTCCCGCCCGGACCGCGTCGCCGAGGTTGCGGGCCTGTGGGGCGCGCACGGAGCGCACGGTCGGCCCGGCCGCCGCCGCGGCCTCGACGAGTGGGCCGAGATCGAGTCCGGCCGCCGAGACGTCGACGACGATCAGCTCGTCCGGATGCCGGTCCTGGCGCCCGAGCGCCTCGAGGGTCTGCGGCAGGTACGTCAGGTCGGTCGCCGCGACGATCGCGGTGACGTGGCGAGGATCAGACTGCACGCCGCTTGAGCTTGCGTCGCTCGCGCTCCGACATTCCCCCCCAGATACCGAACCGTTCGTCGTTGGCCAACGCGTACTCGAGGCATTCGGCCCGCACCTCGCACGAGGCGCACACGCGCTTGGCCTCCCGGGTCGAGCCGCCCTTCTCGGGGAAGAACGCCTCCGGATCGGTCTGCGCGCACAGCGCGCGTTCCTGCCACCCCAGCACCCCCTCGTCGTCTCCCCCGAGGTGCGCCAGCAGCGGCGGTGCCGCCGGCACGGGCTCGGGCAGGCTCAGGTCGAGGGGACCGTCTCCCAGGATGTTCCACATATCAGTTCCCCCGTCGTAGGTGTGGGCGGGACTGGCTCACGCTCCGAATTACCTGTCTAGTCCTAAATTACACGCGTGTCATCCTCATCCGTCAAGCCCATGACGTGATAGAGGCGTTCGGGGCCGCGCGGACCGCCCTAGGCTGGGGCCATGATCACGTCGCTCGCCGGCCTCGCACCGCTTCTCGCCCCCGTGACCGAGCCCCGGCTCACATGGTACGGCCCGGGCGGCGAACGGGTCGACCTGAGCGGGCGGGTGCTGGCGAACTGGTTCGTCAAGGCCGCCAATCTGTGCGCGCAGGAACTCGACCTCGGCCCCGGCGATCGACTCGGCCTCGACCTGCCCGCCCACTGGCGGTCCCTCGTCTGGGCGGCCGGGGCGTGGATCTGCGGCGCCGAGGTCGTCCCGCTCGGCAGCGACGAGTCGGGCGCGGCCGATGCGTCCCTGGCGGCCGTCGTCACGGCGACCCCGCCCGCGACGGCCGGCGACGGCCCCACGTGCGTCGTCATCGCCCTTCCCGCGTTCGCCCTGCGCCTGGACGACGCCCCCGGCCCGGGCGCGATCGACGGCGTCGCGGAGCTCACCTCGCAGCCCGATCAGCTGCTCCTGCCCGCGGGCGGCTCGGCGCGGGAGTCGGCGCTGCCGGGGCGGACCCAGGCCGACGTGCTCGCCGGCGACGATCCACGCCTCGAGGGCGTCCGTCCGGGTGAGCGGGCGCTGCTCGTCGGCGCAGACGGCGACGCCGCTCGACTGCCGACCCTGCCGACCCTGCCGCCTCTGCTCGCGCTGCTCACGGTGGCGCCGCCGCTGTGGGCACGCGGCGCCTCGATCGTGCTCGCGGGCGATCCCGGCGCCGACCTCGACCGGATCGCCGCCGCCGAGGGTGTCACGACGACGCTTCGTTAGGGGACGTCGGCCTGCACCACGCTCGCCCGTCCGCCGGCGCCCGCCACGGTGACGGGCCCGTCGTCGGCGGCGAGGAACACGGCCTCGCCCCGCTCGAGCCGGCGACACCGGCCGCCGGCGTGCACCTGTGCGGCCCCCTCGATCGCCAGCAGGATCCGCGGGCCCTTGCCGGGCACGGACACCGGCTCACCGGTGACGTCGATCACGGAGAGTTCGAAGTCGTCGACCGGGGCGTAGTAGGTGCGCACGTGCGGCCCGAACTCCTCGGCGGCGAGCCGGATCGGGGGCGCGGCGGTGTAGTCGACGATCGCGAGCATCTCCTCGAGGTCGACGTTCTTGCCCGTGAGCCCGGCCCGCAGCACGTTGTCGGAATTGGCCATGATCTCCAGGCCGAGGCCGCCGAGGTAGGCGTGCACGCTGCCCGCGGGCACGAACATCACCTCGCCGGGCTTGAGCGTGACCGGGTTGAGCAGCAGGGCCGCCACGACGCCCGGGTCGCCGGGGAAGTGCTCCCCGAGCCGGACCACGGTCGCATCCGAGCGTTGCGAGGGCGAACTGCCGCGGGCGAGCCGGTCGGCGCAGTCGGCCACGACCTGCCCCACGTCCGCGGCCGAGAACTCGGTGAGCACCATGCGGAAGGCGAGCCGGGCGCCGTCCCTGGGCGGGAGATGGCGGAGCATCCGCACGATCTCTCGGGCGAGCGGGCTGCTCAGCCCCGCGAACATCTCCGCCGCGCGGCGCGGTGCCCGGAATCCGCTCACCGCCTCGAAGGTGCTGAGCGCGTACACGAGCTCGGGCTTGTGGTTCGCGTCCACGTAGTCCTGCGGCCCGCCCGGCAGACCGGCGCGCCGATGGCCGTCGCGGGCCTGCGCGAGGTTCGGGTGCACCTGGAGGGAGAGGGGCGACTCGGGGGCGATGAGCTTGAGCAGGTAGGGCAGCTCGGTGCCGAAGCGGGCGGTCACGTCGCTGCCGAGGATCCGGTGCGGATCGGCGGCGATGTGGCTGCGCAGATCGCCCCGGGCCGGCTTGCCCCGTGAATCGTCCGAGTCGTCGGGATCGTCGGAGTCGTCGGAGCGCAACGGCGAGGGGGCCGAGGGGTGGGCCCCGAACCACAGTTCGGCGGTCGTGGCCGCCGTCGCCGCCCGGCCGACGAACTCCGGGATCCGGTCCGGCGAACCCCAGGCGTACGCACGGACGACGCCCGCGAGCCCGTGCATTCGTGTCGCCTCCGCCGAGCTCGCGCCCGTCACAGGATCGTGCCGAGCTTGTTGTCGGACATGCTCAGCGCCGAACCGATCGCCATGTGCATGTCGAGGTACTGGTAGGTACCCAGCCGCCCCCCGAAGAGCACGCCCGACTCCCCCTTCGTCAGCTCGCGGTAGGCGAGCAGCTGCTGCCGGTCGCGGGCCGTGTTGACCGGGTAGTACGGCTCGTCGCCGGGGCCGGCGAAGCGGGAGAACTCGCGCATGATGACCGTGCGGTCGTCCGGGTAGTCGCGTTCGGGGTGGAAGTGTCGGAACTCGTGGATGCGGGTGTAGGGGACGTCCTCGTCGCCGTAGTTCATGACCGAGGTGCCCTGGAAGTCGCCGACGTCGAGCACCTCCTCCTCGAAGTCGAGGGTGCGCCAGCTGAGCGCGCCCTCGCTGTGGCCGAAGTACTCGTCCAACGGGCCGGTGTAGACGACCGGCACCTGGCCCACGAGCGCCCGCTTGTGCAGCGGCTGGCCCTCGTCGAAGAAGTCGACGTCGAGGCGCACCTCGATGTTCGGGTGGTCGGCCATCCGTTCGAGCCAGGCCGTGTACCCGTCGACCGGAAGCCCCTCGTGGGTATCGGAGAAGTAGCGGTTGTTGTACGTGTAGCGCACGGGCAGGCGGGCGATGACGCTCGCGGGCAGCTCGGTCGGGTCGGTCTGCCACTGCTTGAGGGTGTAGCCGCGGATGAACGCCTCGTACAGGGGCCGCCCGATGAGGGAGATCCCCTTCTCCTCGAGGTTGCTCACCTCGTGGCCCGCCACCTCGGCCGCCTGGGCGGCGACGAGCGCGCGGGCCGCATCCGGCCCGTGGGCGGAGCGGAAGTACTGGTTGATCGTGCCGAGGTTGATCGGCATGGGGAACACCTCGCCCCCGACCGTCGTGTACACCCGGTGCTGGTAGGAGGTGAAGGCGGTGAAGCGGGTGACGTAGTCCCACACCCGTTCGTTCGAGGTGTGGAACAGGTGCGCGCCGTAGCGGTGCACCTCGATGCCGGTGCTCTCCTCGAACTCGGTGTAGGCGTTGCCGCCGATGTGGCTCCGCCGGTCGAGCACGAGCACCCGCAGGCCCAGCTCGGTGGCGGCCCGTTCGGCGATCGTCAGGCCGAAGAATCCCGATCCGACGACGACGAGGTCGACGTTCATTGCGTGGCCCTCCTGGTGGCGACGAATCGTTGATACCCCCACGCGCGGAGCCGGCCGGGGACGAGCCGGTAGGCGGCCCGGGTGCCCAGGTTACGCACGAACTGGGTCCGGGTGGTCAACCCGAGGGAGTGGGCGCGGCGCTGGAAGCGCCAATCGGACCGCATCGCGACCCACCCGCCGCGGCGGTCGAACAACTCGGCTCCGGCCCGGTAGCCCACGAGCGCCTCGGGCAGGTTCCCGACGGCGGACCCGGCCATGATCATCCGCACGAACAGCCAGTAGTCCTCCATGAACGGCAGGTCCTCGTATCCGCCCGCGGCGAGGACAGCCGAGCGCCGGAACACGACGCTCGGGTGGTTGAACGGGTTGTGGAAGGCCGCGTAGTCCCGGATCCGGGCGGTCGTGGCCGGTCGGGTGCGGACCGTGACGCGGCCCGCCCCCGGGCCGTCGGGGGCCCCGTCGAGCCACGCGCGCAGTTGCTCCTCGTCGTCGAACTGGGCCACGGCGCTGCCGAGCAGGTCGAGGCCGGCCATCGCCGGGATCTGCCGGGCGAACCGCTCGGGCAGGCAGATGTCGTCGGCGTCGGCGCGGGCGACGAGCTCGTGGGAGCAGCGGGCCAGACCCTCCTGCAGGGCCCCGGCGAGCCGGAGGTTCTGCGGCAGCGGCACGTACGTCACGGGCACGCTCGAGCCGGCCCGCAGTTCGTCGATCGCCGTCTCGAGGGCGGCGCCGACGGGGCCGTCGCGCACGAGCACGACCTCGTCCGGGGCGAGGGTCTGCTCGGCCGTGATCGAGGCGAAGGCGCGCCGCAGCCAGTCCGGCCGATCCCCGGCGTACACGGGCAGCAGCACGGAGAACTTCTCGGTCATCGCCCGGCCTCGACGCGGGCGACGGCGCTGGACACCTCGCCCTGGCCCGCGAGTACCCGGGTGGTCGGGGCCGGCCGGCGGAGCAGGCCGTGGCGCAGACCCCGCCAGGCGTGTCCGAGGAGGGTCCGCCGATCGCCCGAGCGGCGGATCGTGCCGGCCCAGCCCGCGGCCGCCGATCCGAGGTAGACGAGCCGCTCCCACCAGCGGAACGAGCCGGAGGCGAGGTAGACCCACAGCTTGTTGCGCACGTCGTAGTAGAACCGGGGCCCCGGATCGGTCTGCCAGGAGGCGAAGGCGACCGTGCGGTGTTCCACGATCGAGTCGTGCACCTGGATGCCGCGGCCCTGGCGGAGCAGCCGCCCGGAGTACTCGGTGTCGTCGCCCCAGATGAAGTAGTCGGCGTACGGCAGCCCGGCTCGGCGGCAATGGTCGGCGCTCAGCAGGATGGCGACGAAGGAGGCGGTCCGGATCGGGTGCGAGTCGACGGCGGCCGCGTCCCCCCGCTCGACGGCGTTCGAGCCCATCCGCACCCGGGAGCGGTTCATCGGATGGATGCGCCCGTCGGTCCAGACCGCGGTCGAGCTGAGCACGGCCAGGTCGCGGGGGTGGGCGTCGGCCGCGTCGATGAGCGCGCCGTGCGCGCCGGGGCGCGGGATCGTGTCGTCGTCCATGAGCCAGATCCAGTCCGGGTCGTGGTGCTCGAGCGCCCAGGCGAGCCCGGCGCTGAACCCGCCCGCTCCCCCGAGGTTCGTCTGCAGTGTGTGCACGTCGGCGCCGATCGGGTGGGCGCGGGCGACGTCGCCGGAGCCGTCGGTCGAGGCGTTGTCGATGACGACGATCGCTTCGAGGGGGCGGGTCTGGGCGGCGAGTCCGTCGAGGCAGGCCGCGAGCAGCTCCGCCCGGTTGTAGGTCACCACGACCGCGACCGTACTCATGCACCCACCCCGTCTCGGGCGAGCACGGGCCGTTCGGGTGGCAGGTGCTCGCGGATACGCACGTTCTTGCCGGTCTCGACGTACCAGGCGACCATCTCGTCGATGCCCGCCGCGATCGGGCGCGGCTGGGAGTATCCGTGCTCGCGCATCCGGTCCCCGGAGAACCTCGTCTCGGTGCCGGCGACCTTCGCGATCCGGTCGGAGGTGATGGGCAGATTCCGGCCCGTCCGCGCCGCGATCCAGTCCAGGGGCCGGGCGCAGGCGATCGCCGGGGCGAGCGGGAGACGCAGCCGGGGCACGCGTCGTCCCAACGCCCGGTAGACACGGGTGATGATCGCCCGGGAGGTGAGGTCGGGGGCGTCGACGCAGTTGTAGACCTCGGGGTCCACCTGCGGCTCGGCGCTCCAGAAGTGGAGGATCGCGGCCACGATGTTCTCCACGTACACCATCGACTTGCGGTTGGCCCCGGGGCCGACCGAGACGAACCGGCGGCGGGCGATCTGGTCGATCATCCGGTACATGTTCGCCGTGTTGCCCGGGCCGAACACGACCGCCGGGCGCACGATGAGCACGCGCCGCTCGCCCGAGCGCTGCCAGTCGCGGTAGACCGCCTCGGCGGCGAGCTTCGTGCGGCCGTAGGCGTTCGTCGGCGCGGGCGCGGTCTCCTCGGTGGGCGTGCTCGGCTGCTCGCCGTAGACCGCGACCGAGGAGTAGAAGCACAGGTTGTCCACCCCCGCGGCGGTCATCGCCCGGGTGACCGCTCCCGCCCCGTCGACGTTGACCGAGGTGAAGGTCGCCTCGGTCAGCCCGAAGTCGTGGTGGGCGGCGGCCAGGTTGAGCACCGCACGGGCGCCGGTGAGCGCGGAGGTGAGGGTGGCCTCGTCGCGGATGTCGCCCCGCAGGTCGACCACCGCGTCCGGCAGCGGCCGCTGCGGCGGGTACAGGTCGTAGTTGACGACGTCGAATCCGGCGCCGATGAGGGCCGGGATGATGTGCGAGCCGATGAACCCGGATCCACCGAGGACCACGATCCGCTCACCGCCGGTAAGGACGGGGCCGGAAAGTACGGGCATGCCTGTGCCTCCTGTGCTGGGCGTGATCGGGTCAGTCTAACGACGGGCCGCCGTGCCCCCTCCCGGCCGGGCTGTGACCGGCGCCACCCGGATGGCGGGCGCGCACAACTCCTTCACCGATTGCCCGCCGGATCAGCCCCACGCCCTCCCCCTCACCGCGCCGGGACGCGCCGGATTGCCCGTATTCTTGGGCCTGATGAGCACAACGAGGACCGATTCGGATCGCCGCGACGAGCGCGGGGCCCGGCGTCATGCCGCCCCCCGGCCGCGACGGCGAGCGCTCAACGTGCTCGCGCTGAGCCTCCTGGGGGTCGCGCTCTTCGTGACCACCGCGGTCGGCTCGGTGTACGTCGAGATCCAGTCGCGGATCGACAGCAAGGACATCAACGCCCTCCTGGGCGAGAACCGGCCCGGCGGCGCGGACCAGCACGGGGACCCGACCCCGGACCCGCGCGACTCCTGGGCGGGCAAACCGCTCAACGTGCTCGTGCTCGGTTCGGACTACCGCGGCGGGGACAACGCGCAGTACGGCGAGTTCGAGGGGATGCGTTCCGATACCGCGTTGATCGTGCACTTCTCGGCCGACCGGGAGCGGGTCGACGTGGTCTCGATCCCCCGCGACCTCATCGTGGCGATCCCGGCCTGCCCTCTTCCCGGGGGCGGCGAGAGCTACCCGCAGGCGCTCGGGACGAACGAGCACAACGGCGTCCGCTTCAACGCGGCCTTCGCCACGGGCGGGCAGGGCGAGGATCTGAGCCACGCGGCCGCCTGCGCGATCCTCACGGTCGAGGCGATGACCGACATCTACATCGACGACTGGGCGGTGATCGACATGGACGGCTTCGCCACCATGGTCGATGCGATCGGCGGGGTGCAGATGTGCTTCGACGAGCCGATGAACGTGCCCAAGGCCGACCTGGACCTCGAGGCCGGCTGCCAGACGCTCGACGGCGACGACGCGCTCGGGCTCGCGCGGGCACGCAAGGGGATCGGGGACGGGTCGGACATCTCGCGGATCGACCGGCAGCAGGAGCTCATGACCGCGATGGTCGGACAGGTGCTCTCGGCCGACACCCTCGCGAATCCCTCGAAGCTGCTCTCGCTGCTCTCCTCGGCCGCCTCCTCCCTCACCACGAGCGAGCGGCTGGGGAACCTGAACAGCCTCACCGGCCTGGGCTATTCGCTGCGCGGGATCGACGGCGGCTCGGTGAACTTCTCCACGGCCCCGCATGCCTACAGCGGCAACGTCGTACTGCAGACCCCCGAGACCGACCTGGTGTGGGACGCGCTGCGGGCCGACGAGCCGCTCCCCGGGGATCCCGCCGGGGAGTCGACGGAGGAGTCGACGGTCGAGCCGACCGCATCGAGCAGCCCGAGCAGCTGACCGACACCCCCGCCGGCTGCGGGGCTTCGCGCCCGCGGACTCGTAAGCTCGAGAACCTCCGGCGTGACCGAACGACAGGGAAGCCCTCATGCCCACCGAATCCGGTGACACTCCGCCCCAGCGGCCCCAGCATCCCCAGCGGCCTCCTCAGCGGCCTCCCCAGCGCCGTTCCTCGAAGGCGCGCGAGGGCGGTTCGGCCCGGTCGATGGGCGCGGCGGATCAGGCGCCGAGCGCGCGCCGCCCCACGCCTCCGCCCGTGATCAGGCCCGCGAGTCGGCCCGGGGCGCGGCCGGACAGCGGGTCGGGGGACTCGGCGCCGGCCCGCCCTGCACCGGGCTCCCGGGAGCCCGCGCAGGCTCCCCTCCCGCAGCAGCCGGCCGTGCCGCGCACGCGGGTCATGCCCGTCGACCAGCAGCCGGCCCGGCGTATCCAGCCCACACAGTCCTACCGGCAGCAGCAGCCCGGGTACCCGGGGCAGCCGGGACACCCGGGGCAGCCCGGGCACTCGGGGCAGCATCCGGAGCCGCCGGCGACCCCGCGGACGCCGCGCAGGCGGCGGCGCGGCCGGCGCGCCGTGGTGATCGTCGCCGCTGTGCTCGTGCTCCTGCTCGCCTGGCCGATCGGCCTGCTCATCTGGGCCAACGGGAAGATCACTCACATCGATGCACTCTCGGGTGCGCCGGGCCAGGCGGCCGAGACCTACCTGCTCGCTGGCTCTGATTCCCGCGCGGACGGGACCCTTGCGGGTGATCCGACCGAGGGACAGCGCACCGACACGATCATGCTGCTGACGAAGCCGCCGTCGGGCTCGGCCTCGCTCATCTCGATCCCGCGCGACACGTACGTGGCGATTCCCGGGCACGGCAACAACAAGATCAACGCGTCCTACGCGCTCGGCGGCCCGGAGCTGCTCGTGCGCACGGTCGAGGACTTCACGGGGATGACCGTCGACCACTACGTCGAGATCGGGATGGGCGGCGTCTCGGCCCTGGTCGACGCCGTCGGCGGTGTCGAGCTGTGTTCGGACCTGGACGTGGACGACGAGAAGTCCGGCCTCGTGTGGACCCCGGGCTGCCATGAGGCGGACGGGACGACGGCGCTGGCGTTCGCGCGGATGCGCTACTCCGACCCGAAGGGCGACATCGGTCGCACCGAGCGGCAGCAGCAGGTGATCAAGGCGATCACGGCGAAGGTCGCCCGCCCGGGCACCCTGGTGAACCCGGGGGCACAGGTCGACCTCCTGAGCGCCGGCCTGGCCGCCCTCGCGGTCGATCAGGACACGGGCATCCTCGATCTCGGCCGGCTCGCCCTCGCCTTCCGGGCCGCCACGGGGCCCGACGGGGTGCGGGGCACGCCGCCGATCGCCGACCTCAACTACCGACCGGGCGGAGTCGGCTCCGCTGTGCTCATCGAGCCCGACGCGGCGGCACGGTTCTTCGCCTCCGTCGCGGACGGCACGGTGACGATCGAGGAGGAGTAGGCGGGCCGGCTCTGCCGGGACCGCGAACGCTCGACGGGCGAGCATGCCAGCCTCCAGCACAGTCCGAGCAGGGCCCGAACTCATCCCGATGATTGCCTGCGCGAGCTCATCGGCCGAGCTAGCCTGGGATCGACGACATGCCGGTCGACGCTGAGTGGCGTCGGCACGGTCAGGGTCTGCTGGCTGGACTGACCGAACTGTTCCGTGGGTGCAGTCGCGTCGGCCTTCACATGACGACGCGCCGAGTGTCCGGTCCCGTGTCGACCTTCGGTAGCTTTCTTGGATAGGGCAAGGTGATGGAGTCTTCGGACGATGAGGCACGTTCCCTCCTCGGAGAGTTTCTGCACGACGGCCGGCGCCCTTTGGCCGCGGGCCTCGTCCTGGCGCTTCTGTGCTTCGCGGCCGACGTAGCCATCGCGCGATTCTGGCCGATGGATTTCTCTCCATGGCCGCAGGCCGCACTCCTCCTGAACGGGCTGTGCACCTACATCGGTCTACCGCTCGCGATCGGCCTGATCACCGTGGGATTGTTCAGGATCAAATAGCCCTCGGGGATCGGCCGCACTGTGCTCGGGCGGCACCGTCATTCGCGTCGTCTCACGCCTCGGTGGCGGCGCGGCACTCCTCGCGGCGTTCTATCGGATCGAGCGAGGCCTCGGAGGATGCCAGCTCCTCGTTCACGGAGCCGAAGGAGCCCGGCTTGTAGGCGGACAGGTCGTCGGCCGTCGTGAGGAGGCGGCCCGGCACGAGCACGCCGTCGAGGAGCAACCGGCACATGTCGAAGCCGCGCCAGCGCACCTGCCAGGAACTCGCGACGGAGAACTGCCCGCCGGCCCGCTTCTGCTCGACGTCGACGCCGAACCGCAGGGTGCGGACGACGATCGCCAGTCCCCGGGGATACTCCATCGCAGTCTCGACGGTCGCGGATACCCTGAGCCGCCCATCGTCGAGTTCGGACTCCCAGGTCGTGGCGACGACGTGGGGCGCCCGGGTCGGCAGTTGCTCGTGAGGGAACCGCGACGTGACGGCCAACGAATAGCCCGGCCCGCCGAACGTCTCCTTCGCCTCCTCCACCCAGGGGTTGGGGTCCCCCGCGCTCGCCAGTTCGTCGAATACGCGCTGGGTCGCCTCGGCCTCGCCGAGCTCGGCCACCTGCTCGTATTCGCTGCTTCGGATGAGCGCACGCTCCAGGGCTTCGGCGAGATAGCGCACCTCCAGATCCTTCGCTCCCTCGGGTACGTCGATCCCGTAGGGTGCGCGGAGCGACAGCGACGGCTTGCCCGTCAGGTGGTCGATCGTCGCCGGTGCGGGTGTATCGCGGACTTCCTTCGGCACCGGGGCGGTGCATCCCATGGCCGTCATCCCGACGACGAGCGTGGTCAGGAGCGCACCCGTGACGCGCCGGACGTGTCCGGTCCTCGTTCCGATGCTTCGGCGCATGGCATCCCCTTCGTCGTTGCCACGACGCTAACCGCCGGCACCGGCCCGGTGCGGTTATCCACAGGTATCGACCGGAGCCGTCGACCGGAGCCATCGGCCGACGGGGCGTCGGCACCGAGTTCGATCCGACTGTCGGCACCGCGACCGCGCGGAATGTCCGGGTCGAGTGCGGCCCGAGGGTCTCGTCGACGCGCTGTGGCGGGCGCCGACGTTCTAAGTGACGGGCGGCTGCGGTGGTCGATCCGACTGGACGGCCGCGACGCGCCCATCAACCGGTTCCCCGTCGTCGTCGGTATCGCCCGCGTTGTCGATGTCGCTGTCGCTGTCGCTGTCGCTGTCAGCATTGCCGTATTCGTAGTCGAGGGCGTCCATGAAGGCCTCGTCGAGGTCGTCGCGGTGGGCCCGCGAGTCCGGGCGCGCTTTGCTGCTCGGGACCTCCTCGAGTCCCGGGAGGGTCTCGTTGCCCGGAAGAGTCCGATGGTCCGGGCGATCCAGGCGATCCAGGCGATCCAGGCGATCCAGGCGTGACTCGCGGCCGGGAATGTCGTCGGAGCCCGTGAGCGCCTCGAGGTCCTGGAGTGCACCGACCCCCTGGAGCGCCTCGAGGCTCTGGGATGCGCCGCGCCCCTGGAGGCCCTGGAGTGCGGCGAGGTCACGGCGGTGCCAGGCCTGGTCGGTGACCTCGGTGGTGCCGGTCGGGGTGCGCAGGAACCGTAGGCCCATGGGGCCGCTCCAGTAGTAGGTTCCGGGTCCGAGCATGACGTAGGCCCAGGAGCCGCGTCCCTGCGGCTGCCCGGGATGATTGTGCGTCTTCCAGCGATGGTGCCGGCGGCACAGGCTGGCGAGGTTGCAGGTGCAGGTCGGCCCACCGACCGGATCGCCCTGGGCATCGGTCTTCCAGGGGTCGATGTGGTCGGCATCGCAGGCCCGGGCCGGGCGGGCACACGCCGGGAACACGCAGGTTCGATCGCGCAGGTGGAGGTGGTCCTTGATCACGTCCCCCGCGGCATAGCCGGCGACTTCGTGTTCGGTCTCGAGGTCGATGACCGGACGCACGAATATCTGCGGCCCCCACGACCCACCAGACCCGCGCGGCTTATCAGAGCCCCGTGGCCCGTCAACGGGCGCGCTGTCGGGCGTGGCCGCATCGTGGGGCGTGGTGAACATGGCCGCGATCTCGGCGGCGCTGATCACGAGCCCGGTCGGGATCCCCGGCCCCTCGATGCGCACGGGTTCGCGGGCCAACCTGCCCGCGACGTAGGCCGGACCTGCGGCGTGTTCGGGACAGGACGGACCGGCGGCGTGTTCGGGACGAGCCGGACCGGCGGCGTGTTCGGGACAAGTCGTGTCCGCCGAGGTGGCCGAGCCCGGCGGGTCCACGTATGGTCCACCGGCGAGCAGGCAGCCAGGATCACGGTCGGGACGATCAGGAGGCCGATCACCGGGATGACGATCGAGTGATCGGTCGCCGGGATGACGATCGGGTGGTCGGTTTCCAGAATGACAGTCGGGACGGTCGGGTGGCCTGCCGTCGGGCCAGAACGCCGAGGCGTTCATGTGCAGGTACATGACGACCTTCGCCCGCGGCACGCCCCGACCCGACCACGCGGGCCCACACGAGACACCACCGCCCGCAGCCGTGGCAGGCGCCTCGCCGGTCGGGTCCGCCGCAGCTCCGGCCGCCGCCGCTTCGCCCACCGCCGTTCCGGCGGCGCTGCCCGCGGCTGTACTCACGGCGGGGCCCGCGGCTGTGCTCACGGACGGGCCGTCGAACTGGCCTGCGGCTTCATCGGGAGTCAGATCGACTGCGGCGGCCGCAGCCATGCCCACAGCACCGCCGATGCCGACTGTGGCGCCCGTCCCCGCGGCCATGACGTTTCCGCCCGTGCAGTCCGGCGCCCCCGCCGCCGGTCCCGGCGCCTGTGCCTGCTGGGCCTGCCGGGCTTGCCGGCCTGATTGTCCGTTGGTGAGGTCGAGGGCGTCCTGGTGGGCCGGTGCGGGGTGGTGGGTGGCGGCGATGATGCCCTCGAACGTGAGGGAGCGTCGGGTATCGAGGACCTCACCGGATCCGGCGGCCTTGAGTTGCGCGGCTCCGAAGGCCAGGCTCTGTTCCAGATCGAGGGCGGCGAACGTGGATACGATCGCGTCGATGCGGCCGGTGCCGTCGGTGCCGATGTGGACATCGGCCCGGCGCGGATCGGCCTGCGCCCGCTGCAGGTCGGCATACCGGTCGGGCATGTGGGTGATCATCGCCTCCCGCACGAGACCCTTGATGGCGTATCGGCCCCGGATCGCCCCGGCGGCTGCGACCTGGACATCGACGAACCGGGCCGCCTCCACGTTCAAACCGAGGGTCTGTTCGGCCACGAGCCGGGCCGTGTGCGCCCGGGTACGCCCATCGAGCACGCGCCCGTACAGCAGCGGCAGGCGTTCGGCGACCTCGAGGGCTTCGAGGAGCATCGCCTGGGCGGCGTCGGTGGAGAAGCCGGTCACGGCCGCGAACCAGTTCGCCGCCGAATCACAATACGAGACCCCCAGGGCCAGATCGGTGTGACACGACCACGCCCCGCACTCTTCGGTGACCGGGCTGCGTTGGGCGATCTCGATCGCCAGGAAGAACAGATCGGCCTCCGCGCCCGCCTGGACCTTGCGCACCTGACGGACCCGGTCCAGTACCGCGTCCTCGGACGCGATCGAGGCGATCTCCGCTCGCCTCGCTCGCATCTGCCGGGCCGCCTTCGTGCTCATGAAACAACCCTAGAACCGAGCACCGACATTCACCCCGGGCCACGGGACTTGACCGGGCCGGCGATCAAGATCCAGCGGAATCCAGCGGATCTCATCCCACATCCAGCGGACCGCGAGGACCCGAAGGAACCCGGGGAACCCGGGGAACCCGGTCGAGTCTCGCGGACGAGTGCGAGACCATACCGCCCGCGGCGAGGCCACGCGCTGAGCGACGCGCACCCCAGTCACGGCCCGCCCGCGGCGAGGCCGCGCGGTGAGCGACGCGCACCCCAGGCACGGCCCGCCCGTGGCGAGCCGCTCGTCATGGAGAGCTCGTTGCGAACGGTCGGGACGGGCGAACGGTCAGGACGGGCGAACGGTCGGGACGGGCGCGTCGTCGGCTCGTCCGAATACTCGACTCGGAAACTGCTCGGCTCGGAAACTGCTCGGCTCGGGGAACTACTCAGCCGGTGGAATCGGTGCGCTGCGCGAGCCGGGCGCCCTTGTCGATCGCGGTCTGGCGCAGATCCGCCTGGAAATCGGCCATGCGGGCCCGTAGGTCGCCGGCCGCCGCCCCCTCGCCGGTGGCGAGCATCCGCACGGCGAGCAGGCCGGCGTTCCGCGCGCCGCGGATGCTCACGGTCGCCACGGGCACCCCGGCGGGCATCTGCACGATCGAGAGCAGGGAGTCCATGCCGTCGAGGTGCGCGAGCGGCACGGGCACACCGATGACCGGCAGCACGGTGACCGAGGCGAGCATGCCAGGCAGGTGAGCGGCTCCGCCGGCCCCGGCGATGATCACCCGCAGGCCCCGCCCCGCGGCCTCCTGGCCGTAGGCGATCATGTCGGCGGGCATCCGGTGCGCCGAGACGACGCGCGCCTCGTAGTCGATCCCGAACTCCTCGAGCGCGGTGGCCGCGGCCTCCATGACCGGCCAGTCGGAGTCCGAGCCCATGACCAGGCCCACGAGCGCGCTCATCGGGCCCCCTCCCCGCGCAGCAGAGCGACCGCGGCGCGGGCCCGGGCGAGGCAGCGCTCCGGGTCCTCGCCCGTGATCGTCACGTGCCCGAGCTTGCGGCCCGGCCGCACGGACTTCCCGTAGAGATGGACCTTGGCCTCCGGATACCGGCGCAGCACCTCGCCGTAGGCCTCCCGCGGGTCGTCCAGGGCCGATCCCAGCAGGTTGACCATGACCGCATGGTCGCACGTGGGCTGGGTGGCTCCCAGCGGCAGGTCGAGCACCGCGCGCAGGTGCTGCTCGAACTGGCTCGTCCGGGAGGCCTCGATCGTCACGTGCCCGGAGTTGTGGGGGCGCATGGCGAGCTCGTTGACGAGCAGGCGACCATCCGTCGTCTCGAAGAGTTCCACCGCGAGCACGCCGGTGACGCCGAGCGTCTCGGCGACGGTGTGGGCGATGTTGCGGGCTGCGCAGTCGAGTTCCTCGCTCAGCTCCGGCGCGGGGGAGAGCACTTCGGCGCAGACGCCGCCGATCTGGATGGTCTCGACCACGGGCCAGGCGAGGAACTGTCCGCTCGGGCGGCGGGCGCTCAGGGCCGCGAGCTCGCGGCGGAACGGCACGCATTCCTCCAGCAGCACCTCACCGCGCTCGGCTGCGAGCCACTGCTCGAGCACAGCCCAGCCGTCGTCGGCCGGATCCTCACCGAGCACGAGCACGCCCTTGCCGTCGTAACCGCCGGTGGGCGTCTTGACGACGACCGGCCAGCCGGCCTCGGCTGCGAAGTCGCGGACCTGGTCGGGGCTCGCGGCCACAGCCCAGCGCGGCACCGGCACGCCGGCCGCGGCGAGCACGGTGCGCATCGTGATCTTGTCCTGGGCCGCGGCGAGCGCGTCGGGACCGGGCTGCACCGAGACGCCGCGGGCGAGGAGGTCGCGCAGGATCCCGGCCGGGATGTGCTCGTGCTCGAAGGTGAGCACGTCGGCGCCGTCCACGAGGTCCTCGACGGCCGCACGATCGCGGGGCAGACCGACCCGGGAGTCGGGGACCACCTGGGCGGCGGAGGAATCGGGGGCCTCCACGAGCGCCCGCAACTCGAGGTTGAGCGCGGCGGCCGGCCCGGCCATCATGCGTGCCAACTGTCCGCCGCCGATGACGGCCACCCGATGTCCCATGACCGCTCAGCCTACTGTGTTCGGGCACGAGTACGCGCCGCTGTTACGGTGGATGAACGCCCGTGAAAAGCAACGAGGAGGATGCGATGATGCCGATCCCGAGCCGCTCCGTCGACGGCGGAGCGCACACCGGTTCATGGGTCCGAGCCGCGGTTGCCGCCGGGCTCACGATCGGTCTGCTCGTAGCGGGCTGTTCCGCCGCCGGCCCGGACGTCTCCGCCGATGGACGCCTCGATTATGCGTGTGCGCTGGCGGCACGCGCCCAGGACTCGGGGCCGGCGCAGGAGTGGACGCTGACTCCGGGCGCCGCGGACCCGGCGCTGAACGCGGTCGCCGGGGCCGCCGCGCTCCTGGGCGGGATGACCGCGACCACCCTTGAGGGTCACGAGGACCTCTCCGAAGCTGCCAAGGTGCAGTACGCCCAGATCACCCGGGTCGACTCCGACGGGATCCAGGCCGGCATCGACAATATGACCGCCGCGTGCGACAGGTCCGGTCTGCCCGAGGGCGAACCGGACATCTCCCTCCCCGGGCAGGTCGCCTACGCCTGTGCCCTGGTCGCCGACGCCCGGCAGGCCGGCCCCCCGGCCGAATGGGATCCGCTCGTCGGCGACGACGCCGAGCCCGCCATCATCGAAACCCTCGGGGCAGCCGCCCTCACCGGTGCACTGACGGCGACTCCGCTACCGGATCACGCGGATCTCACCGAGGCGGGGCAGGACCTGTACCGTGCCGCGACCACCCTCGACACCAACGGGCTCACCGACGGGCTCAACACGTTCGGCGACGCCTGCGACGGATAGGGCCCGGTAGGCTGCGGCAGTGAGATCGGAGCAGGGCACCCCGACGGGTGGGAACGCGGGCGGCGGTACCCTCGCCCGACTGCGCCGGCTGATCCTGGTGCGGCACCGCCATAATTGGCGGCTGCTGCTGCGGTTCGGCGTGGTCGGCGCCAGCGGGGTACTCGTCAACATGGGCATCATGGTCCTGCTCACCCTCGGTGGCCCGGACGCCGAGCAGGCCGCGATTCCGCTCGTGGGAACCCAGTTCAACGTGCGCTGGTACCACGTGTTCTCGGTGCTCGCCTTCCTCGTGGCGAATCTGTGGAACTTCCAGCTCAACCGGTCATGGGCCTTCGGCACGGCGGGCCGAACGCCGTGGTGGCGCGAGTACTGGCCGTTCCTCGCGGTCGGGGCGCTCGGGCAGGCGATCGGGCTCGCGCTGCTCACCCTGCTCATGCACACCGACTCTCCCATTCACCTGTCGACGACGCTCCTGGACGACTCCACGCTGCTGCGCACCCGGGTGTACTGGGCGCAGTTCATCATGATCGCCGTCGTGACGCCGGTGACCTTCACGCTCAACAAGGTGTGGACCTTCCATGCGATGCGGGCCGTGCACCGGGCCGAGAACGAGGCCCGGGCCGAGGCCCGGACCGCCCCCGAACGGGTCCGCACCCCCCGCGAGGATGCTCAGCGGGACCCGAAGTAGCGCCGGATCGTGCGGCGCCAGGGATTGGCGGGCAGGCCCGGGTAGAGGAGGGCGGCCGAGACGCAGTACTTGCTCACCCGGTGCTCACGGATCCCGCTCGCCATGAGCAGGTCGTCCCAGATCCCGCGCTCGCCGCCGGACTTGGTCTCGACGAGCACCTCGTTCGGGCCGTCCCGGCGATCGCTGCCGGCGAGGAAGTGCAGGTCGAGGTCGCACGTGAGGCGTTGATCGCCCCGCACGAGGGTGAGTCGGTCGTAGACGGTCTCGAGCACGGGCTCGAGCCGGTAGGCGTCGGAGCCGACGATCCGACCCACGAACTCCCGGGACGGCCGGTCGAGTAGATGAGCGGGCCCCGCGTGCTCGATCCGCTCCTTGACGGTTCGACCGCGGTACCCCTTCGACTTCACCTCGATGAGGCAGTCTCCCGACTCGCTGTAGGTCCGGGTGCGCACCTTGTACCGCTGCCGCCGGCCCTGGACGTGCGCCCGGAAGAACCCGAACTCGGGGGTGTCGAAGTACACGGTGCGGTACCGGAAGGAGTGGTGACCGTCGATCTCGAGCGCCCGGAAGTCCGCCCTGGTCCGCTCGAGCAGGTCGACGAAGAGATCACGCGGAACGAAGTACTTGCGATCGATGCGGGTCATGAGCCGCGCCTGGGCGTTCAGGTCGGCGAGGCTGATCGGTTCGAACCGGTCGAGCACCTCCACGAGGTCGCCGGTGCTCGGGGCGGGAGCGGTGCCGGCCCGGGGTCGGGTGATCTCGACGGCGGTCATCGGGGCATCGCCGCCCACGACTCGTCGGACGCCGCCGGGAGGCTCTGGTACGCGGGGGTGGGGGCGGAGGGCGCGGACGGGACGGCGTGCGTCCACGGTGCCACCGCCCGGTACCGGACGTCGACGAGAGTGGTGTCGCGCACGAGGTCGATATCGACGATCTCCACGCTGAGGATCCGCGCCGAGAGCAACTCGCTCAGGTGCGTCTCGAGGCCGGCGCGACGCGGGAAGGCCCGGTCGAGGGTGAGGGTGTGGCGGTAGGTGTCACGGCCGACGCGGGGGCTGTCGAGCACGAACATGACCACGAGGATGAGGGCGCTGAGCGCGGGAGTGAGCCACATGGGCGAGGGGTGCAACCCGGCGAGCAGCCCGAGCGCGAGCGACGTGAAGTAGTAGGCAATCTCCTGCTGGGTGATCTGGTCCGAGCGCAGCCGGATGATCGAGAGGATCCCGAACAGCCCGATTCCCAGGCCGATGCCGACCTCCACGGAGCCGAGCGCGAGCGTCACCGCGACGACCCCGACGTTGAGGGCGACGTAGGACAGCAGCAGGTCCCGGCGCCGATGACGACGGAAGTACAGCACGTACGCGAGCAGGGTGACGGCGACGAGGTCGGTTGCAATCGCGATGACGAGGGGCATGATCTCTCCTTGATCGACTATGACATCAAGGATGGACGCCCCGGTTAAGGCGACCATGAGGGGAACATGAGAGCTTTCACATCCGCCGGGATCAGTCCGCACGGAGGCGGTAGCCCGCCCCACGCACCGTCTCGATGGCCTCGGGCCCGAGCTTGCCGCGCAGGTAGCGCACATAGACGTCCACGACGTTCGACCCCGGGTCGAAATCGAAGCCCCAGACCCGGCTGAGCAGCTGCGCCCGGCTGAGCACCTGGTCCGGATGCCGCATGAACACCTCGAGCAACGTGTACTCCCGTGAGCTCAACTCGACTGTCCGCTCCCCCACGAGCGCCCGGCGCGTGCGCAGGTCGAGGCTGACCGAGCCGGCGCGCAGGATCGTCGCCTCGCCGGCGGAGGCGGAGTTGAGGCGGAGCCGGACGCGGGCGAGCAGCTCGTCGAAGGCGAACGGCTTGCGCATGTAGTCGTCCGCTCCCCCGGAGAGCCCGGCCACCGTGTCCTCGACCGCGTCCCGGGCCGTGAGGATGATGACGGGCAGGTCGATCCTGTCCGCGCGGATCCGTCGCAGCACGCTGAAGCCGTCGAGGCCGGGCAGGCCGATGTCGAGCACGAGCAGGTCGAACTCGCCGGTCCGGGCGAATTCCACGGCCGCGTGCCCATCGGTCACCGTCTGGGTGCTGAAGCCCTCGGAGCGCAGCCCCTTCTCGATGAACGACGAGATCCGCTCCTCGTCCTCGGCGATCAGAATGCTGGTCATGGGGCCTCCTCGGGTCGGTGCCACGGCAGGTCGAGCACGAAGGTGGAGCCCCGGCCGGGCTCGGAGTCGAGGGCGATATGGCCGCCGTGGGCGGCCGCGATACGGTCGACGATCGCCAGCCCGAGACCCGTGCCCCGACCCGCACGCATGTCCGCCGCCCCGCGCGCGAACCGCGCGAAGATCCGGGCCTGATCCTCGGGCGGGATCCCGGTGCCGCTGTCGCGCACCCACAGCCGCAGCCGGCCCGCGACGACCGCGCCGCCGACCGCGACCGAGTCGTCCGCGCCCGTGTGCTCGACCGCGTTGGCCGCGAGTTGGAGCAGGGCCTGGGTGAGCCGCTGCGCATCGACGACGGCGAACACCTCGGGCGTCTCGTCGATCGTCCAGTGGCGCGCGGCGAGGGCGGTGGCCTTGGCGAAGGTCTCGACCACGAGGTCGGTGAGATCGGCCGGTGCCAGCAGGAGGAAGTCGGGGCGCTCACTGCGCGCGAGCACGATGAGATCATCGACGAGACGCGACATCCGCCCGAGCTCGTCACCCACGAGCGCCAGCGTCTGGGCCCGCTCGAGGGGGTCGGTTCCCATGAGCTCGAGGTGGCCGCGGATCACGGTGATCGGCGTACGCAGCTCGTGCCCGGCGTCGTCCAGGAACCGGCGCTGCCCGTCGAAGGCGGTCTCGAGCCGGTCGAGCATCCGGTTGAAGGTCTCGGCGAGCTGGGCCACGTCGTCGCTGCCGTCCACCTCGATCCGCCGGCCCAGGTCGGTCTCGCTGATCCGGGCCGCGGTCTCGCTCAGCTCCCGGATCGGGGCGAGCACCCGCCCGGCCACGAACCAGCCGGTCGCCCCGGCGAGGGCGAGGGCGATGACGGCGATGACCGACATCACCCAGATGGTCGACCAGGCCTCGTCGAGCTCCGGGGCGAGGAACTCCACGATGACGAGCCGCCCCGTCTGCGGATCGCCGACGAACTCGACGGGCAGGACGGCGAAGGTCACCGGCCCGGCCGAGGTCGACAGGTTCGCCGAGAAGGGCTCCTCGGCCGCGGTCGCCTGGGCCACGAAGGCCGCGTCCAGGTCGAGTCGGACGGGCGGGTCGCCGCCGCTGCGCCGGTCAGGCACGCCGTCGATGACGGAGAAGAACGTCTCGGAGTGCTCGGGCAGGTTGTGCTGGAGGTGACTCGTGAGCAGCTCCCGCACGGACGTGAACTCCCGGCCCGTCGCCGGATCGGGGCGGCTCGCGAAGCCCCGGAACTTCTCCGCCTCGTGGGTCAGCTCGGTGTTGGCACCCGACTGGACGCCCGCGAGCACCGAGCGGGCCGTCGCCACGACGATGACGCTCACGGCGATCGTGACGATGAGCAGGATCCAGGCGAGGATCCGGGTGCGGGCGGTGACGCCGCGGCGGCTAGTCGTCATCGTCACCATCATCATCGTCGTCGTCGTCAGTGTCGTCGTCGTCGTCATCGTCGTCACCCGCGTCGCGCGGCGGGGCCGGCGCGACGGTCGCGGCTCCCCCCGAGCCCACCGTCGGGGTCGGCGTCGGAGTCGGGGTCGGCGTCGGCGTCGGCGTCGGAGTCGGAGTCGGAGTCGGCGTCACAGTCGGGGACTCGGTCGGCGTCGGCGTCACGGCCGGCGTCGGGGACTCGGTGGGCAGCGGGGCGCCGGGATCCACCACGATCGTCTCGCCGAGCTCGGGGGATGCGGGCCGGGTGAGCACGTCCGCGCCGACCCAGGCCGCCGCCGCGATGAGCAGGGCAGCCGGCAGGGCGGCCCAGGCGTAGCGAGTCATGCGCCCATTCTGTCGGAGCCGGCGGCGACCCCGATGAGACATGGATGAGAGGCCTCTCATCTACTGCCGGCGGCGCCGCCGCCCCATGACCACGACGGACCCGGGCGGAAGCACCGCGTCGGGATTGAGACGCTCGGGCACGGCGCTGAGGAAGATCGCGAAGATCGGCGGGCGCCGCTGGGCCAGATCGATCCGACCCCCGTCGGCCACCACGAGATCCCGCGCGAGCCCGAGCCCGAGGCCGGTTCCGCCCCCGCTCGTGACGTGGCGCTCGAAGATCCGGGGCGCGAGGTCGTCGCTGATGCCCTCCCCCTCGTCCGCCACCTCGATCACGGTGCCGGAGTCCGCCGCGGTCTCACTGCGCGAGTCCCGCACCGAGACCGTCGTGCGCCCGTCGCCGTATTTGAGGGAGTTCTCGAGCAGCGTGGCCAGCGCCTGCGACAGGGCGCCCGGCGTCGCGAGCGCCGTGGCCCCGGTGGGCGGGGAGAACACGAGCTCCCGCCCGGCCCGCTCGTAGGAGGGAGCCCATTCCGCGCGCTGCTGGGAGAAGATCTCGTCGAGGTCGACCGCCTCGGTCGTGCCGCCGTCGGCGTTGCGGGAGTACTTGAGCAGGTCGTCGACCACCCCGACGAGCCGCTCGATCTGGTCGAGGCTGATCCGCGCCTCCTCGGCGATGTGCGGGTCCTCCGTGACGAGCTGGATCTCCTCGAGCCGCATCGACAGCGCCGTGAGCGGGGTGCGCAGCTGATGGGAGGCGTTCGCCGCGAACTCGCGCTCGGCCGCGAGCCGGGCGGCCATCCGCTCGCCGGAGCGCACGAGCTCGGCCGTGACCAGGTCGATCTCCTCCACCCCGGACTCACGCAGCTGTGGACGCACCTGGCCCGCGCCGAGCTGCTCGGCGCTGGCGGCGAGGTAGATCAGGGGCGCGGCGAGCCGGCGCGCCTGACGGCTCGCGACCGCCGCGGCGACCCCGAAGGCGACGATCGAGAGCAGGATGACCACGCCGACCACCTCGGCGCCCCGCCAGAACAGGATGCTGCTCGGGATCGACACCCGCACCTCGGACCCGGCGACCGAGAGCGTCTGCCGCACGAGGAAGACCTGCCGCGGATCGTCGGGCACCGCGACGCCGGCCTCGACCACGCCGTGCGGGGTGGTGACCACGATGTTGATCGCCGGGTCCGACTCATCGGCGACCCACCGCTGGAGGAAGTCGGAGTCGATCTCGAGGTTCATGCCCAGCCGGGTGTCGACCGCCCGGGCGATCGACTGGGTGCGCAGGGAGAGGTTGGAGACGACGCCCTGGCGCACGAGCACCGCGCCGGCGACGGCCATGGGGACCCCGAGGAGCAGCACCGCCACCGTCACGGCGGCGATGGTCGCCGTCAGGACACGTCGCCCCAAGGTCAGCGCTCGCCGGTCTCGAACCTGAAGCCCATACCCCGGACGGTCGAGACGTAGCGCGGCGAGTTCGCGTCGTCGCCGAGCTTGCGGCGCAGCCAGGACACGTGCATGTCGAGGGTCTTGGTCGAGCCGGCCGGGTCGGAGGCCCAGACCTCGTGCATGAGCAGTTCGCGGCTGACCACGGAGCCGGCCTCGCGCACGAGCACCCGCAGCAGGTCGAACTCCTTGGCCGTCAGGTGCACCTCGGTCTCGCCCTGGAAGGCGCGGTGGGCGTCGACGTCCACGCGCACGTCCTGGGCCACGAGCGCACCGGCCTCCTCGCTCTCGCCGCCGGCGCGGCGCAGCAGCGCCCGCACCCGCGCGAGGAGCTCGGCGAGCCGGAACGGCTTGGTCACGTAGTCGTCGGCACCCGCGTCCAGGCCCACCACGAGGTCGACCTCGTCGGCCCGGGCGGTGAGCACGAGGATCGGCGTGGCCAGCCCCTGATTGCGGATCCAGCGCGCGACGTCGAGGCCGTCCATGTCGGGCAGTCCGAGATCCAGCACGACGAGATCGGCGTGCGGAGCCTCGTCGATGGCGCCGCGGCCGGTGCCGTGCACGGAGACGTCGTAGCCCTCACGGGTGAGCGCCCGCGCCAAAGGTTCGGCAATGGCTGGGTCATCTTCTGCTAATAGAACTCGGGTCACTCTGCCATGCTAATGCCAGTTCACGGATTCGCACGCCTCGTTCGCGGGCTCCCCTGCCGGCGACGCAGCCGGACCGGGTTGACCGGCCCCATCCCCTGCACGCTCACGGTCTCCATCGGGGTCAGATCGAACTCCGGACCCTCGACTTCGAGCAGCGCGGCCGAGACGTCGTCCATGACCACCACCCCGGGCGTGGCCACGTCGTTGAGCCGGGAGGCGAGGTTGACGGTCGGCCCGAAGATGTCGCCCGAGCGGGAGAGCACCCGCCCCCACACGACCGAGGAGCGCACGGGCAGATCGACCGCGGCGAGCAGGTCCACGAGATCGGTCGCGACCTTCGCACCGGTGGGCAGGTCGTCGGCCACGTAGAGCACCGCGTCCCCGACCGTCTTGACCACGCGGGCCCCGTTCCGCGCGACGACGTCGCGGGCCGTGGTCTCGAACTCCGCCACGATCTCGGCGAGTTCGTCGCGCGCGAGCCGCACCGTGCGGGAGGTGTAGCCGACCATGTCCATGAACCCGACCGCCCGTTCGAGCGGCAGCTGATCGGCCGAGATCGCCAGCCCGGTGCTCTGGGCGAACTGCCGGTCGAACCGCCCGAGCAGCGCGGCGAGCTGCCGCCGCCAGGTGTAGAGCAGCTGCTCCTCGAGCATCGGCTGGAGGGTGAGGAAGCGGTCGAGCACGACGAGTCGGGCCGAGATGTCGTCGAGCGAGTAGCGCTGTGCGACCTCCTCCACGAACGACTCGACCTGCCACAGCACGAGCCGGTCCATGAGGTGACCGTTCGCGCGCACGAGCGTGCGGGCCGTGCGCAGGCCGATCCGGTCCGTGCGCACGTAGTCCATGAGGTCGCGCATCGCCGCGACGTCGGCGTCCGTGAACTCCAGCGCCTCGTCGGGGACGTCCGCGAAGCCGAGCAGCCGCCAGAAGGCGCGCACGTCGTCCTCACTCACGTTCGCCGACTCGGCCACCTCGCCGAGGTGACGGCGTGGACCGGGCCCGAGCAGCGCGGCTGCGACGGCTCCGTAGGTGGAGGAGTGCGGGGACGGTTCGGCCATGGGTGTCAGGCTAGCGGCGCTTCGGAGCGGATGTGAAATACGTCACCAGCGAGGAAGCGCTGCTCCCCGGAGCGCGTACGGACGACGAGCGCGCCGTCGGGGTCGATCCGTTCGGCCGTTCCCGTGGTCGCCTCCGCGTCGCGGGCGGTGACCACGCGGACCGGCTCGCCGAGCGTGCGGCACAGCGGGGCCACGGCCTCGCCGACCCCGCGGACCGGCTCGCCTTCGGGCACGAGCTCGCCGAGGTGACCGAGGATCGCGGTGAGGAGATCGGCGGCCTCCAGAACGCCGTCCCCGCCGGCGGAGCGCACGGTCGCGGCCCACGGGATCGGCACGGTGCCGTCGAGGTTGACGCCGATCCCCACGACCGCCGCCCGGGCGCCGGTCGAGTCCGTGGCGACCGAGCCGAGGATGCCGCCGATCTTGGCGATGCCGGCCCATCCGGGCGCCGACCCCTCGGTCCGATCGGAGGGGGCCGCGTCGGGCACGATCACGTCGTTGGGCCATTTGAGGCCCGCGTTCACGCCGGGGGCGAGGTCGGCGAGCGCCCGCACCACGGCCACCCCCGTGAGCAGGCCGAGTCCGCCCCACGTGGCCTCGTCGCCCGGCCGGAGCACGACCGAGGCGGTGAGCGCGCGCACGAGATCGGTGTCCCAGGCGCGGTCCAGCCGACCGCGCCCGGCGCGCTGGTGGACGGCGTGGATGCCGCTCAGGTGACCCCAGTCCGCCCCGTCCGCGGCGAGGGCCGCGAGCAGGTCGGTCTGGGTCGAATCGGTGCTGGGCACGAGGCGGATCATCACTCCAGCGTGCCACGGGTCACGTCCGTGGTGAACCACACGCTCGATCCGTCGCCGAATCGCGGTGCCCGAGCGGAGGTGGAGGCGGATGCCCGGGCCGATGTGTGGGCCGATGTGCGGGCCGATTTGTGGACCCTCCACAACGAACGGTGCCGAGGGTGGGCGGTTCGGTGCCCGCATCTGCCCATCAGGACAACTACGCTGGCCGATGTGACCAAGAAGACGAGCACGGCCGAGAAGGTCGAGGATCTGCGCCTGCGCCGGGCCGAGGGCCCGGAGGCGATCGCGAAGACCGCGCGGGCGAAGCAGTCGGCCCGCGGCAAGCAGTCCGCCCGGGACCGGATCGACATGCTGCTCGACGAGGGCAGCTTCGTGGAGCTGGATGCCCTGGCGACCCACCGATCGAGCAATTTCGGGCTCGACAAGCGCCGGGTGCCGGGCGACGGCGTCGTCGTCGGGTACGGCACGGTGGACGGGCGCCAGGTGTGCGTCTACTCCCAGGACTTCTCGGTGTTCGGCGGCTCCCTCGGGGAGGTGCACGGCCAGAAGATCACCAAGGTGATGGACCTCGCGCTGCGCACCGGGGTGCCGCTCATCGGCATCTCGGACGGCGGCGGCGCACGCATCCAGGAGGGCGTGGCCGCGCTGACCCAGTTCGCCGAGATCTTCCGGCGCAACGTCGCCGCCTCGGGGGTGATCCCGCAGATCTCGCTCATCCTCGGCCCGAGCGCCGGGGGCGCGGTCTACTCCCCCGCACTCACCGACTTCATCGTCATGGCCGACCAGACCTCGAACATGTTCATCACCGGCCCGGACGTCATCCGGGCCGTCACCGGCGAGGACGTCGGCTTCGAGGAGCTCGGCGGGGCGCAGACCCACAACGAGCGCTCCGGGGTGGCGCACTACCTCGCCACGGACGAGGAGGACGCCTTCGACTACGTCAAGGCACTGCTCACCTACCTGCCGGCGAACAACCTGACCGACCCGATGACGTTCCCGATCGAGGCCGACCTCGACGAGACGCCGGAGGACGCCGAACTCACGACCCTCGTGCCGGATTCGGACTCCCACCCCTACGACATGCGCACCGTGATCTCCGGGGTCCTCGACGACGGGGAGCTGCTCGAGGTGCAGGCCCTCTACGCCCGGAACGTGATCGTCGGCTTCGGCCACGTCGAGGGGGCGCCCGTCGGGGTCGTGGCGAACCAGCCCCAGCAGATGGCCGGCACCCTCGACATCAACGCGGCCGAGAAGGCCGCCCGGTTCGTGCGCACGTGCGACGCGTTCAACATCCCGGTGCTCACGTTCGTGGACGTGCCCGGATTCCTCCCCGGCACCGACCAGGAGTGGAACGGCATCATCCGCCGGGGCGCGAAGCTCATCTTCGCCTACGCCGAGGCGACCGTGCCGCTCATCACCGTGATCACGCGCAAGGCCTACGGCGGGGCGTACATCGTCATGGGCTCCAAGCAGCTCGGAGCCGACCTCAACCTCGCCTGGCCGACCGCGCAGATCGCCGTCATGGGCGCCTCCGGGGCCGTGAACATCCTGCAGCGGCGCGCCCTGGCGGAGGTCGCCGAGAACGGCGGCGACGTCGAGGCCGAGCGGAACCGGCTCGTCGACGAGTACGAGGAGGCGATCGTCAACCCGTGGGACGCCGCCGCCCTCGGCTACGTCGACGCCGTGATCGAGCCGGCCGAGACCCGCGTGCAGATCGTCCGGGGGCTGCGGGCGCTGCGAACGAAGCGGGCGTCGCTGCCCGCGAAGAAGCACGGGAACATTCCGCTGTGACCGCTCGGAGGCACGCATGGTGAGCATCGAATCGATGGGCCCGGGCGACGTCGTCCGGGTCGTGCGGGGCACCCCGGACGACGTGGAGCTCGCCGCGCTCGTGGCCGGGCTCGTCGCCGCGAACGCGGCCGCGATCGACGACCCCGACGACGGCTCACGCTCCTCCGTCTGGGCCGATCCACGCCGCCGCTGGGGCGTCCCCGCCAAGCCGTCGCGGGCCTCGTGGCGCTGGAGCACGCACCAAGCCTGGTGACGCGGCGCCGGTCGTGCCGGTCGCGCGGGTCGTGCCCGTTGGGGCACCGCGCGCTGCCCCATGGCCGCCCCGGTGGCCCTGCGCCTCGTCGACCTCGCGGCCCTAGCGTGGGGCCACACCGAGAGGAGGGCGATGGCGCACCACCCTCGTACAGCCCTGGTGACCGAGCTGCCGGCCCCGCAGGCGCGTCGAGCCCGTCCGCGCGGGAGCGTCCTGCTCTCCCCGAGCGCGACGCTGCCGCCCCACGATCTGCTCGACCTGCAACGGCTCGTGGGCAATCGGGCCACCGCGGAGACCGCTCTGCCCGGCGGCCCGGTCGAGCACTCGTCGGCCGCGGGCACCACCCTGCCGGCGGCACTCACGGGGGCGGCCACGGAGCCGGGTACAGAGCCGGGTACAGCGGCACCGGAGGTGGACACCGATCCTGCTCAGGCTCAGCTACCTGAATCCGCCGGTTCCGTTGAATCCCCCGGTTCCGCCGGCTCCCTTGAATCCCCCGAATCCGCCGAATCCGCCGGTTCGCTCGAAGCCCTTGAACCCGCCGGTTCCACAGGTTCCGCCGGTTCCACAGGTTCCGCCGGTTCCACAGGTTCCGCAGGTACGGCGGCGCCCGCCGCCGCGGACCAGGCGCCCGCGGCCGCCGGGGACACACTCGGCACCCGGGGCGGGCCGATCGGTTCCCGCGCCTCCGCCGGGGCTCCCGTTCCGGCCTCGGACCTGCGGGAGGGCCCGCCGCCGCACCCGGTGGGCACGGTCTCCTCCCAGGCGCTGACCGAGGAGAGCATGGTCACGGCCGCCGACCTGGACGACGTGCTCGCCCAGGAATGGGGCACGCCCGGGAGCCCGGAACGGCAGGCGAAGGTCGCCGAGGCCTGGGAGCAGGCCGACGTGCTCGGCAGCGCCTGGACCGGCGCGAAGTCGAGCGCCGCGATGGGGGCCGCGACCCTCGTGGCCCAGAAGGCCGCCGCATTCGCCCTCCTCAGAGTCGGCCTGTCGCAGGGTGCCAAGATCGCCGGTCCGGTCGGGGCGATCGTCGGCGGCTACGGCGCGGTGCAGTCGCTCTGGGGAAGGACCATCGGGGGCGAGGGGATCAGTACCCACGAATGGGCCGGCTGGGACGGCGAGTACGGCGCCTGGGCCGACAACCTCGCCCTGATCAGCGACGTGCTCGCCCTCCTCGGGGACCTCGTGGGCACGATCGGCCTCGTCGCCGGCATCCTCGCGGGCGTGGGCCTGCTCGCCGTCGTGCCCGGCCTGCAATTCCTCGCTGCGCTCATCCCGCCGTCGCTCACCGTGCTCAAGGCGACCACGGTCGCCGGCCTATTCATCGGAGTCCTCCAGATCGCCGCGCAGGCCGCGGCCAGCGCCTGCCGCCGCCAGCACCTGCTCACGATGGAGCTGTCCGACGAGGCCGTCCTCATCGAACAGCAGCGACTCCTGAGCCAGGGGGTCACCGAGCTCGCGGGGGCCGCCGGCGGCGCCGTGGGCGGCGCAGTCGTCGACGCGTCGGGGCGGGCCTCCGACCGAGTCGGCAGGCACGTTCATGAGCGCATCGCGAACGTGCCGGTCCTGGCCGGCGGGGGCAATCCCGATCGGCTCATCGTCCGCAGGCAGGGTCTCTCCCCCGAACGCCTCGAGGGCATCCACCGTGTGGATGATGCATTCGGGCGTCCTGTGCGGCCGCTCACCGATATCGGCCGCGCCGCCGATGCGGCCCGGACGTCACCCGACCGCTCGGTCCGCGGCTATCTGGAGGCATTCGATGAGGCGTTCGGTCGTGGGGAGCGCACGCGCACCTACGCGGCTGAGCAGGCCGCCCTCGGCCGGAGGGAGTCGACACGGGCGGCATCACGGTCGAAGGACGCGGCGGTGCAGGTCTACGAGAACCGCCGGGATCGGTCCGCGGCATCGGGACAACGCCTCGAGGCCTTCGAACACTCCCAGGAACTCGTCTCGCAGAGCCTGGCCGATCGTCGGGAGAGCAGGGTGGCCGCACGCGAACTCACCGGAGCTCGGGAACGCGAGCACGCCGCTCGCGTCCGGGTCGAGGCCGGCGAAGCCGAGGTGGTCCGGATCGATCGCGAGATCGATGCCGTCTCGCAGTCGATGCCCGCCGACGCGGAGCGGATCGCAACCCTGGACGACCGGGCCGCCGTTCACCGGCTGATCGAGCTCGAGCGCACGCGCGACGATGCCGCAGGCAGGGTCACTCAGGCCCATGCCGAACTCGATGCCGCCTCACAGACGGTGAAGTCGACCCTCGACCGTCACCGGTCGTTATCCGAGCGGGCAGACAGGCGTGCGGCCGAAGCACTGGCCACGCGCGACGAAATACTCCCCGGCCGGCACACGTCGACCTCGATCATCGACGGCTCCGCCGAACGTTCGCTCCGGGAGGCGCATGAGCAGAATCGTCAGGCCGAGGCGTCCGCCTTCCAGGAGGTCTCCCGCGCATTCCTCCACTATGAACAGGAGCGGAACCTGTTGCGCCGGCTCGATGAGAACACGGGCACCGCCGCGCGGGAGGAGGCCTCACGGTGGCAGACGTTCATCGATCTCGCCGGCCCACCCGTCTCGGGCGCGACCGGCGGCGCGACCGCCGCGACCAAGACACGCCAGGACGAGACACGCACCGAGGCGACCCCTATGCCCGACCTCCCGCCCACCGTGACCTCGGCCCACATCGACCAGCTCGCCGTGGCCACCACCGGCGCCGACGCACTCGCCCGCGAGAGTTCCGCCGACGCCGCCGACGCCGCCGCCGCCCGCGCACGCTCGTCGGCGTCGCAGGCTCAGCTCGAGGGCGTGGCCGCGGGACTCGATGCCGCGGCGGCGGACTCCGAACGGCTCGACGGCGCCCTGACCCATCGCGGTGAGGTCCGCGCGCAGCTCGAGGCCCAGCACGAGGAGACCGCGGCGAAAGTCACGGAACCCACCGGCCGCTTCTCCGTGCTCGACTCGCTCGTCTCCCTCGTGCAGGACCTCCTCGGCTTCGGTGCCCAGCTGAACAATCCCGACCTGCCGGAGCGGGTGCAGTCGGCGGGCCGCTCCCTCGGCGAGACCGGCACGGGCATCGAGGAGAGCTGGGGCACCACCCGGACCGCCTTCACCGACTACGACGCGGTCGGAGGCGCGCAGGAACGCACCAACGCGGCCGGGCGCGGCCGGCTCGAGGAGTCGCGGGACACCGTGCCGCGGACCCGCACCGGCCTCACCGAATCGCAGGGCCGCGTCGCCGGGATGATCGCCGAGGCCGCGGCCGCGACCGAGAGCGCCGACGCCGCCCACGGCCGATCCAGCACAACCGCCGCCGCGGCCGCCACCCTCGGCGACGCCACCCACGCCCGGCACGAGTCCGCCGTCGCCGAGTACGACGCCTGGGGCCTGGCCCACCAGGCGGCGCGACAGGAGGCGACCGAGGCGCGCGTGCGCGACCTCGAGGAGGCCGGCTATGAGGTCACCGCGACCCCGGCGGGACGCTGACGTGGCCGACGACCCGTTCGCCCCCGTGATCGCCGCAATCGGCCGCGGGGACCTCACCGGCGCCGCGGGACTGGTGGAGCGGCTCCTCGCCGATCTGCCCGCCGACGCGCCACCCGAGTTGCGGGCACGCGCGCACCGCCTCGCGGCCACGTCGTGGCGCATGGCCGGGAACGGTCCGAGGGCACGGACGCACCTGGACGCCGCCCGCGCCGCGGATCCCGGCCCCGACCTGACCGCCGAACTCGACGAGGAGGCCCGAGCCGTGGCCGCCCTGCTCGCCGGACCGGCCACCACGGGACACGAAGGGCACCCGAGCGGCCCGAGTGGTCCGAGTCATTCGAGTGACCCGGCCGCCGCCGCGGAGCTGCTCGATCGGCTCGCGGGCCGCCTCGCCGACCATTTCGGCCATGCCGGTCCTGCCGGTCCTGGTGGTCATGGTGGTCATGGCGGTCCTGCCGATCAGCCGCCCCAGGTGCGCTCGCTCCTCGCGGCGGTCGAGGCACTCGGCCACGGCGACGTCGAGGCGGCCCTGGACCGGCTCGCCGACGCCTCCGACCACTCCCGCACGGCGCAGGACGAGGTGACCTACGTCGTCGCCACGCTCACCTGGAGCGAACTCCTCGAGCAGGGCGGGAACCGGCTCGGCAGCTACGGCGTGCTGGCTCGGGCGATGGCGACGCTGCGCCGCGGGGTCGGTGCCGAGGC
The DNA here is from genome assembly GCF_009372055.1 of Pseudactinotalea sp. HY160. NCBI lineage: Bacteria > Bacillati > Actinomycetota > Actinomycetes > Micrococcales > Cellulomonadaceae > Pseudactinotalea > Pseudactinotalea sp. HY160. The sequence goes on along the minus strand of NZ_WHMT01000001.1, from coordinate 487,493 downwards.
GGCCCGCGCCTCCCTCGACACCCTCGAGGGGGCGATGCGCGACCGGGGCGCGCGTTGGGGCCGCGAGGAGTTCGCCGAGGTCGCGCTCGAGTTCCGCCGCCGCCTCACTCCCCCAGGAACACCCGCCGATGGAGCGCCTTGATCTCCGCCTCCAGCTCGGGCACCGGCCCGCGCACCTCGATCCCGGGCGCGACCGCGCGAATCGGCAGCGGGGCCACCGGCGCCGCCTCCAGCCCCCACTCCGCGAGCCAGCCGGTGAACTGCTCGGCCGAGGCCACGTAGACGATCGGGCCGAGGCCGACCCACGCGTGCGCGGCCGAGCACATCGGGCAGTGCTCGCCGGAGGTGTAGACGCATGCCCCGGCGCGCTCGGCCGGGCTCAGGTTCTCGGCGGCCCAGCGGGCGAGGGCGAACTCCGGGTGGCGGGTGCGATCGCCACCCGCGATGCGGTTGCGGTCCTCGGCGCGCACCCGGCCCGCGGCGTCGACGAGCACGGAGCCGAAGGCCTCGTCGCCGGCCTCGGCGGCCTCGCGAGCCAGCTCGACGCAGCGGCGCAGATGGGTCAGGTCACGGCTGGAGAGGCTCATGGGGGCAGTCCACCACATGCCACTATGATCGGGCCCATGGTCTCTTCGGCGCGTCGGAGGAGGGTCCGCGCCGCAGCGGTCCTCCTGTGCCTGACGGTCGCGGGTTGCTCGGCGACGTCCGCGCCCGAACCGCCGCCCGCCGTCACGACCCTCGACCCGCCCACGGCCACGCGCACGCCCGAAGCAGCCGCGTCGTCCTCGATCGAACCGGACCTCGAGGCGATGGCGATCCCGCCGTGCGAGACCCTGCTGCCGATCGAGAAGGTGCGCTCGACGTTCGCGGACGACGCCGAGTACTTCGAGTCGGACTCGGGCGTGCCCCTGTCCGAGCGGATGCCGAGCCCCGAGGCGAACGCGGCGATGGCGCAGGCCACGCACGAGCTCGACTGCCTGTGGGGCCTGCCCGGCAGCGACGTCGGCTTCACGATCGACGTCGCGATCGTGCCGACCGGCGCCCTGGAGGAACTCGTGCCGACCCTGCACGCGGGCGGCTTCACGGAGGCGCCGCTCGGGGGCGGGCGCTCCTTCACCCACGCCCTCGACGACGACAGCGGCCTGTGGGTCACGGTCTACGCATTCGACGGCAACGCCTGGGTGACCTATATCGGCATGGGCCTGGCCGCCACCGCGGCCGGCCTCACCGCCGAGGTGCTCGCGAACCTCCAGGCGGCCAACCCGGGCCTGTGACCCGTGTATCCGTTGAATCTGTGGAATCTGTGGAATCGTCGGGATTGTCGGAGGGGTGGGTCACACTGGAACCCATGGAGTCCTTGACCACGCTACGCGGCTGGCTCGACACGCTCGAGGCGGACCAGCTGGCGCTCGTCCTCGAACGGCACGGGATCGAACGCACCGGCGCGCGCCTGCGCACCCTCGACGAACTCGCGATGCGCCTCGAGCATCCCGGCACGATGTGGCAGGCGCTCAGTCTGGCTCCGCTGCCGATCCTCGAGGTGGTCGAGGCGGTGAGCGCGCTCGGCGAGGCGGCGACCCTCGCCCGGCTCACCGAGCTGTTGGATCGGGCGCCCGCACCGCCGGTGTCGCATGAGCGGAGCGTGCGGCACTGGGTCGATGCGGCGGCCACCGCGGCGATGCTGTGGCTCGACGGCGACCGTGTCCGCCTCAATCCGGGCATCGATCAGGTGCTGCTCGCTCCCCTCTCGCTCGCCCAGCCCGCGCGCGCGACGATCGGGCAGCTCACGGCCGACGAGCTCCGGGCCGTGCTGCGCGGGCAGGGCCTCGACACGCCGCCGCGCAAGGCCGAACTGATGACCGCCGCGGGCGCGGCGTTCGGCCGGTTCGCCGACCTGCGCCGGCTCGCGGCCACCGCCCCGTCGACCGTGCTGACGACGCTGCACGAGGTGGTCGGCCGGCGGCTCGCGGGTGCGCAGCCGGCCCTGGCGCACCCCGAGGCGACCGAGCTGTCCGACATCGAGGACCTCACCGCGGGCTACTATGCCCGGTTCCAGGAGCTGAGCCGGTGGGCGACCGCGACCGGCCTGGCATTCACCGCGGGCTGGGGCTACGGTCTCACCCTGCCGAGCGAGGTGATCCTCGCGCTCGCGCCGCCGAGCTTCCATGCCCCGTTCCACCCCGAACCCCCCGCGCTCGCGACCGTCGCCGCAGCGGCCGAGCAGACCGAACGCAGCGCCTCGGCCGCCCTGGCGCAGTTCCTCGGCGCGGCGATGGCGGTGCTCGAGGGACTCTCCCGCACCGGCCTCAAGCCCCTCAAGGCGGGTGGGGTCGGCTCCCGCGAGCTCACCCGGTTCGCGAAGGAGATCGGCACCGACATGGCCACGGTGCGTCTCACCCTCGAGGTCGCCGCCGACATCGGCCTCATCGGCCTACCGGAGCCGGGCCGCCTCACGACCAGCACACGGTTCGCGGAGTGGCGCCGCCGTCCCCCGCACGTGCGGGTGCTCGACATCGTGTTGGCGTGGGAGCGGCTCCCGACCCCGCCGACGTTGGCACGCGACGCCGACGACTCCTACCGGCCCGCCCTGCTCAGACACCGCGACGGCGCGGCGGGCCTCCTGGGGATCGAGCTGTGCCGGCACATGGCGCACCGGGCGGGGCGCGGCGCCGTCTCGATCGCGGACCTGGTCGACCTGTTCGCCTGGCACAATCCGACCGTCATGGTCTCGGCGGTGGACCTCGCGTGCAGCTGGAACGAGGCGCACCTGCTCGGGCTGCTCGCGGACGGCGCCCTCTCCTCACTCGGTGCCGCCATCACCGCGCAGGACCGGCCCGCCGCCCTCGCCCGACTCGAGGAGCTGCTGCCGGAAGAGAGCGGGCAGGTGCTGTTCGGCTCGGACCTGACCGTCGTGGTGCCGGGCAGCCCGGCCCCCGCGACGGTCGACGTGCTCGACCTCCTCGGCCGCCGCGAGGGCCACGGGGTGGCGAACACCTGGCGGCTGAGCGAGGGCTCGGTGCGGGATGCACTCGATGCGGGATACGTCGTCGAGGACCTGGTCGAGGCGCTGCGCTCCCTGTCGGAGAAGGCGCCGCCGCAGGCGATGGAGTACCTGCTGCGCGATGTCGCGCGCAAGCACGGGCGGCTGTCGGTCCGGCCCGCGGCCGCGGTGCTCACGTCCGAGGACGAGGGCCTCCTCGCCGAGGTCGCCGGCGAACGCCGGCTGCGTTCCCTCGGACTGACCATCGTGACGCCGACGGTGCTGGTCGCCACCGCGGACCCGGCCCGAGTGCTCAGCGGGTTGCGCGCGGCCGGGTATCTGCCGATCGAGCGCGAGGCGGACGGGGCGCCGGTGATGGAGATCCGTCGCCTCCGCGTGGCCGGCGGCGGGCGGGCGGGCACGGAGCCCGATCCTGGGCCCGATCCGGCACCCGCTGAGGATCCCGACGGCGGTGACCTGACAGCGGAACTGGCCGACATCGACGCCGGCCTGGCCGAGCTGCTGGCCCAGGCGCCCTCCGGACAGGCCCCTCGGCCCGACTCCGGCCACGAGACCGCGGTCGAGCTGGCGCGGCGGCTGCTCTCCGGGGAGTCGGAGCCGGCGACACCGACGGCTCACGAGCAGGTTATCGCCGGCCTCGCGCGACGGCTCAACGAGGGCGAGGTACACGAGCTGGTCGACGCCGTCGCGACCAGCCGCCCCGTACTGCTGACCTACCGCTCGCAGCACGGATCGGTCACGAGTCGGGTCGTCTCGCGGCTGCAATTCTCGGGACCGCACCTCCTGGGCTATTGCCACACGAAGGAGGCGGAGCGCTACTTCCGGCTCGACCGGATCCTCGGCGTCGCCCCCGCGGGTTGAGCGGAGGCGACGGCGAATCCGGCCGAATCCGGTGCGTTCAACGCGGTCCGGCGTCTTCGATCTACCGGTCGCGGGCCATCCGGAGGCGCCAGACCTCGGGGCCCTCCTCCTGGTAGGCGACCTCGATCGCGCCGGCGTAGCGCTGGGCGATCTGCGCGAGCAGCGGCAGCGGGTTGTGGTGCGCGATCAGGATCATCGCCGTCCCGGGCCGGAGGCCGTCGAGCGCGCCGAAAACGGTGGCGTGGCGGATCGCGTGCGGGATGGTGCGCACGTCGAGTTCGGGCAGGGCCTCGTCCTCCTCCCCGCAGGTGCAGCCGCCGTGGCCGTGCCCGTGGTCTGCCTGGCCGGAGACGTCGGCGATGGGGATGAGGTCGGCCTCATCCGGGCCATCGGCCTGGTTCTTGCGCATGATTCCCGGCACCTCGGGTTCGTCCGCCTCGGTGCCCTGCAGCAGCGTGACGAGGATGCGGGCACGGGTGACCGAGCGCACGGCGTGGTTCACGCGGGCGTCGATGTGCAGGATCCCGCCGAGCGGCAGCCGGGTCTTGGCACCGGCCGCCTCCACCACGACTTCGCCCGTGACCGTCTGGATGAGAATCGGCCCCTTGGCGATGTGGTCCTCGAGCACGACACCGGCGTCGAAGGCGATGCACATGAGCGCGATCCCGGGCCGCTTCGCCACCTCGTACACCCGCAGCCGCGCCTCCTCGATCGGGGTGGACGCGGCGAGCTCCTCCGCGCCGGGCACGAGCAGTTTCGCTCCGGTCGAGGTCAGGGTGGTGGCGGTCATGTCGGTTCTCCTCACGTAGACGTGTTTCGGACCATAGACCTTTCGAAATTCCCGCGTGGGGGACCTTGGTCTCAGGCGCGCGTCGGCCGGCCTCCGTGTGCAGCTCGTTTCCGGCGACGTCGTTACGCCTCGGCGCGCTCGTTCCGACGCGGCTTGTGGAACGTCGTCGGCGTCACCGCCCCGCGGTCGGGCTCGAACACGCAGGTGATGCGTCGATCGACGTTCTCGCAGGAGAACCGCAACTCGTAGCGCCCGTCGTTCTGTCGCCCAGAGCGGACGGACCGGTGCAAGGACCGTACTGGGTGGCCTGCCGGACTCTGAAGTGAGTCGGCCTGCTACTCCGTCATTCTCGCCTTGCGGATGCCAGGAGCTGCGCCGCTCACCGGCCGCCCATGTACCGGCCGATTCGTTGGCACTTCACCTGAGTCCCGTCGCATGGTTGACATCACCGCGACGTTCTGGCTACCGTCCGTGATCAGCGCCACACGGCGTCACCCGTCCGCACAGTTGCGGTGACGATCCAGGATCCATTCCTGGGACAGGGAACCCTCACGGTCACGTCCCAGGAAGCGAGTAGAGCCATGGCTCATGATCTCTTGATCAAGAACGGTTATATCGTCATCGACTCCGCCACGGAGATTGCAGGCGGCTGGATCGCCGTCACCGATTCGCGTGTCTCGGCCTACGGCACCGGCGGCGGCGAGCCCGAGGCGTCACGCGTCGTCGACGCGCACGGACGACTCGTCACGCCGGGCCTGGTGAACACTCACCACCACATCTACCAGAACCTCACCCGGTCCTACGCGCCGGCGGTCAACGGCTCACTCTTCAACTGGCTCACGACGCTCTACCCGATCTGGGCCGCCATCGACGAGGAGGCCTCCTACCTCTCGACGGCCATCGGTCTCATCGAGCTCGCCATGGGCGGCTGCACCACGACGATGGATCACATGTACGTGCATCCGCGCCCCCACCTCATCGACGCCCAGGTGCAGGCCGGCCGCGAGATCGGGCTGCGGTTCATGCCGACACGCGGCTCCATGACGCGGTCGGTCGAGGACGGCGGGCTGCCTCCCGCCGAGGTCGTCCAGGATCCCGAGACGATCCTGATCGACAGCGAGCGCCTCATCCGCGCCTACCACGACGCCACTCCCGGCGCGATGACACGCATCGCCCTCGCACCGTGCTCACCGTTCAGCGTGACCGAGGACCTGATGAAGGCGACCGCCGAGTTGGCCGAGACACACGACGTGCGCCTCCACAGCCACCTCGCGGAGGACGAGGACGAGGACACGTTCTGCGCCGAGGTCTACGGCTGCCGCCCGGTCGAATACCTCGAACGCGTCGGCTGGGCCAGCCCCCGGACCTGGGTGGCCCATTTCATCTTCCCGAACGACGATGAGCAGCAGCGCCTCGCCGACGCCGGAGTCGGGGTGGCCCACTGTCCGAGCAGCAACATGCTCATCGGCGGCGGCACCGCCGCCGTCCAGCACCTTCGCTCGATCGGCATGAACGTCGGAATCGGCACGGACGGGTCGGCCTCGACCGACCACGCCTCGATGTGGATGGAGGCGCGAAACGCGCTGCTGCTCGGACGGTACCGAGGCGGTCCCGCGGCGATGGCCGCTCGGGACGCATTGGACATCGCCACCCGCGGCGGCGCCGAATGCCTCGGCTGGGCCGATGAGATCGGGCACCTGCGCCGGGGAGCGTGCGCCGACCTCGTCGTGTGGGACACCCACCCCGTGGCCCTGGCCGGCGCGCTGAGCGACCCCGTCGAGGCGTGGCTGCGCTGCGGCCCCTCCCGGGCATTCCACACCGTCGTCAACGGAGACTTCATCGTCGAGAACCGTGAGCCGACCACCTCGGCACTCGATGACCTGCTGCGGCGCCACCGAGCCAAGGCCGCCGAGATCCAACCCCGCTGATCCGCCTCAACCTCTTCAACCCATCTCTTCACGACGCTGCGCGTACGAGCGGTCCGGGCCAGGCATCGGAGCCGGCCCGGGCCCACATCTTCAACTCCCCTGGGGATCACCGACGATCCCCCCTGCCCAAGGAGAAGACATGTCATCGCAAGAAGCCCCCGACCACGTGACCGAAGCCGAGAACACGCCGATCGCCGGCGACCAGGCGATCGAGGAGAACCTGCCCGTCGTCCGCACCCTCGGCCTCGGTGCCCAGCAGGTCCTCGTGTCGAATGCATGGCTCGACGCCATCTTCATCGCGAGCATCGCCGGGCTCACCACCGCCCTCGCGACGAACCTGCTCTCAGCGACGTTCATCGCCGCCGGAGTGGCGACCTTCGTGCAGACCCTGAAGCTGGTCCGCCTGCCGATTTTCGAGGGCCCTTCATCCGCGTTCTCGCCGCTCGCGATCGGCTACGCCAAGGCGGGCACGCTCGCCTCGGCGAGCACCGGCCTGATCATCGGCGCCGCATTGACGTTCCTGCTCGCCGTCACCGGCCTCCTCACCAAGTTCCGCGCGATCATGACGCGCCAGGTCACCGGCACGATCATCACCCTCGTGGGCTTCGCCCTCGCGGGGTACACCTTCATGCAGTTCTTCGGCATGCCCGGCACCAGCACATTCGGCACCGGTCCGACCCTCCTCATCGCCTGTCTGACCACCGCCATCGTGCTCACCGGCAGTGCGCTCGGCGGCAAGGTCAGGGCGTTCTCGTTCCTCATCGCACTGGCCGTCGGCGACATCCTCGCGGGCCTCTTCGGAATGTTGGACTTCTCGGCCGTCGGCGAGGTGGCGTGGCTGGCCTTCCCCACGCTCCTTCCCTACGGTGCCCTCTCGTTCGACCTCGGCATCACCGTGACGATGACGATCGTCTTCTTCGTGGCGGTGATCGAGGCGATCGGCATGTACGAAGCGACCGCCGCATTCACGGGAACGAAGCTCACGAATCGGCGCATCAATGCCGGCATCGCCGGTGAGGCCGGCGGCTCGATGCTGTCGGCGTTCTTCGGAGGCTTCGGCACCACCGCCTACGCCCAGAACCTCGGCGTCGTCCGCCTCACCGGGGTCGCGAGCCGACACGTCATGAGGTACGCGGCCATCATCATGATCGCCCTCGCGTTCTTTCCGAAGGTCGCAGCCGTTCTCGTGGCCACGCCCTCGGCCGTGATCGGGGGGATGTTTCTGCCCGCCGCAGCCACGGTCGTGCTCACCGGGATCGGCATGATCGCCCAGGAGCGCGGGAACATCACGCACAACCTCGTGGCCCCGCTCGGCATCATGGCCGGGCTCGGGATCCCGGTGATCGCCGACGACCTCATCCCCGTGCTGCCGTCCATCCTCGCCGATCTCGTGCCGCACCAGATCATCGTGGGCACGATCGTGGTGATCTTCCTCGAGATCGTACTCGTCAAGATCCCCGGGGCGTTCTCACGACGCCGCACCCGGGCCTCGGCCTGAGCCCCGACGCGCCCCGGCACAACGTGTCCCGGTCGCCGCCCTCGGTCACGAGGACGTCACCTGTTCGAGGCGGGTCGTGCGCGCACCCCGTTCGGGGACGTCGCCCTCCTTGATCTCCGCGAGATCCACGACGCCCGACTGAACGTTCACAACACGGTGATACCGGGCAGGGTCCTCACGGGGCCCGGTCTCATCCTGTCGGAGCACAGCCTGGTCACGCGCCGCCCGTCGTGGTTCGCTGGAACCGAAGGACGGAGGCCCGCGTGAGCACCCACGACGTGACCAATCAGCCGCCCCCGCGCGCCGATGTCGACGAGTTCACCACCAACGTCCCACTCGTCGAGGGTGTTCGTCGCTACGACGCCGCCTGGGCGGCGCCCGAGCTGGCAGCGACGGGGCGCCTCGTGGGCAGCGCGGGATTCATCGACGACGCCCGGCTGGCGAACACCACCGTTCCCGTTCTGCACGCGTTCGATCCGTACGGCCACCGCATCGACGAGGTCGAGTACCACCCGGCCTATCACCGGATCCTTGGAGACGCCGTGGCCGCCGGGGCGCACACCGCCGCGTGGGCCGCGCCGAGGGCCGGGGCGAACGTGGCCCGGGCCGCCCAATTCATGCTCTTCGCCCAGGTCGAGCCCGGGCACGCCTGCCCGGTCTCGATGACGCACGCGGCGGTCCCCAGCCTGGAATTGGAACCGGCGGTGGCGGCGGACTGGATCCCGCGCCTGCTCAGCCGCGACTACGACGGACGGCTGCGGGCGCACAAGCCGGGCGCGTTGCTCGGGATGGGCATGACCGAGAAGCAGGGCGGATCCGACGTGCGTGCCACGACGACCGAGGCTGTCGACGCCGGGGACGGCACCTGGCGACTGCGTGGACACAAGTGGTTCTGCTCGGCCCCGATGTCGGATGCGTTCCTCATGCTCGCCCGCGCCCGCGGCGGGCTGAGCTGCTTCCTCGTGCCGCGCATGGTGTCGGACGGCGGGCGCAACACCTTCCGGATTCAGCGCCTCAAGGACAAGCTCGGCAACCGCGCGAACGCCTCCGCCGAGGTCGAGCTCGAGGGAACGGTCGCCCACCTCGTCGGCCAGGAGGGCCGCGGGGTGCGCACGATCATCGAGATGGTCGCCCGCACACGGCTCGACAACGTGCTCGGCGCGGCCGCCGGGATGCGCCAATGCGTTGCGGAGGCGCTCTGGCATACCCGCCACCGCTCCGCCTTCGGCGCGCTCCTCGTGGACCAGCCGGCGATGACCGCGGTGCTGGCCGACCTGGCGCTCGAGTGCGAGGCCGCCACCACGACCGCGTTGCGGCTGGCCCGGGCCCACGACGCCGACGCCGACGCCCGCGAGCGCTCGTTCCGGCGGCTCGGCACGGCCGTGGCCAAGTACTGGGTGACCAAGCGTGGGCCGGGGCATGCGTACGAGTCGCTGGAGTGCCTCGGCGGGAACGGCTACGTCGAGGACTTCCCGCTCGCGCGCCGGTACCGGGAGCAGCCGGTCATGGCGATCTGGGAGGGGTCCGGAAACGTCATCGCCCTGGACGTGCTGCGCGTGCTGGCCCGCGAGCCCGAATGCCTCGAGGCCTTCGACGCCGAGGTGTCCCTCGCATCCGGGCAGCATCCCCTCCTCGACGAGCATCTGAGCCGAACCCGGGCACTGGCCCGTGCGGTGATGGACGCACTCGCCCATGGAGACGGCGCGGCCCCGGCTCAGGCCCGCCGCCTCACCGGGGACCTCGCGCTCGCATTGCAGGCCTCGCTGCTCGTGCGCACCGCCCCCGCGGCGGTCGCCGGAGCGTTCATCGGCGCACGGCTCGGCCCGGGCCGCGGGCACCTGTACGGGGTGCTGCCGCGCGGCAGCGACCTGGGCGCCATTCTCGAACGGCAGTGAGCTGCCGACGCCTTCAGACCCCGACTCCACCCCGGTTTGTGAAGAGCCGCTTGTGCGTCCGGGTGGAATGTGGGTCGCCGGGCCACGAATTCACCCATTGAACAGGCCGAGGGCGCCTGGGCGACGGGGCGCCTGGGGCCGAGGGCGCCTGGGCGGCGGGGCGCCTGGGGCAGCAGGGGCACCTGAGCCAGATGGGGCAGCAGTGGTGGCGAGGTGACGAGAGACCGGGGTCTACGAGCCATCGACCAGGGTGAAATGGTTGAAATCCAGGCTGGGATCAACGAAATAGCCCTGGTCGACGCGAGGAGTAGCGAAATCGCCCTGGTCGACGCCAGGAGCAGTCACTTGACCCTGGTCGATGCGAGGAGTGACGAAATTGCCCTGGTCGGCCCCGCCACGAGGGCGCGATCGGATGGCGCCTCGGGCGCCGACCCCGTGGGCCAATCCTCGGCCCGCGCCCGGGGCGACGCAGTGGCCCGCGCCGGGACACCGGACACCCCGGGCGCGCCGGATGCCCCGGGCGCGCCGGACACCCCGGATGCGCCGGACACCCCGGGTGCGCGGGACACCCCGGACGCCCCGGGTGCGCGGGACACCCCGGGCGCGCGGGACACCCCGGGCGTCCCGGGTGCGCCGGACCCCCCGGGCGCCCCGGACCCCCCGGGTGCCCCAGGAACGCCGGATACACCCGGATACACCCGGGCGGCGCGAGCCCGGACGCTCCACACCGCACACTCAGCGCACCCTGAAAACCGATCCGCGCACCCATATGTACAGCTCGATCGGGCCCTGCCTAGGCTGGCCACGGAGGCCGCGATGCGATGAGCAACGAGATGGCTGCGGAGTGCGCGAACCGGCGCGACTGCGCGGAGTTGCGACGCGGGTACCGCCACGATGGCGGCACCCTCCTCTCAGGCGGGCCCGCCCGCGCGGGTCGGCCCGCGCCCCTCCCGGGCGGCGGACTTCGCACCGTCGCACCCGGTCCGGGGCACCCGCACCGGGTGCCCTCGGCGACCCTGCACCCGCGGGATCGCCGGATTCGCCAATACTGGAGGAATGCACCATGTCGACGACGACGACCACCCTTCCGTACGACCTGCACGGTGACCTGATCGAGGCCTGCTCGTGCATGGGTCCGTGCCCGTGCTGGGTCGGCGACGACCCCGACGACGGTCGCTGCAACTCCTTCACGGGCTACCACTTCCGCAGCGGCACGGCGCGCGGCGTCGACGTCTCCGGCCTCACCTCGGTCAGCCTCGTGCAGATCCCGGGCAACGTGGCCGACGGCAATTGGCGGGAGGTGATGTTCGTCAGCGACAACGCGAGCGACGAGCAGCAGGACGCCCTCCTCGACGCACTCCAGGGCCGCTTGGGCGGCCCGCTGGCCGACCTGGCCGCGCTCATCGGCGAGCGCGTCGCCACCTACCGGGTGCCGATCGAATACACGATCGCGGGCGGCACCGGCGTGGTCAAGGTGGGCCATCCGAGCGGTGAGGGGCTGGCGATCGACGCCCTCATGGAGCCCTATCGCGGCCCGGACGGCGAGCCCACGCGCCTGGTCAACTCGTCGTGGAACACGATTCCCGGCAACGAGGCGCTCGTGGGAAAGGCCTCGCACAACACGATCTCGGTTCCCGAGCACCGGATGGAGTGGGCCTACGAGATGCGCAACTCGATCCAGGGTCTCGACTTCCACCTGTTCTGGCAGGGCGAGTGATGTCGGCGGCGCCGCCGCGAACGACTGCTCCGGCACGGCGCAACGCCGCCGCGCCGATCGTGCTCGGCGTCGCCGGTTCGTTCGCCCTGGGCGCCGTGATCCTCGCCTTTCCGGCCTACGGGCCCCTGACCGCGGGGATGGTGCTGCTGGCGATCGGCTTCGCGGTCATGGCGCCGTGCTCGATCCAGATGGCGCTGACGATGTCGCGGATGCTCGCGGGCATGGCCCCGGGCTCCCGGGCCGGGGTCCGCCGTGGGGCGGGCCTGTTCGCCGCCGGATACCTCGCCCTGTACCTACCGTTCGCGCTCGCGCTCGGCGCGCTCACGTTGCTTTTGGACGACGCAGCCTGGGTCGCCGTCGCCGCCGGGGCACTCGTAGCACTTGCGCTCGGCCTCGCCGCCCTCGGGGCGATGCCGCTCGGGGCGCTGTCACGGTGCCGCGGGCCGCTGTGGCTGCTGCGTTCGGGGCGGGCCTCGTTCCGGCGTCCGGTCCGGGCGGGGTTCGCGTTCGGGCAGTACTGCGCCACCTGCTGTGGGCCGTACATCCTCGCGGTCGCCGTGCTCGCGGGCGGGAGTGAGCGCTTCGCGGTCGGGGCGGGGCTGGTGTTCGCCTACGCGATCCTCATGGTGCTGCCCTTCCTCGCACCGGCGATCCTCGCCCCCGAGGCCTACTCCAGGCTCGGGGCCAAGGCCGGTCGACTGGCCCCGCGCACCGAGCGGGCCACGGGCATCATGCTCGTGGGCCTCTCGCTCGCCCTCGTGCCGTCGGTCGTGGCCGCGGCGGTGTCCTGAGATGCCCGCCATCGCCGCGGTCGTGATTCCGATGCACGGCGGTCACGCCCACGTCGAGAGCTACGGGTGGAGCCTCGACCCGCTGCCGCTGGCCGGGCTGATCCTCACCGCGGCGATCTACGGCGTGCTCGTGCTCCTCGCCCACCGGCGGGCCGGGCACGGTCGGACGGGCCACCGCGTCTCCCGGGTGCGGATCGCGTGCTTCGGCGCGGGGCTGGCGATCATCGCGATCGCGCTGTTCTCGCCGATCGACCCGTTCGGCGAGGACCGCTCCGCGGCCGTGCACATGCTCCAGCACGAACTGCTGCTCATGGTCGCCCCGCTGCTGCTCGTGCTCGGGGTGGAGCAGCGCGTCGCGCTCCCGATCTCCCGGGTGGTCATGCGGGGCATCCACGTGCGCGGCTGGCGCGCCGTGCTCGAGGCTGCGGGGAACCCCTGGTTCACCGCGGCGCTGTGGGGAGTGATCGGCGCCGGCTGGCACATCCCGGCCGCGTACGGGCTCTCACTGGCCCATCCGGGCGTGCACATCGCCGAGCACCTGAGCCTGCTGGCCACCGGCACGCTCTTCTGGGCGAGCATCGTCGGGCGGATCCCGGCCGTGCACCGCGCGAGCCTGGCCGAGCGGATCGGCGCCCTGGGAATCGTCATGGCCGTCGGCGGCATCGTCGGGGCCGGGCTGCTGTGGGCGCCGGCCGTGCTCTACTCGGGCTACGAGGGCACCACCGGCGTCGCCGGAATGACCGCCCTGGCCGATCAGCACGCCGCCGGCGCCCTCATGATGGCCGTGGACATGCCGCTGCTGCTCGGGGCGATGATCCTCGTCGTGGCCGCGACCAAGCGGGACGCGACCCTCGATTCCCCCGGCCGCGCCCGGGCCGTCGCCGGCGCAGCCTCACCGGCCACCGCGGCCACCTCGGCTCCCCCGGCGCCCACGGCCTCCACCGCCCCAACGGCCCCCACAGCCCCAACGGCCGTCACCACCTCAACGGCCCCAACAGCACAGTCGATCGGGGGATGAGCACATGAGCACCGAGAACGGCACCTCCAACGGCACCGACGACCGCGCCGACAGCAGCCCCGCCGACCGCACCGACGACTCCGCGCCCGGGATCGGCGTGCACTATCTCAAGGGCGGCGCCCGGGCGCCTCGCGCGCGGGACGACGCCGTCGTCGAGCGGGTCACCGCGATGCTGCGGGAGATCCGGGATCGCGGCGAGGACGCCGTCCGGGAGTACTCGCGCTCGCTCGACCACCACGACCCGGCCTCGTTCCGGATCGAGGAGGCGGCCATCGAGGAGGCGATCGCCGGCGTGCCCGCCGAGGTTCGGAGCGCGATCGAGGAGGCGCGCACGAACGTGGTCGCCTTCGCCGAGGCGCAACGGGCCTGCCTGCGCCCCCTCGAGGTCGAGATCGCACCGGGGCAGATCGCCGGGCACCGGCTCGTGCCGGTGGACTCGGTGGGCGCCTATGTCCCGGGCGGGCGCTACCCGCTCATCTCCTCCGCCCTCATGAGCATCGCGGTGGCGAAGGTCGCCGGGGTGCGACGGGTCGTCGCGATGACGGCACCGAACGAGTCGGGCGGGATCCATCCGCCCACGCTGTATGCGATGCGGGCCGCGGGCGCCGACGAGATCTACGTCCTCGGCGGCGTCCAGGCCCTCGGCGCCATGGCCTACGGCACCCTGCCCGCCCTGGCCCCGGTCGACATGATCGTCGGCGCCGGGAACGCCTACGTGGCCGAGGCGAAGCGTCAGCTCTTCGGCCTGGTCGGGATCGACCTGCTGGCCGGCCCGACCGAGGTGCTCGTGCTCGCCGACGAGAGCGCCGAGGCCCACACCGTGGCGGTCGACCTGCTCGCCCAGGCCGAGCACGGCCCGACCTCCCCGGCCGTGCTCGTGACCACGAGCCGCGCCCTGGCCGAGGAGGTGCTCGCCGAGATCCCGGGGGTGCTGCGGGCCTGGCCGACCCGCGACGTCGCGGGGGTCGCCTGGAACGACCTGGGCACCGTGGCCGTCGTCGATACGCCCGCGACAGCGGCGATGTTGGCCGACCACTACGCGAGCGAACACCTCCAGCTCCAGGTGAGCGACCCGGACTGGTACCTGGCGCGGCTACGCAACTACGGCACGGCGTTCATCGGGCCGCAGACGACGGTCGCGATGGGCGACAAGGCCATGGGCGCCAACCACACGCTGCCCACGGGCGGCGCCGCGCGCTACACCGGCGGGCTGTGGGTCGGCAGCTTCCTCAAGGTGCTCACCCACCAGCGCCTGACCGAGGCGGCCGCCGTCCGCGTGGGCCGCGCGACGGCCGTCATCTCCCGGGCCGAGGGGCTGAGCGGGCACGCCGCCTCGGCCGACCTGCGCCTCGAGCGCTACCGGCCGGGCGGCGGCAACCCCGCGGGAGAACCGGGCCGGCGGGAATAGCCGAACGGCCGCCCCGGCTGCCCCATCGGGCAGACCTCGCGGCCAGGGCTCGTCGAACCGGCCGCACCCATGGCGTCGCGACACCCGCCGACCTACCCTGCCGTCAACGGCAGGTTCGTCCAGGGAGGTCGACATGTCTCACGTGACTCGGACACGAGGAATCCTCGTCGGCGGCACGCGGCACGGGACCGGCTGGCTGCCCGATCCCCCGGATCACCGGGACAAGACTCTGGACGATCCCGACGTCGGCGCGATGGTCGACCGCACCGGGGCGATGCGGTTGACGGCGGCCGACGCCCCGGAGCGCGTGGACCTGCGGCGCTGGTGCTCGCCGATCGAGGATCAGGGCGCGCTCGGATCGTGCACCGCGAACGCCGGCGTGGGGATGCTCGAGTACTTCCAGCGGCGGGCCAACGGCGATCACCTCGACGGCTCCCGGCTGTTCCTGTACAAGGCCACGCGGGACTTCCTCGGGATGAGCGGCGACACCGGCGCGTTCCTGCGCTCCGCGATGGGGGCGATGCGCCTGTTCGGCGTCTGTCCCGAGCCGTATTGGCCCTACGACGAGGACGCCTACGACGACGAGCCGCCGGCGTTCTGCTACTCCTTCGCCAAGGAGTACGCGGCCCTGACCTACTACCGGCTCGACCCGGCCGGGATCGACGCCGCGCGGATCCTGGAGAACGTGCGCACCCAGCTCGCGGCGAACCTTCCCTCGATGTTCGGCTTCACCGTCTACGCGAGCATCCGCGACGTCGGCGACACTGGGGAGATCCCGGTGCCCGCGCCGCGGGAGAGCGTCGCCGGCGGGCACGCGGTCATGGCGGTCGGCTACGACGACGGCAAGCAGGTCACCCATCCCACGACCGGTGAGTCCACCACCGGAGCCCTGCTCATCCGCAACTCCTGGGGCACCGGATGGGGCGACGCGGGCTACGGCTGGCTCCCCTACGGCTACATCACCGACCACCTCGCCGAGGACTTCTGGGTCCTCACCGACGCCCGCTGGGTCGACACCGGCCAGTTCGACCAGTGAGGCCGGTGCGCCCGCGAGTAGGCGCCTGTCGGAGCACTCCCACGGAATCGGGAACTGCCGAGGGGCTATCGTCTCTGCCGTGAGCATGCCTACGGTGCACTTATGGCTACACCACGACCACGCACCTTATTGATCGCGCCGCTGGCCATCGGAGTCGTGCTACTTGCAGGCTGCAGCGACAACGGCTCCCCGTCGAATGAGGGAACCAGCCCGGGCACACCGTCGCCGGTTCCCGCCCAGACCACCGGATCCGACGACGAGACGTTCGGCTCGACGAGCTCCGGCAGCGACGACGAATGCTATGTGCATCTCTTCGACGCCAACGATTTCGACGAGACCGACGACAACTTCAAGCTCACCGAGCCCGGCAGGTACAAGGACCTCGCCGACCTGCCCGGCGCGGACCAGGACTGGACCGACGAGGCCGACAGCGCCAAAGTCGGCACAAGCGCCACCGTCACGATCTGGTCGGAGCCGAACTTCGAGGGTAAGGAGTCGACGCTGGACCCGAGTAGCGAGCACGCTGCCCTCGACCCGGAGCCCTCCTCGCTCGAACTCACCTGCTGACAGGACGGCGCAGTCTCCGAACGCCGTCGCCCCCGCCCGGGGCGAGGCCGCGTCGCCCTCACCGACCCGTCGCGAGCACCTGATCGACCCAGGCGTCGTCGTAGGCGTCGAGGCGGAGGAACCCCTCCCCGGGGCCGGCGCTCCAGCTCATCTCGACGCCGGGATTGGTGAGCGTGACCCCGCCCGCCTCGATCTGCGGGCTGCCCTGCACGCCGAGGTCGCCAGCCGCGCGCCAATCGTCGTGCACGGCCTGGATCCCGGCGCCGGCCGCGAGGTCGGCCGCCAGCGCCCCACCGTCCACATCGGGGCATTCGCCGGCGACATCGAGGATGACCGACGGCAGGCTGATGCAGCGCGAGTGCCGGTAGAACGCCGCCCGCAGGGCCGCATCGAGCTGGTCGGCGGCCCGGTTCCCCGCCCGGGCGGCGGTGGCCCGCACGGCCGCCATCGCGGGAATCATGGTGACCGGGTAGGAGGCTGCCGCGGCCGACCACGGCCGCCATCCCAGGTCGGTGCGCAGTCCGGCGATACCGGCGACCTCGATGTCGAGTTCGGCCTTCGGCGTGGGCCGGGAGTTGAAGAGTTCGAGCGGGAAGTTGCGGTGCTCGATGTCGAGCTCCCGCCCACGCTCCCGCGCCGCCCGCCGCAGCGTCGCCAACGCCAGCGTGGCCCACGGGCACCCGAGATCCGACCAGACCGTGAGCGTGGTGGTGGCCATGTCGACATCCCTTCGCCGCCGTCCCGGGCGCCTCCCGGGATCTCATCCACTCTCACACGGACCCGGCATCCCCGGCCAGGCCTCGGGCGGTGGTCCTCACCGGACGAGCCCGCGCCGGCGCCCCTCGTGCACGGCCCGGGAGCGGGAGTCGACGTCGAGCTTGGCGAAGATGTGCACGAGGTGGGTCTTGACGGTCGCCTCGGACACGAACAGGGCCTTGGCGATATCGCGATTCGACTCCCCGGTGGCCAGGTGCCGCAGCACCTCCCGCTCCCGGGCGGTGAGCTCGGGATGGGTCGAGCGCATGCCCCTCATCACCCGGGCGGCCAGGTCGGGCGCGAGGCTCGTCTCCCCGCGGGCCGCCGCCTCGATCGCGACGACGATCCGCTCGGGCGGCTCGCCCTTGCGCACGTAGCTCAGGGCCCCGGCCCGGATCGCGCCGAAGACGTCGGCGTCGGAGTCGAACGTGCTCAGCACGACGACGGCCGCCGGGTCCGGGAGCGCGCCGAGTGCCGCCGCGGTCGCGGCGCCGTCCATCCCCTCCCCGAGCCGCAGGTCGCACAGCGCGACGTCCGGGGCCAGGTGCCCCGCGAGCACGACCCCCTCCTCGCCGCTGCTCGCCTCGGCCACGACCTCGAGCCCGGCCGCCTCGAGCACGGCCCGCAGGCCGGCGCGCACGATCGGGTGATCGTCGATGAGCAGCACTCGGACGGTCATCGCGTGCTCCGTCCGTCGGGCAGGTACGCCGAGACGGCGCTGCCCTCGCCCGGGGTGCTCTCCACGTCCAACCCGCCGCCGAGCTCGCGCAGGCGGCCGCGCATGAAGCCCAGCCCGTAGCCGGTGCTCCCGCTCCGGTCCGCCCGTGGGCGGCCGGTGGCCGCGATATCGAAGCCCTCGCCGTCGTCGATCACGTCGAGCCGGATGAGGTCGCCCGCATCCACGAGCGTGAGGACGACGCGGCTCGCCTTCGCGTGTCGGCGCACGTTTCCCAGGGCCGACTGGGCGGTTCGCAGGAGCGCGACCTCGGCGCGGGCCTCGAGCACGGGCACCGAGTCGTCGACGTGCAGGCTCACGTCGATGCCGGTCTCGGCACCGAACCGTTCGACGAGCCGGGCGAGGGCTCCCGGGAGCGCCTGATCGGTCAGTTCCGAGGGGGTGAGCGCGGCGATGATGCGGCGAAGATCTTCGAGGTTGTCGCGGGCGAGGGACTCGATCTGGGCGAGGCCGCGGCCGGTGTCGGCCGCCGGTGCGCTGGTGGCCCGCGCGAGCAGGGAGATCGAGGAGAGGCCCTGGGCCACGGTGTCGTGGATGTCGCGGGCGAGTCGGGTGCGTTCGGCGATCCGGCCGGCGTGCCGCTGGGTCAGGGCGAGCTCGTCGTGCAGCGCGGCCATGTCCGCCTGGGCCTGTTCGAGTCGGAGCACGAGCTGCTCGCGGCGGCGGACGTCGTCCACCAGGGCCAGGTAGCCGCGCGAGATGCCGAGCGCGAACAGCCCGCCCACGAACGGGCCGAAGACGCTCGCGTAGGCGAGCTGCCCGTGATGCAGCACCGGGGCGAGCACGACGAGCGCGAACACCACCGCCGAGAACCCGACCGCCGCACGCAGCGCGAGGATCTGGCCGGCGAGGAGCCACAGCACGAACGCGATCCACATGAACTCACTGGAGACGGCGAGCATGCCGACCCACACGAGCGCGAGCACGGCCAGCCAGGCCGGGGTCGTGATGAGGTGTGGGCGACGCGCGATCACCGGGAACCAGTAGGCCAGGGTGAACGCGAGCGCGGCCACGACGATCAGCGGGAGGCTCGCGCCCTCGGTGCCGGCCCGGATCACGCCGATGACCACGAGCAGCCCGGTGAGCACGTGCTGGCCGGCGCGCATCCAGCGGATCGCGGCAGGCTGATCCGGCTCGGGTCGCCCGCCCCGGGCGGACGCTTCAGACACGGGCGGGGTGGTCCTCATGGGCATCTCTGGCCTGTGGGTACGGCCTCGGGTGAACCGAAGGCACGTGGTGTCATGGCTGATACCATAGCCCCATGGCCATGACTCTGCGGCTCTCGGATGCCGAGGCCGACGCGTTGCGTCGGCGGGCCGAGCGCGAATCCCGTTCGATGCAGGACGTCGCCCGGCAGGCGGTCCGAGAGTACGTGGAGCGCCGCAGCCGAGCCGAATTGCTCGACCAGGTTCTCGATCAGGAACTGCCGCGTTACACCGAGGCCCTGGACCGGCTCGGTCAGTGATCTACCTGACCCGGACCGAGTTGCTCCACGTGGCCGCACGGGTCCTGGGAGACGAGGTGCAGGTCCGCGACCATGGGCTCCTGCACGCAGCATCAGCACGATCACAGGCCACCTTCGGCGAAATCGACGCCTACCCCACGCTGGCGGAGAAGGCCGCTGCACTGCTCCATTCGCTGGCTCGCAATCACGCGTTGGTGGATGGAAACAAGCGGCTGGCTCTGGGCGCTACGATCGCGTTCCTCGGTCTCAACGGCAGTCGCCTCGCCCTGAGCAACGACGAGGCCTATGAGCTGGTGATGCGTGTCGCGGCCGGCGAAACGAACGACATCACGCAGATCGCGGGTCTGATCGCGTCCGGCTCCCAACCGTGGTGAGGCGTCGCATCGTCTGACCCCGGGCGGCCCGGCGGGCCGGGCTCGCCCCGGCCGCACCGGCCGTCGGAACCATGCGGACGCTTCAGACACGGGCGGGGTGGTCCACATGGGTCGTCTCCGGCTGGGTGTCGTCGGTCGTCGGGTCGGTCTCGGCCGGATTCCGGCCGGGCCACCACATCCGGTCCCCCAGGAGGGTGAACGTGGCCGGCACGACGATCGTACGCACGAGCACGGTGTCGATCACGACGCCCAGGCCGACGATGAGGCCGAGCTGTCCGAGCGTGACGAGCGGAAGCACCCCGAGTGCGGCGAAGACCCCCGCGAGCACGAGGCCGGCGCTGGTGATCACGGCGCCCGTCCCGGTGACCGCCGCGACGATGCCCTCCTTCGTGCCCTTCGTGCGGGCCTCCAGGCGGGCTCGATGCACGAGGAAGATCGTGTAGTCGATACCGAGGGCGACGAGGAACAGGAAGCTCAGCAGCGGCACCTGCAGGTCGAGCGCGTGCTGGTCGAGCAGGACCCGGCTGAGCCAGGCACCCGCGCCGATCGCCGCCGTGGCGCTGGCGATGTTGATCGCCAGCAGCAGGAACGGGGCGACGAGGGAGCGCAGGAGCACGATGAGCACGAGGAAGCTGACGGCCAGGATGAGCGGGGCGATGAGGAGCAGGTCCGACTGATTGCCGGCCCGGGCGTCCACGTCCGTGGCGATCTGCCCACCCACGAGGGCGCCCGCGCCGTCGATCGCTCCGACGCTCGCGCGCAGGTCCCGCACGAGCTCGAGGCTCGCCGGCTCCCCGGGGCCCGCCTCGCCGGTGACCACGATCTGGGTGAGCGTGCCGTCGGTGGACTCCTCCCCGATCCGGGCGCGGAGCACGCCGCCGGTGTCCTGCGCGGCCGTCAGCACGGCATCGGCGTGATCGGTGTCGGCCACGACGAGGATCGGCTGGGCGTTGCCGGCGTCGAAGTGGTTCCCGAGCACCTCGAGCCCGGTGGCCGAATCGGAGGCGACGCGGAACTTCTCGATCTGGGTCAGGCCGACCGAGGTGCCGAACAGGCCGGTGGCCATGATCCCGAGGACGGCGAGGCCGCCGACGAGCGCGGCCGCGGGGCGCTTGGACACGCGCTCCGCCACCGCATGCCAGACCCGGCCGATGCGAGGGGTGGTGCCGGAGGTGGGCACGACGGGCCAGAAGACGCGCCGGCCGCACATGGCCAGCACGGGCGGGAGCACGAGCAGCACGGCCGCGAGCGCCACGAGCAGCCCGACCGCCGCGGCGATCCCGAGGCCGCGGGTGCCGGGGATGACGGCGAGCGCGAGGGTCGACAGGGAGAGGATGACGGTGACGTTCGAGGCGAGGATCGCCGGCGCGGTGTGGCGCCAGGCCGCAGCGAGGGCCGCCCGGTGGTCGTCGTGGGTGTGCAGCTCCTCGCGGTAGCGGGAGATGAGCAGCAGGGCGTAGTTCGTGCCGGCCCCGAACACGAGCACGGAGATGATGCCGGCGTCGAACTGCAGATCGAACGCCGCACCGGCGACGTTCGTCAGGATGCTCGCGGCCCGGTCGGCGATCGCCACGACCACGAGCGGGATGAGCCAGAGCACCGGGGAGCGGTAGGTGACGATGAGCAGCGCCGCCACGATGAGGATCGTCACGGCGAGCAGGGTGATGTCCGCGCCGTCGAACGCCCCGGCGATATCGGCCCCGAAGGCGGGCCCGCCGGTCACGTAGGCGCGCAGGCCGGTGTCGGCGAGTGCGGCCTCGACGCGGGAGCGCAGGTCGTCGACGACGTCCGAGGTCTCGGTGTTCGTCTGCCCGACCTCGAGGGCGGTCGTGATCACGGCCGCCCGGCCGTCGTCGCTGACCATCGGGTCGCGCACGGAGTCGGCGACGCGCGCGCTGGGTGCGGTGTCGGCGAGCTCGGTGCTCAGCGCCGACAGGGCGTCCTCGTCGCCGGCGGTGAGGGCGGAGCCGTCGGTCCGCTCGGCCACGACGAGCACGGTGCCGAGGTCGGCGTCGGGGAACCGCGTGAGCAGCTGATCGACCCGGGCCGATTCCGAGTCCGCCGGGGCGGACTCGTTGCCCGCCGGGGCGGCGGCGGAGGAGAAGGCCCCGAAGATCAGGACGATGAGCACGAGCGCGATCCCCAGGGATACCCGGGAGCCGCGCCGCGAGGTGAGCGCGCGGGAGAGTCGTTGAGTGAGCATGGTTCCAGCCCACCAGGATCGCGGATCGGTTCCCTGACCGAAGCGGTCGATCCTGGACTCAACCTTTCGATGGAGAGGCCGGCGGATCCGGGCGGAACACAGCTGGGCCGACCTCGCTCGGTCGTCGATCGGACCGCGGGAGCGTCTGTGCGGCGACTGCAATGATGCATAGGCTGTAAGCATGTCGGAATCGATCACGACGGCCCCGCCCGAGGGGCTGCGCGAACGCAAGAAGCAGGACACCCGCCGGTCGTTGCGCCACGCCGCGATGGAGCTCGCCCTCGAACGGGGGCTCGAGAACGTGACGGTCGACGAGATCGCCGAGGCGGCCGACGTCTCCCCGCGCACGTTCTTCAACTACTTCGCGAGCAAGGAGGACGCGCTCATCGATCACACCGACGCCGTGGCCGCCGAGTTGCATGCGGCGATCCTCGCCCGTCCCGAGGGCGAGCCTCCCCTCGAGTCCCTGCGACACGCCCTCGCCCAGAGCGAGGTGCTCCGGGGGGCCCACGTGCACCGGGACCGCACCCTCGCCCGGCAGCGGCTCATCCACGCCCACCCCTCGCTCCTGGCACGTCAGCTCGGGCAGGCCGCGGCGCTCGAGGCGGCCATCGCGGCGGCCCTCGCCGAGCGCATGCACCTCGACCCGGCCTCCGATCCGACCCCGCAGCTCCTCGGCGCCCTCGCCGGCAGCGTCCTGCGCGTCTCCCTGCGTCGCTGGATCACCGGCGACGCACGCCTCGACGATCTCGTCGAGGAGTCCTTCACGATCCTGCGCACCCGCCTCGGCGGCACGATCCCCTGACCGGTCGCCCCGCAACCGGCCCGCCGCCGCCCCCGCGGCAACCGAGCAGCCGCCGTCGCAACACCGATCCTTCGAATTCGAGGACCACCCCGAACACAGCTCTCTCCCCCGGGAGGTCGACCCCGTGGCCACGCGCACCGCGCTCACCCCGCACTCAGCCGGCTCGACGAACACGACGAACACGACAGGCAAGACAGACACGGCCCGGACCGGGCCGCCGGCGGCCGGAGCACCCGGCCCGCTGCCCCGCCGCAAGCTCATCGTCATCTTCGTCGGCCTCATCCTCGGCATCCTCATGGCCGCCCTGGATCAGACGATCGTCGCCACCGCGCTGCCCACGATCGCGGCCGATCTCAACGGCCTCGAGCAGATCTCGTGGATCATCACGATCTATCTGCTCGGCCAGACCATCGCGATGCCCATCTACGGCCGGGTCGGCGACCTCATCGGCCGGCGCAACGCGTTCCACGTCGCGATCGTCATCTTCCTCGCGGGCTCGGTCGTCGCGGGCCTGTCCCAGGACATGGGGATGCTCATCGCGTGCCGGGCGGTCCAGGGCATCGGGGCCGGCGGCCTCATGATCGGCGCCCAGACGATCATGGCCGAGATCGTCTCCGCCCGCGAGCGCGGCAAGTACATGTCGATCATGGGCCCGATGATCGGGGTGGCCACGGTGCTCGGCCCGCTCCTGGGCGGCTACCTGACCGAGCACGCGAGCTGGCGGTGGATCTTCTACATCAACGTTCCCATCGGCATCGCGGCCCTCGTCGTCACCTCGCTCTCCCTCTACCTGCCGCGCCCCCAGCGCCGGCGCCGGGTCGACTACAGCGGCATGGTGCTCATGGCGGGCGCCGTCGCCTGCCTCGTGCTGCTGCTCACCTGGGGCGGGCGACGGTACGAGTGGACCTCGCCGCAGATCGTCGCACTCGGCATCGGGGTGCTCGCGCTCACGCCGCTGTGGCTGTGGGTGGAGAGCCGCGCCGCCGAGCCGATCCTGCCGCTGCGACTGTTCCGCAACGGCGTGTTCCGCGTCAACGTGGTGCTCGCGTTCCTGCTCGGCGTGGCGATGTTCGGCGCCGTGAGCTACCTGCCCACGTACCTGCAACTCTCGCTCGGCGCGAGCGCCACCACCTCCGGGCTGCTCATGCTGCCGCTCATGGGCGGCCTCATGGCGGCCGCCGTGACCACCGGCCAGCTCATCACCCGCACCGGGCGCTACAAGGTCTTCCCCATCCTCGGCACGAGCGTCGCCGCCGTGGGAATGTTCCTGCTCTCGCGCATGGACGCCGGCACCTCGCGTCTTCAGTCGAGCGTCTTCATGGTCGTGCTCGGGTTGGGCATCGGGTTCATCATGCCCACCCTGGTCCTCGTGGTTCAGAACGCCGTCTCCCGTCCGGAGGTCGGCGCGGCCACGGCCGGGGTGAACTTCTTCCGCCAGATCGGCGCGTCCGTGGGCACCGCGCTCATCGGATCCCTGTTCGTCTCCCGCCTCGGCGATCGGCTCGCGCTCAACCTGCCGCCGGACGCGGCGGCCCACCTGAACCAGGCCGGGGAGCAGGGCGGAAGCCTCACCCCCGACCAGCTCGCCCAGCTACCGGAACCGATCGCCCACGCCGTCGTGGTCTCCTACGCCGAGGCCCTCATCCCGCTCTACTTCTACCTCGTGCCGCTCCTCGTGCTCGGCCTCGTGGTCGCCTGCTTCCTCGAGGAGAAGCCGCTCACCACGAGCGTCGGCGGGCGCCCCGCACCGGGCTCCCCCCATCCAGGCGGGGCGCACGCGGATCCCGGCGCCGCGCCGGACGCCCGGCCCGTCTCCCACCGCGGCGCCGCGCCGCCCGCCCACCGGAGGCCCGCGGAGCCCACGGAGCGCCCGGAGCCACCCGGCGATTCGATCGCACCCGAGCACCCCGAGCGACCCGAGCACGGGCCGGCGGGAGGCGAGCGGCGTCGTCCATAGGCTCCGGCGCAGGCCCGACTCGGACCCGGCTCAGGCAGACTCAGCGCGAGTTCAGGCGCGGGCCGGGCGACCGCCCGAGGCGAACCCGTGGAAGCCCAGGTAGGCGATCGCGGCGAGCACCACGAGCCCGGAGGAGAGCACGAACATCGTGGCGAATCCCGTGGCCCCGCCGACGAGGCCGAGCAGCACCGGGCCCACGCCGGAGCCGGTGTCGAGCAGGAGGAAGAACGTCGAGGTGGCCACGCCCACGCGCGGCGGCGGCACCTGGTCGACGAGGATCGCCTGCATCGTGGGCAGCAGGCACCCGAAGCCGAGCCCGATGAGCACGCCGGCGGCCGCGATGAGCGCCGTCGTGGTGGCCAGGCCCACGAGCACCATGCCGGCCGCGAAGCAGCCGAACACCGGGATCGCCACGATGTTGTCGCCGAGGCGGTCCTGGATCCGCCCCGCGAACAGCCGCGCGAACAACGAGGCCACGGCGTAGGACACGAAGAACACGCTCGAGGCGGCGGGGATTCCGAGGTCCGCGGTGTGCACGGCGATGAAGCTGAGCACGGAGGCGAACGCGAGCCCGGCGAGCAGCATGACCAGGCCGAGGCGCAGCCCGCCGCGGTCGATGAACGAGGAGAGCCGCATCGACCACTTGAGACGGCGCTCCTCCGGGCTCGGCTCCCGCTCGGGCACGGTGAAGAAGCACGCGGCCACGAGGGTGGCCCCGGCGCAGGCGGTCGCGACCAGGAACACGCTGGTGAAGCCGTAGTTCTCGCCGAGCCACACGGCCAGGAAGGGGCCGACGGCGGTCGACAGGGTCGTGGCGGTGGCGAAGTAGCCGTTGCCCTCGGCGCGCTTCCCGGGTGGGATGACCGCCTGCACCGAGGCGACCAGTGCCGTGTTGCCGGCGCCGAACGCGAGCCCGTGCACGAGCCGCACCGCGATGAGCACGCCCAGGTCGGTCACCGGGATGTAGGCGAGGCAGGCGAGCACATAGGCGATCATCGTGAGCACGAGCAGGCGCCGCCGGCCCACGAAGTCGAGGTATTTGCCGGAGAGCAGTCGGCCCACGACCGAGCCGATGATGAAGCCGGAGGCCGCCAGCCCGGCGAGGGATTCGGACGCCTGGAACTCCGCCACGGCGTAGCCCGCCATCGAGGTGAGCAGCAGGTAGAACACGCTCGACATGAACAGGTTGACCGCGATCGCGACGAGGAACTCCTTCGACCACAGCGTCCGCTCGGTCACGCCCTGCTCCTCCTCGCCTCGGTGTCGCCGCCGGCCGCGCCGCTCCCGGGCCGGCTCGCGCGTCCGGCCGGTACCGGTCGTCGAGTTTAGTCCCGC
Organism: Pseudactinotalea sp. HY160; assembly: GCF_009372055.1. Lineage (NCBI taxonomy): Bacteria > Bacillati > Actinomycetota > Actinomycetes > Micrococcales > Cellulomonadaceae > Pseudactinotalea > Pseudactinotalea sp. HY160. The sequence continues at coordinate 461,352 of NZ_WHMT01000001.1, read as the reverse complement.
GGGATCCGTTCGGCCGCATCGGGGGCGGGCGATGAGTACCGTGGCGCGGTGGCGGCCCGTGTTCATGGAAGAATGCCGTAGCGACACGGCAGACGGGAGTCACAGGTGAGCAGGTCGGACGACGTCCGTGTCCGAGATCGCTCCCCCCTCCCGTTGATCGTCATCGGCCTGGTCGCCGGACTGTTCTCGGGCCTGTTCGGGGTCGGCGGCGGCACCGTGATCCTGCCGCTGCTCGTGCTGTGGCTCGGCTTCGACCAGCGGCTCGGCGCCGGGACCTCGCTCGCGGCGATCGTGCCCGCGGCGAGCATCGGGGTGATCTCCTACGCGGTCACGGACGCGGTGGCGTGGCTGCCGGCCCTCGTGCTCGCCGTCGGCGCCGCGATCGGCGCACAGGTCGGCACCGCGCTGTTGCCCCGGATCTCCCAGCAGGCACTGCGGTGGGGCTTCGTGGCCTTCCTCGTGGTGGTGATCGTCGGGCTCTTCCTCGTGGTCCCCACACGCGGGTCGGGATTCGACCTGGGCTGGGGCAGCGGCCTGGGCCTCGGCGGCCTCGGGCTCCTCACCGGCGTCGTCTCCGGGCTCATCGGGGTGGGTGGCGGGGTGATCATCGTTCCGGCGCTCATGTTCGCCTTCGGCATGAGCGACCTCGTCGCCCGCGGCACCTCGCTGCTCGTGATGATCCCGACTGCCGCCTCGGGGCTGCTGGGCAATCTTCGCCGCCGCAACGTCGACCTGCGCGCGGCCGCCTTCGTGGGTGTCGCGGCCTGCACCACGACCGCCCTGGGCGCCTGGCTGGCCACGCGCATCGACCCGTTCGTCGGAAACCTGCTCTTCGCCGGTTATCTCGCGCTCGTCGCCGTCCAGATGTCCGCCCGGGCGCTCACGGAGCGCAGGCGCCGCCGGTGACGGACCGCACGGCGCATGAACGACGGAGCTCACCTCTCCCGGCGGGCTCGACCAACCTGCATATTTCATGAAAGCGATGTTAGGCTCGCTTTCATGAAACATCCGAGTCCGGTGCTGCTGCCCCTACTTCGGAGCCGAGCCCAGGGGGAGATCATCACGTGGATCATGCTCCATCCCGACGTCGAGCAGAGCCTGACCGAGATCGCCGCCGCCGTCGGAACCTCCACTCCGACCGTCATGCGTGAGGTGGACCGGCTCCTGGAGTCGGGCCTGGTCAGATCTCGCCGACGCGGGAACCAGCGGGTCGTCACGGCTGCGACCGACAACCCGGTCTACCGACCACTGGCCGAGCTGTTGATGCTCACCTTCGGCCCGATCGGAGTCCTCCGAGACCTCCTCGGCGACCTGTCCGGCATCGACCGTGCCCTCATCTATGGATCATGGGCGGCCCGATACCAGCAGCAGCCCGGACACGTGCCCAACGACCTGGACGTCCTCATCGTCGGCAGCCCGGACCGACCGGCTCTCGGCGACGCCATTGAGAAGGCCGAACGGATCCTACGACGCGAAGTCAATCATCGCCTCGTTGCCGCCGACGATTGGGACTGCGACACGGGCTCCTTCAAGACTACAATCTTGAGCCGCCCGGTCGTCCACCTACTCGGAGAGCCCGATGATTGACCGTCCACCTCCGGGGCATTGGCCCCAAGGCGAGGCCGAGATCACGGACATGATCCACCGTCGAGAGCTGGAACGTGTCGACCCCTCGCCCGAGCACGCCGACCTGCTCATCGACCAGGCGGCAGGCCACCTGAGCGCCGCCGCGCCACTCATCGATCACCATCCTCCCTCGGCATTCACGCTCACCTACGATGCCGCCCGCAAAGCAATGACGGCGGTACTGGCGAGGCAAGGACTCCGGCCGACGACCGGCGGCGGCCATCTGGCCGTACAGGAGTCGATCGAGGCGCAGCTGGGACCGAACGTGCGGCATATCGTCCGGCCGTTTCGCACGATGCGACGTCGGCGTAACGAGAGCGAGTACCCGCGAATCGGCGAGGCACCGGTCACCGTCACCGAGTGTCGTCACGCCCACTGCGATGTGACCGCCATAGTCGAACACATGACAAAGTCCCTGGCTCAGGTCGGCCCGTGGTGAGTCGGGCCTCGAACAGGACCGGCACCACCGACCACCCTCCCACGACAGACGCCGCAGCTCGGTCCACGCTCCGCGCCCGCCGGCCCACCCTCCACGAAGGACGCCGCCATGTCAGTTGATCTCACCGTCGGGATCGTCGGCATGGGCACGATCGGAGCGACCCACGCCCGCGCCCTCCGCGAGATCGAGGACGTCGCGGTCACCGCCTACAGCGGCGGGAGGGAGGGCAGCGGCGCCGACTGCGGCTGGCCGCGGGCACGGTGGCTCGACCACGCCCAGCTCGTCGAACGCGGCGAGGTCGACATCGTCGTGCTCTGCTCACCGTCGGCCCTGCACGGGCCCGCCGCGATCACGGTCGCCCGTTCGGGCCGGCACGTCGTGGTGGAGAAGCCGATGACGCTCGACGTGGCGGAGGCCGAGACCCTCGCAGACCTGCAGGCCGAGGGCCCGGGCATCGTCACGATGGTCTCCCAGCGGCGCTTCGAACCCGTCTACCGGCGCGTGCACGACCTCCTTGCCCGGGGCGAACTCGGCGAGATCCGCCTGGCCACCACCCACGTGCACTGGTATCGCGACCAGGCATACTTCGACGCCGCCCCATGGCGATCGGAGCGCTCCGGCGGGGGCGGCTCCCTCGTGAACCAGGGCGTGCACAACGTCGACCTGCTGCAATGGCTCTGCGGGCCGGTCGAATCCGTGACCGCGCAGACCGCGACGCTCGCGCTGCCGATCGCCGCCGAGGACACGATGGTCGCGACCGCCCGGTTCGCCTCGGGCGCCCTCGGCCTCCTCTCCACCTCGACCGCGACCCCGCCCGGCTTCCCCGCGACGGTCACCGTGCACACCTCGCTCGGCATGCTCACGCTCGGACAGGGCGATGTGCACGCGTGGGAGATCCCGGGCGTGCCGGCCCCGGATGCCGCCCCGGCTCCGGCGAGCGGGGCGGCCGACCCGGGCGCCATCGGGCTGGCCGGCCACGTCGCCTACTGGCACGACGTGATCGATGCGATCCACACCGGTCGGGCCCCGCTCGTGGACGCGACCGAGGGCCTGGCGGTCACCCGACTCCTTCGGGGGCTCTACGAGGCCGCCGACACCGGGCGGCTGGTGTGGCTCGCCGACCTACGGTGAGGCCTCTCGGAACTTCCGTCCACCACCCGCCCCATGAGCGGAACTGAATATTTCTTTCAAATTTCGATCACTTGTGCCCCCATGACCTGTGAGTTATTGTGAACGAGTTGTTCACCATCAGCCTCAACGAAGCAGCCAGGTCAAAGATGCCCCTCTCACTCCGCAGCCGCCGCTCCGCCGCCATCGTGGCCGGGTTCGGCTTCCTCCTCAGCCCGCTCGCGTTCGCGCTGCCCGCGTACGCCGCGGACCCCGCCGGGGAGGCCATCCCGAACTCGGGCTACAGCCTCCTGAGCTTCGACTCCGAGGCCGACCCGTACCCGGCGCCGCCCTCGCTCGACGGCACCGCCGCGGCCGCCTTCGACGGCGACTACTCCACCCAGTGGGGGAGCGAGTTCAGCCCCGAGGTCCTGCCGATGCCGCACTGGCTCGTCTTCGACATCGGCGCGAGCCACGTCCTCACCGGCCTCGGGTACTCGGTCAAGGAGCAGGGCAACGGCCCGGCCAAGGACGTCGCCGTGTACGCGACCGACGATGCGGCCGTCGCCACGGCCGCCGACGGCGACTGGGGAACGGCCGTGGGCACCGCCACGTTCGCTCAACCGACGAACGACGAGCAGATCCAGCACGTCGTCTTCGACGCGCCCGTCACCGCTCGATACGTCAAGTTCGAGGTGATCAGCTCCGTCAACGGCAGCGGCAACGCCTCGGCCTCCGAACTCGTCGTCTACACGACCGACGATCTCGGTGACGGCGGCGGCGACGGCGGTGACGGAGGTGACGGGGGTGACGGCGTCGAGCCCGGTACGCCCGCGACCCCGGTGACCATCGGCAACGGCGCGGGCCTCGACGTCGCGGTGGACGACGACTTCCCGCAGGTCGTCTCCTACGATCTCGACGGCGCCACCATCGGCGGCCAGGCCACCCAGCTCGACACGTTCAACATCCGGGCGACGGACGCCCCGAAGAACGAGGAGGGTGGCAGGGACTACGCCGCCCAGACCACGGGCACCATCGAGGGCGACACCGCCACCTACGTCTCGCAGATACCCGGGTTCGGCGACCTGACGATCACCTCGACGATCACGGTGACCGACGAGGACACCGTCGTCTTCGAGATGACCGAGCTCACCGGCGCCGACGCAGCCAGGGTCGACGAGATCTCGATCCCGAACCACTCCCTTGTCTCGGTCGACTCCGGTGAGACCGGGGCCCATCTCGCCCGCACGGGGATCGACACCGACTCGACCACGACCGCCGACCAGTTCATCGAGATCGCCGCCCATACCCCTCTCGACTCCTCCCCGGTCGGCACCCCGTACGCCTTCGTGAGCAACGCCGGGATCTCAGCCGGCCTCCTCACGAACGGCACGGACGACTCCACCAACCGTCACTGGAATGACCGACTGCTCTCGCAGATCGTCGACGCCGGCGACGGCGCCCGCCGGGCCGAGCTCTCGGTCGGCAACTGGACCTACGCCCCCCGCGGCGCGACCGATCCCCGCGTGGACGTCTACGCGCTGCCCAAGGCGACCGTCGTGCTCGCAGGCGATGAGAACGGCAGCGGCGAGGTCGACTGGCAGGACGGCGCCATCGCCTTCCGCGAGCACATGAGCGCCCCGCTCGGCGCCGAGCGCGTGCCCGAGCGCGTGGTCCAGCACATCCCGTTCAACTTCGCCTCCCAGGCCACGAACCCGTTCCTCAAGACCCTCGACAACGTCAAGCGCGTCTCGATGAGCACCGACAACCTCGGCCAGTGGATCCTCGAGAAGGGCTACGGCGACGAGGGCCACGACTCGGCCCACCCCGACTACGGCGGCAACTACAACACCCGCGCCGGCGGCCTGGCCGACTTCAACACCCTCATCGAGGCGGGTGCGGGATTCAACACCGACGTCGCCGTGCACGTGAACGCCACCGAGGCCTACCCGCAGGCAGAGAACTTCTCCGACCGGCTCGTCCAGGGCGGCGGGCCCAACTGGAACTGGCTCAACCAGGCCTATTTCATCGACCAGCGCTGGGACCTGGGCGAGGGCCACATCCTCGACCGCTTCGCCCAGCTCGCCGACGAGGCGCCCGGCCTGGCCGGCGTGTACATCGACGCCTACTACTCGAGTGGCTGGCTCGCCGACGGGCTCGCCGAGCAGCTGTACGGCATGGGCCTCGAGGTGGCCAGCGAGTGGGCCTACAGCTTCGAGGGCACCTCACTCTGGTCGCACTGGGCCACCGACCGCGGCTACGGCGGCGCCACGAACAAGGGCATCAACTCCAATATCATCCGCTTCATCGCCAACGGCCAGCGCGACGTGTGGAACCCCGACCCAGTGCTCGGCTTCACCCAGATCAAGGACTTCGAGGGCTGGACCGGCCACAACGACTGGAACACGTTCTACGACAACATCTGGGTCGACAACCTGCCCACGAAGTTCCTCCAGCACTTCCCCATCCAGGAGTGGGAATTCGGCACCGGAGCCACGCTGAGCGACGGCGAGGCGACCATCGAGGTGAGCGTGAGCGGCGGCGTCCGCACGATCCACATGGACGGCGCGCGCGTGGCCGAGGGCGGGGCCTACCTGCTGCCGTGGGGCGACACCGCCTCGAACGGCACGACCTCCCCGGCCGACGCCGACAAGATGTACTACTACAACGCCGACTCCTCCGGCGCGACCACGTTCGACCTGACCGACCAGTTCGACCCGAACGGCGGCTATGCCCTCTACGAGCTGACCGACCAGGGTCGGGCCAAGGTCGCGGACGTGCGTGCGGACGGCGGCCAGGTCACCCTGACCGGGGAGGCGGGCGTTCCGTACGTGCTCGCCCCGACCGGCGAGAGCGCCCCGCACGCCGGCGCCTCTTACGGCGAGCACTCCGGGCTCGTGGACCCGGGCTTCAACTCCGGCGACACCGCCGACTGGAACGCCACCGGCGACCCGCAGATCCTGCGCAACGACAAGGGCGACAACGTGCTGCGGCTCGGCACGGACGCCTCGGGCATCTCCCAGGAGGTGACCGGCCTCGAGTCCGGTGGCCAGTACACGCTCAGCGCCAACGTGGAGATCGAGGCAGGCGAGCGACGCCCCGTGACGCTCGAGGTGAGCGGCACGGATGCCGACACCGCGCCGTCCACACGCTTCGACCTGACGCCCGCACGGAACTGGGTCGCGGCCGACGCCAAGACCGGCTCCTACTCCCAGCGCGCCCGGGTCTCGTTCATCGCACCCGCCTCCGGCACCGTGACCGTCTCGATCTCGGCGGCCGCCGGAACGCCCGACGTCACGCTCGACGACGTCCGGGTCATGGCCTCGACCGAGACGTGGACGCCGACGACCGCCGACACCGGCGTCGCGGACGGCACGCTCATCGCATCGAACGACTTCGAGGGCAACCAGCCCGGCTGGGGCCCCTTCGTCAAGGGCGATGCCGGCGGCTCGACCGACCCGCGCACGTCGATCAGCCACCTGCACGAGCCCTACAGCCAGAAGGCGTGGAAGAACGAGAACCGCCCGTACAACTCGGGCACGCTCGACGGTCTGGCCGTGGACGACGTGCTCGACGGCGACAACTCGCTCAAGGCGCACGAGGAGAACACCGGCCTCGTCTACCGCACGATCCCGGCGACCGTGCCGTTCGTCGAGGGCCACAAGTACAACGTCTCCTTCGACTACCAGACCAATATCGACGGCGTGTGGGCCTGGATCACCGGTGCCGACCAGATCGCGGGCGGCGAGCTGAGCAACGTCGAGGTGACCAGCGAGACCATGGCACCGGCCCTGGAGACGACCAGGTATTCGCGTGACATCATCGCGGGCTGCGGCGACACGTGGGTCGGGCTGCGCAAGCTGACCGGTGCCACCGGCGCGGACTTCGTGCTCGACGACTTCACCGTGACCGACCTCGGCGAGGCGACCGGCGGTGCCGCGTGCGCCGGCATCACCGCCCCCGCCGCCGCGCTCAGCCCCGGCGTGCCGAGCCCGTACACGACCTCGTTCACGAACAGCGAGCAGACCGCCGCAGACAATGTGGCCCTCGGCCTGGCGCAGGTCCCGGAGGGCTGGACCGTCGAGGTGGCCGACCCCGACGGCAACCTGTTCGAGACCGTCGCGCCGGGCGAGACCGTGTCCACGACGTGGCTCATCACCGCCCCCGCGGAGGCCGCCGGCACGACCGTCCGGCTGCAGGCGACCGGCACCTACTTCAACGAGTGCGCGACCAAGACCGCGAGCGCGGAGGTCAAGGCGACGGTGTCGAGCCGGTCGATGCTCTCCCCCGCCTCGATGACGGCGACCGCGGACTCCGAACAGTCCGGAGCGGGCAGCGAGGGGCCGGCCGAGTTCGTGCTCGACGGGAACTCCTCGACCATCTGGCACACCCGCTACAACCCCTCCACGGACGACTACCCGCACTGGCTCACCCTCGACCTCGGCGGTGAGGCGACGATCGACGGCTTCGGCTACCAGAACCGTCAGGACGGCGGGAACAACGGCAAGGTCGCGGCGTACAAGATCGCGGTCTCCGACGACGGCCAGAACTGGACCGACGTCGCCTCCGGAGCGTTCACCGACATCGACGAGAAGGGCATGCAGGAGATCGACTTCGACGAGGTGACCGCGTCCTACGTGCGGTTCACCGCGACGAGCGCGCTCAACGGGCTTCCCTTCGCCGCGGCCGCCGAGATGCGGGTCTACGGCACCCCGTCGACGACGCTCGAGGGCTTCACGCCCGGCGAGCGGCCCGACGACGTCCCCGGCCCGGACTGCGGTTCGGACGGGTCCGATGGCTCCGACGGGTCCGACGGCGGGTCCGACGGCGGCTCGGACGGCGGTTCGGACGGCGGTTCGGACGGTTCGGACGGTTCCGATGGCGGCTCGGATGGTTCGGACGGTTCGGTCGGCGGGTCCGACAGCGGCTCGGACGGCTCGAACACGGGCTCCGATGCCGGCTCCGACGGGGCCGACGCCGGCGCGAACGGCTCGGGCGACAGCTCCGACAGCTCCGGTGGCGCGGATGCCGGCGCATCTGTCTCCGGTAGCGACGCCGACAGTGACGCCGCCGCCTCCGGCGACACGGGTTCCGGCGGCACGGGCGGCGATGCCGGCGGTGACTCCGGGTCGATGCCGGACACGGGCCTCCAGGTCGGGGCGGCGATCGTCGCGGGTCTCCTCCTGGCCGCGGCCGGAGCGCTCCTCATCGGCCGGCGGCGCCGCATGAGCTGAGTCCCGGCACCACACAACGGGTCCCGGTCGACCCTCCTCACGGGGAGGTCGACCGGGACCCGTTGTCTCTCCGCCCGGAACGACGTGGGCGGCCTACTGTTCGGAGCCGACCGAGACCTTCCACTTGACCCAGGTCGTTGTGGCGATCATGTGCACTCCTCCGCCATAGGAGTGGTAGCCGCTGCCGCTGCCGCCGCCCCCACGAGGCTCGGGCTTCGGGTGCTCTTGTCGTTGACAGTCGGTCCGCTCCGGTTCGCCGGTCCTGTTGATGGTCCAGGACTCGCGCTGGTAGAAGTCGTCGCCGAACGTCTCGTAGACGTTCTCCCGCCAGACCGTTATGCCCCCGCGGGGGCCGGCCGTGCTCGAGAGGAGGCGCGTACCCCGGTATTCACCGGCCTTGTCGAACCACGTATTGGTCGAGGGTGGCCGCGTCGCCGTCGGGCACGGAACCTCACCGCCGCCCGCACCCGCTGATGCCGGCGCCGCCACCAGGATCGCCCCACCCGCCGCGAGCGCGAGCGTCGCACAGGTCGCGGTCACCCGCCCGAGGACGCTCGTCGCTCTCGTTCGATCTCTCATCGTGTCCACCTCATCGTGTCCAGCCACCCGATGTGCCACCGGGCGGGCACGGGGCCATTCCCGCTCGGGAAACGTAACAGTTCCCGCGCGAGACGACCAGAGGATCCGCGCCGGAGCTCTCCCCGTTCCCGTCGAGCCTCGACGGTCGACCCGGCGCTCGCTCCGCATCGGACACGAGCCGTGCCGGCCCGCCGCGAGCACATGTGCACCAACGGGCACGATGCTTGCCCTCGCGACCATTCCCCGATGGGCACGGCGGGCGCACACTGTCATCCTCGATCCGCGCGACAGCGCGATCGTTCGCTCCGGACGGAGATGACACATGAGTCGATTCGCGCCCCCGCAGGCGGCCCGGGCCGACGCGGGAAGAACACCCGTCGCGGCGACCAGGCCGCGAACGCCCGTCATCTCCCCCGTCGCCACGCCCGGCCCCCAGCCCCGAGACCTCCTCAGCCTCCAGCACGCCATCGGGAACGGCGGTGTCACCCGGCTCGTACAACGGCAGGACACCGCGCAGGCACCGACCGCCACCCCCACGGCCCCCGCCGCACCCGCGGCCGCCGCACCGCGCACCGAGCTCGACGTCCGCTACAACGGCGACTACGCGCTGGCGGCCCAGGCGGTCAAAGGCCTGTGGGACACGACCGGCGGCGTGGTCGCCCGCCAGCAGCAGGCAGTCACCGACTTCATCGGCTCGGGTGGCGCGGCGAGCACCGATCCCCCCTCCCTCGCCGAGAGCCTGATCGTCGGCGCACTGGAGACCGCACTCGGACTCGCCCTCGGTGGGATCGGTACGGCGATCATCAACCGCCTCGGTGGCACGATCCGGGCAGCCGTGCTCGCCGGAGCGATCCAGGGAGAGGCCACCGGCACGGTTCCCGCAGAGGTCGTCGGTGCCGCGGGACGGCTCGCCCAGGAGTTCGTCACCGCGACGGTCGACGCGGGCAAGTCCACAGTGACGTCGTACGTGAGCAGCAGCGTGCGCGGCCGACTGCCGCAGGCGACGCCACTGGCCCAGTTCGGGCGCGGGCAGATGGCGACGCTCAACGAGGTCTCGATCGCGCAAGGCGAACAGATGCTCGAGCGGCTGGCGAATGCCCCGGCTCCGGAACGCTGGGTCGCGGCGCAGGGGATCTACGACGCGCTCCAGGCGAGCCTCCGATCCGCCTACGTCACCCAACGTGACGCGATGACGGACACATGGCTGACCGCCCAGGTGCGCCACGTCGGCGGCGGGGCCGAACCGGGAGTCCTCAACGTCACCCTGACCGATGTCTATGCCGATCACCGGGGCCCGCTGCGAATCGACAGCGCCAATCTCCTCGGTGCCGGCGCGAACGCCACCGTGCGCGGCTGGGTGGCGGACCGGCCGCTCGAGGACGTCGGAATACCGAAGGTCGTGACCATGAACGGCAGCCTCGGGGCGGGCATCCTCGACTGCATCTTCACGCTCCGGCTCTGGTCGGCCCCGCCGCCGGCCACCGGCCCCTCGATCAGGTCCGCGACGCCCGACCCACTGGCCGCCTACCTCGCCGGCGGGCCCGCCACGCTGCAGCGGCTCAGCAACAACCGCTGGGGCGACGACTGGCTGGCCGCCTACCACCTCGGGCTCCAGGACATCGACGGCGACGACCCGAGGGTCTCCGCCGAGAACATCGTGGCCGGCGCCCACAAGGTCTGGGACAACATCAAGGGCGCGAGCATCTCCGCACGCGGCGGTTCGGTCGGCGCATCGTCCTGGTGATCGACGTGACCTCCTCCTGGGCGATGCGGCCCGCCCACGACGCACGCGGGCACACCTGCGACGATGGGGATCATGCCCATGAACGAGGAGGCGCGGGGCCCGCTCGGCCCACCGAATCCGGGTGATGCGTGGATCGACGGGCCGCGCGGCCGGTTCTGGGGCCGCTACGGCGCGGCCGGCCTGCTCGCCTGGGACCCGCGGCGCGGCGTGCTGCTGCAGCATCGCGCGCTGTGGAGCCACCACGGCGGAACGTGGGGGCTTCCGGGCGGGGCACTGCACGCGAACGAGGCGCCCGCCGCGGGGGCGGTGCGCGAGGCCCGTGAGGAGGCGGGGGTGCCCGAATCGGCCCTGCGCGTGCGTGCCACGCATCTCTTCGACGCCGGCTACTGGCGCTATACGACCGTGCTCGCCGAGGTCCTCGCTCCGTTCACCCCGGTCATCGCCGATCCGGAGAGCCTCGAGTTGGCGTGGGTGCCTGTGGACGACGTCGCCGCCCGGCCGCTGCACCCCGGCTTCGCGCGGGCGTGGCCGGAGCTGCGCGAGCTGCTCGCGGGATTCGCTCCCGGCGGCCCGGCTCGCCGGCCCGGCCGCTGACCCGAACCGGTCCGCTACTTCTGGGAGCCGGCGAGGAGCGCCTGCACGAAGTACCGCTGGAAGGCGAAGAACACGATGAGCGGGACGATCATCGAGAGGAACGCACCCGAGGAGAGCACGTCGATATTCGCCCCGAACTGGCGCAACTGCGTCTGGATCGCCACCGTGATCGGCATCGAACTGGAGTCGGTGAAGATGAGGGCCACGAGCATGTCGTTCCAGGTCCACAGGAATTGGAAGATCGCGAGCGAGGCGATCGCCGGCAGCCCGAGCGGGAGCACGATCCGGAAGAAGATCCGCCACTCGCCGGCCCCGTCGATCCGGGCCGCCTCGAGCAGCTCGGAGGGCACCTGGGTGAAGAAGTTCCGCAGCAGGAAGATCGCGAACGGGAGCCCGAAGCCCGTGTGGAAGAGCACGACGCCGACCACGCTGCCGAAGATTCCCAGGGTGCCGAAGAGCCGGGCGAGCGGGATGAGCGCCACCTGCACGGGAACCGCGAGCAGCACGATGACGGCGATGAGCAGCCAGTCCCGCCCCCAGAACTGCATCCAGGCGAACGCATAGCCGGCGATCGAGCCGATGAGCACGACGAGCACCGTCGCCGGCACGGCGATCATGATCGTGTTGAGGAAGGATCCGGTGATCGTGGAGTTGCTCAGCAGGTTCGAATAGTTCTCGATCGTCAGCTGCGCGGGCTTGGTGAAGACGTTCCACCAGCCGGAGGAGGCGCTGTCCGCGCCGGAGCGCAGCGACGTGAGGAACAGCCCCACCGAGGGGATGAGCCAGAAGAGCGCGACGAGCAGGAGCACCACGTTGACGACGCTCGAGGAGAGGATCCGCGTGATCCGCTGGCCGGCGCTGGGCCGACCGCGGACGATGGTGAGCTCGGCGGCGCTCATCGGGTCCGCTCCTCTTTGAAGCGCCGGATGTTGATGATCATCGACGGCAGCACGAGCACGAGCAGCAGGATCGACAGGGCGGATCCGAGGCCCATGTCGTTGCCGCCGCCGAAGGAGACGGTCCACATCTCCACGGCGATGACGTTGGCCGCGGGTTTCGAAGCCCCGGGCGGGATCACGTAGACGAGGTCGAAGATCTTGAGCACGTTGATCACGAGCGTGATGAAGACGACGATGAGCACGGGCGAGAGCAGCGGGGCCGTGATCTTCGTGAACACCTGCCACTCGTTCGCCCCGTCGATGCGGGAGGCCTCCTGGAGCGACCGATCGATCGCGGAGAGCCCCGATGAGATCATCACCATCGCGAACCCGGCCCAGATCCAGATATACGACAGGATGATCACCGCGGTGATGAAGGTAGAACTCAGCCATGACACGCCGTCGAAGCCCTCGCTGAAGTTCGAGGCCGGCAGCGCGATCCGATAGGAGGATCCGGGATCGAGGCCGCTGAGCACGAAGGTGCCGTCGGGCCCGGTCTTCGCCGAGCCGGCGACCGTCCCATCCGCGTTCACGGCATCGACGTGGACCCCGGGCAGGCCGAGCTTGCCCGGCTCGATCCGGCCGTCGGTTCCGCCACCGCCGCGGATGACGTCGAGGAAGACGGTTCCGGTGACCTCCGACGGCCCGGCGGGCGGCGGCTGTGCCGCCTGGACGGCGGCATCGGGCACGCTGTTCGGCCGGATGGCCACGAGCGGGAAGTTCTGCTGCTGCCCGGTCGCGATCTCGGCGTCGGAGGCGATGACGCCGCGGTCGGAGCCGATCCCGACGTCCTCGCGTGGCTGCGCCCCCGGATAGTTCGACTCGTCGGTCACGGCGTCGTGCACGCCGACGATGACCGCGTTGACCACTCCCTGGTTCGGGTTCTCCTGGAACATGCCCCGGAAGATCACCCCGGCCGCGAGCATCGAGATCGCCATCGGCATGAAGATGATGAGTCGGAACGCCGCCTTCCAGCTGAGCTTCTCCAGGAGAACGGCGAAGATGAGCCCGAGAATCGTGCAGGACGCGGGCGCGACGATCACCCAGATGATGTTGTTTCGGATCGCGGTGAACGTGCTGTCGTTCGTGAACATGGTGACGTAGTTGTCCCAGCCCACGAACCCCCCGCCCGTTCCGTAGAACGACTGGATGAGCGTGTAGACGATCGGGTACACGACCAGCGCGCCGAGCACGACGAGCGCGGGGGCGAGGAAGGAGGCGACGACGGCGAGCCGGCGCCCACGGCCCCTCCCCCGGGCGGGTGGCCGGGGGGAGGAGTCCGGCGGAGCGTCGACGAGGGCGGTCATGACGGACCCGGACCGGTCAGTACGCCGACGCGGCGGCGCTCTCGAGACGCTCCATCGTGCCCTGGATGTCGTCGGGGTGCTCGTAGAAGGTGATCATCTCCTGCCAGAATCCCTGACCGGGGGTGCCGCCGAACGCGCTCGGGGTCTGGTCCGACATGTCGAACCGGAACGTCTCGGCGCTCGTGAGCTGTTCGGCGATCTGCTTGGCCACCTCGTCGGGGTAGAGCGAGGTGTCGACCTTGTTGTTCGGTGAGGTGAGGCCGCCCTGTGGAACCCAGACCTCGGCGGACTCCGGTGAGGCGAGATAGGCCATGAGGGCGCTCGTCGCGTCGTCGTCGGTGAAGTGGATCGCCACGTCGCCGCCGCCCACGACCGCCGGCGCGGAGCCGTTGATGGAGGGGAACGGGTAGAAGAGCGCGTTCTTCCCGACGGTCGAGTTGCCGTCGGCGGTGATGTTCCCGGCCACGAAGTCGCCCTCGTAGACCGTGCCGGCCTTGGGGTCGGCGCCGAAGACCGCCGTGACCGAGTCCGGGAAGCTGCGTTGGGCGCCGCCCTCGAGGAGGAGGTCACTGCTCCACAGCCCGCCGAGGACCGTGAGCGCGTCCTTGACCGACGGGTCGGTCCACGGGATCTCGTGCTTGGTCAGCTGATCGTACTTCTCCGCTCCGGCGGTGCGCAGGTAGATGTTCTCGAACCAGTCCGTCAGCGGCCAGCCGACGTCCGCCCCGACCGACAGGCCCGCGTAGCCGAAGTCCTCGATGAGCCCGAGCTGATCCATGAAGCCGTCCCAGTCCTTCGGGACCGTCGCGCCGGCATCGTCGTAGATGTCCTTGTTGTACCAGACCGTCGACTTGTTGGCCGCCTTGAACCAGACGCCGTACAGCTCCCCGTCGACCGTGCCGAGGTCGATCCACGACTGCGCGTAGTTCGCCTCGACCGCGCTCTTCACGTCGTCGCCCACCGGCTTGATGTCGCCATTGGACGCGAGCGATTCCATGAGTGCGGGCTGCCCGACGACCGCGATATTCGGGGGATTCCCACCCTCGATCTGGCCCTGGATATAGGTGGGCCCGTTGTCGCCGAAGCTCGTGTAGTTCACCGTTGCACCGGTGTCGTCCTCGAATTTCGAGAGCACGGCCTCGAAGTTCTTCTGCTCCTCACCCGTCCAGGCCGCGACGACGCTGAGCGTCTGACCGGAGAGGTCGACCGCCTCGGTCGACTCCCCGCCGGTCGTCTCCCCGCCGGCGGTCTCGCCTCCGGACCCGCCCCCGTCGCCCCCGCCACAACCGGCCATCACCAGGCTCGCCGCTGCGATCCCGGCGGCCGCCGACAGCCATCTCCCTCGTCCGTTCACCATCTCACGACTCCTTCGTACGAATTCGCTCAGTTTCGTGGACGGCGCCGAGTGGGCCCCAGTGCCGCGTTTTCGACGATACCGCCGCCCTCCGTCGTTCGGTGATCCCGGCCCGGTCTCATTCCCATAACGTCGCGGCCGCAGCCGTGTCGCGGGCCGGCGCGGGTCCGGGGCGGCTCCGGGGCGGGCAGCAGCCTCGTCGCCGCGCCCGGCGGGCGGCTAGTCTTGCCCGCGATGACTTCGCTTCTTCTCGCCTCCGCGTCCCCGGCCCGCGCCGCCACCCTCCGAGCAGCCGGTGTCGAGCCGCTCATCCGGGTCTCCCACGTCGACGAGGACGCCGCCCTCGCCGACGCCCGGGCCGAGCGGGGCCCCCTGACGGTCGCCGAATCCGTGGCCGTCCTCGCCGAGGCGAAGGCGCGCTCGGTCGCCACCGATCCGGGGGCTCCGGCGGCCCAGGTCGTCCTCGGCTGCGACTCCCTCCTCGAATTCGACGGCGAGGGGCTCGGCAAGCCCCACCGGGCCGAGGTCGCCAGGGAACGCTGGCAGCGGATGCGCGGCCGGAGCGGCGTGCTGCACACCGGTCACGTGCTCCTCACCGCCGACGGCCGGGAGGCCGCGGGTGTCAGCCACACCGAGGTGGACTTCGCCGAGGTGACCGACGCGGAGATCGACGCCTATATCGCCACGGGAGAACCGCTGCGCGTCGCCGGCGCCTTCACCCTCGACGGGCTCGGCGGAGCATTCGTCTCGGGGGTGCGCGGCGACCATCACGGCGTCGTCGGGCTGAGCCTGCCGCTGCTGCGCACCCTCCTCGCCGGCCTCGGCATCGGCTGGACCTCGCTCTGGGCCCACCGGACGGGCGCCTGACCGGATGCGGGACGCCCCGCCACCGTGCGCATCGCGAGCACCGAGTGACCCGAGTGACCCGAGAGAACTGAGAGAACTGAGAGAACCCGTGACCGACACCCGTCCCAGCGACATCGACCTGGCGCTGCTTCGCGAAGCGATCGCGCTGTCCCAGGACGCCCGGGGCCGCGGGCGCCATCCGTTCGCGGCGCTCGTCGCCGACCGCGATGGCCGCGTCGTCTCCCGCAGGGGGAACAACTCCATGCCGCCGGGCGGAGACCCCACCCAGCACGCCGAGCTCACCGCCGCCGCGGATTCCGTGGCCCACCTGGGCCCCGCGGAGCTCGCCGGGGCGACGCTCTACACCAGCGCCGAACCGTGCGCGATGTGCACGGGCGCGATCTATTGGTGCGGCATCGGCCGGATCGTCTACGCGCTCTCCGAGACCCGACTGCTCGAGCTCACCGGGGACGATCCGCAGAATCCGACGTTCGCGCTGCCGTGCCGCGAGGTCATCGCCCACGGCCAGCGCCGGATCGAGGTGCTCGGCCCGCTGCTGGAGGACGAGGCGGCCGCGGCCCACGTCGGCTTCTGGACCCGCCGCAGCGACGCCTCCCCGGCCTGATCCGACCGACCCCTGATCCGGAACGGGCCCGGCGAGTCGCCGGCTGTCTGGGCCCCCGCGTGTTTTGTCCGGTCTACACTAGCTGTGGTCCAGGCCACGGTCGGCCCGGCCCCCTACTTTGTGAGGTCTCCACAAGTTTTGCCTGGCCGACTTGCTTTCACCTACAGACTTCGTCGGCACGGGCGGGCATAGTTGGGGCGAACCGACCGCCCGTACTAGCGTGGCCCGGGCCGGCGTTCCATTCGCCCGGCCGTGCCGGTGTGGCAACAACGAGGAGTGTGCATGACATCCACGGCGTCCGGGCCTCGCCCCCTCCGCAAGGTACTGATCGCGAACCGCGGCGAGATCGCCGTCCGGATCGCGCGGGCCTGCCGCGACGCCGGCCTCACCTCCGTGGGCGTGTACGCCGATCCCGATCGCACCGCCCTCCATGCCACCCTGACCGATGAGGCCTATGCCCTCGGCGGGGCGCGCGCCGCCGAGACGTACCTGGACATCGCCAAGCTCCTCGACGTCGCCCGGCGCTCCGGTGCCGACTCGGTGCACCCCGGCTACGGCTTCCTCGCCGAGAACGCGGACTTCGCCCGCGCCGTCATCGATGCCGGCCTCGTCTGGATCGGCCCCCCGCCGGCGGCGATCGACGCCCTCGGAGACAAGGTCTCCGCCCGTCACATCGCCCAGCGTGCCGGCGCCCCGCTCGTCGCCGGCACCCCGGACCCGGTCGAAAGCCCGCAGGAGGTGCTCGACTTCGCGGCCGAGCACGGCCTGCCCATCGCGATCAAGGCGGCCTTCGGCGGCGGCGGTCGCGGCCTCAAGGTCGCCCACACCGCCGAGGAGATCCCCGATCTCTTCGAGTCGGCGGTCCGCGAGGCCACCGCCTCGTTCGGCCGCGGCGAGTGCTTCGTCGAGCGCTTCCTCGACCGGCCCCGGCACGTGGAGACCCAGTGCCTCGCCGACGATCACGGCACCGTCGTGGTCGTCTCCACCCGCGACTGCTCCCTGCAGCGGCGCCATCAGAAGCTCGTCGAGGAGGCGCCGGCGCCGTTCCTGAGCGAGGAGCAGAACGAGCAGCTGCGCACCGCCTCGATCGCCATCCTCACCGAGGCGGGCTACCGGGGAGCGGGCACGTGCGAGTTCCTCGTGGGCACCGACGGCACGATCTCCTTCCTCGAGGTGAACACCCGCCTGCAGGTGGAACACACCGTGACCGAGGAGGTCTCCGGCATCGACCTCGTGCGCGAGCAGTTCCGGATCGCCGCCGGTGAGCCCCTCGGCTACACCGAGGTGCCGCTGCGCGGCCACTCCTTCGAGTTCCGCATCAACGGGGAGGATCCCTACGCCGGGTTCCTGCCCGCGCCCGGCACCCTGACCACCCTCGACTGGCCCTCGGGTCCGGGGGTACGGGTCGATTCGGGCGTGCGCGCCGGCGACACGATCTCCGGTGCCTTCGACTCGATGATCGCCAAGCTCGTCGTCACCGGCGCCACCCGCGCCGAGGCCCTCCAGCGCGCCCGCCGCGCGCTCGACGAGACGGCGATCGTGGGCCTGCCCACCGTCGTCCCCTTCCACCGGGCGATGGTCTCCCACCCCGCCTTCACCGCCGAGTCCGGCGACTTCGGCGTGTACACCACCTGGATCGAATCCGAGTTCATCGACGGCTTCACCCGCCCCGAGGACGCCCCCGTGGCGACCCCGGTCGAGGCACCGGAACCCGAGGAGGCCGTCGAACGCGTCGTGGTCGAGGTCGGCGGCAAGCGCCTCGAGGTCGTGCTGCCGGCGGGCCTGGGCCTGGGCTCCGCCAAACGCAACGGCCCTCGCAAGCCCACGCGCCGCTCCGGCCACCGGACCGCCACCAAGGTGAGCGGCAACGCGCTCGCCTGCCCGATGCAGGGCACGATCGTCAAGGTGGCCGTGACCGACGGCGACGTCGTGGCGGAGGGCGACCTGGTCGTCGTCCTCGAGGCGATGAAGATGGAGCAGCCGCTCTTCGCCCACCGAGCCGGCCGGATCCACGGCCTGACCGCCGGCCCCGGGCAGTCGATCTCGGCCGGCGGGATCATCTGCCAGATCGACGACGCCGGCTCGGAGTGAGCACCGCACTGCCTGCGGGCGGGGCCGCAGGGATCGACCCGGCGGCGATCCGCGCCTTCGTCGAGGCGGCCGAGCAGGTCGCCGAGCTGCACACCCTCGCGATCTCCCACCGCGGCACGACGGTGGCCCAGGCTCAGTGGGCGCCGTACTCCCTCGATCGGCCCCAGCTCGTGTACTCGGTGTCCAAGACGATCACCGCCATGACGGTCGGCGCCCTGCTGCACCAGGACGGCGGTGCCTCGATCTCGCTGGACGACCCGATCCTCGACCACCTGCCCGCCCCCGGCATCACGCCGGCTCCGGCCTGGCACGACGTCACGATCGAACACTGTCTGGCGATGGCGACGGGCCACACCGCCGACGCCTGGAACCGCGCCTGGGCCGGGCCGGGGCCGCTGCCCGCCCCGCTCCTCGACCTCATGCTCGCCACCCCGCCGCAGCGCCCGCCGGGGACCGTGTTCGCGTACAACCAGGTGGCCACGAACCTGCTGTCGCGGATGGTCACGCACGTGACCGGGGCGCCGCTGCGACGAGTCGCCCACGAGCGCGTGCTCGGCCCCCTCGGCCTGCCCGAACCCGGCTGGTTCACCGACGCGACCGGCATCGACCAGGGCTGGTCGGGCGCCCACGTGCGCACCGGCGATCTGCTCACCCTCGGCCGGTTCTGGCTGCGCGACGGGTGCACCGAGGACGGCACCCGGCTCCTGCCGGGCGGCTTCCTCGACCGCGCGACCACCCCGTTCGCGCCGCTGCCGGAGGCCTGGACCCGGGGCGCGTGGACCCGCGGCTACGGCTACTCCTTCTGGATCCTCGATGCCGGCTTCCGCGCCGACGGCGCGTTCGGCCAGTTCGCCGTCGTGCTCCCCGCCGCCGAACTCGTGGTCGCGATCACGTCGATCTCCACCGACATGCACGGCCTCGGCGAGCTCATCCTCACCCACCTGCTCCCCGGCGTGGGCCGCGAGCCGGCCCCCGAGGACGCCTCACTCGCCGCGTTCCTCGCCGATCGCTCGCTCCCGCTGCTGCCTGCGGCGGGCACCGCCCCGGCCGGGCTGCCCGCGTGGCACCCGCTCGCTCCCCCGGCCGCGGTCCCGGTCGCCGGCGCGCCGCCGGCAGCACCCTCCGCTCCCCCGCCGGACGCGACCGACGTGCCCGTCGCCGGATTCGACGCGGTGTCGCTTCCGGCCCCCGGCGAGCCGCTGCGGCTGCGGTACGCCGGTACGGAACTCGCGCTCGTCGTCCCCACGCATTCCTGGGGCGAGACCGTCCTGAGGGCGCCCGCCGGGCCGTACGCCGGCACCGCGGTGCGCGTGCTGGCCCAGGGCGGCTGGTCGGACGGCACCTACCGGGCGCGGCTGCGGATCCCGAGCTTCCCGCACCACGTGCTCGTCACCGGCGATGCCGCCTCGGCGAGCGTCGTGTGGCCGATCGCTCCCCTGAACGGCGCAGACCTGTTCGCCGCCTCCCCCGAGCGTGCCGGGCTGAGCGCATGACGGCCCCTCCCACGGAGACGAGCCGGGCGGCCTGGGCGGCCCTGTGGGCCATGGTCATCGGCTTCTTCATGATCCTGGTCGACACGACGATCGTCTCCGTCGCGCTGCCCACGCTCATGCACGATCTCGAGGCGGACGTCTCGCAGGTGATCTGGGTCAACTCCGGGTACCTGCTCGCCTACGCCGTTCCGCTGCTCATCACCGGGCGGCTCGGCGATCGGTTCGGTCCGCGGCGGCTCTACCTCACCGGGCTGACGGTGTTCACGCTCTCCTCGCTGTGGTGCGGCCTCACCGGCGACATCACGTGGCTCATCGTGGCCCGGGTGGTGCAGGGGCTCGGCGCCTCCATGCTCACCCCGCAGACGATGGCCGTGATCACCCGCACGTTCCCGCCGCACCGGCGCGGGCAGGCGATGTCGCTGTGGGGGGCGACCGCGGGCGTGGCGATGCTCGTGGGCCCCCTCGCCGGCGGGCTGCTCATCGACGCCGGCGGCTGGGAGTGGATCTTCTTCGTCAACGTGCCCGTCGGCCTGATCGGGCTCGTGCTCGCCTACCTGTTCGTGCCGCGGCTGCCGATCCACTCCCACCATTTCGACGGGGTGGGAGTGGCGCTGTCGGCCGTGGGGATGTTCTGCCTCGTATTCGGGATCCAGGAGGGCGAGACCTACGACTGGGGCACGATCGCCGGGCCGATCTCGGTGCCGGCGCTCATCGCGGTCGGCGTGGCGGTCATGGTGGCGTTCGTGCTGTGGCAGCGGCGGATTCGCACCGACCCGCTCGTGCCGCTCAACCTGTTCAAGGACCGCAACTTCTCCCTCGGCAACGGCGCGATCGCGTTCGTGGGCGTGTCCATCACCGTGGTCAACTTCCCGATCATGATGTACGCCCAGTCGGTGCGGGGCCTGAGCCCCACCGAGGCCGGGCTGCTGCTCGCGCCGATGGCGCTCCTGCAGACCGCCCTCGCCCCCCTCGCCGGCCACCTCGTCGACAGGATGGCGCCGCGCGTGCTCGCCCCGATGGGACTGTTCTCGGCCGCGGCGGTGCTCTGCTGGTTCACGTTCGCGCTCTCCCCGACGACCCCGATCTGGCACATCGTGCTCGCCATGACCCTGTTCGGGGTGGCGAACGCCTTCCTCTGGTCGCCGCTGTCGGTCACGGCCACCCGGAACCTGCCCATGACCAGCGCCGGGGCCGGATCCGGGGTGTACAACACGACCCGGCAGGTCGGGGCCGTGCTCGGGAGCGCGGCCATCGCCGTGGTGCTGCAGTCCCGGCTGGTGCACTACCTCGGCCCGAGCGCCGACGAACTGAGTCAGGGCGGCTCCGCGGCCGCGGCCGACCTGCCGCCGGAGGCGCTTGCGGGCTTCTCCTCCGCGATGGCCGACACGTTGCTTCTGCCCGCCATCGGCGTGGCGCTCGCCGGGGTGCTCGCCCTCTTCTTCGTGGGCCGCCCCTCCGACAGCGCACCCAGTGCGCCGGTCGCCACCCCTCGACCGGCCCCTGCGGGGAAATAATCCGGTCGCCCGGGCGCATGATCTTCCCCGGTCGGCGCCGCGGGAGAGGCCCGGCCGATCGCATCCCGCGTACCCTGGTGCCATGAACCCGTCCGCCTCCCGCCCCACCGCGGAGCCCACGACAGCCTCCGCCGTGGACCCCACGTCGGACCGCGCCGTCCATCCAGCGGTGCGCCCGGCGGTGCGGCCCGCCGTGCGCCCCGCCTGGGGGGTCGGGCTGGCCACCGTCTCCGCCCGGGGCACGACGCTCGAGGTCTGGTATCCGGAGCTGGGCCTGGGCCGGATGCCGGCCCGGCTCGCCGGACCCTACGGGGTGCCCGCCGACCTCGCATCGCTGCGCACGACGGATCCCGCACGCCGAACGCACCTGGGCGTCGTCCACACGCAGATCGATCTCGCCGCGCCCCCCGCGGACACGGCCGATGCCTACCTGCGCCTCCACCTGCTCTCCCACCGCGACATCGCGCCGGGCGAAGCGGAGCTGGGCGGGCTCGAGGAGGTCCTTCCCGTCAACGTGTGGACCTCCGTGGGGGCGTGCGAGCTCGCCGACTTCGAGGACACGCGCCTGCGGCTGCGGATCGCGGGCAAGGGAGTCGCGCCGGTGGTGTTCGGGGTCGCCCGGTTCCCGCGGATGACCGACTTCGTGGCGCCCTCGGACGTGCGCATCGAGGTGGCGGACCGGGTACGCCTCGGCGCGCACCTCGCACCGGGCACGGTGGTGCGGGCGGAGGGCTTCGTCGACTACAACGCCGGTTCGATCGGCGCCGCGCACATCCAGGGCCGCGTGAACTACGGGGTGACCGTCGACCGCGACACCGAGATCGGCGGGAGCGCCTCGATCATCGGCGCCGAGGAGGGAGCGGCGCAGCTCGTCACGATCGGACGGCGGTGCCTCCTGGGCGCGAACGCCGGCGTGGGCATCTCCCTCGGCGGCGACTGCGTGGTCGAGGCCGGGCTGTACGTGACCGCGGGAACAAAGGTCACCCTGCGCACGGCGGCCCACCCGCATCCGCGGATCGTCGCCGCACGCGACCTCTCCGGCGAGGAGCGGCTGCTGTTCCGCCGCAATTCGACCACCGGCGTGGTCGAGGCCTTCGAACGCGACGAGCGTCCCTCGACGCCCGGCAACGAATGAACCGGCAGTCCGGGGAGCGCCCCCGCGGCGGCGCGCTCATCCTCACCGTCCTGCTCATCCTCCTGCTCATCGGAGCGGTCTTCACCGTGGTCATGGTGCTCGATGCGCTCGAACGTCCGGCACCGGCCGGGGCGGGGTGCCGGGTCGACGACGGCGACCGCACGTTCGCCCTCTCGGCGGAACAGGCCGGCTCGGCGGCCCTCATCGTGGCCGTGGGCGCGGGCCGCGACCTCCCGGAGCGCGCCCTGACCATCGCGGTGGCCACGGCGATGCAGGAGTCCTCGCTGCGCAACCTCGACCACGGCGACCGGGACTCCCTCGGGCTGTTCCAGCAGCGCCCCTCCCAGGGCTGGGGATCGCCCGAACAGGTGCAGGATCCGCGCTACGCCGCCGGCCTCTTCTACGACCGGCTCGTCGAGGTGCCGGACTACCTCGAGGTGCCGCTGACCGAGGCCGCGCAGGCGGTCCAGCGCTCGGCCTTCCCGGATCTGTACGCCCAGCACGAGCCGCTCGCGGCCGCGCTGACGGATGCGCTGACCGGCGCGAGCCCGCGCGCGCTGTCGTGCCACCTGCCGGAGGACCGCACCCCGGCCGCCGGGGACGAGCATCCGCGGTTCACGGCCCTCCTCGACCGGGACCAGCCCGATGCCGTGATCTCCTCGGCCCTCGGGGGCGAGATCCGGCTCGAGGCCGGCTCCGAGCGGGCGGCGTGGGCCCTGGGCCAGTGGGCCGTCGCCACCGCCGCGGAGACCGGCGTCGAGTCCGTGCAGGTGAGCTCCCTGCGGTGGGAACGTGCGGGCGGCGGCTGGGAGCAGGTCGGGCCGGCCCGGCGGGAGACGCCGAGCGGGCTCGAGACCGGCGCCGTCATCGTCCGCTGAACCCGGCGGCGCTGCAACGGCGGCGCTGCAACGACGGCCGGTGGGACCGTTCGATCACCGCGGCGGTCGTTCCTCCCCCGCGGGCCCGCGGGCTCAGGCCTCCCGGCGCAGCACGATCGGCACCCGCGCGTATCCACCGGCCGGCGGCTGCTCCCGCTCCCGGTCGCGGTCCGGATCCGGCAGGATCTCGGACGTGCGGTAGAGCACCGCCTCGGTCAGCAGCCGCAACTGCATCGTGGCCAGCGCCCGGCCGGGGCACACGTGCCTCCCGATGCCGTACACGAGGTTCTTCGGGGCGTTGAGATAGGGGCTGAACGCGTCCGGGTCGCCGAAGGCCTCCGGGTCCCGGTTCGCTGCGGTCCAGTTGAGCACCACCCGGTCCCCGGCGGGGATCCGTTCGTCGCCGAGGGCCACCTCGCGCGTGGTCACCCGCCGGTTCGAGGTGAACGGATTGTCGATGCGCAGGATCTCGTCGAGGATCGCGTTGAACTCCACCTCGTTCACGCCGGCCCGCATCCGCGCCTGCAGCTGTGGATGATCGGCCAGGTATGCCAGCACGACCCCGATGCACAGCGCCATGCTCGAGAGGTCGCCGCCGGTCCAGTTGCGCAGGATCGAGGTGATCTCCTCGTCGGTGAGCGCCCGGCCGAGGAAGTCGTCGCCCAGGAGTTCGGTCGTCACGTCCGCGGGAGCCCGCTCCCCCAGCGCCCGGCGCTCGTCGGTCTGGGAGCGGATGATGTTCGTGTACCAGGTGGCCACGGCGGAGGTGGCGGTCAGGTCGCCGGACCGGCTCGCCTCCCGGTTCGCCGCGACCCAGTCGAGCAGCTCGCGCTCGTGCGTGCGGGGCCAGCCGAGCCAGTCGCAGGCGGACCGCACCGCGAATCGCGCCCCGAGCTCCACGGCGTCGGCGGCCGCCTCGGGCTGCGTCGGTGCCCCGAGGGTCGCGGCCACGATGTCCTCGGCAACGTCGGCGAGCACGGGCTCGAGCGCGGCGAGCCGGCGGGGCTCGAAGTACCGGTCGGTCAGCGCCCGGAAGAGGTCGTGTTCGGCGCCGTCCATCCCGTTGGGCACCTGCAGGAAGCGCGAGGTGGCGCTCGAGAAGGCGACGTCGTCGAGGGCGGCCGAGCGCACGTCGTCATGACGATAGAGCGTCCACGACCCGGCGGAGTCGCGGGAGACCGGACACCGGGAACGTCGCTCGTCGTAACTCACGCGCGGATCCTCGGTCTGGGCATCGAGCTGCATGGCATCCTCCTTCATACGATCATGCCGTGCCGACCGGGTTTCCGCCGTGATCCAGGCGTCATCGCGGTCCGTTATGTGGGGGCGTTCACAGTTCGGCGCCCGGCGGCCTCGTGTGTTAGACCAGGGGCATGGATCTCGGACCGACCCTCAACTGGATCATCGTGCTCGCCTCCTCGGTCGTGGCGGCGCTCGTCCTGCTCCTCGTGGTCAACCTCGTGCTGCGGCGGATCGGGCGGCGCACCGTGGCCATCGACCGGGCATGGCGGCGCATTCGCCGGCCGGTCGCCGGCCTGCTGCTCACCACCGCGCTGCGGATCGGTTTCGGCGGACTGACCGATCCCTCGACCCTCCGCGACATCGGCATGCACGTGCTGCTCATCGCGATCATCGTCTGCGCCGTCTGGCTCGTGGCGGTGTTCGTGCTCGTCTGGCTCGCCCACGCCCAGTACCGGGTGGTGGCCCGCATGGCCGGCGACGCGCGCGCCGCCCGCCGCGCCCAGACCCAGATGCAGCTCATCCGCCGGATCGTCAACGCGGCGTTCGTGGTCGTCGGCGCCGCGCTCGTGCTGCTCACGTTCCCCGGCGTCGAACAGATCGGGACGACGATCCTCGCCTCGGCCGGGCTGCTGTCGGTGGTTCTGGGCATCGCCGCGCAGAGCTCGCTCGGGAACCTGTTCGCGGGCATCCAGCTCGCCTTCACCGACGCCATCCGCATCGGCGACATCGTCGAGGTCGACGGAACGTGGGCGACGGTCGAGGACATCACCCTGACCTACGTGGTCGTGAACATCTGGACCGGCCAGCACAAGGTGCTGCCCTCGACGTTCTTCACCACGACCCCGTTCATCAACTGGAGCCGCGACGACGAGTCGCTCACCGGGCTCATCTACTTCTCCCTCGACTGGCGGGTGGACCTGGCCGGCTTCCGCGCCGAGTTCGACCGGCTCGTCGACGCGAGCGGCCTGTGGGACGGGCGCTCCCGCGGGGTGCGCGTGACCGACTCCGCCACCGACCGGCTCACCGTGCGCGCCACCGTGAGCAGCGCGAACACCGACGACGACTGGGTGCTGCGCTGCGACGTCCGGGAGGGTCTGGCCACGTGGCTGCGCGAGCACAATCCCGAGGCGCTGCCCACCCAGCGCGTGCTCATGAGTGGGGACGACGCAGCCCGGCCCGCGTAGGCCGCTCGCCTCCGGCCGGCCCCGGCAACCGGTCGCTCACATGAGGGCCGACGTGAGCCGCATGACGTTGTCGAGCCATTGTTCGCGGTAGGGCCGGGCGAGCCACTCCTCGAGGTGGAGCTCCCGGCTGCGAGCGCGGTAGTCGTCCTCGACCGCCCGCAGGTCGGCCACGATCGACTCCCCCGAGAACATGACCATGAGCTCCATGTGGAGGCTGAGGGAGCGTTCGTCCATGTTGCTCGTGCCGATGATCGCCACCTCGTCGTCGAGGCTGATGTGCTTCGCGTGCAGCACCGTGGGCGCGTGGTACAGGAAGATCCGCACTCCCGCGCGCAGGAGTTCCTCGTAATAGGAGCGTTGGGCGTGATAGACCATGAACTGGTCACTCGAGGCGGCCACGAAGAGCTCCACCTCCAGGCCCCGGTGGGCGGCCGTGACCATCGCGTCGAGCACGCTCTGGTCCGGCACGAAGTAGGGGCTGGTCACGCTCACCCGGCGGCGGGCGTTGTGCAGCGCGGCCGCGAAGAGCTTGAGGTTGTTGTCGGCCTCGAAGCTCGGCCCGCTCGGGAGCACCTGGGCATCGAGTGCGCCCGGGCCGGTCTCGGGTAGTTCGGTGTAGTCGAGCGGGAGCAGCTCGTCGGTCTCGCTGTACCAGTCGGTGGCGAACACGGCGTCGAGCTCGCGCACGACCGGGCCCTGCAGGCGCATCATGAGCTCGCGCCAGTGCAGGCCGCGGCGCAGCGCGGTGCGCTTGTGATAGTGGTCGGCGATGAGGTTCATCGACCCGGTGTGGCCGATGAGTCCGTCGATCACCACGAGCTTGCGGTGGTTTCGCAGATCGAGCCGGCGGCCGCTTCGGATCGGGCTGATCGGGAGCATCGCGTGGTATTCGGCGCCCATTCGCGCCAGCCGCTCGGCGGTGCGCCGGCGGAACGGGTAGGTCAGCTGGGAGAGGTGATCGGTCAGCACCCGCACCGTGACACCGCGCTCCCGGGCCCGGGCGAGGGCGTCGAAGAACGGGGCCGTGGTCTCGTCGCACACGAGGATGAAGAACTCGACGTGTACGTACTTCTCGGCCCGGTCGATGTCGTCGACCATGCGGGCGATCATGCCCTCGTAGTCCGTGAGGAGCTCGGCGTGGTTGTTCGGCAGCATCGGCAGCGCGCCGAGGGTGCGGTTCAGGGTGACGAGCGTGCCGAACCAGTCGGGCCAGGTGGTGCTGCGCGCGGCGGCACCGAGGTCACCCGGCGTGCGGGCCATGATCAGCTCGGTGATGAACCGCTGCTTGTCGCGGCGATCCTGCGGCAGCTTCGCGGTGCCGATGAGCAGGTAGGCCACCACGCCGAGCAGCGGCACGAAGATGACCACGAGCAACCAGGCGAGCGCCGAGGACGGCTTGCGGTTGGCCGAGATGGAGAACGCGGTGAACAGGATGATGAGCACGTGGGCGGCAAGGAGCGACGCCGCCCAGATGCTGACATCGTTCACAGGGTCATGATGGCAGGCCGGCCATCGTCGTGCGGGCAGGACACCCGCCGCGGATGCGGCATTCTGTCGAGGTCGGGGCGCTCGACCGCGACAGAATGCCGCGTCCGCTCAGTTGATCGCCGAGGCCGGCGTGGCGAGCAGTCACTCCATCCTGGTTCGGCGAGTCAGCACGACACCGGCGGCCGTGAGAAGCGCCATGGCGACCAGGATCGTCGTGGTCCCGGAGGCCCCGGTCTCGGGCATGGTGTCGGTCCCGCCGGCACGGTCATCGACCGAGCTGCCGGAATTCGTGACGCCGCCCGTGTCGCCCGGGCCGTCGGCAGCTGCGGTGCCGGCCGCACTCTCGGCGCCGGCGCCGGCGTCGGCATCGTCGGCAGCGTCGGTACCGTCAGCTGCAGACTCCGCCGAGCCGTCGACACCATGCGAGCCGCCGTCGGAGTCGACGCCGGCGCCATTCGCGTCCGAACCACCATCGACCTCGGCGCCCGCGTCGGTGTCACCGCTCTGGTCCGCACCACCGTCGACGTCAGTACCACCATCGGCGTCGGCGCCGGCATCGGCGCCACCATCGACGTCGGCACCAGCGTCGGCGTCACCGCTCTGGTCCGCACCACCATCGACGTCGGCACCCGCGTCCGCGCCACCGTCGACCTCGGCGCCCGCGTCGGCGCCACCATCGACGTCGGTGCCACCGTCAGTGCCACCGTCCGCGTCGGCATCCGTGCCGCCGCCGGAATCACCGCCACCGGAATCCGGCACGTCGCAGGCGAGGTGGGCGCCGGCCCAGTCCGCGTGGTCCTGGCCCACGCCGTTGCCGCCGTCGCCGACCCGCAGGGTCAGCTGCCCGACGCCGGTGAGGTCCTGGGCCACCCGCTGGCGTCCACTCGCCGGGGTCACGAGCTCGGAGGCCCACAGTTGTGCGCCGTCGCCGAGCAGCTCGAACGTCACGCTCGCCGCCCCGGCCACCTCGTCGTCGATCCCGTAATCCGAGACGAACGTCGTGCACGTCTCCGGCACGTCGATCACGACGGTCGAGACCGCGTGCACGCCGAGGCCCTTCGAGTAGCCACGGCCGCCGATGGTGAGCGGCCCTCCGTCCCCGGGCTCATCCTCGCCCACGGAGGAGTCCCGCTCCACCGGACCCCACCCGTTCGTCGAGGAGACCCAGTCCAGGTCGGAGACGTGCACGCCGCCGGAGACGAGGTCGAACGAGCCCGCGGCGAGAGTCACCTCGCCGTCGAGCAGCGCGACGCCCACGGTCGACCACCCGGTCTCGCCGTCGGGGTAGAGCTCGATGAGCAGGTCGTCGTCGAATCCGGCGGGCAGCGTGACCGCGGATTCACCGAGGCGCCAGAAGTCGCCGTCGGTGAGCGCGAGGGTCAGCTCGTGCGGCTCTGCCGATCGGTTGCGGGCCGGCACGCTGAGGATCACCGGCTCGGAGGCGTCGAGCGAGTTCGACTTCGAGGCAACGATCTCGCCGTCGGCGCTCACGAGTTCCCCGACGAGAGGAACCTCGGTGAAGTGCCCGACGACCTGCCCGTCGGCGTCGAGCACCCGGCCGGAGAGCACGATGAGCGTGCGGGCCGACTCCGGGATGTCGACGGACAGGTCCCACTCGCCGGTCTCGCCGGCGGGCACGTCGATCGCCGCCCCGGCGGCACCACCGAGAGTGTCGAGTTCGACGGTCAGCCCGGTCAGGTCCTCGGCCCCGGCCGTCACGGTCACCCGCAGGTCCGCGGGGCCCCCGCGGCCGACGACATCCTCGGAGGTCGCACTCACGCCCACGGCACTCGAGGCCGCGTCGAGCACGTCCGCCTTCGCCTGGAGCATCGCGGCCCAGGCCGCGGGCGTACCCTCCGCCCGCGGGTCGATGCTCGCGAGCGCGCCGTCGGTCACGGCCGCGACCCGGCCCCCGAGGGCGGCCGCCTGGTCGAGCACCTCGGCGTCCTCCTGGCCGGTGCGGAAGTTCTCCCACCGGATCGAGGAGATCGGCCCGTCCTCCCCCGGGTAGACGATGTACTCGTCGCCCTGGCCGTACCGGTAGGCCGGATCGGAGTACACGTCCGCGGGCCAGGAGTTGTAGGTCCAGCGCAGGTAGCCGTCGAGGCCGCGCTGCTCGACGATCCACCCGAGCGATCGGGTCGACACGGGCGGTGAGGCGGTCACGGTGTTGGGGCGCACCGGGTCGTAGTACGTGTAGAACAGGGTCGGCTCGCCCGCCTCGACGCGCTGGGCGATGAGGTCGTCCGGCACGTTGTCGAGGAACGAGTAGTTGAAGCTGATGAAGTCGGCGATATCGGCCTCGGCGAGCGAGTTCGCGGCGAGGGCGACCTGGTCGCGCCAGGCGGGGGCGACGTCGTCGATCACGGCGAAGGCCTGGTTCATGATCGACACGGGCCGCTCGTCGAAGGCGAGGCGCGTCCGCTCGAACCAGCCCCGTGCCTCGAGGTGGGACTGGAAGTCGGTGAGGAACGCGCCCCAGGCACCCCGGTAGCGATCGCCCGAACGGTCGACGACCTCCTGGGTGCGCTCGCCCGTGCGGGTGTCGGTGTAGGTGAGCACCTCCCGGTCGCGGAACTGGAGCATCGCGAACACGTGGATCGCATCGGAGATTCCTACCGAGGCGTTCAGTTCGACGTAGGCGTCGAAGGCGTCGTAGTCGAAGCTCCACTCCTCGCCGTCCCATCGCCATTCGATGCTCGAGCGGTAGTGGCTCTGCGTCTGCGGGGCCCATTCCCCGTCGGTCTCGACGAGCCAGGGATCCTCGACGATCGCCACGTCGACGATCCGCTGGCCGTGGTCGGCCAGATCCTGCAGGTAGGGCTCCAGAGCCGTCAGGTGCTCGGCACTCCAGGGCTCGAGCCCGAGGTGGTCCGCGACGGCGTCCGGATGCGCCCACATGTCGAGGGTGAAGGGCCGCTCGTCGACCGGGCGCAGGGCCATGTCGGCCACGTCGATCTGGACCGGCCACGTGCCGAGCTCGCCGCCGGCGCTCGTGACCGTCACCGTGCCGGTGTAGCTGCCGGGCGCGGTGCCGGCCGGAACGAGCGTCGTGAACCAGATCCCCTGGTTGCGGCCCGCGGGCACGTCGACGCTCGCCGCCTCGGTCAGCGGGTCGGCCACGACCCCGCCGGCCACCAGGTCCGGGATATAGGAGGGGAAGCGCACCCGGGTCGCGGCCGCGGGAATCGTGCCCGCCGGCGAGTTCAGCTCCGAGACGTGCGCGCTCACCTGCTCGAGTCCGTCGAAGGCGCTGACGGCGAGCTGGCTCGAGACGTGTTCGCCGGCGGCGGCCTGCATCCGCAGCACGGTCGCCTCCGGCAGGTTCTCGTGATGCGTGCCCGCGCGCGGCACGCGCACCATGGCGGAGGAGGCGACGTCTCCCGACGGGATCCAGACGGCCGAGCCGGTCGTCGGTGCGCCGGGGTCCGCGATCTCGACGGGTGTCAGGCGCGCGGATGTCGTCACGGCCGCGCCCGCCCCGCGCGCGGTCGCGGTGAACGTCGGCGCCCACTGCCCGGCCGCGACGTCGGCGTCCGTGATGGTGTGGCGCACGGACTTGCACACGTACGATTCGCGCGGGCCGAGCGGGTTCGCCCGGTTGCAGGTCGCGGAGTTGTCGGGGCCCTCGAGCACGATGTCGGTCAGCGCCACGTTGCCCGTGTTCGCGATGCGGATCCACGGCGCGATCAGGTCGTCACGCACGCCGTCGCGGCCGCCGGGGTAGGTCGCATCGAGCACCGGCAGCACCTCGATCGCCGGGGCGGGAGCGGCGGGCGCGCTGACCGAGACGCCGGAGATCGTGCCCGTGAACGGCCAGCGCGGGCCGTCGGCGGCGTGATAGGCGCCGAGCTGGAGGGAGTCGAGGTCGCTCACGGAGGCGAAGAACCCGGCGCCACCACGGCCGATCTCCTCACCGTCGAGGAGTAGCCGGGTCGTGGCGGCGTCCGCGACGACCGTGAGCGTGTGCTCCTCGCCGTCGGCCACGTCGACGCCGGTCGTGATGCGGCTCGGATAGGAGCCGCCGCCGGTGCGCACCTCGAGGTAGGGCTTGCCGCTGTTGAGGGAGAGGATGACGTCCTTGACCGTGCTCGAGGAGTCCGAGGCGGACAGGAGCACCCCGACGGCCGGGCGCTGTTCCGTGGCGAACGTGACCGAGAAGCTCCCGGCCGCGAGGTCGGCCACCTGTTCGAGCTCGCCGGTCAGGTCGATATGCGTGGTGTCCCCGTCGGGCAGCGTCCAGGGCCCGGGGGCGCTCACCACCTCCTCGAGGTCGGCGCTCACCTCGAGCGTCGTCACGCGTGTGGACGACGTCCCGTCCGTCTCGTAGCGGACCGTCACCTGCTCGGCGCCCGAGGCGATCCCGGCGGGCACGCGTACGGGAACCGTGACCGTCGCGCTCTCGCCCGCGGGGATCGCGGGGGTCGGAACGGGTTCGGACCACCCGTCGATGCGCACGGTGCCGGCGGCGAGCACGGCATCCGTCTGGTTCGTGACGTCGACGTCGACGAGCCCGGCCGAGCCGGTGGCGAGCTCGCCCGGGGCGCTCACCTCGATCGGCGCGCAGACGCCGCCGAGCCAGTCGAGGTCGAAGGCGGTGTAGGAGAGATGGTTGTATCCCTCCCGCTCGTAGAGCAGCCCGTAGGAGCCGCCGAGGTCGCCGCCCGGGCCGGGGAGCGCCGTGAGCGTGGAGTACCCGGCCGAGCCGGGCTCGACCACGGCGCGAACCGGCCAGGTCGCGCCGGAGTCGCAGGACATCTTGACCGTGAGGTTGCGCCGGATGCCGGTGTCCTCGGTGTTGCTGAAGAGCAGGAGCTGCGCCTTCGGGTCGCTCGGGGCGGCGTCGGGGAAGGCGCGGATGATCGAGCCGTTGTTCGCGGGGTCCTCGAGCTGCGTGTCGGGCGCGAACGGGGTGTAGCTCTCCCCGCCGTCGGTGGAGGTGGCGACCTGCCGGTACGGGGCCGATCGGCTGTTGAGCATGACGGTGCCGTCGGCGAGTTCGACGGTCTTGTTCTCGTCGGCGCCCGGGCCCACGAGCTCGCTGTGGTGCCAGGTCTGGCCGTGGTCGTCGCTGAAGGCGCTCATGGCGTAGTTCCCGCCGTTCGCGCGCACCGCGTACTGCTGGATGAGGCGGCCCGCGTGCGGGCCCTGCCGCAGCTGGATCCCCTCGCCGGAGGAGGCGAACATCCCACCCCAGGCGGGCTCCTTGAGCTGTGCGGTGAGGCGTTCGTGGCGCCAGGTGAGGCCGTTGTCCTCGGAGATGCTCACATCGGGGTGGAGCACGTTCGGGTCGCTCGGGTCGTTGCCGGTGGCCGAGCCCGCGAAGCCCTGGTTGATCGATGCGGCGTAGAACACGAAGATCGTGTCGGTCTCACGGTCGACGAGCACGCTCGGGTCGCCGAAGCCGTTCGGGGCCGGTTCGGAACGGACGACCTCCGGCTCCTGCCAGGTCCTCCCGCCGTCGGTGGAGCGGCGCAGGAGCACGGAGATGTTCGAGGGCAGGTCGGCCATCGTCGGCCGGCCGTCGTACACGGCGAGCAGGTCGCCGTTGGGCGCCGTGGTGAGCGCCGGGATCCGGTAGCGCAGGTGCGATCCCTCGTACCGCGACGCGAGGTCGGTCACCGTGAGCGTCTCCCCGGCCGACGCGGCCGGGTACTCGCCGGAACCCGGGGCGCCCTGGGCGGGCGCCGCGGCGGGAACCGCCAGGAGTGGGACGGCCAGTGCCACGGCGGCGGCCAGGATTCCAACGCGCTTCATCGAGCATCCTCATCATCGGGGTGGGTCAGCCGGTTCACACGAGTGCACAGCGGATGACGTGGCAACTTGAACCACGGTGATCATATGTCCACGGCGGACGTCAGTCAATGACGGATCGTAAACGCAACGAGCGCCACGCCGTCACAAGTGATCGGCGCGGCGCTCGGTACGTTCAGTCGCGTTCAGTCGCGTTCAGTCGCGTTCGGTCAGCCCGCGAGCCGGCGACGCAGGCCGAGCACGATCCCCCCGGCGAGCAGCACGGCCGCACCACCGAGAACCAGATCGCGTACAAACGGGCTCGTGCCGGTCTGGGGAAGCTCGCCCGGCGCCTCGGAGCCCGCGCCGGCGGAGGGGCGCGTCGTCGGATCCGTCGTCGGCTCGGGATCGGTCGTCGGGTCGGAATCCGCGCTCGGGTCGGGGTCGGTCGTCGGCTCGGGATCCGTCGTCGGGTCCGTCGTCGGCTCCGGGTCCGTGGTCGGGTCCGTCGTCGGGTCGGGGTCCGTCGTCGGCTCGGGATCCGTGGTCGGGTCCGTCGTCGGGTCGGGGTCCGTCGTCGGCTCGGGATCCGTGGTCGGGTCCGTCGTCGGGTCGGGATCCGTCGTCGGCTCCGGGTCGGTCGTCGGGTCCGTGGTCGGCTCCGGGTCCGGATCGGGGTTCGCGCACTCGACGCCGCTGCCCGGGGCCTTCGCGGGGAGGTCGGAGAGGACGACCCAACGGTAGGTCTGCGCCCGGCCGGCGTCGTCGGAGGTGTGCACCTCCACGACGTTCGGCCCCGCGGCGAGCGGGAACCGGTAGTCCCCGGCCGCCGCCGTGACGACCTCACTGTTGAGCAACACCTGGTCGAGCGAGACCCCCACCGCCGGCGCGAAGCGCGCCGACACCTCGGTCACATCCGGGCCCGTGCGTCCGAACCACGTGAGCGGGGAGGCGCCCTCCTCGAACCCGATCCCGCTCCAATCGACGTCCGCGAGAGCGGCCGCCGGCTGGGCCTCGACGACATCGGGCACCTGGGAGAAGAACGGGCGCGCGGAGCCGTCCACGGTCCAGTCCGTGTACGTGAACCAGGTCTGTGCCGGACTCACCCCCGCGGTGAGGATCCCGGCCCGCCCGGTGGCAGCGGCGGGGTTGGACACCGTACGGATGTCGGTGAAGGTCGCCCCATCGAGGGAGTAGGCGCCGGTGAAGGTGTCCCCCGTGCGGGTGAGCCTGAGCCACAGGTCCTGCGCACCCGGATCGGGAATGCGATCTGTTTCGCTGGCGACGCCTCCCTGCTCCGTGACGACTGCGAGCTTCGGGGAGCCCCCGTCGTGCTTGCGCTGGACCGTCACATAGTCGCCGTCACCG
This sequence comes from Pseudactinotalea sp. HY160, assembly GCF_009372055.1. Taxonomy (NCBI): domain Bacteria; kingdom Bacillati; phylum Actinomycetota; class Actinomycetes; order Micrococcales; family Cellulomonadaceae; genus Pseudactinotalea; species Pseudactinotalea sp. HY160. The sequence goes on along the minus strand of NZ_WHMT01000001.1, from coordinate 426,833 downwards.
GCATAGAAGACCAGGCCGGCCTCCTCCCAGCCGCCGGCAGTCGCACCCGAGACCTTGACGGTCACCGCCTCGGGTGCGGAAGTGTCGCTCAACACGATATTCGTGGCGGCGTCCTGCTCCTGCCACAGGCCGAGTGCGCCCGCCCGCACCGACAGAGTGTCGACGTCGAGCGCGCGCCAGGAGCCGGGATCCTCGCGCACGACCGCGACGTCGTCGGCGAAGACCGCCCGCGCGGCCGGATCGCCGGTCATGGCATCCTCACCGATCGCGACCTCCCCGCCCGTGATCTGAGAGGGATCCATCCCGGAGATGTTCGCCCGCACGTTGAATCCGTCGGCGTAGGTATTGCCTGAGATCTCGACGCGCTCACTTCCGCGGAGCGTGAACAGCGCCGCGGACGAGGCCTGCGCGACCGGCTCCGTCGGCGCCCAGTGCTGCACGAGGTTGCCCACGAACGTCAGGTCGGAGACGGACTTGGCGTCGATGAGCCGTCCGCCCGAGCGAAGGGCGAACCTGTTGGCCTCGATGTCGATGCCGCTGTGCACGGTGCGCCCGGGCACGGTCGTGCCGTTCATGGGCTCGACGAAGATCGTCGCGTAGGCCGAGGTGGGCCGGTCGAAGATGTTGTTGCGAATCGTCACGTCCTCCACGGCGCTCGACTCGTACCAGTTGTTCGCGTCGTCGGAGATGTAGATGCTCGCCATGTTCATCTGGTCGAAGTGGTTGCGCTCGATCACGACCTCACCGGGGGTGGTCACGAGGATGCCGCGGGTGGGCACCGAGCGGAACGTGTTGCCCGCGATCGTGACATCCGGGTTGTAGGTGAGGTTCTCGGCGACGGTGTCCCCGACAGCGACCCCGGCGGGGATGTCGCCGTCGAGGGTGATGGTCATCGTGCGCAGGTCATGGCTGTGGTCGCGGCCACTCGGGCCGTCGACGGCGGTCACCGTCGCCGTACCGCCGGCAACGGGTAGGAGTGTCGACTTGCTGACGAAGCGCAGCTCGTCACCCGGATAGAACTGCGGGAATCCGGCAGTCTCGCTGTGCATGTACCGAAGCGTCACCTGCCGGGCGGCGCGGTCTAGGCCGGTCACCTGCACGTAGGTGCCGTGGATGTTGATCGGGTCGTCGTGCGGGTCGTCGAAGAGCGAGTTGGTGACCTGGACCGTGCCCGCGACCCCCGACATCTGAATGAAGTCGGCGAATCCGGCGGTCGATCGCCAGGTGCCCGGGTCGGTCACCATCCGCGCCCGGTCGATCGAGATGTCCGTCGAGAACTGGCCCACGATCCCGAAGCCGTGCAGGTAGTGCAGGGCGATGTCCTCGACGGACGTGCGCTCGGACTGCCAGATGAGGCCGGCGGGTGTGTCCCGTTGCAGGTGGCGCATCTCGTAGACGTGGGCGACGTCCTCGGGTTCCGTCGCCGACGCGTAGCTCACACGCAGGAGCCCCGGCGACAGCTCTCGCACGTCCCGGGAGCCGTGCCAGATCGGCAGGCCGGCATTGTTGGTACGCCAGGTGTCTCCCGTGGCCAGGTCACGGATCTGGTTCTGCCACGGCTCCGCGTCGGCGGCGTTGAAGGCCCAGTACGGCTCGCCGGTCACCGGGCTCTTTTCGCCCGTGAAGGTGGCGGTGGCTCCGTTCAGGGTGTAGTCGACGCCCGCGGGCACGCGGATGTCGCGGTAGCCGTGGCCGTCCTCGACGCCGGTGTCCACGACGGTCAGGTCGAGCGTGCCGGGCGCGTACCAGTCGGTACCGAGGTCTCGGATCGTCACGTCCGTGGAGCCGATGACGGCGAATTGACTCTGCTTGCCGTGGAAGGTCAGCTGGGAGCCGTTCCCCTCGACGATCACGTCGTCCATGCCCTCGATGAGCATCGCGATGCTCTTCTCGCGCACGGACGCGTCGGTGCCGACCGTGTTCGACACGTACAGCTCGCGCTTCTCGGTGGCCTCGGGGTAGATGCGGTACTGCCCGCAGGGGAAGGAGATCGTCACCGGCCCGTCGATCCCGCGCGCATGGGCGAACGCGTCGCGGATCGCCGCAGCGGAGTCCTCCGCCCCGGTCGGGTCGGCCCCGAAGGCGGTCACGTCGACCACCGTGCGCTGGTCGGCGTGCCGCGGGAGCGCCGCATCGTCGCGCTCGGCGGGCTCGTCCGCGGTGTATCCGACCGTGGTCACGTTCAGCTCCGCCGGATCGAGCAGGTCGGGCGCGGCGGTGGCCGGACCGGCGACGAACGGAACGGCCAGCAGCGCCGCGATCCCGGTCATGCCGACGATTCCGCGGGCGTGTCGGCCACGACTCGAATGACGTCGCACCTCATTGTGTTCATACATGTGAGACATTGTAGCTAGTTGACCACTTTCCGTCCAGATCGAACGGAATCCATCATCCCTACGAGCAGCGGGGACGCCCACCCACACCGGAGGTGGGCGACCGTCCCCGCTCGAGGCGGCGCGCCGTCAGCGGGCGTCGATCGCCACGTACTCGCGCTCGGCGGCCCCGGTGTAGACCTGCCGCGGCCGGCCGATCCGCTTGGTCGGGTCCGTGATCATCTCGCGGTACTGGGCGATCCAACCCGGCATGCGCCCGAGGGCGAAGAGCGGGGTGAAGAGCGAGGTCGGGAAGCCCATGGCCTTGTAGATGAGGCCGGTGTAGAAGTCGACGTTCGGGTAGAGCTTGCGCTCGATGAAGTAGTCGTCGCTCAGCGCGATCTCCTCGAGCTCGCGGGCGATGTCGAGGAGCGGGTCGGAGACCCCGAGCTTGGCGAGCACCTCGTCGGCGGACTTCTTGACGATGGCCGCGCGCGGGTCGTAGTTCTTGTACACCCGGTGGCCGAAGCCCATGAGGCGCACGCCGCTCTCCTTGTTCTTCACCTTCGTCATGAAGGTGTCGACGTCGTCGTCCGAGTCGTGGATGCGGTTGAGCATCGCGAGCACGGCCTCGTTCGCACCGCCGTGCAGCGGGCCGGAGAGCGCCCCGATCCCCGCCGAGACGGAGGAGAAGATGTTCGCGTCCGCCGAGCCGACCATGCGCACGGTCGAGGCGGAGCAGTTCTGCTCGTGGTCGGCGTGGAGGATGAGCAGCATGTCGAGCGCCCGCACGAGCACCGGGTCCGGGTCGGCGTTCTGGAAGGGCAGGCCGAAGGTCATCCGCAGGAAGTCCTCGATATAGCCCTTGTTCACGTCCGGGTAGAGCTGCGGCAGGCCGGTGGCGCGCTTGGCGATGTTCGCGATCATCGTCGGCACCTTCGCCAGCAGCAGCACCGTGGCGAGCTCGAGCTGCTCCGGGTCGTAGGGGTCGAGGGTGTGCTCGTAGTACGTACTCAGGCCCGCGATCCCCGCCTGCAGGATCGACATGGGGTGCGCGTCGAGCGGGAAGGCGGTGAAGAACTTCTGGAAGTTCTCGTGCAGGAGGGTGTGGCGGTTGATGCGCTCGGTGAACGCCTCGAGCTCGCTCCCGGTGGGGAGTTCGCCGTTGATGAGCAGGTAGGCGGTCTCGAGGAAGGTCGAGGACTCGGCGAGCTGGTCGATCGGGTAGCCGCGGTAGCGCAGGATGCCGGCGCCGCCGTCGATGTAGGTGATCTTCGATTCGGTGTTCGCGGTGTTGCCGAAGCCCAGGTCGAGCGTGACCAGCCCGGTCTCCTTGAGCAGATTGGAGATGACAACACCGTCGTTGCCCTCTACCGCGGCCACCCGCCGAAACTCGAGTTCCTTGTCGTCCACTCGGAACGTCGCGGGCGTGAGCGGTGTCTCGGACATAGATGAACCCTTCATTGGTCAGCCAGAATCTCCGGTCGATTCTAGCCCTTCGAATCTAGGCGCCCAGGCGCGCGGCGGCGGCTGTGATGCGTTCGTCAGTCGCGCTCAGGGCGATGCGCACGTACCCCTCACCGCCCGGGCCGTAGAAGGTCCCCGGCCCCACGAGGATTCCCAGCTCCGCGAGGTCGCCCACGAGGTCCCAGGTCGTGCGGCCGCCCTTGCGCGCCCACAGGTACAGGCCCGCATCCGAGTGGTCCACGCCGTAGCCGGCCCGCTCGAGCGCCCCGAGCAGCCGCTCACGCCGGTGCAGGTAGATCCGCCGCTGGTCGAGCACGTGGGAGGTCTCGGTCAGCGCCGTGAGCATCGCGGCCTGCACGGGCGCGGGCAGCATCATCCCGAGGTGGCGCCGCAGCAGCGTGAGCCGGGCGATGAGCTCCGGGTCCCCGGCCACGAACGCGGCCCGGTATCCGGCCAGGTTCGACTGCTTCGACAGCGAGTACGCGGCGAGCAGACCGGTGTGGTCACCGCCGCTCACCGCGTCCTCGAGCAGGCACGGCACCCCGTGGGAGGTCCACGGCTCGTTCCAGGGCAGCTCGGCGTAGCACTCGTCGGCCGCCACGACCGCCCCGACCTCCCGGGCCGCGGCGACGATGCGGGCCTGGTGCTCGGCGGGGATCACGGCGCCGGTCGGGTTCGAGGGCGAGTTGATCCACACGAGCCGCACGTCCGCGCGCCCCGCCCACTCCTGGGGGTCGTCGGCGGGCACCACGCTCGCCCCCGCCAGCCGTGCCCCCACGGCGTAGGTCGGGTAGGCGACGGTCGGGATGACCACCGCGTCGCCCGGGCCGATCCCGAGCATCGAGGGCAGCAGCCCCACGAACTCCTTCGAGCCGATCGTGGAGAGCACGGCGGTCTCGTCGACCTCGGTGCGCCGGCGCCGCGCCCACCAGGCCGCCATCGCCTCGCGCAGCTCGAGCGACCCGGCCACGGTCGGGTACCCGGGCGAATCGGCCGCCTCCCGCAGGGCGGCCTGGATCGCGAGCGGGGTCGGATCGACCGGCGTGCCGATCGACAGGTCGACGATCCCGCCCGGGTGGGCCCGCGCCGTCTCGGCGTACGGGCGCAACTCGTCCCACGGATAGCCCTCGTCGAAGGCCGCGAACCCCATCAGGACGTGAGGTGGTCGTTCACGCCCGCCGGCAGCGCCGCCACGACCGGGTGATCGGTCGGGATGAGGCCGAGCTTCGCGGCACCCCCCGGCGAGCCCAGCTCGTCGAAGAAGTCGACGTTCACGTCGTAGTAGCCGCTCCACTGCTCGGGCACATCGTCCTCGTAGTAGATCGCCTCGACCGGGCACACGGGCTCACAGGCACCGCAGTCCACGCACTCGTCGGGGTGGATGTACAGCATCCGTTCGCCCTCGTAGATGCAGTCCACCGGACATTCGTCGACGCACGCCTTGTCCTTCACATCCACGCATGGCTCAGCGATTATGTAGGTCACGAGTGGTCCTCCTTCTCACGCGACGCCAGCGGAACACCGCCCCTAGTATCGCACCATGGGTAACACGGGGTGGGCCACCTGGCCCGTGGGCAGTCGAGTCGTCGTTCGTTATCGCATCCCCGGCGGCGTGACCGACGCGCTCGGGGTCGTCCTGCGCGTCGATGCTTCCGGCGTCGAGATCGCCACGAAACGCGGCCCGGTGGCCGTTCCGGGCGAGCTCATCACCCACGCCAAGCTCGTGCCGCCCGCGCCCGTGCGTCGCCCCCGCCACCCCGATCCGACCGAGCCCGGCGGCCCGGCCTGACGGCCTCTCAGTCGTCCGACTTCTTGTCGTCCGGGTCCGGCTTCGGCCCGCACACGACCTTGTTCCACGGCTGATAGGTGTGGGAGTAGCCGCCCGAATACTCCTCGTTGCGCGCGCCGTCGTGGGAGACGGTGCGCTCGATGTGAACGGTGAATCCGGACTGGCCGCCCGATTCGGGGGCGCAGGTCGAGGCCGTGTTGTAGACGGTCGTGGGTGGGGTGATGTTCCGGCGCGGCCCGGTCTGAATCGACACGTCCCAGTACGGGGTGGACCAGAACGCGACCTGCGTCTTGGAATCGGCGACCCAGGCCTGCACGAGCACGCCGTAGGGGGTGTTGTTGCGCCACTTCATGTCGAGGGACGGGGCGAACATCGTGGCCTCGCGCCCCTCGGGGTAGCGGCTGAAATAGCGCGAGTGCGGTTTGTGGCTCACGTCCTCCATACCGGCCTCGTAGGCGGCGTTGAAGGTCGTGGTCGACAGCTGCGAGAGCCCGCCGCCCATCGCCTCGGTCGCGAAACCGCTCACCACGACCCCCGACGAGGTGTACCCGTGGGCCGCGTCGATCGGGCCGAGGGCGTCGATGAGCGAGAACGTCTCACCGGGCTTGACGAGGGTGTTCGTCACCTTCTTCGTGCCGGTGAGCAGGTTCTGGGTGCGCACGGGGTTGTACGGCATCGGCGTGGAGAAGTAGGACACGCGCTCCGTGACCTTGAGCTTCTCGGCGTCCTCGGTCGTGAATTCCGGTTCGGTCGTGGCCAGGTCGAGCGTGGCCTCGCGCCCGTCGCCGGTCGCCGTCGCGGCCGCCGAGATGAGGCCGGCGAGCTCGGCCGGATCCACGCCGGCCCCCGTCTTGCTGGGGACGATCGTGGGCTTGCCGCCCTCGATCACGATCCGGGCGTCCTGGGCGGTCTTGCCTATGGACGACGCCCGCTCGCCGACCAGGTCGCTCGCCTCGGTCTCCATCACCTCGAGCGTGAGCCGGTCGCCGTCGGCGACGATGTGTGCCACGGCGGTGAGGTCCGCGGGGGTGAGTTCGACCGTCGCCTCGTCGGCGAGGTGCACGGTGATCGGGCCGGAGAGGATCGGATCCACGAGCTGTGCCATCGCCCGGTCGATCTCGTCGGAGTCGATGGTCGGGGAGACGCTCACCACGGGCAGCGTGAAGGGCCGCCGGCCGGTGAGCCAGTCGTCGCTGAGCAGGTCGACCGAGGCGGGGACGTCGACGTCGACGCCGTTCTCGGGAGCGGTCACGTTCGCCGCGCCGTCCGAGAGCTCGATCGAGCCCTCGACCGGGGGGATCTGCAGGTCGGGGGCCAGCGCCTCGACGGCCGCCGTGACCGCCTCGGTGTCGACCCGGGTCACCGGATCCACCGCCCCGCCGCCGAAGAGGTGGTCGAGGAGTCGTCCGGGCTCCAGGGAGAAGCCGATGAGGGAGTCGACGGTCGCGGCGGCATCGAACGTGAAGGCGTCCGGGTCGATCTGGGAGGCGCGTTCCTCCTCCGCGTCGAGGATCGACGAGGCGTCCGCCTCCGGTGTCCCGAGGACGACCGGTATGGGGGCGGCGACGATCTCGGCGAGCGAGTCCTCGAGGGCGGTGATCGCGTCCGTGCGGGCCTGGCCGGCGATGTCCACCCCGGCGACCGTGGTGCCCGAGGGGACCCGGTCGCTGAAGTACCAGGCGGCCCCGAGGTAGGCGGCCGCGAGCACGAACACGACGAGGCCGCTCACCAGGCCGATCCGGCGTCCGCGCCGCCGCCGGACGGGTCGCGTCTGTGCCGGCTGTGAGGTTTGTGCCGTGGGGGGCGTCGGGGGCATCGTCTCGACCTCGCCTGCGATCTCGGGTTCGGGAGCGGGCTCGGCGGGAGCGGGCACGTGCTCGGACTGCGGGCCGGCCGCCGCCGGGCCGAGGAGTGGCAGGGCGGCCGTGGCGACAGAATCGGCAGAGTCGGCAGAGTCGCTCACATCGGCTGCATCGGCCGGATCGGCCGGATCGGCCGGGTCTGCAGGGTCTGCCGGGTCTGCCGGGTCTGCCAGGTCTGCAGGGTCGGCCGGGTCGGCGGTACCGGTCACGTCGGTGGCATCGGCAGGAGCGTCCGTGTCGGCCGTGTCGGCTACATCGGCTGTATCGGCGGGGGCTGGACCCGACACCGCTGGAAGGACCTGTGTCTCATCGTCCGGCACATCATCGCCAGGACGTTCGAAGCCGTCGGTCACGCAATACCCTCCCTGGGTCCACTACTCCGTCCGGCATTCTACGGGGCGCGCGACCCGCCGAGTCGATCGTATGGGAACGATTCGGACACACTTTGCGCCCGCATCAGGCGGACGGCTCAGGAGGCGGGGAAGGTCTCGAGGCGGCCGAAGGCGTGCACGGTCGCGCCGGCGACGCCGGGGCGCACGCCGCCGGAGAGTACCTCCCCGACCACCACGAGGTGGCTGGCGGCCTCCTTGGTCCACACGGTCCGCGCCTCGAGCCAGGCGGAGGCGGACTCGAGGACGGCCGCGCCGGTCAGCTCGCCCCGGCGATGGGGGACCCGGTCGAGCTGGCCGATCGTCGGCCGCCCCGGGCTGGCGAGCCACTCGGCGTCGGAGCCGCCCGTCGGGCCCAGGATGCTCACGGCCCACTCGGCGCCCGTCTCGATCCGCTCGGCCAGACGTGCGTCCGCGTGCACGGCGAAGAGCACGGTGGGCGGTTCGAGCGCCACGGAGACGACGGAGGTGGCCGTCATCGCGAGGTCGTGGTGGCCGTCCCGCAGGGCCACGACGCTCACGCCGCTGACGAGGCGGGACATGAGCGCGCGGTACTCCTCGCCGTCCATCGTCACCGTTGCCCCCGCTCGCTCGCGCGGGGCCGCCAACCCAGCGCGAACCACGAGCTCGGCGCGAGCATTCCCGCGAGCACGGCGGCGAACACCGCGGCGAGCCAGCCGAGGCCGAGCACGTCCTGGACGATGATCACGTCCCCGGCCGGGCGCCACGCGGTCATGGCCAGCACGATCCCGAGGACACCCGCGCCGAAGCCGTTCGCGGCCCACCGATCGCCCAGGCTCCGGGCGAGCAGCATTCCGGCGTACAGCACGGCGATGCCCGCGATGAGCCCCCACGGCGCGACCGATCGGTGCATGACGGTCGTGACCGCTCCCGCGAGCGCGCCGGCGCCCACACCCAGTCCGGCGAAGGCCCAGCGGGTCGCGGGTCCGACCGGGACCGGGCCGGGCGGGCGCCCACGGGTCGGCCCCGTGAACGCGTCCGCCAGCTCCTCCCGCGAGCCGTGGCCCGCGACGACCGCGAACGCGGCGTGGGTGAGGATCGGCTGCAGGTCGTTGTTCGTCAACGCGTACCACCCGGCGGCGTCCAGCCCGCCGGGGACCCGGGTGACCTCGTGCACCTGGGTGTGGTGCGCCGTCATCGCGGCGATGACCTGATCGGACTGCGCGCTCGTGTCGATCACGAGGTCGGGTCGCTCCTGGGCGCCGGAGGATTGGGGCGCGGCCGGGTCGGGGGCGCGCAGCGGGGCGCCGAAGACATCGGCCGCGGGCCGCGCCGGGTGACCGGCGACCCACTCCTGGGCGCGCACGAGGGCTGCGTGGTCTCGCACGGTAGCCGCGACGACGGGCACCCGCCATCGCGGCACCGCGATCTCGACCGCCCGCACGGCGACGGCGTGGGCGCGGACGTGATCCGGGTGGCCGTAGCCACCGCCCACCTCCTCGGTGAGAACGAGGCGGGGGCGCAGCCGCTCGATCTCAACCGCGAGGATCCGTGCCTCCTCCTCCAGATCGCCCGCGGAGAAGGCGGTCGGCGCGGCGCCGGGGGCCGGGACCGCCCGGCGGCGCAGGTCGTCCGCCCAGGCCATGCCGGAATCGGTGTAGACCCGCCCGTCGGGTGCGCCGTCGAGCTCGTCGAGGAAGCGGTGGCTCTCGATCCCCAGGGCGCGCGCGGCCGCGGCGAGCTCGCCCACCCGGATCCCGGCGAGCGCGATCGGGTCGGCGTGGGCCCGCTCGGCGACCGGGCCCATCCGCTCGCCGAGCTCCCCGCGGGTGGCGGTGACGAGGTGCACGCGGTTCGTGCGGGCGAGCCGGGCGATCGCGCCCCCCGCGCCGAGGGTCTCGTCGTCCGGGTGGGCGAAGAACGCGAGCACGGCCGGCTCGGGCGACTCGACCGGCTCGGATCGTTCCTGCGAGGGGACGTGCGCCTCGTGACCGGCTGCCTGCACCGGATCCTCCTTGCTGCTCCCCGCGGGGCGCGGTCAGTTCTTGCGTGCGCGGGCGGCGACCTTCCCCCGCTCGTGCTGGTCGAGGATCACCTTACGGATGCGCACGGCCTCCGGGGTCACCTCGACGCATTCGTCCTCGCGCGTGAACTCGAGGGACTCCTCGAGGGTGAGCCGGCGCGAGGGGGTGAGGTTCTCGAACGTGTCGGCGGCCGCCGCCCGCATGTTCGTCTGCTTCTTCTCCTTGGTGATGTTCACGTCCATGTCGTCGCCGCGGCTGTTCTCGCCCACGACCTGGCCGCCGTACACCTCGGAGGTCGGCTCGACGAAGAACGTGCCGCGGTCCTGCAGGTTGGTCATCGCGAACGGCGTGGCCTGCCCCGCCCGGTCCGCCACGAGCGAACCGTTCGACCGCAGTTCGATCGGGCCCACCCACGGCTGGTAGCCGTCGGCGATCGCGGCCGCGATCCCGGTGCCGCGGGTGTCGGTGAGGAAGCGGGTGCGGAAGCCGATGAGGCCGCGCGCGGGCACCACGAACTCCATCCGTACCCAGCCGGTGCCGTGGTTGGTCATCGAGTCCATCCGGCCGTGGCGGCTCGCGAGCAGCTGGGTGACCGAGCCGAGGTACTCCTCGGGCACGTCGACCGTGAGCCGCTCCATCGGCTCGTGCACCTTGCCGTCGATGACGCGGGTGACGACCTGGGGCTTGCCGACGGTCAGCTCGAAGCCCTCGCGGCGCATCTGCTCCACCAGGATCGACAGCGCGAGCTCGCCGCGGCCCTGGACCTGCCAGGCATCGGGCCGCTCCGTGGGCAGCACCCGGATGGACACGTTGCCCACGAGTTCCCGGTCGAGGCGGTCCTTCACCTGCCGGGCGGTCACCTTCGCACCCTTGACGCGACCGGCGAGCGGAGAGGTGTTGATGCCGATGGTCATCGAGATGGCGGGCTCGTCCACGACGATCGGGGGCAGCGCCTCGGCATGGTCGGGGTCGGCGAGGGTCTCGCCGATCATGATGTCCTCGATGCCCGCGACGGCCACGATGTCGCCGGCCTCGGCCGATTCGGCGGGCACCCGCTCGAGGGCCTGGGTGCGCAGCAGTTCCGCGATCCGCACGTGGCTCACCGTGCCGTCGAGGCTGATCCGGGCCACGGACTGGCCCTTGGTCAGGGTGCCGTTGAACACCCGCAGCAGAGCGAGGCGGCCGAGGAAGGGGGAGGCGTCGAGGTTCGTCACCTGCGCCTGCAGGGGCGCTCCCGGCGTGTACGCGGGGGCGGGGATCCGCTCGAGGATGGTGGCGAAGAGCGCCTCCATGTCCTCCCCGTCCGGCATCGCGCCGTCGGCCGGCTGGGTGAGGGAGGCGCGGCGGGCCTTGGCCGAGGCGTAGACGACGGGCAGGTCGAGCAGGGCGTCGAGGTCGAGGTCGGGCACCTCCTCGGCCACGTCCGAGGCGAGGGCGAGCAGCAGGTCGGTGGTCTCGGAGACGACCGCGGTGATGCGGGCGTCGGGCCGGTCGACCTTGTTCACCACGAGGATGACGGGCAGTTTCGCCGCGAGCGCCTTGCGGAGCACGAACCGGGTCTGCGGGAGCGGTCCCTCGGAGGCGTCGACGAGCAGCACGACGCCGTCGACCATCGACAGCCCGCGCTCGACCTCGCCGCCGAAGTCCGCGTGCCCCGGGGTGTCGATCACGTTGACGATCACGCCGCCGTCGATGTCGGCGGCGGCCGGCCCGTGATACTGCACGGCCGTGTTCTTGGCGAGGATCGTGATCCCCTTCTCGCGCTCCAGGTCGCCGGAGTCCATCGCCCGGGTGTCCACGTGCGCGTGGCCGCCGAACGCGCCGGAGGTCCACAGCATCGAGTCCACGAGGGTGGTCTTGCCGTGGTCGACGTGCGCGACGATTGCGACGTTGCGCAGGTTGGAACGCCGGTGGGTGGCAGCTGCCATAGGGGTTTCCTCTACTGGGTGGGGCGGGGCACTCGGGTACCGGGCCGATGCGCGGGGCCGGCCGGGCGGGGCCGCCCCCTCCTGGGGAAGCCGGCCTGGGGCATCGGTCCGACGCCACGACATGCCTGCGCACAGGCCACAGGACATGATAATGCCGCGCGCCGCCCGTCAGAACCCGTCGGGTGCCGGCGGGGAGGATCCGCCGTGTGACGTTCGGCTCAGATCGACGGCCCGCTCGTGGGCCGCGCCGGCGGGGCGGCATGCCCCGCGCCGGCCCCCTCCTCCTCTGCGAGCGCCTCGGCGAGCAGGCGGTCGCGGACGGCGCGCCGCTGCCGTTGCTTCTCCGGATCCGGCACGGGCACGGCGGCGATGAGCCGCTGGGTGTAGGGATCGCGCGGCTCGGAGACGATCTGGCGGCTCGACCCGATCTCCACGAGCCGGCCGTGATGCATGACGGCGATCCGCGAGGCGAGCATCTCGACCACCGCGAGATCGTGGCTGATGAACAGGCACGCGAAGCCGTGCTCGCGCTGCAGGTCCTGGAAGAGCTGCAGCACGGTCGCCTGCACCGAGACGTCGAGGGCCGAGGTCGGTTCGTCGGCGACGAGGAGCTTCGGCTCGAGGCTGAGCGCCCGGGCGATGCCCACCCGCTGGCGCTGCCCGCCCGAGAGCTCGTGCGGGTACCGGTTCCGCAGGGAGGAGGGCAGCTGCACCTGATCGAGCAGGGTCTCCACCCGCTTGTCGAGGGCCGCGCCCTTGATGCCGGTGTGCAGGAGCAGCGGTTCCCCGATCGACTCCCCGATCGGCAGCCGCGGGTTGAGCGAGGAGCCCGGATCCTGGAAGACGATCCCGACCTGGGAGCGCAGCGGCTTGAGGTCGCGCGCCCTCGCTCCGACCATGTCGAAGCCGGCGATCTCGAGGCGACCCGCCTTGACCGGGAGCAGCCCCACGATCGCCCGGCCGACGGTGGTCTTGCCCGATCCCGACTCCCCCACGAGGCCCACGACCTCGCCCTGGTTCAGGGTGAGGGAGACGCCGTCGACCGCCTTGAACGCGGGCGTGCGGCCACGCTTGGGGTACTCGATCACGACGTCCTCGGCCACGAGCACCGGCTCCCCCAGCGGGGTCTCGCCGCCGTGGGCGAGCTCGTACTCGCTCAGGAGGGAGGTGCCGCCGAGGTGGGGCACCGCCTCGAGCAGCTGCTTGGTGTAGTCGTGCTGGGGGTCGTGGAAGATCTGCCGCGCGTCCCCGGTCTCCATGATCCGCCCGTGGCGCATGACGATGATCCGGTCGGCCATGTCGGCCACGACGCCCATGTCGTGGGTGATGAGCACGATGCCCGAGTCGATCCGGTTGCGCAGGTCCCGCATGAGCTTGAGGATCTCGGCCTGCACGGTCACGTCGAGGGCGGTCGTGGGCTCGTCGGCGATGAGCAGCTTGGGGTCGCACGAGAGCGACTGGGCGATCATCGCCCGCTGCCGCTGCCCGCCCGAGAGCTGATGCGGATAGGAGTTGAAGCGGGTCTGCGGATCGGGCATCTCCACGAGCCGGAGCAGTTCGAGCGCCCGCTCCTTCGCCTCCTTCGGCCCCACGTCGTTGTGGATGCGGATCGTCTCCACGATCTGGAAGCCGATCGTGTAGACGGGGTTGAGGGCCGTCATCGGCTCCTGGAAGATCACGGCGATCTCGCTGCCCCGGATCCGGCGCAGCCTGGCCGGCGTCATGCCCACGAGCTCCTGGCCCGCGAGCTTCGCGCTGCCCGCGGATCGGCCGTTGGGCGGCAGCAGGCCGAGCAGGGAGAGGGACGACTGGGTCTTGCCCGAGCCGGACTCCCCCACGATCGCCAGCACCTCACCGGGGGCGACGTCGTAGGTCATGTCGACCGCCGCGGGGAACCATTCGTTCTCCACGAGGAAGTCGACATGGAGGCCGCGCACCGACAGGATCGGCTCCCGCGGCGTGCCGGTGCTCTCACCGGTGTCGGTGGTGGCGATGGTGCTCACGCGTGCTCACCTTTCTCGAAGCTGCTGGATGGGAGGATGACGCCATGCCCGAGTCCCCCGGCGCGTTCGACACGGCCGTCTTCCGCACGAGGTTCTCCCGCGTGTTCCCGTGGGTCGCCGCCGCCGCGGCCCTCGCGGGCGCGATCGCCGCGGCGACCCGCGGCGGCTGGGGCGACCTGTGGCGTTCGGGCCCCTGGATCGCCCTCGCCGTGGCGCTCGTGTGGCTGCTGTTCGCACTGCCGCGGGTGGAGGTCTCGGGCGGCGGCGTCCTGCTTGTCAACGTGGCCCGCACCGTGTGGGTGCCGTGGCCGGCCTTCTCCTCCGCCGACGCCCGGTGGGCCCTGCGGGTGCGTACGGACGACGACCGCGAGTTCTCCTCGTGGGCCCTGCCGGCCGGCAGCGGCAGTCTGCGCCGCCTGCCGCTGCGCGACGGTGGCCGGGCGGAGTCCGGCCGCGCCCACCCGGGCGAGCGGGCGCCGTCCATGATCCGGGGTGGGAGCGCCGAGGCGGCGGTGCTCGAGATCGGTGAGCGCGTGCGCTCGCTGACCGAGGCGGGCTTCCTGCCGGCGCGGCCCGAGGCCCCGGCGCGGGTGACCCTCAACCGCCGCCCGCTCGCGGTGCTCGCGGTCATCGCCGCGGTGGCGGCCGGATCGGCCGTCCTCGGCTGACGCCGCGGCCCTCCCCCGCGGGTTCATTCGCCCGCGCTCACGGCGGCGTCCGGCGCCGCGGCCCGGCGACGGGCACGCCGCGAGGGAACCTTCTTCTGGCGCGGGTCGAACGCGTCGCGCAGCCCGTCGCCGATGAAGTTGACGCACAGCGCGATCGCGATGATGAACAGGCCCGGCCACCAGAACAGCCACGGCCGGGTGGCGAACGAACTCTGGTACGCGGAGATCATCGTGCCGAGCGAGATATTCGGCTCCCGGATGCCGAAGCCGAGGTAGCTGAGCGAGGTCTCGAGCAGGATCGCCGAGCTCATGAGCAGCGTGACGGCCACGATGATGACCCCCATCGCGTTCGGCAGCATGTGCTTGAAGATGATCCGGGAGTTGCTCGCGCCGGCCACGCGGGCGGCGTCCACGAACTCCCGCTCCCGCAGGCTGAGGAAGTCCCCGCGCACGAGGCGCGCGATCGGCGGCCACGCGATGAGCCCGAGCGCGAGGCCGAGCGAGAACGGGGCGGCCGAACCGAGGAGCTTGCCGAGCATGGCGCCGATCACGATGACCGGCAGGGTGATCACGAGATCGGTGAGGCGCATGAGTAGGTTGTCGGTCCGGCCCCGGAAGAATCCGGACAGGGATCCGAAGATCGTGCCCACGATCGTGGCGACCAGGCCGATGACCACCATGATGAAGATCGAGGTCTGCACCCCCTTCATCACCCGGGCGAAGATGTCGCGGCCGAGTTCGTCTTGGCCGAAGGGGTGCTCGCCGATGGCGAACGAGCCGCTCCACGGCATGACGAGCGTCGGGCGCCCCCCGGGCAGGACGCTCTCCGGGGTCTGGTACGGCGTCCACGTCCACCAGCCGGGCAGCGGGCCGTAGCCGATCGAGGTGAACGCGAGCAGCACGATGAGCAGGAGCACGACCAGGGAGATCATCGCGCCCTTGTGGCGGAAGAACCGCTCGCGCACGATCCGGCCCTGGGACTTGCCCTCGGTCTCCTTGAGCTCGATCGCGTTCTCGACGGCGTCGTAGGAGTCCCCCGCGCCCTCGGGCTCGGGGATCTCCGGGGGGATGTTCGAGATGCTCATGCGTTCACCCGAATCCGTGGGTCGAGGGCGGCGTAGATGAGGTCGGCGATGATGTTCGCCACGATCGCCGCGAAGGCCACGACCACGAGGTAGGCCATGAGCGGGTCGATCTCGGCGTCCTCGAGGGACCGGATGAACAACTGCCCCATGCCGGGTCGGGAGAAGATGTGCTCGGTGATGATGGCGCCGCCGATGAGGGTGATGACATCGAGCGGCACGATCGTGGCGAGGGGGATGAGCGAGTTGCGAAAGCCGTGGCGCATGACCACGGTGCGCTCGCTCAGGCCCTTGGCGCGGGCGGTGCGGATGTAGTCCTGGCTCATCACCTCGAGCATCGATCCCCGGGCGTAGCGGGTGTAGCCGGCGAAGGAGATGAGCATGAGCGAGATCGTGGGCAGGATGAGGTGCATCGTGGAGTCGAGCACCGTGACCCAGAAGTTCCCGCCGAGCTCGGGGGTCACGTCGCCGATGGTCGGGAACGGGCGGCCGTTGATGACGTTCGAGTCGAAATACGGCCGCCACACCTGGAGCACGCGGTCGACGAACATGAGGAAGGCGACCGAGACCGCGACGATCGCGCCCGTCCGGGCCGACTGGCGCCAGTCCGGTCCGCGCCAGGCCACGCCCACGAGTGCGCCGACGACGGCCGCCAGCAGCCCGAGCAGGAAGGCGATCCCGTAGCTCATGTGCGGCGTGAGCTCGCGGAAGACGCCCTGCATCGGATAGTAGAGCGCGAGGCCGATGGCCGCGCAGGTGAGCGCGGTGCCGAGCGAGCGACGGTTGTTCAGCCCGGTCGAGAGCAGCGTCACGCCGAGGGCGATCGCGATCGAGGTGATCGCCAGCAGCGGCAGTCCGATATTCGGCCTGGACCACCAGCCGCTCGCCTGCAGGTAGACGAGCACGCCCGCCGTGGCCGCGAGGGCGATGACCCCGTGCGTGAGCCGGTGTCTGAGCGGGCCGCCGATCATGAGGGTCCACAGCACCGCGGCGACGACGCCCACGCCGGCGATCACCGCGTAGGCGAGGAACGGGTCGGCGAGGAAGTCGTTGAACCCGATCGCGACCCACTGCTTGAGCAGCACCGCCACCCAGAAGGAGGGCAGGGAGTACATGAGGAAGGAGAAGAACGTGATGAGGTAGTCGAAGCTCGTGTACTGGCGCAGCGCGGAGACGATCCCGACGGCCACACCGAGGAGGATGGCCAGCACGGTCGCGGCCGAGACGAGCTGGATCGTGGAGACGATCGCCCCGCCGAGGAGGTCGGTCACCTCCCGGCCGGAGCGCCACGCCGTGCCCATGTCGCCCTGCACGAAGTTCACGATCCAGTCCCAGTACCGCTCGACCCACGACTGATCCAGGTGGAGCTGGTCGATCCGGGCCGCGATCTGCAGTTCCTTGTTCGGGTCGGTCGAGGTGATGAGATCCTCGAGCGGATCGATCACAAGATCCGAGAGCCCGTACATGACGAAGGTCGCGACGAGGAGCACGCCCAGCCCGATGAGCAGGCGGCGGACGATGAAGGCCAGCATCGGGGGTGGTACCTCGCTCACGAACATGGGGGCGGAGTCGGCGCGGTGTCGCCGAGTCTATGACGGGGCCCGAGCGCGCGCCGGGCGAACGGTGCGGCGCGCCGGGCGAACGATGCGCGCTCGGGCAGCGGATGAGGGGCGCCCGGCGGGCGCCCCTCATCCGTCGGGTCAGTCGGCGCGGATCAGGAACCGACCTTCCAGTTCCAGAACCCGTAGAAGATCGTCGGGGAGATCGTGATCGGGTCGATTCCCTCGATCGTGGACCGGTAGGCCGTGACGGAGGGGAACTGGTAGAGCGTGAGCCCGAACGCGTCGTCCACGAGCTGAGCCTCGATCTTGCCGAGCAGCTCCTCCTGCTCCGCCGGCTCGGTCGCGACCAGCAGCTGGTCGAGCAGCCCGTCGACCGTCTCGCTCGAGTAGCCGCCGAAGTTGTTGATGGCGCCGGTGCGATAGTTCGCATCCCCCTCGGTGACCGCCGTGGAGGTGGACTGCCAGCCGAAGACGGAGGCGTCGTACTTGGAGTTGTCCGACAGCAGCCGGCCCCACTCGTCGCTGCTCGAGTCGATCACGTTGAACAGGTCGTCCTGGCCGGCCGACTGGGCGATGAGCGTGTACTCGTTCTGCCGGCGCGGGTTCGCCTTGTCGAACAGGAACCGCACGTCGACCGGGGTGTCCACGCCGGCCTCCTCGAGGAGCTGCTTGGCGCCGTCGACGTCGACCTCGGAGAACTTCGCACCCATCTGGTTCGCCTCGGTCACCGCGTCGTACATCGGCGCGCCGGGCAGCACGTTGTAGGAGTTGCGGATCACGGCCTGGGAGTTGAGCGGCACGATGAGCTTGTCGAGGATCTCCTGGCGCGGGATGAGCTTGAGGAACGCCTGGCGGACCTTGAGGGCCGCCGCCGCGTCGCCGCCGTAGGTGGCCGGATCGAACGGGCCGCCGTTGTCGAACATGAGGTCGACGTGCTCGTACGTGCCCTCGATGCCCTCGAGCACCGTGTAGTCGTCGCCGAGTGCCTTGAGCGCCTCGACCACGTCCGTGGTCGACTGCGGGGAGATGAGGTCCACCTCGCCGTTCTGAAGGGCGGAGACCGCGGCCATCGCGTCCGGGATCGTCCGGATGGTGATCTTCTCCGGGCCGCCGGTGCGGTCGCCCTCGTAGTCGTCGCGGGCCTCGAGCGTGAGGTACTGGTCCTGCTTGTACTCGGTCATGATGTACGGGCCGCTCGAGAGGTAGAGCGAGGGGTCGTCCGGCAGCGCGCCGGAGAACTGGAAGCCCGTGTTCCAGAACTTCGAGATCTTGACGAGCGCGTCCTTGTCCTCGTTCTTGAACGCGTCGATGAGGGCCTGCTTGGCCTCGGCCGGGTCCTCGACGCCGAGCGCGTGCTGGGCCACGACGTGCGCCGGAACGCCGGTCTCGAGGTTGACGTTCCAGTCGCCGAACGGCTTGGTGTAGGTGAAGGTGATCGACTTGCCGTCGTCGGAGATCTCCGGGAAGTCCTCGATCAGGCCGACGGTGGAGTTCGTGCCGTTGAAGTAGACCTGGTCGGCCGTCGCCTTCTCGTCGGTCTCGCCCTCGTCGGTCAGGGCGTCCTCGTCGGCGATGGTGTTGAAGTTGCCGGAGACCGCGCCCCAGAACATCACCAGGTCGGCCGCGTCGACCGGCGTGCCGTCGGACCACGTCGCGGTGTCGGCGAAGGTGTACTTGACCTGGAGCGGGTCGTCGGAGACCTTCTCGTAGCTGCCGAATCCCGGGTCCTGCACGAGGTTGAGCTGGTCGTCGTAGTACATGAACCGGTCGTTCGTCAGGTACAGGACGTTCGCGTTCTTCGTCGCGTTGCCGGTCGAGCTGTCGGGGTTCGTCTCGTCCAGCTGCTCGTTCCACGCGACCGACATGCTCGACGTGTCGCTGATCCCGGCGTTGCCGCCGTCGTCGGTCGCCCCTCCCGTGGCCTCGCCGCTGCTGCCGCATGCGCTCAGCACCATGGCACCCGCGGCCAGCGTGGCCGCGGCGGCATAAAATCGCCTGCTCTTCAATGTTCCTCCTATGGATATCGGGGGAATGCCGGACCGCGCCGCCCCGGGTGGGGTGCGGCGGGGGCAGGATCCCCCGTGGTTGGGGCGAGCATACGCGCGGCGATGCGCGCCGGTGCGGCCTCCTCGAGACTGAAACCGCATCGTTACCGGTGGGCGAGCGGAGCGTCGTCTCCCGCGGCCGAAGGCGCCTCGAACGAGACCGACGACGCAGCTCGGCGCGACGTTCGTCGCCCCGGGGCGCGGCCGAGGTCGTCGCCTCGCCCCGTGGCCGCACGAGTGGATGCTCGCGCGCCGATGCGAGCCGCAGTAGCGTGACGGCACCGCCCGGGCCCACCGGCGACCAGCGAGGGAGACGAGCATGGACTTCACGCGGAAGGTGCCGCTGACCGGCGACCTCGTGACGCTCGAACCGGTGAGCACCGGGCACGTGTCCGCGATCGAGCCTCTCCTCGACGATCCGGAGGTGGCGATCCTCACGGGCACCTCCCACACGAGCACGCCCACTGCGGCACGGCCCTGGACCAGCGCGCAGCTGGCCGAGACCTACGCACGGTGGGCGACGGCGTCCGACCGCCTCGTCTGGGCGATCCGGGAGAACTCGACGGGCCGGATCGTCGGCGAGTCCGTGCTCAACGACCTCGACCCCGGAAACCGCTCGTGCGGGTTCCGGATCTGGATCGCCGGAGCCACCGGGCGCGGACTCGGCACCGAGGCGGTGCGGCTGACGATGGCGCACGCCTTCGAGGTGCAGCAGCTGCACCGGGTGAGCCTCGAGGTGTACGCGTTCAACCCGCGGGCCCGGCACGTGTACGCCAAGGCCGGGTTCCGGCACGAGGGGACGATGCGTGAGGCGCTTCGCTTCGACGGCGGCTGGGTGGACGCCGAGCTCATGGCGATGCTGCGCACCGACCGGCCCGCGCCTTGACGCCGGTCAAGTGCACGGCCCGGGCCGGGGCGTAGGGTGCGGGCCATGGCCCTTCACCCGAATCTCTCGCCGGCGGCGACCCTCCTCGGCACATGGACGGGGGCGGGGCGCGGGGAGTACCCGACGATCACGTCCTTCGAGTACACGGAGGAGCTGACGTTCACGGATGTGGGCAAGCCGTTCCTCGTGTACTCCCAGCGCACGTGGTCGCCGGAGGGGGCGCCGCTGCACATGGAGTCCGGGTTCGTGCGGATCCCGGCGGAGGGCGCCGTCGAGATGACGCTCGCCCAGCCGACCGGACAGACGGAGCTGGCCGAGGGGCGCCTGCGGCTCGACGACGACGTGCTCGAGTTCGACCTCATCGCCCGGATCATGAACTCCGCGAGCGCCAAGCACGTGCAGGTGACCCGGCGGCGATACACGGTGCGCGGCGACACGCTCGAGGTCGACTTCTCGATGGCCGCGGTCGGGCAGCCGCTCGTGCACCACCTGGCCTCGGTGCTGCGGCGGGGGTAGGGGCGGCGGGTGCACGGGCCCGGTCCATCGGCGATGATCCGTCCCGCCTGCATGCGTACCGTCGATCCACCCGCCGTCAATCTGCGTTGACAGAGTCCGTGACGTCAACTAATGTTGACGCATGGTTTCCGATATCGATGCTGCGGCGGGCGACGACCCGATCACCGGATTGCGCGCGGTTCGCTCGCTTCGGGAGCTGGCCGACCGGCTCGAGGTTCTGCAGGTGAACCGGGCTCGCGAGCTCGGCATGCCCTGGCAGGAGATCGCGGACGCACTCGACGTCAGTCGGCAGGCAGTGCACAAGAAGCACGGACGGAGAAGATGATGTTCGAACGGTTCACCAAGCAGGCACGCGGCGCCGTCGTCGCCGCTCAGGACTCGGCGCGGGCGACCGGGGCCTCGCGGATCGATACCCGGCATGTGCTCCTCGCCCTCCTCGAGCGGGGCGGCCTGACCGATGCGCTCGGCCGCATCGACGTCGACGCCGCGGCACTGACCGAGGAGGTCGGCACGCAGGTCTCCCGGGCGGGTCTCGACGGCGCCGCCCTCGGCTCACTCGGAATCGACCTGGATGAGGTGGCCCGGCGCACCGACGAGGTCTTCGGCCCGGGATCCCTGGGCACCGCACGGCGCGGCCGCGGGAGCCTGCCGTTCGCGCGGGACGCCAAGAAGGCGCTCGAGCTGGGCCTGCGCGAGGCGGTCGCGCTGGGTGATCGCTCGATCGACGCGCGGCACCTGGCACTCGGGATCCTGCGCGCCGACTGTCCCGGACGGGAGGCGCTCACTGCTGCGGGCGTCGACCCGGACCGGCTGCGGTCCGCGCTGCAGGAACGGCCCGCGAGGAGCGCCTGACGTATGCGGGCGCGGGCCGGCCGACCCCGAGCGGGCCGGCGCCCGCCGGTCAGTCACGGCTGCGCGGGCCGGTCCACGGATCGGCGAGCGCGCGGGCCGTCTCCATCATCAGTGCGTGCACGAAGGCCTGCGGCAGGTTGCCCCGCATCTGCCGCTGCGTCGTGTCGTACTCCTCCGAATACAGTCCGGGCGGCCCGCACGCCGCCCGGTTGCGTTCGAACCACCGGCCGGCCTCGACCTCGCGGCCCTGCCGGTGCAGCGCCAGGCTCGTCATGAAGCCGCACAGGAGGAACGCGCCCTCCGCCTCGCCGAGCCGGCGCTGGTCGTGACGGAACCGGTACATGAAGTGGTCCTGGGCCAGCCCCTCGAGGATCCCGGCGAGGGTGGCCACGGTCCTCGGGTCGTCGGCCGGCAACGCGCCCCGGATGGCCGGGATGAGGAGCGCCGCGTCGACCCGGTCGTCGCCGGGGGCGCGCTGCCAGCGTCCGCTGGGATGGAGGCAGTCGGCGGAGACGTCCGCGAGGATCGAGTCGGCCAGGGAGGTCCACTCCGAACCCTGCCGGGCGGGGGCCGCACTCGCGACGGCGCGCAGTCCCGCCACGCAGCTGAGCCGGGAGTGCGCCCACCGCCGCTCGTCGAGTTCCCAGATGCCCGCGTCCGGCTCCATCCGGCACGCGCGGATGGCCGTGACGGCGGCCTCGACCGCCCGCCAGTGGACCGTGTCGAGCCGGTCGAGGCGGGCGGCGGCCGCGAAGAGCGAAAGCGCCTCGCCGAACGCGTCGAGCTGGAACTGCTCGTTCGCCCAGTTGCCGACCTTGTCGGCGCCGCCGGGGTAGCCCGCGAGATCGAGCGACCGCTCACCCGGCACGGGGCCACCGGTGATCGTGTACGCGGGCTTGAGCCGCGGGCCGTCCGCGAGGATCCGCTCCGACACGAAGCTCACGGCATCGTCGAGCAACGGGTGGGCGCCGCACGCGGCCACGGCCTCACCCGCATAGCTCTGATCGCGGATCCACGCGTATCGGTAGTCGTAGTTGCGCCCCTGCCCCACACGTTCCGGCAGCGACATCGTGGCACCCGCGACCATCCCCCCGCCCGGCGAGGTCAGTCCCCGCAGGACCGCATAGGACTGGCGGACATCGCCGTCCGCGATCGTGCCCGAGATCGGCGGCACCGCCCGCTGCCAGGCCGTGCCGGTCGCGGCCCAGGCCCGGTCCGGGTCGAGGGGGGCACCGCGAAGCGGCTCGTCGGAGAGTTCGAGCACGAGGTCGTGCGGAGCGCCGGGGGCCACCTCGAGGTGCGCGCGCAGGGCGCCGTCGTGATCGACCTCGGCCGACGGCGCGCCCAGGAAGCGCATGTACAGGGTGCCGCACCGCGCCGTCCATACGCCCTCGTCGCAGGACAGCTGCCGCATCCGGCGGCTGCCGAAATCGGCGCGCGGGTCGAGCACGACGTCCACGTCGGCCGGCTGGTCCAGCGCCACCACCCGGCGCAGGACGACGGCGGTGTGGGCGTCTCCCGGAAACGCCAACGCCTCCCTCGACTCGAGGATCCGGCTGGTCGTGACCCACCGGCTGCGCCAGATCAACGTGGCGTCCTCGTAGTACCCGCCCCAGACGAACCGATTCGTGCTCGGGGTGACCGCGAACTTGCCGCCGCCCCCGATCAGCGAGGAGAACACGGCACCGGAGTCCCAGCGCGGCATGCACATCCAGGCGATGTCGCCGCGCGGTCCGATGAGCGCGCCACGCTGCCCGTCGGCCAGGAGGGCGTATTCACGGAGCACGTGCGGCGGGAACTCCTCCGAGTCACGTCGCCGCTGCGCCTTGGTCGACATCTCGTCTCCTCTCAGATTCCGGCCGCGTTGGCGTAGAACTGCTGGTCTTCCCGCCAGCCGCCCATGCCCATCCCGATCTCGGACACGTCATCGACGAACTCGATGGCCCGGATCCACTTGACCATCTTGAAGCCGAGCTGGGTCTCCACCCGGAGTCGAATCGGGGCGCCGTGCTCCACCGGCAGCGGAGCGCCGTTCATCTCGAGCGCGAGGATGGTCTGCGGGTTCTCGGCGAGATGGATCGGGATGGTGCCGTAGAAATAGCCGTACCGCCCCTCGCCCTCGGTCAGCCCCTTGTCGTCCATGGCGTAGAAGACGACGCGGGTGGCGCGCGGGTCGGGTTCGACCTGGGCGATGACGTCCGCGAGCGGCACCCCGGCCCATTCCGCGACGGCAGTCCACCCCTGGATGCAGTTGTGCTTGGTGATCTGACGCTGCGAGCCGAGTTCTCGCAGGTCGGCCAGCGCGTACGCGGCCGGATGCGCGACGAGTCCGCCGACCGTCAGCCGGAAGTCGCGGAAGCCGTCGGCGGCCATCCGCTCGTACTCCGCGCCGGCCGGTGGATAGCCGTTGACGCGAAAAAACGGGGAGATCGCCGTGTGCGGGTAGTGCTGATTCGACGTGAACCTCCGGGAGATCGCCCGCTCGAACGGGTCGACCATGAGGCCGAGGAGCCGCTGCGTGCGCCGGCGATGCCGCAGGGAGTACCAGGTGACCACCACCTGGAGGACGATGATCGCCAGCAGCACGGCCGCACCGATACCGGTGGCGAGCCGGCGGTCGCCGCCCGGATCCCCGAGGACGATCGCCGCGAGCTCCTTGGGCAGTCCGTGGATCACCACCATGATCACGTGCACCACGATGAAGGCGGCGAACGCGCACATGAGCAGGAAGTGGAGGCTCCGCGCCCCCTGCTTTCCGCCGAAGATCCGTCCGTAGCGGGGGAAGCGCGCGAGCACCGAGGGCGACATGGCCGCGCCGGTGGCGATCTGGAGCGGTGCCATGAGGAAGACGACGACGAAGTAGGCGAGCTTCTGGGCAGGTTCGAACGGCTCGCCGGGGATCGTGTCCGGCAACTCGAACTGCAGGTAGCTGCCGATCGCGTTGATGGAGTCGGGAACGATCGACCAGTGGACCGGCACGAGGTAGCGCCAGTAGCCGGTCGCGAACACGGCCACGATGTACACGAGCCCGGTGAGGATCCAGAACTGGATCGTCATGAAGTGCCAGTGCCGCCCGAGGCCCAGGTTCTTGCGCCCGGGCAGGGCGAGCACCGGCGACCACGACTCCTCCTCGTCCAGCGAGGTCCACGGCCGGCGCGAGTCCGCGCCGAACTGCTTCCTCGACAGCCGCAGCCATTGACGCCCCGGCGGGCAATCGTCGCGCCAGTGCAGTTTCGGGAAGGCGGACAGCACCTCGATCCCCGAGCGGAACAGCAGCAGCATCCACATGACGTTCAGCGCATGCGTGACCACCACCCACCACGGAAAGAAGTCCGACATTCCTCCTCCACTCGGGCCCGGCGATCCACCGGCCACGAACCGGTCCCTTCAATGTGCGCCACGCCTGGCACGCCGACAAGGGCCGGAGCACACTGGATGCATGGTCGATCCCACCGCGCCCGCGATCGAGACGGAACTGGCGCACCTGCGCGGGGCGCTCCTGTCCGGCCGCGGGCCCGGCGCCTCCCCGGCCGAGATCGCCGCCCACACCCGGGACCGGCCGTGGCTCGCGGGAGTCCCCACCGAGCGGGCTCTGGGCCGCGTGTCCCGCCGGGCCGCCCGCGCCCGCGCGGGTGCGGGCTCGGGCTCGGCCGGTACTCTCGGTCGCCTCCTCGACGGCGCCCTCACCGGGGTCGCGACGGTCGTCGCGGTGGTGTTCCTGCTGCGGTCGATGCGGCGGGGCCGCGGCGATGCCCGGCGGGGCGGGCACCGATGAGGATCGATCTGCGCGGCCGGGTGGCGGTGGTCACGGGGGCCGGGCGCGGGATCGGCCGCGACGTCGTCACGACCCTGGCGGGCGAGGGCGTACGCACGGTCGCCTGCGACGTCACGGCCGGCGACCTGCGATCCCTCGGCACGGACCTCGCCTCCTCCTGCACCGAGAACCTGCAGTTCGAATGCGACGTCCGGGACGAGGCGGCCGTGCGCGAGACGGTCCGCGCGGCGCACGGGCGGCTCGGCCGGATCGACATCCTCATCAACAACGCGGGGGTCGTGGACGACGCCACCATCGAGCACCTGAGCGAATCCACGTGGGACCTCGTTCAGGACGTGAACGTCAAGGGCACCTTCCTCATGTGCAAGGCCGTCATCCCCTACATGAAGGCGCAGCGCGCCGGCCGGATCATCAACGCCGCCTCGTTCGCGGCCATCTCTCCACGGGTCGCCGGCGTGGCGTACGCGAGCTCCAAGGCCGCCGTGGCCCATCTGACGCGCGGGCTGGCGGGCGAGCTCGGCCCGTGGGGGATCACCGTCAACGCCTACGCCCCGGGCATGATCCCCACCGCGATGAACCATTTCGCCGAGTTGCCCGAGGACCAGCAGCAGCGGCTGCTCGAGACCCTGACGCTGCGGCGGTGGGGCACGACCGGCGACATCGCGAACCTCATCTGCTTCCTGGCCTCGGATCGAGCGTCCTACATCACCGGCGCCCTGATCGACGTCAGCGGCGGGAAGCTCGCGACCCAGATCCCCGCCGAGGCATACGACCTCGCGGGCGACGCCTGAGGCCCGCGGACCGCGCGGGCGAGGGGACGACGCGAGGCTACCTGCCGTAGGAATGGCTCCGCACGGGTGTGATCACCAGTTCGTTGACGCAGACCTCGCGCGGCGAGGTGACGACGAAGGCGACCGCGCGGGCGACGTCCTCCGGCCTGAGCATCCTGGCCCGGGCGGCGGCGTCCGGAACGCTCGGGCGCTGGTCCACGAAGGCCGTGTCGATATCCCCCGGGCACACGACGCAGGCGCTGACGCCGTGGGCGGACTCCTGGTCGTTGAGCTGCTCGGTGAGCGAGGCGAGCGCGGTCTTGCTCGCGGAATACGCCACGCCGGCACCCCGCCCGAGGGTCCAGCCGGCCCAGGAGGACAGCACGACCACCCGGCCGTACCCGCGCTCGCGCATCCCGGGCAGGACGGCCGAGATCGTCGTCGCGACGGCGATGAGATCGGCCTCGACCACGTCGCGGAACCCGGCCGGGTCGAGCTCCGCCCAGGACCGCTCGGGCACGTTCCGGCCCGCACAGAAGATCACCTCGGCGATCGGTCCGAACTCGTCGGCTATCCGGGTGGCGGCCGCCCGGACGGCGTCGTCGTCCGTCGCGTCGAGAACGTGCGCCGCGGCGCTGCCGCCGGCGTCCCGAACCCCGCGGCAGGTCTCCTCGAGGCACTCGTGTCGGCGCCCGCTGAGCACGAGCCGCCGGCCGGTGGCCGCCAGCGCCGTCGCACTCGCCCGCCCCACACCGGACCCGGCGCCGACGATCCACGTCACCGGCAACGCGTCGTCCATTCGGCTACTCCTGCTCGCACGGGCCCCGCCGTGTTCCTCGGGCCATGGGCGACGATACCGGCGCCGCCCGTTCGACAGAACCCTCGCGCCGCGATCGGATGCGGAAGACGGATGCACCGTACGTATTGATGCCGGACACGGGGCCTCCCTAGTCTGGACATCACCTGTGGTTCACATCACAACGCAGCGAAGCTCCAGGAGGTCACCATGAACCACCAAGCTATGAGAAGAGCCGCAGCGGTCTCGGTCGCGACACTCATGGGTGTCGGCGCACTGACCGCGTGCGGAGGGGGCGACGACGGAGGCGGCGGGGCCTCGGACACGGTCAAGGTCACGCTCGCGAACCATGTGTGGACCGAGGCGATCAAGAAGAAGATCCCGGACTTCGAGAAGGAGTCGGGGCTCACGGTCGAGGTCAGCCAGTTGAGCGAGGACCAGTTGGCCGACAGCTACAAGGTCAAGCTCAACGCCGGCTCGAGTGACTTCGACGTGATGATGTACCGGCCGCTCCAGGTGGGCAAGCTGTTCGGCAAGAGCAACTTCCTCGCCGATCTCGGTGACAAGGTGACCGAGGATCCCGACTGGAACTGGGACGACTTCCAGGACGGGCCGGTGAGCCTGACCACCTATAAGGACACGGTCGTGGGCGTGCCGCTCATCACCGAGAGCGAGGTGCTCTACTACCGCAAGGATCTGCTCGAGCAGGCCGGGATCGACGTTCCGACGACCATGAAGGAGCTCGAGGCCGCGGCCAAGCAGATCTCCGAGGAGAACGACGGCGTCGCCGGATTCGTCTCGCGCACCCAGGCGTCCGCGGCCGTGACCCAGTTCTCGGGGTTCCTCTACAGCTTCGGCGGCACCTGGACCGACGGCAACGACAACGCCACGATCAACACCGACGAGGCCAAGGCCGCCTACGCGTTCTACGGAAAGCTGCTGCGCGAGTACGGCCCCGACCAGTTGAGCACCGACATGAGCTGGCCCGAGGCGATGGCGATCTTCCAGCAGGGCAAGGCGGCGTTCGAGACGGACGCCTCGAGCCTGTACGACAACCTCGGCAACCCGGACAAGTCGAAGGTCGCCGACGATGTCGGCGTGGCGGCCTTCCCCGCCGGCCCCGCCGGTTCGAAGCCCTACAACGTGGCCGCCTGGGCGCTCGGGATCAACGCGAACTCCGAGAATCAGGACAACGCCTGGACGTTCATCAAGTGGGCGACGAGCCCCGACATGACCCTCGAGATGCAGAAGGAGGGCACGCCGAGCGCACGGACGTCGGTCTGGGACAACCCCGACAGCACCGCGGACCTGCCGGATGACCTGGTCGCCGCCATCGCCGCCAACGGCAAGAACGGTGTGGGCACGGACCGCCCGCTCGTGGTGAACGTGGCCGAGGCGCGGGAGATCGTGGGCACCCCGATCGTCGTCGCGATCACCGGTGGCGATTCCGACGCCGCCGCCGAGACCGCGAACTCCAAGTTCCAGGACCTCCTGGATTCGGAGAAGTAGCCCGGCCGTCCGTCGTCGATCCCAAGGAGAGGTGGACAATGGCCGTGGCCCCGCCCCCTGAGGTGTCAGGCAGGGAGAAGCTGTCGCAGTGGGCGAACAGCCACCGCAAGTGGCTGTTCGCCTCACCCGCCGTGCTGTTCATCGTCCTGCTCATCGTCATCCCGATCGGCTGGACGCTCTACCTCAGCTTCACGGACGCGGCCGGTTCCGTTCGGGCGCCGTTCGGCTTCGTCGGCTTCGACAACTACATCGACGCGCTGACCAACACCTCGCGGTTCTGGCCGGCCGTCTGGCGCACCGCCGTCTTCACCGTCGGCGCCCTGATCTTCGAGTTGGCCGCCGGGCTCGCGATCGCGCTGCTGCTGCGGCGTCCGTTCAAGGCGCAGGGGTGGGTCCGGGTCGTGGTCCTGCTCCCGTTCGTGGCCACACCCGTGGCCATCGCGATGATGTGGCGGTTGATCTTCAACCCGAACATCGGCTTCGCGAACCAGGTGCTCGGGTGGTTCGGCATCGCCCCGCAGCCCTGGTTCGCAGACCCGAGTTCGACCCTGCCCACGCTCATCTTCGTCGACGTCTGGGAATTCACGCCGATGATCGCCGTGATCCTGCTCGCAGGCCTGACCTCCCTGTCGGACGAGCCGGACGAGGCGGCCCGGATCGACGGCGCGGGCGCGTGGCAGCGGCTCTGGTACGTGACCCTGCCGCTGCTGCGGCCGATGATCCTCGTGGCGATCATGCTGCGCGCGATCGACGCGCTCAAGACCTTCGACCTGCTCTACGTGGTCAAGGGGCCGGGCGGCGGCTCCTTCCACGAGGCGGAGACGCTGAACATCTACGCGTACACGGAGAGCCTGCTGTTCAGCAACTTCGGCTATTCCTCCGCCGTGCTCATCCTGTTCTTCCTCATGATCGTCCTGGTGATGTGGCTGCTCACCCTGCGGCGCAGGGAGGTGACGTGATGACGACGGCCCGCGTGGCCGGGGCCGGACGCGGCCGGCACCCGCACTCCGTTCCCGTGCGCCGGCGGCCGCTGCGGCAGCGCTCCTACTCGGCGTTCCGCGGCCTCATGATCGCCCTGGTCATCGTGATCTTCCTCGCGCCGCTGCTGTGGATGCTCATGTCCTCCTTCAAGCGGAACGTCGACATCCAGGACACGTCGAAGTCCTTCGTGTTCTCCCCCACGCTCGCGAACTACACGGAGGTGTTCGGCCGGGACGACTACCTGGACTTCGTGGGAAACAGCCTGTGGATCGCGCTCTGGGCCACGGCGCTCTCGCTGCTCATCGGGGTTCCGGCGGCGTACGCGATGAGCCGGTTCAACATGCGCAGGTCCGCGCTCGTCGTGCTCCTGGCCCGGATCATCCCGGGCGTCAGCCTGCTCGTGCCCTGGTACTACATCTTCGCCAACCTCGGCTGGGTCGGGGGCTACAGCGTCATGATCCTGTCGCACATGTTCATCCTCATCCCCATCAGCGTCTACATCATGATGTCGTACTTCGACTCGATGCCGCCGGACCTCGAGGAGGCCTCGCTCATCGACGGCCTGACACGGATCGGCGCGTTCCTGCGGATCATGCTCCGGCTGTCGCTGCCCGGCATCGCCACGGCCGGGATCCTCTCGTTCATCTTCTCCTGGAACAACTTCATGTTCGCGCTCGTGCTGACCAGCTCGGAGACCAGGACACTGCCCGTGGCCGTGTTCGACTTCGTGTCCTACGCCAGCATCGACTGGGGGGCGATCATGGCCGCCTCGGTGATCATGACCGTGCCGATCATCGTCGTGGCCCTGTTCGCGCAGCGGTACATCGTCTCCGGCCTGACCGCCGGGGCGACGAAGGGATGAGTGCAGACATGACGACGACCGTCCACCCCTCCGGCGAACAGTTCGAGATCGGCCACGACGACCAGCACGCGACCATCGTCGAGGTCGGTGGCGGGATCCGGTCCTATACCCGGTCGGGCCGGGACGTGCTGCAGCCCTATCCGGTGGACGCCCTGTGCGACGGCGCCCACGGCACACCGCTCGTCCCGTGGCCGAATCGGCTGGCCGACGGCCGCTACAGCTTCGACGGCGCGGACTACCGGGTCGCGCTGACGGAACCGGCCAAGCGCAACGCGATCCACGGCTTCCTGCGGTGGCGGCCATGGCGGGCCCTCGTGCACGAGGCCGATCGGGTCGTCATGGCCGTGCGCCTGCTCCCGCTCACGGGCTATCCGTTCCTGCTCGACCTCACCGTGGACTACCGCCTCTCCGCCGGCGGGCTCACCGTGACCACGACGGCGACCAACGCCGGCGATCGGGCCCTGCCCTACGGTTCCGGGCAGCACCCCTACCTCTCCCCCGGCCCGGAGGGCACGATCGACGAGGCCACCCTCCGCTTCGACGCCGCCACCCGGATCACGACCGACCCCGACCGGCAGCTCCCCACGGGCACCGAGGCGGTCGCCGGCACCCCCTTCGACTTCCGGGAGCCGCGGCGCCTCGCGGACACCGCGATCGACTTCGCCTTCACCGACCTCCCCCGCGACGACGACGGCCGGGCGTGGGTGCGACTGACCGGCGCGGACGGCCTCACCGCGGCGTTGTGGGTCGACCGCGCCTACCCCCTCGTCGAGCTGTACACGGCGGACACGCTCGCCCCGTCCCGTCGCCGCCGGGGCCTCGGCGTCGAACCGATGACGTGCCCGCCGAACGCGCTCGCGACCGGTCAGGGCATCATCCGGCTCGAGCCGGGCGAGACCACGACCTCGACCTGGGGAGCGCTGGTGTCCACCCCGTCCGAGGAGGCCGAGTAGGCGCTCGGCGACTCCGGCGGGTGCCCGGTGCGCCGCGTCGTCAGATCGCCCCGAACGCGACCACGCAGTTCTGCCCGCCGAACCCGAACGCGTTCGTGAAGGCGTGCCGGACCGATTGCTCCCGCGCGCATCCGGGCACGTAGTCCAGGTCGCAGTCGGGGTCGGGGGTGGTGTAGTTGAGCGTCGGCGGGATGACGCCCTCGCTGATCGCGAGCGCGCACACGAGCCCGGCGACGGCCCCGGCGGCGCCGATGAGGTGGCCGACCATGGACTTGGGGGCGGAGACGGCCACGTCGTCGGCGGCGGCCCCGAGCGCCTGCCTGAGCGCGGCGGTCTCGGTGCGGTCGTTCGCCCTCGTCGACGTGCCGTGCGCGCAGACGAGGTCGACGTCGCCCGGGTCGAGCCGGGCGGCACGCAGGGCCCGGGTGATCGCCCGGGTGGCGTAGCGCCCGCTCGGCTCCGGCGCGACGATGTTGAAGGCGTCGCTCGTGAGCGCCCCGCCGAGGATCTCGGCGTAGCCGGTCGCGCCCCGGGCCTGCGCGCGGGAGAGGCGTTCGACGACCATGACCACCGCGCCCTCGCCGAACACGAAGCCGTCCCGGTCGGCGTCGAACGGGCGGCTCGCCTCGGCCGGCGAGTCGTTGCGGCGCGAGAGCGCCCGCATCGCACTCAGGCCCGCGAACATGACCGGGGTGATCGAGGCGTCGGCGCCGCCGGCGAGCACCACGTCGGCGTCCCCGGAGAGCACGAGCCGGCGGGCCTCCACCAGCGCGTGGGCGCCGCTCGCGCACGCGAGCGCGCTCGCGTTGACCGGCCCGTGCACGCCGAGGTCGATCGCGATCTCGCAGGCGGGCATGTTCGTGAGCGAAGAGGGCACGAACCGCGGGCTGATCCGCCGGGTGCCCCCGGAATGGAACGCCTCGGTCGCCTCCTGCACCTCGGCAAAGCCCGACACGGCGCTGTTGAGGATCACGGCCGCCTCGGTCTCGGACAGGTCGCTCGGCAGGCCGGCGTCCCGGATGGCCTCCCGGGCGGCGACGACGGCGAACTGCGAGGTCCGGGACGTCCGGTTCGCCTGCTTCGGCGCCAGGTATGCCCCGGCGTCGAATCCGCGCACCTCGGCCGCGATCCGGGTCGGCAGGTCGGACGGATCGAACAGGCTGATCCGATCGACGCCGGAGCGCCCCGCCAGCAGGCCCGCCCAGGTCTGGCGGGTCGTGATGCCGAGCGGGGTCACGGAGCCGATGCCGGATATGACGACGCGATCATCCATGCTGCGCTGCCTCTCTCGTGCGGACGGTGCCCTGGTCGGGCGGGGCGGTCGCGGCGGCGGTGCCCGCCCGGAGCCCCTCCTCGAACGCCTCCACCGCGCGCAGGCCTGCGGTGCTCCGGGCGCCGCCGATGACCGTGACGGGGATTCCGGCGGCCGTGAGGCGGGGGGCGAGCGGCGCGTGCGGTTCCTGCCCGGCGGCGATCACGACGGTGTCGGCCGGCACGAGGCGGCGGGCGCCGTCGTGGCGGATGTGCACCCCGGCGGCGTCGATCGACTCGTAGGTCACCCCGGACAGGGTGACGACGCCGGCGGCCCGGATCGCCTGCACGGCGGCCCAGCGAGTACTCACGCCCATCCCCGCGCCGATCGACCCGGACCTGCGCATGATCGTCACCTGCCGGGCCGGGCCGGTGGCGGGTGGCTCGGCGCCGGGAGCCAGGCCGTGGCGGGCGAGGAACAGCACGCTCGCGGCCGCGGCCGAGGTGGGCGCGGGCTCCGCGAGGAGGTGGGCCAGGTCGACGCCGATGCCGCCGGCCCCGACGACCGCCACCCGCCGGCCGAGCGTGCCCGGATCGGCGAACGCGGCCCGGTAGTCGAGAAGGCGCGCGGATCCGTCGTGGTCGATCTCGACCCGGCGGGGACGCACGCCGGTGGCGAGGACGACGTGGTCGAACCCCGCGAGCATGTCCGCCCCGGCGGCTCCGCGGACCTCCTCCCCCAGCCGCACGCCGACCCCGAGCCGGGCGAGCTCGTTCTCGAAGTACCGCACGGTCTCGAGGAAGTCCGACTTGCCCGGTACGAGCCCGGCGAGGAGGAACTGTCCCCCGATCCGCCGGCCCGATTCGATGAGGGTGACGTCGGCACCGTTCGCGGCCGCGGCCCGGGCGGCCTCCATCCCGGCCGGGCCGCCGCCGACGACCGCCACGCGCCGCCGGCGCCCGGCGCGGGCCTGGGCCCGGTCCACCCGGTCGACCACGTCCACCGGTGACGCCGGATAGTCGAGTTCGCGACCGGCCCGGGGATTGACCAGGCACGAGACCGCGGCGGTCCCGAACGACCGGTCGATGCACGCCTCGTTGCAGCCGATGCACGTGTTCACCAGCTCTGGCCGGCCGGCGAAGGACCGGGCCACGATCGCCGGATCCGCGAGG
This sequence comes from Pseudactinotalea sp. HY160, assembly GCF_009372055.1. Classification (NCBI taxonomy): domain Bacteria; kingdom Bacillati; phylum Actinomycetota; class Actinomycetes; order Micrococcales; family Cellulomonadaceae; genus Pseudactinotalea; species Pseudactinotalea sp. HY160. The sequence continues at coordinate 393,417 of NZ_WHMT01000001.1, read as the reverse complement.
AACGGGCGCGCCATGGACACGAGGTCGGCCGCTCCCGCGGCGAGGATCTCCTCGGCCTGCGCGAGGGTGTTGACCCGGCCCGCGGCGATGACGGGCACGGCGGCGCCGGCGCCGGCGAGCACACCCCGGATGCCCGCGGCGACCCCGGCCCAGACCCCGTGCGGCACGAGGGACTGGACGCTCGGCACCGGCGACTCGTGCCATCCGATCCCGATGTCGAGGGCGTCGGCCCCGGCCCGGACGAGGTCGACGGCGAGCGCGCCGGTCTCCTCGGGCGTCGAGGAGCCCGGCATCAGGTCCGCACCCGACATCCGCACGAGCACCGGCCCGGTGCCCGCAGCCCCGCGGACCGCGCCGACCACCGCGACCGGGAACCGTCGACGCCGGGCCGCGTCCCCGCCCCAGGCGTCGTCGCGCCGGTTCGTCAGCGGTGAGGCGAACTGGTTGAGCAGGTACCCCTCGGAGGCCATGACCTCGACCGCGTCGAACCCGAGCTCGAACGCCCGGGCCGCGCCCGCCGCGAACGCCTCGATCGTGTCGGCGATGCCCTCCTCCGTCAGCGCCACCGGCTCGCACCGGGAGAACCGGGAGTAGACCGCCGAGGGCGCCACCGGCCGAAGGCCGAACGTCGACTCGTGGGCGTACCGGCCCGCGTGGAACAGCTGCAGCGCGATGAGCCCACCCGCCTCGTGCACCTCCCGGGTGACACGCGCCCACACGGGCGCGTGGGCGTCGTCATTGATCAGCGCGTAGCCGGGCCCGCCCGCGCCCACCCGGGAGACGGCGGCTCCGCCGGTGACGATGAGGCCGGCCCCGCCGCGGGCCCGGGTCGCGTAGAACTCGGCGAGGGCGCCCGGGTCGCCGGTCTCCCGGTTCAGGTGCATCGACCCCATGACGATCCGGTGCGGCAGGGTCAACGTGCCGATCGCGACCGGACGTCGCGCCGTGGGGTAGGCGGTCGATGGGGAGGTCATGACGGTTCACTCCCGCCCGGGCCGCTCCGGCAGCCCGAGCGGGCTGGACGTGTCGTGATAGTACGGGGCGGCCGAGATCGTCATGCCGCCGTCGACGACGAGCGTCTGGCCCGTGATGTAGGCGGCCCGTTCGGAGAGCAGGAAGTCGATCGCGTTGGCCATGTCCGCCGCGGTGCCCGCGCGCCTGAGCGGGATCGTCTCGATCACCGCCGGCATCGGTGCCATGCCCGGCAGGGAGTAGAAGTAGTCGAGGGAGTCCGATTCGATGAGCCCGCCGTTCACCCCGTTGACCGTGATCCCGTAGCCGGCGAACTCCACGGCCATGTACCGGATGAACGACTCCACCGTGGCCTTGTAGGAGCCGAGCAGCGCGTAGGTGGCGAAGGCACGCATGCTGCCGTAGCTGGAGACCGCGACGATGCGCCCGCCCCGGTCCATGAGCTTGACCGCCTCCTGGGCGCCGAGGACGAACGGTCGCACGTTCATCGCATAGGAGCGGTCGAGATGGTGGGTGCGCAGGTCGAGCACGCGCTTGAACGCGGACGCGGCCGCGTTGTTCACGAAGTAGTCGATCCGACCGTATTCGGCGGCGACGGTCTCGAACAGGCGCACGATCTCCTCGGGGTTCTCCAGGTCGGCCCGCACGGCGATGCCCTCCCCTCCGGACCGGCGCAACTCGGCGACCACCTCGGCGGCGAGTTCCGAGTTCGTGCGGTAGTTCACGACGACCGTGGCCCCCTGCCGGCCGAGCATCAGCGCGAGGGTGCGGCCGATGCCGCGGGAGGCGCCGGTGACGACCGCGATCCGGCCGGCGTGCTCGCCGCCGTGGTGCGGATCGGATGGGCGGCCCTCGCCCGGGGCGCTCACGCGCCGGCCTCCTCGATCGGGCGGGCCTGGTCGGCTCGGGCGAGCACGTCGCGGGCGATGACGGTGCGCTGGATCTCGTTCGTGCCCTCCTCGAAGCGTTGCGCGCGCGCATCCCGGTACACCCGCTCGATCGGCGCGGTCTTCCAGTAGCCGGAGCCGCCGTGGATCTGCAGGGCCCGGTCGGTGACCCGGGTGAGCATGTCGACGGCCGTGAGCTTGGCCATCGAGGAGAGCGCGGACGCGCGATCCGAGCCGTCCTCCCACTGCCGGGCCGCGTGCATGGTCAGGGCCCGCGCCGCCTCGATCTCCGCCTCGTTGTCGGCGATCATGAACGCGATCGCCTGCCGCGAGGCGATCGGCTTGCCGAAGGTGACGCGACCGCGGGCGTAGTCGACCGCGAGTTGCTGGGCGCGCTCGGCCAACCCGACGCAGCTCATCGCCACGGAGATGCGGCTGGGCGTGAGGAATCCGCCCAGCGCGATCGCGAGCCCGTCTCCCTCCTCGCCGAGCCGGTGTGCCACCGGCACCGGCGTGTTGACGAACGTGAGGCTCGCGTGGTCCGTGCCGCGCACCCCCATCGTGTCCGAGGTGTCCTCGACCGTGACGCCGGGCGAGTCCCGGGCGACGAGGAGCGCCACCGTGCCGTCGCTGCCCGTGCTCCCCTCGAGCCGGGCGAACAGCAGCCAGTAGTCGCAGTGCGCCCCGAACGTGATGAGGTGCTTGCGCCCGGTCAGGTAGTAGGTGTCGCCGTCGCGCCGGACCCGGCTGGTCAGGTCGGCCCCGGTGCCGTTGCCGGGCTCGGTGAGCGTGAACGCGATGAGCAGGTCGCCGGCGACCGACGGGCGCACGAACCGCTCCCGCTGCGCCGGCGTGGCGTGCGGGTTCATCGACCGCCAGGTGCCGTTGATCACGTGCACGAGCATCCGGATCGAGGCGTGCGATCGGGAGAACTCCTCGATGAGTCTCATCCACTGGGTGAAGCCCAGTCCCCGGCCGCCGAGTTCGACCGGGGCCGCCAGGCCGAGGAAGCCGTGCCGCCTGATCTCCTCGAACAGTTCACGGGGCACGTGTCCGGACCGTTCGATCTCCTCGGACCAGGCCTCACCGGGGCCATCCACCCAGGCGGTCACCTGCCCGAGAATCTGCTCGAACTCGCGTCGGTCGATCCGCCCTTCCCGCCCGCCGGGGGCCTGGTGCTCCATCGTTGACGTCGCTGCCATCGTCCTCGTTCTCCTTCACCGGTGATGTGAGCATCTCGAACCGCTGGTGCGTGAACTGTGCCGCCTCCTCGCGCAGCCGGAACTTCTGGACCTTTCCGACGGCGTTGCGGGGGAGCTCTTCGACGACCTCGAGCCGTTCGGGCCAGTACTGTTTGGCGACCCGCGCGTCGTCGAGGAAGCGCTGCATCGTGCGGAACGTCACCCGGGCGCCGGCCGCGGGGACCACGAACGCGCAGGCCCGCTCCCCCAGCCGCGCGTCCGGCATCGCGACGATGGCGACCTCCTCCACACCCTCGAGCGTGTGCAGCAGCTGCTCGATCTCGGAGACCGGGATCTTCTCGCCGCCGCGGTTGACGACGTCGCGGACCCGGCCGGTGATGCGAAGGTATCCGTCCGCGTCGATCGTGGCCAGGTCCCCCGTGCGGTACCAGCCGTCCGCGGCGATCACCTCGGCCGTCAGGTCCGGGCGGTCGAGGTACCCGTCGAAGACGGTCGGGCTGCTGAGCTCGAAGTGTCCCTCGACCCCGGCCGAGACGCGCCGGCCCCCGTCGTCCACGACCCGGATCCCGATGCCCGCGAGCGCCCGGCCGTCGGTCCCCCAGGCGCGCGCGGCCGGATCGTCCGGGGAGCCGAGCGTCGCCAGGCCGGTCTCGGTCGTCCCGAACGCCCCGCAGACGCCGGCACCCAGGACCCGGGTGGCCCGTTCCGCCAGCGCCCGCGGCACCGCGGCGCCCGTGGCCACGAAGATCCGCAGCGCCCGCGGGCGGGGCCCACCCGTCTCCACCTCGTGCACGAGATCGCTCAGGAACGGGGTGGCCGCCTGCACGAACGTGCCGTCCCAGTCGTTCAGTGCGCGCAGCGCCCGTTCCGGATCCCAGGTGGCCTGGAGGATCTGCGGCACCCCGAGCGTGAACGCGAGCCACATGCCGTAGAGGAAGCCGGTCTGGTGGGCCAGCGGCGAGGGCACGAAGATCGAGTCCGAGGAGTTGAGCCGGAGGTGTTCCACCTCCATCCAGGCGGCGCGGCTCAGGGTGCCGTGCCGATGCACGACCCCCTTCGGCTCCCCGGAGGTTCCCGAGGTGAGCAGCAGCTGGGCGGGGTCGGCGGGATGGGGCGCGACGTCGTCGATCGCCGCCCGGTCGGGCCGGGCGACGGCCATCTCCCGGTGCCAGGGCTGCCAGGTCACGCCGGGATGGCCGCAGCGCGGGAGCACGTGTCCGGTGCCGGGCGTGCCGTGGAGCACGAGCACGTGCCGCAGCGGAAGCGCCCCGCCCTGCTCTCCCTCGAGGATCTCGGCGACCTCCCGATCGTGCTGTCGGCCACGGTAGTTGTCGATCACGATGAGCACCCGCGCACCGGTGCGTGCGAGCGCGTCGGCCACCTCCCGTTGCCGGAAGATCGGCATGATCGGGCAGATGACCGCGCCGATGCGCATGGCTCCGAGCGCGGCGACCACGAACTCGCGCCGATTGGGCAGCTGCACGGCCACGCGGTCGCCGGGGCGCACCCCCAGGCCGAGCAGCACGGCGGCCGCGGCGTCCCCCTCGGCGTCCAGCTCGCGCCAACTGACGTGGTCGGTCCGGTCGCCGGCGACGTCGACCACGGCGAGGGCGTGCGGCTTCTCCCGGGCCCAGCGGCGCACCCATTCGGGTCCGGTCACCCGGGCCGCGTTCTCCTCGTTCTCCACGGCCCCGCTCACCCGCGCCGGCCGGCGGCGCCCGCCCGGATCGGCGAGGTCGGGCTCGACCTCCATGTCCACGTGCAGGGTCTGCATCGCCTCGAGGAACTGCGGGTAGGAGATCCGGTACGCGGTGGGGAACGTGAGCGTGGAGCGTCCCTCGGCGGCCGCCGCCGCCACGGACAGCGACATGAGCACCCGGTGGTCGTTGAACGAGGACAGGTGGGCGCTGCGCAGCGAATCGACCCCGCGCACGTGCAGGTCACCGCCGTCGAGCCGGAGCAGGCCGCCCATCTCGTTGAGCTGCAGCATGGAGACGACCCGGTCGGACTCCTTCAACCGCACGTGCTCGACGTTGCGCAGCACGCTGTCCCCGTCGGCCCGGCAGGTGAGGGTCGCCAGGATCGGGAGCATGTCCGGCATGGCCCGGCAGTCGATGTCGACCGGCCGCAGGCGCACGCCGTCGTGCTGGATCCGCAGTCCGCCCGCCTCCCGGTCCACGCTCATCGGCACGCCCATCTCGCCGAGCACGTCGAGGAACCCCGCCTCCGGATGATCGACGCCGTCGGAGCCCGCGCGGGTGAGCCCCCGCAGGAGCACGTCGCTCGGCCGCAGCGCCGCCACCGCCAGGCCGAAGGCCGCCGATCCGATGTCCGGCGGCAGGCGCAGATTCGTCGGCCGAGCACTCTGACCGGGCTCGATCCGGTAGCGCCGCCCGTCGGCGGCGGCCGTCACGGTGAGCCCGAAGCGCGCCATCATCCGGATCGTCAGGTCGATGTAGGTGCGTTCGTTCAAGGGTCCGTCGACGACGATCTCGGTGGGCTCCGAGGCGAAGGGGGCCACGAGCAGCAGGGCCGAGATCCACTGGGAGAGCATGCCGTCGATGTGCACGCGGCCGCCCCGCGGCCGGCCGGCACCGACTCGGATCGGCGGGCAGTCCGTCGCGGACGAGACGTCGAGGCCGAGGTCGCGGAGTGCCTGGAGCAGGGGCCCGATGGGGCGGCGCCGGAAGTACTTCTGGGCGGTCACCGTGAGCGGGGCGTCGGCGAGCGCGGCGAGCCCGACCATGAAGTACAGGGTCGAGCCGGAGCTGCCCGCCGAGATGGTCTCGTGCCGGGCGTGATAGCGGCGGCCGTGGACCACGAACGCATCGTCCTCGTGATCGATGCGGATCCCCAGGGAGCGCAGCAGCGACACCGTGTAGCGCACGTGCCGGGCGTCGCTCATCCCCGATATCCGGCTCGTTCCCGGGGCGAGGGAGGCGAGGATGAGCGCCCGATGGGCGTGGTACTTGGAGTTGGGAACATCGACCGCCCCGTGCACTCGTGCGGTGCTGCCGACCACTGATAAGCGCATGCCGACCAGATCCTTCGGGTGAGACTGTGTCCGCCGTGGCGGAACGCTCCGCCCGGCTACCAATGACGCTACCCATGCGCACCGGGGTGTTCCAAGGGGTTAGCCCGGCCGGGATTCGCGGGCGTCGGCGGGAGGGGCCGTCGCGAGGACGACGGTCGCGCCGTGCTCGGGTGAGTGCGCGATCCGGGCCTCGAGGCCGCCCCGGGAGCACGCAGCAGCCGTGCGCCCGGCCTGGTCCGCGCCGGTCTCGATCAGCAGCGTGCCGCCGGGGGCGAGCCACCGGGCGGCGCTCGCGGCCACGAGCCGCTGCACCGCGAGGCCGTCCGGGCCGCCGTCGAGGGCGACGAGCGGCTCGTGCAGCCGCGCTTCGGGTGGCATGAAGTCGATCCCCGGTGTGGGCACGTACGGGGCGTTGCACAGCACCGTGTCGATCCGCCCCCGCAGCGCCGCGGGCAGCGCGTCGAAGAGGTCCCCCTGGAACACCCGCCCGCCGAGCGGGGCGAGGTTGGCCCGGGCGCAGGCGACCGCGGCGGGTTCGCTGTCGGCCGCGTAGAGCTCGACCCCGGGAACCGCCGCGGCGAGGGCCATGCCCAGCGCGCCGGAACCGCAACACAGATCGAGGACGACGTCCCCCGGCGCAGTGCGGGCGCGTGCCTGCACCACGAGGTACTCCGTGCGGCGCCGGGGCACGAACACCCCCGGCGTCACCGGGATCCGCAGGCCGGCGAACTCGGCCCAGCCGAGGAGATGCTCCAACGGCTCACCCGCGATCCTCCGCTCGACCCTCCCGGCGACCTCGGCGGGGTCGGTGCCGCTCGCATGCAGCAGCCGGGCCTCGTCCTCGGCGAAGACGCAGCCCGCAGCCCGCAGCCGTGCGGCGATCTCCGGCTCGGTGAGTCCGGGTGGATCCGACATCTTCACCAGGCTAGTACAGCTGGTCCGTCACGGCCGGGGCCGGGAGGTCATCCGTTCCCGGTCAGGACGAGCCCGAGGAGGACCAAGTTGAGGGCGACGATCGCCGCGGTCACGGCGACGGCCACGAGTCGCAGCACGCGGCCGTTGACGAATTCGCCCATGAGGTCGGCCCGGCTCGTGAAGCGCACGAGCGGGATGAGCGCGAACGGGATTCCCATCGACAGGAGCACCTGGCTCAGCACGAGCGCCCAGGTCGGGCTCACCCCCACCGCGAGGATGACGAGTGCCGGGATGAGCGTCACGGCCCGCCGCACGAGCAGCGGCACCCGGATGTGGAGCAGCCCCGCCATGATCTGCGCGCCGGCGTAACTGCCCACCGAGGTCGAGGCGAGCCCGGAGGCGAGGAGGCCGATCCCGAACGCCACGCCGACACCCACCCCGAGATGGGTGCTGATCGCGGCGGCGGCGCCCTCGATCGTGTCGGTCCCTTCGACCCCGCGCAGCGCGGACGCCGCGACGAGGAGCATCGCGATGTTGACCCCGCCGGCGACGAACAGCGCGAGGGCGACGTCCCACCGGTTGACCCGCAGCAGCCTGCGCACGCGGTCCTCGTCGCCGCCGGCTCCGTGACGATCCAGGGCGAGGGAGGAATGCAGGTAGATCGCATGCGGCATGACGGTGGCCCCGAGCATGCTCACCGCCAGCAGCACGGTCGGGGTGCCCTCGAATCGAGGCACGAGCCCGCCCGCCACGCCGTCCCGGCCGCCCCACTCGATCGGGCTCACGGCCAGGCCTGCGAGGAACCCGGCGGTGAGGATGACGAGCAGCCCGATCACGACGAACTCGAACATGCGCTGCCCCCGGCGGGACTGCACCGTGAGCAGTGCCATCGACACCACGCCGACGATCACACCGCCGGCCACCAGGGGCACCCCGAAGAGGATCTGCAGGGCGATGGCCCCGCCGATCACCTCGGCCAGGTCGGTCGCCGCGGCCACGAGCTCGGCCTGCACCCAATACGCGCGCCGAGAGCGTCGAGGCATCCGCTCACCGAGCAGCGCCGGCAGGCTCCGCCCGGTCACGAGGCCGAGCTTGGCGGAGAGGTACTGCACGATGACCGCCATCGCGTTGGCGAGCACGAGCACCCAGACGAGCAGGTACCCATAGCCGGCCCCCGCCGAGAGGTTCGCGGCCACGTTCCCAGGATCGACGTAGGCGATCGCGGCGACGAACGCCGGTCCGAGCAGGTGCAGCAGGCGACGCTCCGGTCGCCGCGTTCCTCGGGGGCGCCGCGTTCTTCCGGGGAGCCGGGCGCCCTCGCCGCGCGGGCCGGGATCACGCGCCGCCGCCACCTGGTCTCCTCACCCGAGCCCGCACCCGCGGGCTCCGCGGACCCAAGCATATGGCCGCGGGTTCGGGCGGCGGCCGGGGCGACCGGCCGCCGATGGGCACCGCCGATCAGTCACGCTCGCTCCAGTTCGGGCCGGCCCTGCGGCGCATGGCGCGTCGTCGAGCCGGTCCGGCGGTCGGTGAGGACGAAGGAGAGGCCGAATCCGATCGCGACCAGCGCGGCCATGATGACGAAGACGATCCGAATGCTCCCCCCGTCTGCGACGGCCCCGAGCAGGGGCTCACACCGATCCTCCGCGTGTCAGTCGTCCGGGGCGTCGTCGATATCAGCGGTTCCTACAGCACGCGTCATCACACTCATCGACGTCGCGCTCCCCGGTGAGCTCGACGACCGGTGCGGCGCAGCAGGCATCGCCCTTCCATGCCTCGACGCCCTCACGCACAGCGAACACGGCGATCACCAGCGCGGCCGCAGAGTCCGCCCAGGCCCAGCCGAGCAGGCCGTTGAGCACCAGTCCGACGAGCAGCGCAGCCGAGAGATAGCTGCAGATGAGTGTCTGTTTCGAGTCGGCGACGGCGGATGCCGAGCCGAGCTCGCGCCCCGTACGGCGTTCGAACCAGCTGAGGAACGGCATGACGATCAGGCTCAGCCCGGCGACGGCGATGCCGACCGGCGAGTGCCCCGGTTCGCGCAGGCCGGTCAGCGACAGCACGGCGTCGACCGAGACGTAGGCGGCGAGGGCGAAGAACGACACCGCGATGACCCGGAGCGCGACCTTCTCCCGCCGCTCGTGATCGGGTGTTGCGAACTGCCACGCCACCGCGGCGGCGGAGAGCACCTCGACGATGGAGTCCAGGCCGAAGCCGATGAGTGCCGCAGACGACGCGGCGGCACCGGCGAGGAGGGCGACGATCGCCTCGACGACGTTCCAGGTGATCGTCACGGCTACGACGATCCTGATCCGGCGCCGAAGCACGTTCGTGCGCGCCGGCGTGAGGAGCGCGGTCACCGGGCGACCTCGGCGTCGCAGCAGCCCGGGACGGAGCAGGCGGGGTCGATGCAGGGGGCGCTGTCCTCCACGGCGAGGGTCACGTCGACCAGGGCGTCAAGGGCCGCGGCGAGGTGCGGGTCGGCGATCTCGTAGCGGGTCTGCCTGCCCTGGGGCTCGGCGACCACGATCCCGCAGTCACGCAGGCAGCTCAGGTGGTTCGACACGTTCGAGCGGGTCAGCTCCAGCGTCCGCGACAGCACCGCGGGGAAGCTCGGGCCGTCGAGCAGGGTCATGAGGATGCGGGAGCGCGTCGGATCGGCCATGGCCCGACCGAGCCGGTTCATGACGTCGAGACGCGAAGCAATGGTCAGCACACGGTGACTATACAGCAAGCGCTGACCAGTGACGGCGAGAATGGATCGACCGCCGGCGGGTGCGGACGGCGACCGGGCGCCGTCCGTAGGCCTCTACTCGAACGCGGCCGACATGCAGCGCATGGCGGCGAGCACCTTCGGCACGCCGATATAGGGCATGAGGTGCACGAAGCATTCGGCGACCTCCTCCCTGCTCATGCCGGCGACGTCGACCGCGGTGCGGATGTGGCCGGTCAGCTGCGGCTCGGTGCCGCCCATGGCCGCGAGGGCCGCCATGTTGAGGATCTGCCGGTCGCGCAGCTCGAGGCCCTCTCGCTGATAGGTGCCGCCGAAGACCGCCCCGACCACCCAATCCGAGGCACCCGGCGCGAACTCGTCGAGCTGCCGCCTCCAGGCCGCGGCGCCCTGCGGGGACTGCGTGTCCGCGATGAACCGCTCGCCCTTGGCCATACTCAATTCCACGATGTGCTCCTCGGTCGGTGGGGACCGGCCAGGCTAGCAGCGGGCGGCCGCCGAGCACCGGAGCCCCCGCACCGGTCGAGGCACGCGGCTCGGCGGTCCATATTCGCCGACGACGCACCCGGGGCTGGCAATTTCAGAGTGCGCGTGACCCGCAGGCCGCAGGCGTGGTGGCTCGAGTCGCGGAAGGACATCCCGGCGGCAGCGCGCTCGACCACCTCGCCTCCCACGGGCAGCAAGCATCCCGCGAGGGAACATCAGGCCGCCAGCTCCACGAGAGCCGTCATGCGGTCCAGGGCTCGATGCAGCGCGATGCCGGCCGCGGGCCGTCACCCTCGAGCTTCCGACGCAAGAACCCGTTGCGAGACAGACCCAACGCCGACGCCTCCGCATCGACCCGCGCCACGGCCGTGTCGCCGAGCCGACTCAGGTCGATGGCACTCCCCTGCTCGGCGAGTACGCGAGTCCGGATGCCACCGATCTCGATCCTCGGGCGGAAGGTGATCGTCGCAGTCATGACTCAATTGTCTTACATCCTGTAAGACGCAGCGCGTCGCCAAGCACCGACATCGTTGGTTTCACTGGCCTGTCCGACATCATCCGAAGGCACGGGGCGCAGACAGAAGCAGACCGACACGTGCGCGATACAGGAGCATCCCTCGTTTGTGAAGGGCCCTCACACCCCAGGCGCTGCACTGCCGGCCCGGGCCGGGCCGAGATCAGTTGCCGGCGACATGCTTTCGCAGCGCCTCGGCGAGCGGCGGGAGGTGGATCTCCACGACATCGCGGACGACGTCCGCGTCTACTCCGAAGTACTGGTGGACGAGGATGTTGCGGAAGCCCCGGATCTGCGGCCAGGCGATCTCCGGGTGCGCATTGGTGATGTCCTCGGGAAGATGGTTCACAGCTTCGCCGATAATCTGCAGGTTGCGCTCGATCGCGTCCTCCGCCATCTCCACAACGTCTGCATCGCCGCCGAGAGCACTGACGTACCGCCGGCATCGCTCGACTGCCTCGAGAACGTCGGTGATGCGCTGAGCACGGTCGCGACTCACAGGGCAACTGCCTCGGCGAGCGCCGAGTCCGAGATCGGCTGCCTGAGCAGCTGGAGCGGGAACACGTCGATGTCGTCGCGACCGAACAGTGCTCGCGTCTCCTCCATCAGCCCGGAGGCCCGCATGAGCAGGTTCCCGTCCACAGGATCCATCTCGACGAGGATGTCGATGTCGGACCCCGGGTGCGCAGTGCCGCGGGCGACGGATCCGAACAGCTTCGGGCTGGTCGCGCCGTATCGGTCAAGGAGCACCTGGAACTCGTCGCGACGCGCGTCGATGAGCTCGCGAAGGGCGAGCGTCTCGGGCGTCGCGGTGCTCCCAGGCATGCCCTTAAGGATACCGGCCACAGTGCCCGTTCGACATGAGCGCCCTACGTGTTGAACCGACACTCCACCACGTGCCCACACATACGGCCATGTGACTCAGCAGTGGTAGCGGGCCTGAAGAATCACGGGGTCCTCGTCGTCCACGAGGTAGACCAGTCGGTACTCATCGGTGATGCGCCGCGACCACGAGCCCTGCGCTCCGTACTTCAGCTGTTCGGCCTTGCCGATCCCGGAGGACGGTTCGCGCAGGCAGGCGTCGATCAGCGTGTTGATGCGCTTCAGGATCTTCCGGTCGGCGGTCTGCCCGTGTTTGTAGTCCTCCCAGGCCGACTCGTCCCAGACCAGACGCACTCAGGCTTCGTCGTCTGCGCGATCGAGGTCGTGGACCTCGACTCTTCCACCGCGGGCACGGTCGTAGGCATCGAGCAGGCGGCGGGCGTTGGCCGGCGAGCGGAACAGGTAGGCGGTCTCCTGCCACGCGGCGTACTCGTCCGCCGGCATCAGAACTGCATTGCCCTTACGAGAGACGATCTCGACGGCATCACGGTCCGCATTCACTCGCTCAATGAGAGGGAACAGGGTCTTGCGCGCCTCGCTTGCGCTGATAGACATAACGAGAGCCTCCCCATTCGGACGAGTCGTACCCGCTTACGGTACCAACCATCGTCGCCGAGTCACGTCGCGGGCCACGATCAGCGAGGCCTGTGCGCGCCGACCCACTGAGGGACGCGCTGTCTACGAGGAGACGGCCCAAGTGGACTCGTACTGCCAGGAGATCCTCTGGGCCGTTGAGCATCCTGTTCCCCGCCGCGACGACTATGACGAGGAGTTCGTCATCGTGGATCTCGTAGATGAGTCGCCAGCTTCCCGTGCGAACGCGCCTGGCGTCGCGGCCGGTGAGCTTCTTCGACGCCGGCGGTCGAGGCTCGTCGACAAGCAGGGTGAGCACGGCAATGACCCGCTCCTGACCGTCACGCGGGAGCTCGCGGATCTGGCGACGCGCGGTGGAAGCGATGCGAACCGTGCCGAGACTACCCCGAAATGTACATTCTCGGGAGAGCCGGTGCCCGAGGCCCGGCGAGCGGTCTCTAGCCGATCGCCGCCTGGATTTGTCGGATCACTGAGCCGAGCACGCCGCGCGACAGAAGGCCTTGCCCGAGCGGTCCAGATGTGTCAGCTCCGAGGGGTGGGAGCCGATGCAGCGCTTCACGCTCACGATCTGTGAGATCCGCGATCTGCCATCGCACTTCTTCTTGCACGGCTTCCGGTCGATCCGGGTGAGCCAGCGAAACGGCCTTGGCAGCGTAGGCGGCAGCTCCCAGCGCGTGGGCCCCCATGTGCGCGACCGCGGCCGCCTGACCCACCGCCCGCGCTGCGGCAGCACCGGCCGGAGTCGTCGCCGCCTTGGCCGCCTTCACAGCGACCAAACGCTTCTTGATCTCCTCGCCGGCGCTGCTCGCCCCGGCGCTGTAGGCACGGGTACGGTCCACCGCATCGCGGATCTCAGCGTACGCAGCAGCGTCGGCATCGAACTGCGGAAGCACTCGCTCAGCACATGACAGCGCCCACCGAGCGAGCACCCGCCGGTCCGAATCGCTCAAGGCCTGAATCGACGCCACGCGGTAAGAATATTCGAGTGCTTCTGGGTGCCGCACCAGCCGACTGCGACACCACTACTCTTTGCGATCAGCAGGACCGGCAGCTGCTCGATCAGGCGTCGGGCGGGATCGAGATGACCTTCGGTCGTACCGCCGCGAGCAGCCATCACGCTTGCCAGACCACGAGCATCCGACGGCGAAGCCGTGTTGATGTCGACGGCCGCTTCAGCAGTTGTCGCACGTGCGCTCTGCCCATCGACCACGAAGTCGCTCATCGAACCCGTGCCTCGTTCTGTTCAACGACGCTCGTGCCGCCTGTCACGCGGTCCGCAGGGGCGCGATCGCGGCAACCTGATCAGCGACGCGGCTCTGCGCGACCTCAAGCTCGTACCGCGTCTGCAGGTTGAGCCAGAATTGCGGGTCCATCGCGAAGTACCGGCCCAGGCGCAGGGCGGTGTCGGCAGTGATCGCACGCTTTCCGTGCACGATCTCGTTGATGCGCCTCGGGGGCACGCCGATCGCCACCGCGAGCTTGTTCTGCGTGATGCCGAAGCCCTCGATGAAGTCCTCCATGAGGACCTCCCCGGGGTGGATCGGCGGGTAGAGCTTCTCGGACATCGCCCCTCCTCAGCTCAGTGGTAGTCGACGACCTCGACGTCTTCAGCACCAGCATCGGTCCACCGGAAGCAGATCCGCCACTGATCGTTGATGCGGATGCTGTGCTGTCCGAGCCGGTCACCCTTGAGCGCTTCAAGGCGGTTGCCGGGCGGAACGCGCAACGCGTCCAACACCGTGGCAGCGTCCCGCAGGTGCAGCTTCCTGTTCGCTGTCTTGTGAATTCGCGGATCAAGTCGCTTCGCTGGCTCACGACGCCAGATGCGCTCCGTGTCGCGGTCAGCGAAAGATCTGATCACGAGACCAGCATATAACGCGAAGCGTCAATAACGCTAGACGTTAAACCGGAACTCCACCGCATCCCGACGGATGGAGCCGCCTGCAGGACGACGAGTCACAGCGGCCGATACGCCCGATCGGTGCGTCCGCGATCGCATCAGCGGTTCGCTCGCGCCGCGTCGGCGGACACCTCGGCCAGCGCGCGAGCCGCATCGGACTGAAGACGAGCGGTCCGCTCGAGGAAGTCGAGGATCGTGGCGAGCTGATCGTCGGTGTATTTCGCATAGAGGCCGGCGAGTGCTTGGGCGAAGGGCTCGAACAGGTGCGCAAACCGCTCCTCGAGACCGGGCTCGACCTCCGCGACGACCCGTCTCCCATCTGTGGCGTCCTTGTGCCGACTCACGTACCCCTTGCGCTGCAGTCGGTCGAGTAGGCCGGTCACCGAGGCAGGCGCCAACCCGGTTCGCGCACTGATATCGCCCGCTGCCAGGGGCCCCTCGCGTTGGAGCAGGTCGAGGGTTTTCTCCTCGACCGGGCTGACTGCCATCTGACGACTCACGGCCGCATGGAAGAGCACCGCCGCGTTGCTGAGCTCCCGTCCGGCAGTCGAGAGCTCATCGAGGATCACCGGCCTTGACTTCGACATGACAACTCCATAGTGTTTCGTTCGTGCGAAAGAAAGACTATCACAACAAGGAGACTGATCGTCGTGTTTGACGAGCGGACAAGGGAAGCAGCAGTTCGTGAACTCTTCGGGAGCTTCTGCGCTGCATGGACACGAGGCGACACGGTCGAGTTCGGCGCACTGTTCACCGACGACGCCGACTACGTCTCGTACGACGGCAGCTGGGCAGCCGGCCGGGCATCGCTGCAGGACAATCACGACAGATTGTTCCGCGGAGTACTCGCCGGGTCGGCCATGGTCGGCGAGATCGAGTCGCTACGATTCGTCGGCGACAACACCGCGGTGTTAGTCGGCAACGCGTCGGTCCTGATGCCCTGGCGCAGCGAGCTGCCCAAGAGGCGACTGTCCCGGCAGATCGTGACGTGTATCCGCACCACGGATGGCTGGCGCATCGCCGCGATCCAGAACGGTCGGCAGCGCCCACTGACCGTCCCCGACCCGGAGGCGATGCCGTCGAAGATGTCCAGGTGCATGACCAGACTGGCCCGGCACTTCGGGATCGGAAGGGGGCGTGAAATCAGCCTGCCGTGACCCGTCCGGCCACCACTCCAGCGACGCGCCGATGGGTCGGATGAGGATCGGCTGGCCCGGCTCATCCACGACAGGCGCACCCTTGCGCCCAATCGACCTCTCGCGGGCAATGATCCGCGTCCACCCACACGCCTCGGAGAACGACTTACTTCCGGCAGCCCAGGTAGCCGAAGGCGACGCTGTGATGATCCTTCATCGACTGCTCTGCCCGCTCCATGAGCGAGCCCCCGAGGCGCATCCCTCGCGCTTCATCGGAGACCAGGACACCGCCGATTCCCGCGATCGCGACGGTCTCGAGACCGATATCAATCTCACGGTGGGCCCATCGCACGTGCCCGACTACGCGGCCGTCGATGCGCGCGATAACGTGAACATCGTGCGGTGCGTAGCCATAAGGCTGTTCGATCCCACTCTCCGAAATCATCGAGATACCCGCCGTCGAAGAGCCGCCGGAGCTCACACAGTTCACCCTCGGTGAGATCTTCGTGAGCGATGACGTCGAGCACGGAATACGTCATCCGTCAGTTCTCCACGGGTTGATCAGGTCGACGCCGGTGTTCGCGAAGTCCTTGACATTCCGCGTCGCGCAGGTCGCGTCGTGCGCCAGGCAGATCGCAGCAACCTGCGCATCGGCCGTGCTGATCGGCACTCCTACAGCCTCGCGGGCGAGAAGCACGTCCGCGTAGCACTCCGCCGCCGCTTCATCGAACGGCAGCACCGAACGACTCCCCCGGTACGGCCCGAGCGCCGATTCGATGTGCTTCGTCAGCTCTGTCTTGTGACGACCGTCCGCCAGTCTCCGCACGCCCGCGAGCAGTTCGGCGAGCGTCACTGACGTGATCGAAACGTCCCCCGTCAGCGACGCGAGCCAACCGACGACGCGCGCCTCCGGCGAGGGCCGAAAGACCTCCGAGATGACGTTCGTGTCGAGGACGATCACCCGAAGTCCACCGACCGTGCGACGTCATCGCGCACTGGGATCGGCAGTTCTTGGACACCGCCGACCTCTTGAGCGGCAGCCAGCAACGCCATGCCGATGTGCGGCCGTCGCGCTGCCTTGGTCAGGATGTCGCGGACCTCGGCCTCCATGGATCGGCCGTGTTCCTTCGCCTGCGTGGCGAGTTGCTGCTTCACGGCGTCGTCGAGACCGCGAACGATGATGGACGACATCGGCAACCACCTCCTCTGCTATCACTCATGATAGCGCGATCGACGCAGCCTCATCAGCGGAGCACACGATCCATCAGGCGACACCGCCTCGGCCGTCTCGTCAGGCAACCGGGGCGGTCAGCACTACAGCTTTGTGGAACGCAATCACACATTGAATCGGAACTCGACCACGTCGCCGCACATAGGGCAGTCTCATGCAAAGACGTTGGTCAGCGCTGCGCGAGCGTTTCGACCGACTGCCCCGTGACCTCGGCGATCAGCTCAAAGTCCTTGTCCACGGCCAGCACCGTGAGGCCCGCCTTCTCAGCCGTGGCGGCGATCAGCAAGTCCGGGATTGACGGCGCTCGATGCTGCCCCCGGTCGGCAAGAAGCATCTGCACCTCCTCAGCCCTGTCTTCGATCGCAGGAGTAATGCGCTCCACTGGCATCAACGAGACCGGGGGCTGACGGAACCCCTCTCGCCCCTCAGCCCCCGTCCGCGCCGAGTACCCGAGTTCCAGGCGAGTGATCGTCGAGATCCGCACCAGGCCCCGATCGATCCTGGTCTTCCACACCTCGGCGTCGACAACCTGGTCGAGCTCGAGCCTCACGAACGCCGACTTGTCGAGCAGCCAACCCGTCACCGCCACGCGTCAGCCATCACGTCCGGGTCCGCAAGATCGGCAAAGATCTCACCGGCACGCCGCCAGTTCTCCTCGGTCGTCGTCTCCGCCGACCGAGGACTGTCCCCCTCAAGTTTCCGGCGGAGGAACTCGTTGCGGGACAACCCCAATGCTGAAGCCTCAGCATCGATCCGCTCGACAGTCGAGACGCTGAGTCCTCGGATGAGCACGTTCGTCACGGCGACCACCTCCAGGTGAGATGATATCACGATATCAACCTCCGAAAGGTCCTCCGCCGGCCGAGGATCGCACCGACGAACTCGCGAACCTGGAGTGGTCGCTCCCGGGAGACAGCGCTCGCGCGCGCCATCCGGCTCGCAGATGTCAGTTCGAAAATCTAAACTCCACCGAGTTCCGGCACGGACCAACCTCTCGCAGGGGCAGCACGCCCCGAGACCATTCAACCGTGCGAACCGGCCTCGTCACCCGGCTCCGCATACGCCGAGCACTCAGCGCATCGCGTGATGAAGTCGTGACGACATTCGAGGACGTGACCGAGGAATCTTTCGGCTGTGTCCAACTCCTCGCGCAGCCGCCGTATCTCCCGCACCCTTCGGTCGATCACGGCAACGCGCTCCGGTTCGTCGCGATGAAGAATCTGGCGGATCTCCGGCAGGCTCAGCCCCACTCGCTGACAGGACTGGACGATATGCAGACGCCGAAGGTGCTCCTCCGCGTAGTCGCGGTGTCCCGACGAGGTCCGCTGCGGAATGACGACCCGCTCATCTTCCCAATGTCGCAACACATGTGTCGCAACACCGAGCCTTGCCGCTGCCTCACCGATTCGCACGCGGCCATAGTCGCACATTGACTTCAGGTCAACCTGAAGTTCTACCGTGAGGTCCGTGACTGTGCCCGCCCTCCCAAGCCCCACCCGCATCGACGTCGACGGAGTCGAGATCGCCACCTACCGTCTCGACCCCGACGGCCAGAGTTCCGCGAGCAACGTCGTGATCTGTCACGGGACGCCCTGGTCTGCGGCGATGCGGGTGCCCGTGGCGCGGATACTCTCCGACCAGCACCGAGTCTTCCTCTGGGACATGCCCGGTTATGGCAAATCGATCTCTGACGACAACCCAGCGGTGGATCTCGTTCAGCAGCGCAAGCGGCTCGCTGCCGTGATCGATCACTGGCAACTCGACCGACCGAACGTCGTGGCTCACGACATCGGCGGTGCGGTTGCGCTCGGCGCACACCTGCTCGAGGGCTGCGCCTTCGCGTCCCTATATCTCGTCGACATCGTCACGCTTGACCCATGGGGCTCGCCCTTCTTCCGACTCGTGACCGAACACGAAGAAGCCTTCGCCGCACTGCCGCCAGAACTTCACACGGCGCTCATCCGCGAATACATCGCGGGGGCGGCCGGCCGCAGTCTCGACAGCGCGTGGGTCGACGAACTCGCCCGCCCCTGGCGCACACCAGCTGGCCAGCGCGCGTTCTACCGCCAGATTGCCCAGCTGAGCCCGAGAGAGACACGTCCGATCGTCGATCGCCTCGCGGATGTACGCTGCCCTACACAGATCGGGTGGGGCGATTCGGACCCCTGGATTCCCATCGATCAGGCATACGAACTCGCAGCCGCAATCCCCGCACCTGTTGATGTAGTCCGGTTCTCGGCCACCGGGCATCTGGTACCCGTCGAAGCTACCGATGCACTCGGCATGGACCTTCTGCGCTGGCTCGAGGGCGCTTCACGACGATGAATGATTCTCAACAGCTCAACGAGTGAGAGCTGCACCACCATCAGCAAATGCTCTCAGAGAAGAGCGGACAGGCCGAGCTGCTGCTCACACGTTAAAGCGAAACTCGACCACGTCCCCGTCCACCATCACGTACTCCTTGCCCTCCATGCGCACCTGCCCGCGCGCCTTCGCCTCGGCCATCGACCCGGCCGCCATGAGGTCGTCGAAGGAGACGATCTCGGCCTTGATGAAACCACGCTCGAAGTCGGTGTGAATCACCCCGGCGGCCTGCGGCGCCTTCCACCCCTTGCCGATCGTCCAGGCACGGGCCTCCTTCGGCCCGGCGGTGAGATAGGTCTGCAGTCCGAGGGTGTCGAATCCGACGTGCGCGAGCTGACTCAGCCCGGACTCGGTCTGTCCCGACTCGGCGAGCATCTCGACCGCCTCCTCCTCTGACAGCTCCACGAGTTCCGCCTCGAACTTCGCGTCGAGGAAGATCGCGTCGGCCGGGGCGACCATGGCCCGCAGCCGGCCCTGCATCTCCGCGTCGGCGAGCCCGTCGTCGTCGGTGTTGAACACGTAGATCATCGGCTTGGCGGTCATGAGCCCGAACGAGCGCACGGCCTCCTCGTCCAGTCCCGGCACCGAGCTGATCGGCGTGCCGGCCTCGAGCGCTCCCTGGATCTCGCGGGCCGTCTCGAGCACGCCCGGCTCGACCTTCTTGCCGCGGACCTCCTTCTCGAGCCGCGGAATCGCCTTCTCGATCGTCTGCAGATCGGCGAGCGCGAGCTCGGTCAGGATCGTGTCGATGTCGGACTTCGGATCCACCTCGCCGTCGACGTGCACGACGTCCGGATCCGAGAACGCCCGGGTCACGAGGCAGATCGCGTCGGCCTCGCGGATATTGGCGAGGAACTGATTCCCGAGCCCCTCCCCCTCGGAGGCGCCGCGCACGATCCCGGCGATGTCCACGAAGCTCACCGTCGCCGGGAGGACCTTCTCGCTTCCGAACACCGTCGCCAGCTCCGCGAGCCGCTCGTCCGGCAGCGGAACGACGCCCACGTTCGGCTCGATCGTCGCGAACGGGTAGTTCGCGGCGAGCACCGTGGCCCGCGTGAGTGCGTTGAACAGGGTCGACTTGCCCACGTTGGGAAGTCCTGCGATACCGATAGTCAGAGCCACGGGAGGAGAGTCTATCGGCTCGCCCCGGCCCGTCCGCGTATGGACGACGCAGCTCGCCTCCCGTCACGACCGCGCCGGTCCTCGTGGTGGTCCACGGCACACCGCACACCGGACGACATCCGGCGGTGATCGCACGACCGGCCGAGCAGTGCGGCGCGTGCCCGCCGTCGGTGACACGGCCGGGATGTCCCGGCCGGCCGCGCCCGATCACCCGGCCGGCAGATCCGCTCGTCCACAGGCGCTCGTCCGCGGCGCGCCCCCGCCCAGGCGATCCGCCGTCGCACCTCTGCCCGGCTCCGGCTCCCCGTGCCTCCCCGCCGATGTCGGCACCCGGTGCTTGGCTGGTGACCATGGATGCGATGCACGTGATCATGTTGCTCATCGGGGTCACCCTCGGCGCGGCGCTCGGCTGGCTGCTCGCCCGCGCCCGTGGTGGTGGCCGGGCGGCCCGGCTGACCGCGGAGAACACCGCGCTGCTCGATCGCCTCGGCGCCGCGGACCGCCACCATGAGGCTCGGCTGGCGGAATTGAGCTACCAGTACGAGCAACGTCTGGACGACGCCCGGCGGCAGGCAGCGACCCAGGTGGCCGACGAGCGGGCCCGGGCCGCGGCGCGGCTCGACGAACTCCGGGACGACCAGCACCGGCTCAGCAGTGAGTTCGCGGCGCTGTCGGCGAAGGCGCTGGCGTCGAACAGCGAGTCCTTCCTCGCTCAGGCGGAGGAGCGATTCAAGCGTGCGGGGCAGGCGAGCGAGGCCGAACTGGCGAAGCGGGAGCGGGCGGTGCAGGCGCTCGTCGAGCCCCTGTCCAAGGCGCTCGGGGAGGTGAAGTCCGAGATGACCACGGCCGAGCGCGCCCGGTCGCAGGCCCACGGGGCCCTGGCGGAGCAGGTCAAGGCGATGCAGGCGTCCTCGGAGAAGCTGCGCGAGGAGACCTCCGACCTCGTCACCGCGCTGCGTGCCCCGCAGGTCCGGGGTCGCTGGGGCGAGATGCAGCTGCGCCGAGTGGTCGAGGCCGCGGGCATGCTCAACCACGTCGACTTCTCCGAGCAGCCCACGTATGCGGCGGATGCGAGCCACGACGGCGCCGTGCGCCCCGACCTCGTGGTGCACCTGCCCGGCGAGAAGCAGGTGGTCATCGACTCGAAGGTCGCGTTCAGCGGCTTCCTCGAGGCGATGGAGGCCTCCGACGAGGGCGTGCGCACGAAGCGGCTCGCCGCCCATGCCCGGCACATGCGCACCCACATCGACTCCCTCGCGGGCAAGGCCTACTGGGAGCGGCTCGAGGTCACCCCCGAGTTCGTGGTCATGTTCGTGCCGGCGGAGACGTTCCTCAACGCCGCCCTCGACACGGACCCGGCCCTCCTCGAGTACGCGTTCGAGAACAACGTCGTCATGGCCACCCCGGCGACGCTCGTGGCTCTGCTCCGCACGATCGCGTTTACATGGCGCCAGGATCGCCTCGCGGCCGACGCCCAGCAGATCTTCACGGTCGGGCGAGAGTTGCACAAGCGCCTCGGGGTCATGGGCTCACACCTGCGCGACCTCGGCAATCGCCTCAACTCCTCGGTCGAGGCCTTCAATCGGCTCAACTCCTCGATCGACAGCCGGCTCGTGCCGCAATTGCGCCGATTCTCCGAGCTCCAGGGACTCGAGCCGAACCTCGACGTACCCGATCAGCTCGGGGTCCTCGCCGTGACCGCCTACAAGGAGGACGTCCACACCCCGTGATCCCGCGTGCCCGGGACCGCACCCGCAGCCACCACGGCGATCGAGATCGCGGGGCCGGATCGCGGCGATGTCGCGGGGATGTCCCCGGGATGCGGCAGGCTAGTGCCATGTCCGACCCCCAGCCCCCGACGCCCCGGGAGCGGCCCGCCACGGCCGCGAGCACGAGCGCGGAGTCTCCGTGGCCCGTGCGCCTGCTCAGCCTCAAGATGTCCGAGTACATCTCCCGGATGAGTCCCGTGTGGGTCGAGGGCCAGGTCGTCCAGCTCAACGCCCGCAACGCCTCCTCGCTCGCCTTCCTCACGTTGCGCGACACCGACGTGGACATGTCACTGTCGGTCACGATCCCCAAGCGCACGCTGCTCGCCATGCCGGCGCCCCCGGGCGAGGGCGACCACGTCGTCGTCCATGCCAAGCCCGAACTGTGGGCGAAGCGCGGCTCGCTCTCCCTCGCGGCCCGGTCGATCCGTGCCGTCGGGCTCGGCGAGCTGCTCGCTCGCATCGAACAGCTGCGATCGGTCCTCGCCGCCGAGGGCCTCTTCGCCGCCGAGCGCAAGCGGCCGCTGCCGTTCCTGCCCGCACGGGTCGGGCTCGTATGCGGCCGGGCCGCGAAGGCCCAGGACGACGTGCTGGTCAACGCGCGGGCCCGCTGGCCCGAGGTGCTCTTCGAGATCCGGGAGGTCGCGGTCCAGGGCGGCAACTGCGTGCCGCAGGTGGTGGCGGCGATCGCCGAGCTCGACGCCGACCCCCGGGTCGACGTCATCATCGTCACGCGCGGCGGAGGATCCGTGGAGGACCTCCTGCCCTTCTCCAATGAGACCCTCGTGCGGGCCGCGGCCGCCGCCCACACCCCGATCGTCTCGGCGATCGGGCACGAGACGGACGCGCCCCTGCTCGACCTGGTGGCCGACGTGCGGGCCTCCACCCCGACGGCCGCGGCGAAACGGGTCGTGCCCGACGTCGCCGGGGAACGCGCCCACATCGCCGCGGCCCGGACCCGGATGTCCGCGCTCGTGCGGGCGCGGATCGAGCGCGAACAATCGCTCCTCACCTCGCTGCGGAGCCGGCCGGTGCTCACGACGCCGACCGTCGTCGTGGACCGCCACGCCGACGCGGTCGCCGACCTGCGCCGGCGACTGCGCGGGCGGCTCGAGCACCGGCTGGAGTCCGCCTCCCACCAGCTCGACGGCACCGTGGCCACGCTCCGGGCCCTGTCGCCCCAGTCCACGCTCGCCCGCGGATACGCGGTGCTGCACACTCACGCGGGCGAGGTCATCCGCGACCCGGCGCAGGTCGCGACCGGCGCGAGCGTCCATGCCCGGCTCGCCCGCGGACGTCTCGATCTCATCGTCGACGGCGCCGCGCCGGCCCGCCCCTCGGCGGCGCCCGAGCCGACCCCGCCACGGCGACCGGTCGCCGTCCACACGCCCCGACCCACGAGCGAAACGGAAGAGGAATGACCGAGCCCGAGACGAACCTGAGCTACGAAGAGGCCCGCGACGCCCTCATCGAGGTCGTGTCCAGGCTGGAGAGCGGCTCGCCCACCCTCGAGGAATCGCTCAGCCTGTGGGAGCGGGGTGAAGCGCTCGCCGATCTCTGCCAAAGTTGGCTCGAGGACGCCCGTGGCCGCCTCGCAGCCGCCGCCGGCCCGCTCGAGGCCGCCGAGTCCGGAGCAGACACATCGGCCGCCGATCCCTCGGCCGCAGAGAAGGAAGAACAGTCATGAAATACGCGCTGATCATCGGCGAGGCGCTCGTCGACGTGGTCGAACGCCCCGGGCAGACCCCGCAGGAGCACCCCGGCGGCTCGCCCGCGAACGTGGCCTACGGGCTCGCCCGGCTCGGCCGAGAGGTGGAGTTGGCCACGTGGATCGGCCAGGATCCCCGGGGGGCGGTCATCCGCACCCACCTGACCGTCGCCGGGGTGCGCCTCGTGCACGGCCACAACGGGGCGCTGCGCACCCCCACGTCGATCGCCCGCATCGGAGCGGACGGCTCGGCCCAATACGAATTCGACATCGAGTTCCAGGTGCCCGAGGTCCACCTCGACTCCGACGTCGCCGTGGTCCACACCGGCTCGATCGCGGCCACGACCGTGCCCGGGGCCGACGCGATCGCCGAGATCGTCGTGGCCGCACGGGAGTACTCCACCATCACGTACGACCCGAACTCCCGACCGACCCTCATGGGCACTCCCGAGCAGGCGAGGGCGCGCATCGAGCCGCTCGTCGCCGCCGCCGACGTGGTCAAGGTCTCGGACGAGGACGTGCGCTGGCTCTACCCCGACACCGTGGAGGAGGACGTCGTGCGCCGCTGGGCACGTGAGGGTCGCGCCCTCGTCGTCCTCACCCGCGGCGGTGCCGGCGCGTTCGCGGCGACCTCCGCCGGCATCGAGGTGGAGGTCCCGGCCCCGACGGTCGACGTGGTCGACACGGTCGGCGCCGGCGACTCCTTCATGAGCGCCCTGATCGATGCGCTCTGGCGGGAGGACCTCCTCGGCGCCGCCAACCGTGAGCGCCTGCACTCGATCTCGGGCGCTACCCTCGAAGCGGCGATGGCCTGGTGCGTCTCCGCCGCGGCCATCACGGTCTCGCGGGCCGGGGCGAACCCACCCACCCGCGCCGAACTCACTGGAAACCCCGCCTGAGCCGGTCGTATCCGGCCGTACTCACGCACCGATACCGGAAGAAGACCTCCACATGAGCGATTCCACCACGACCACCTCCCCGCAGACCCCCGCGCAGGCCTGGGCCGCGCTCGTCGAGGGGAACCGGCGCTTCGTCGCCGGCGAGATGCGCCATCCCGGCCAGAACATGGCCCGGCGCAACGAGGTCTCGAAGGCTCAGCACCCGTTCGCGGTGCTGCTCGGCTGCTCGGACTCGCGCGTGGCATCGGAGCTCATCTTCGATCAGGGCCTGGGCGACCTGTTCGTGGTCCGCAACGCCGGGCACGTGCTCGACACGACCGTCATCGGCTCGGTCGAGTTCGGCGTGGACCTGCTCGACACGCCGCTCGTCGTGGTGCTCGGACACGAGAACTGCGGCGCCGTCGGCGCGGCCCGGGAGGCACTCCTGTCCGGGAACACCCCGAACGGGATGGTGCGGGCCATCGTCGACCGGGTCACGCCCTCGATCGTGACCCGGGCCCCGAGCCACGCGGTCGGCGGGACGGAGGCGCCCTCCCCCGCCGACGGTTTCGAGCTCGTTCTTCCCGATCCCGCCGAGATGGTCCGCGAGCACGTCCGCGAGACCGTGCACATGCTCGGTGCCTACTCCCAGATCCTGGCCCGGGCCGTCGAGTCCGGCACGTGCGCGATCGTGGGGGCGAAGTACTCGCTCTCCGAAGGCAGGGTGGAGCTGGTCGAGGCGCTCGGCGACATCGGCTGAGTTCGGCCGGCGCCGGCGGGCGACGTCCACGGTCCGAGACGGAATCGCCCGACCCGTGAGCGCCACGCCGAGGCGGGCGCCCGGGCCGCGGCCCGGGAGCACAATGGCCGCATGGCGACCCCTCGATCCGTTCCTCCCCTACCGCCCGCGCGGAGCGCGATCGTCATCGGAGCCGGGATCGTCGGGCTCTCCACCGCGTTGCACCTGCGCCGACTCGGCCTCGAGGTGACCGTGCTCGAGGCCGACGGCGTCGCGGCTGGCTCGTCATGGGGAAACGCGGGCTGGCTCACGCCCGATATCGCCACCCCGCTGCCGGAGCCGTCGGTCCTCGCCGGCGGCGTCCGCGCCCTGGTCTCCCCGTCCGCGCCGCTGTACGTGCCGCTGCGGGCCGATCCGCGACTCGTCCGATTCCTCACCGGCTTCCTGCGCCACTGCACGCCGTCCCGCTGGCGCCGCGGGATGGCGGCGCTCATGCCGGTGAACGAGCAGGCCCTCGACGCCTACGCCGAGCTCGCGAGTCTCGGCGTGGCCGAGCCGACCCGGGCGGGCGATCCGTTCATCGCCGCGTTCGCGCGCGCCGGTCAGGAGCGCGACCTGCTCGCCGAGTTCGCCCAGATCCGTTCGATGGGCCTGGCCGTGGAGGCGGAGACCATCTCCGGCCGGGCGGCCCGGGAGTTGGCACCGGCCCTCTCGCAGAGGATCGCCACCGCCGTGATCCTCCACGGCACCCGGTTCCTCCACCCCCCGAACTACCTGGCGGCGCTCGGCGAGGCGTGTGTGCGCGCGGGAGTCGAGGTGCGCACGGGGGCAACGGTCTCGGCCCTCGACGGCGGCACCCCGACCAGGGGCGTCGACGTGCGCTGGCACCCGACACCGGCAGGCGGCCGGCGCCGGGCCCGCGCAGGCGAGAGCCACCGCGCGGATCTCGCCGTCGTCGCCGCCGGGGTGCATTCGGGAGCCCTGCTGCGCCCGCACGGGGTGCGCCGCCTCGTCCAGGCGGGCCGCGGCTACTCCTTCACCGTGCCGGTCGACCCGATGCCGACGATGCCGCTGTACTTCCACGCCGCACGGGTCGCCTGCACGCCCCTGGGAGACCGGTACCGGATCGCCGGGATGATGGAGTTCCGCCGCCCGGGCGATCCGCTCGATCCGCGCCGGATCGACGCGATCGTCTCCGCGACCGAGCCGTTGCTCGCCGGCGCGGACTTCACCGACCGGCGGCACGAATGGGTCGGCTCGCGGCCGTGCACGACCGACGGGCTGCCCCTCGTCGGGCCGACGCGCTCCCCCCGCGTCATCGCCGCCACGGGGCACGGCATGTGGGGCATGACCCAGGGGCCGATCACGGGTGCGCTCATCGCCGACTACGTCCGCACCCGCCGCCTGCCCGACCTGCTGCGTCCGTTCGATCCCCTCCGCTGACCCGGTCTTGCCGGCCCGCTCACCCGAGGACGACGAGGGCGATCGCGATCGCGTGGCAGCCGTAGCCGATCACCGTGCCGGAGTGGAAGATCTCGTGGAACCCGAACCAGCGCGGGCTCGGATCGGGCCGCTTGAGCCCGTACACGAGCGCCCCGGCGGTGTAGCCGAGGCCGCCGGCCATGACGAGCCACGCCACGGCGGCCCCGCCGCTGCTCCAGAACGAGGGGATGAATCCGACCGCCACCCAGCCGAGCGCCAGATAGATCGGCACGTAGAGCCACCGGGGCGCGCCGAGCCAGAACACCCGCATGGCGATGCCGAGCGCCGCCCCGATCCACACGATGAGCAGGAGGGTCCTGGCGACGCCGCCCGGCAGGAGCAGCACCGCCAGCGGGGTGTAGGTGCCCGCGATGACGAGGAAGATGTTCGCGTGGTCGAGGCGGCGCAGGATCGCCTGGACGTGCGGTGACCACGTGCCGCGGTGGTAGATGGCGCTCGTGCCGAACAGCAGCACGGTCGCCGACCCGAAGACCGCCGCGGTGAGCCGGGGGGCGCCCGCCGGGGCGAGTGCGACGAGGACGACGGCGAAGGCGAACGCGAGGGGAGCGATGACCGCATGGATCCAGCCACGCAGCTTCGGCTTGCTCTCCGCGGCATCCCTGGTATCCCTGGTATCCCCGATATCCCTGGTATCCCCGGCATCCCCGGTATCCCCGGTATCCCCGGCATCCCCGATATCCCCACGAGCACCGGCGCTCGCACCGCCTGCAGCGCGCGCACCGGCGGCACCGGCAGCACGGACAACACCGGCAGCACCGACAGCACCGACTGGGTGCGTGCCGCCGGGGCGGTCGCGTTCGGGGTGGGCTGGGGTCATGAGGGTGCCTCTCGAGTGGCCGGGCGACGTCCTGGGCCACAGTAACCTACGGGACCGTAACTTACGAGGGCGTAGGTTCATTTTCACACGATCTCCCGGTCCTGCGCGGTACCGTGGATCGTCGGTTGCGCCCGCGGCGCGGCCCGATGCCGGTCCGCGAACGACGCAGCCCGGCGCCCTGCCGTGAGCGAGAAGGGACCCCGAGGCGCGTGCGACGATTCAGCCCTCTCTACCGCCTGTACGAGCGCCGCCTCGCGGCCAAGCTCGAGGGACGCCCACTGCCCCAGCACGTCGGCGTGATCCTCGACGGCAACCGGCGCTGGGCGCGGATGGCCGGGCTCGAGATCGTCCAGGGGCACCAGGCGGGAGCGGACCGGATCGCCGACCTGGTGCGCTGGTGCGAGGAACTGGGCATCAACGTCGTCACGCTGTGGATGCTCTCGACCGACAACCTCGACCGCGACGAGCAGGAGGTGCAGGACCTGCTCGAGATCATCGCCTCGGTCGTGAGCGCGCTCGCCCGCACCCGCCGGTGGCGCCTGCAGATGGTCGGTGAACTCGACCTGCTCCCGCCCGAGACCGCCGAACGGCTGCGCGCTGCGGAGGACCTCACGCGCGACATCGACGGCGTGCACATCAACATCGCCGTCGGCTACGGCGGCCGTCACGAGATCGTCGGGGCCGTGCGCGAGCTCGTGGCCGAGAGCATCGCCGACGGCGCGGGCACCGAGGAGTTGATCGAGGCGATCACCGTGGAGAACGTCGCCCGCCACCTGTACACGAAGGGCCAGCCCGATCCGGACCTGCTCATCCGCACGTCCGGGGAGCAGCGGCTCGGGGGCTTCCTGCTGTGGCAGAGCGCGCACAGCGAGTTCCACTTCGCCGAGGCGTTCTGGCCGGACTTCCGGCGCGTCGACTTCCTCCGGGCACTGCGCTCCTTCTCCGAGCGGGAACGCCGCCTGGGCCAGTAGACCGCGCCGGGGCGAAAGCGCCCGTGGCCCGACCCGGTTCCCGCGTACATTGGCCGTACCGGCTGGGAGGCGACGATGACGGCGATACCCCGCAGCACCTTCGTGCTCGACACCTCGGTCCTGCTCTCGGATCCACGGGCGCTCTTCCGCTTCGCTGAGCATCACGTGGTGGTGCCGGTCGTGGTCGTGACCGAGCTCGAGGGCAAGCGGCACCATCCCGAGCTCGGCTACTTCGCCCGGGCCGCGCTGCGGCACCTGGAGGAGCTGCGGCTGCGGCACGGGCGCCTCGACGAGCCCGTGCCGCTCGCGGGCGGCGCCACGCTCCGGGTCGAACTCAACCACTCCGGCGCCGGCGTGCTGCCCGACGGGCTGCGCCTCGACGACAACGACACCCGCATCCTCGCGGTCGCCGCGAACCTGCGCAGAGGCGGCGCTCACGTCGTGCTCGTGTCCAAGGACCTGCCGATGCGCATCAAGGCCGCCATCGCGGGGATCGACGCCGAGGAGTATCGCGCCGAGCTGGCCGTCGATTCCGGCTGGACGGGCATGATCGCCCTGACCGTGACGGCCGAGCAGCAGGCCCGGCTCTGGGAGGACGGCGGGCTCGACCTGGCGGAGACGCTCGGGGCCGCACGCGATTTCGCCCCCGACGCCGGCGCGGAACTGCCCGACCCGATGCCGTGCCACACCGGGGTCGTGCTCCAGTCCGCGCGGGGAGGCGCGCTCGCGCGGGTGGGCACGGACGGCCGGCTCCGGCTCGTGCGGGGCGACCGGGAGATCTTCGGGCTGCACGGCCGCAGCGCCGAACAGCGGGTCGCCATCGATCTGCTCCTCGACGAGACCATCGGCATCGTCTCCCTCGGCGGGCGGGCGGGCACGGGCAAGTCGGCGCTCGCGCTCACCGCGGGCCTCGAGGCGGTGCTCGAGCACAACCGGCACCGCAGGATCATGGTCTTCCGGCCCCTGTATCCCGTGGGCGGCCAGGAACTCGGCTACCTCCCGGGCGCCGAGGAGGAGAAGATGAACCCGTGGGCGCAGGCGGTCTTCGACACGCTCGGGTCGATCGTCTCCCAGAACGTCGTCGACGAGGTGATCGACCGGGGGATGCTCGAGGTCCTCCCGCTCTCCCACATCCGCGGCCGCTCGCTCCACGACGCGTTCGTGATCGTCGACGAGGCCCAGTCGCTCGAGCGCAACGTGCTGCTCACCGTGCTCTCCCGCATCGGCAAGAACTCACGGGTCGTCCTCACCCACGACGTGGGCCAGCGCGACAACCTGCGCGTGGGCCGCCACGACGGCGTCGCCGTGGTGATCGAGAAGCTCAAGGGTCACCCGCTCTTCGCGCACGTGACCCTCACCCGCTCGGAACGCTCGGAGATCGCGGCGCTCGTGACCGACCTGCTCGAGGACGGCGACCTCTGACCGGGCCTGAGCGCTAGTCCTTCGGCCCGGTCGCCGTCGGGCCCGTCGCGCGCGGCCCGTCACCGCCCGCGGGCGAGCCGTCCGGATCGACCGGTGGGACGTCGTCCCCGCCCTCACCTTCGCGCGCGAGCTCCGCCCGCGCCTCGTCCTCGGCCTTGCGCAGCTGGATCTTGCGCATGTGCCGATTCATGCTGAGCATGAGGAAGACGAAGGCGACCGCGAGCACCATGAAGGCGATGAACGCGCCGATGCCGGGCGAGACCTCGATCGCCGTCTCCGCGCCGGTCATCGGTCGGACTCCGCAGCGCGAAGGCCGGCGAACAGGTCGTCCTCGGGCAGGGTCACGGGCACGGTCGAGTGGGCCAGCTCCCACTCCTCGAACGGCCAGACCTCCCGCTCTATGTCCCGCGGCACGGCGAAGAAGAAGCCCTCGGGGTCGATCTGGGTGGCGTGGGCGCGCAGGGCATCGTCACGCTGGCCGAAGAAGTCGGCGCACGCGACCCGGGTGGTCACCTCCCGGCGAGGCAGCGAATCGCGGCGCTGCAGCCAGTCCTCGAACGGGGAGGAGAGCCCCCGATCGGACAGGGCGTCGTGGATCGCGCGGATCCGTTCCGCCGAGAACCCGTTGTCGTAGTACACCTTGCTCACCTGCCAGGCCTCCCCGGCGTCGGGGAACTCCTCGGGATCGGCGGCGGCCCGCACCGCCGCGACCGAGACCTCGTGGCAGCGGATGTGATCCGGGTGGGGGTAGCCGCCGTGCTCGTTGTAGGTGAGGAGCACCTGCGGGCGGAAGGCGCGGATCTCCGCCACGAGTCGCTCCGTCGCCTCCGCGAGCGGCACGAGCGCGAAGCTCTCCGGCGGCAGGGGCGGCAGCGGGTCGCCCTCGGGCAGCCCGGAGTCCACGAAGCCGAGCCAGCGGTGACTCACCCCGAGGGCCGCGGCGGCGGTGGCCATCTCCTCGCGGCGGATGCGGGTGAGATTCGCCAGCACGTTCCCGTCGTCGGCCAGGCGCGGGTTGAGGATGTCGCCACGCTCGCCGCCGGTGCACGTGACCACCCGGACCGCGATCCCCTCGCGGGCGTAGCGGGCCATCGTGGCCGCCCCCTTGCTCGCTTCGTCGTCAGGGTGGGCGTGTACTGCCATCATGCGCAGTGCCGCTTCAGCCACAGGGCCTCCAGAGAAAAGGTGGGACACTAGGGTACGTCGACATTCGAGCCTCGATCATCCCACTCATTGTTCCATCGACCCCTCCCCGAAGGATCCGCCGGTGCCCACCCCCGCCGACCATTCCGCCCCCGCGCTCCAGGATCGCTACGGAGCCCCCAGGCAGACGCATCGGACCACGGTTCGGATCGCCTGGGCGGCCGGTATCGTCGGCGCGCTCGTCATGGCCTGGATCATGTGGGGTGCGTTCCGGCCGACCGTGCACAATCAGCTCGTGGGCTTCGACGTGTCCGATCCCGCGCTCACGAGCGTGACCTTCAACGTGATCAAGCCCGCCGACCGCAGCGCGCGCTGCACGGTCGAGGCGCTCAACACCGGATTCGCGCAGGTCGGGGTGCTCCAGGTCGAGGTCGGCCCGGCGCAGGAGGACCTCGTGACCCTGCACCGGGAGGTCCGCACGAGCGAGCCGGCCACGACCGCGATCATCAGCTCGTGCGAGCTGATCGACTGATCCCCGCCCCGGGCGACTCCCCCGTCACGTTGCCGGTCGCCCCATCGGCGAGACGAAGCCGGGCACTCCCGCCCGCTGCACACACGCGCGCGGCGCCGGCCACTACGCATCCGCACGGCATCGTTGCTATTCTTGGAATTTACCCCCACCGCCCCGGCGCAGGGGATGCAGCGGCGGCAGCCGGGAGCGGTGAGACGCTCCCGCGTGTCCATGGCTGCACGCGCAGCCGGGAACCAAGCGATAGATGAAGGAGGCGTCATGTCCGAATCCACCACCTGGCTCACCCAGGAGGCCTTCGACCGGCTCAAGGGCGAATACGACCACCTCACGGGCGACGGTCGGACGGAGATCGCCGACAAGATCGAGGCCGCCCGCGAGGAAGGCGACCTCAAGGAGAACGGCGGATACCACGCCGCCCGCGAGGAACAGGGCCGCCAGGAGGCGCGCATCCGGCAGCTGGAGCAGATCCTGCGCCACGCCGAGGTCGGCGAGGCTCCCCCGGACGACGGCATCGTCGAGTCCGGCATGGTCGTGCACGCGACCGTCGGGGGCGAGAAGATGACCTTCCTGCTCGGTTCCCGCGAGGTCGCCGGCGACACGACCGACCTGGACGTCTACTCCGCCTCCTCCCCCCTGGGCAAGGCGATCGTGGGCCGGGCCACCGGCGACACGGTCGTGTACCAGACCCCGACCGGCCGGTCGATGACGGTCGAGATCGGGAAGGTCAAGCCGTTCCGTGAATGACCCTGCTCCGAGCTGAGCACGCCGGCCGCCCGAGACGGCGGCACTGCGGCGCGACGGCCCCCCGGCGATCGCCGGGGGGCTGTCGTCGTTCGGCCGGGCGAACCCGGTGGACCCGGCTCAGGCGCTCCCGCGCGTGACCCGCCATCGCCGGGTCATCTCCGCGACGACCTCCCGCCGCGAGGGCGGCAGCGGATCGCGGCCGTGGAGGTAGTTGAGGGCCGTGTTGACGACGGCGACGATCGGGACCGCGAAGAGCGCGCCGACGATCCCGCCGACGAGGGTGCCCGTGGCGACCGCGAGCAGCACCCCGACCGGGTGAAGGCTCAGGGCCCGGCTCATGAGCATCGGCTGCAGCAGGTTCGACTCGGCCTGCTGCACCCCGAGCACGATCGCGAGCATGACGAGGGCGGTGCCGAATCCCTGGTCGACGAGCGCCACGAGCACGGCGATCGCGCCGGTGAGGATCGCACCGACGATCGGGATGAACGAGCCGAGGAAGACGAGCACCGCGAGCGGCAGGGCGAGCGGTACCCCGAGGATCGCCGCCCCGATCCCGATGCCGAGCGCGTCCACGAAGGCGACCATGATCTGGGTGCGGGTGTACGAGGCGAGGCTGCCCCAGGAACGCAACGCGGCGCCGTCCACACGCTCGCGCGCGTTCCGCGGGAACAGGCCGACGACCCACATCCAGATCCCGCGCCCGTCCTTGAGGAAGAAGAACAGGCAGAACAGCGCGATGAGCGCGCCCGCCGCCACGTGTCCGACCGAGCTCGTGACCGACAGCGCGCCGGAGAGGATCTTGTCGGCGTTGCTGCTCAGCTGACTGCCCAACTGGTCGACCCAGGCGTTGATCTGGTCCTCGTCGAGGCCGAGCGGCCCCTCGCTCAGCCACCGCAGGGCCTCGTGGAAGCCGTCGAAGGCCTTCGCCCCCAGTTGCCCCATGCCGGTGGCGATCGACGCCCCGGCCAGCGTGATCAGGCCGCCGGCGACGGCGAGGGCCGCGACCATCGCCGTGAGCGAGGCGAGGGCCTGGGGGAAGCGGAGCCGGTCGGAGAGGAAGCGCACGACCGGCAGCAGCAGGGCCGCGACCAGCGCCGCGACCATGACGGGCACCACGACGGTCTTGAGCTGGACCGCGAAGTACACCAGCAGCGCCGCGGCCGCGACGATCACGATGAACCGCCACGACCAGGACGCGCTCGCCCGCACGGCCCGAGGCACCGGCCCGGCGGCCCGCGGCGGATCCGGGCGCAGCTCGACGTCGGTGACGAGCGACTCCGGCGGCACCTCCCCCACCGGGTCCTCGGGCTCGGGCTCGATCCGCGTGGTCACTGTCCTGCTCCGGGCCGTGAAATCGTCATCGGCCCGCTGGGGGTTCCCGTCGGGGGGCGAGGTCATAGCGGTGAGTCTATGTGGGTTCGACGCCGATCCGCGCTATGGCGCGGCGGGGCGCGGCGGGCGTGGCGCGGGAAGAAACCCGGGTGCCGTCCTGTTGTGACCGATGACCGACCCACGGAGGAATGCCATGTTCGCCACCCGCGCCACCCGACTCGTCAGTCCTTCGGACGCCCTCCCGGGGCGCGCGGAGGCCGCGTTCCCCGTGCCACGGGCGAATATCGTCCTGGGGACGCCGCTGCTCGGCCCGTGGCCGGAGGGCACGCGGACCGTCGTGCTGGCCATGGGCTGCTTCTGGGGAGCCGAGCGTATCTTCTGGCGCCTGGACGGCGTCGTGGGAACGGCGGTCGGCTATGCGGGCGGGCACACGCCGAACCCGACCTACGAGGAGGTCTGCACCGGCCGCACCGGGCACACCGAGGCGGTGCTCGTCGCCTACGATCCGGCGCGGGTGGGCCTCGAACGGATCCTGCGGGAGTTCTGGGAGAACCACGACCCCACGCAGGGATTCCGGCAGGGCAACGACCGGGGCACGCAGTATCGATCGGCGATCTACTGGAGTGGGGCGGGAGACGAGGAACTCGTGCGCGCGAGCCGCGAGGCGTTCAACGCCGTGGTGCGCGAGCACGGCCACCCCGACATCACCACGGAGTTGCGCCCGGCCGCGGACGCGGGCCCGTTCTATCCGGCCGAGGGGTATCACCAGCAGTACCTGGAGAAGAACCCGAACGGCTACTGCAACCACGGTCCGAACGGCATGACCTGCCCGGTCGGGATCCTGCGCCAGGACGAGCTGCCGGCCCAGCGCGACGTGCGCCCGCCCGCGGGCGCGTAGGGGGTCCGGCGCACCTCGGCGCGCCTCGGCTCAGTGGGAGCCGAGGATGTCGACGACGAACACGAGGGTGTCGTCGCCGCCGATGCCGGCCCGCGGCGCGCCGCCGGGACCGTAGCCGTCGTGCGGCGGGATGCTCAGCAGCAGCCGCGAGCCGATCGCGCGGCCCACGAGGCCGGCGTCCCACCCGTGGATGACGACGCCCATGCCGATCGGGAACTCGATCGAGGAGCCCCGGTCGTAGGAGTTGTCGAAGACCCGCCCGCCCCAGATCTGGCCGAAGTAGTTCACCTCGATGGTCTGGCCCGACTCGACCGTGAGGCCGGAGCCGGCGGTGAGCACCTCGACCACGAGCTCCTCGGGCGGCGCGGCGTCGGGGAAGGTCAGTTCGGGCTTGTCGCCGAAGTCGCCGGTGGCGCTGGGCAGGGTGGGCGTGGACTCGCTCATGGTCATCCTCCGGGTCGGGGCGCTGCTCGAGCACACTCTAGAGGAGAGCGGCCCGGGACATGGGACGGCCGGCGCCGTTCGGGAACGGCGCCGGCCGAAGACGCGCGGGCTGGAGCCCCGCCGTGTCAGCCTGTGTCAGTCTGTGTCGGGAGGAGCCTCGGGCGCGTCAGTTGCGGTTGAGGATAGCGAGCAGCCGCAGGAACTCGAGGTAGAGCCAGACGAGGGTGACGGTCAGGCCGAACGCCGCGGACCAGGCGTACTTGCGGTCGACCCCGTTGCGCACGCCGCGCTCGATCTGGTCGAAGTCCATGATGAGGTTCATCGACGCGAGCACCACGGCGATCGCACCGATGAGCAGCCCCATGAGGCCGCTGCGCAGCCCCCACGGGCCGAACGCGCCGGGGGCGAAGACCATGACGCCGAGGTTGATCATGCAGAAGGCGGCGTAGGCGATGGTGGCGTAGACGGCGATCTTGGCGAATTTGCCGGTGACCTTGACGATCCGGGTCTTGAAGAGCACGAAGCAGACGGCGAACGTGATGAACGTGGCGATGATCGCCTGCATCACGATGCCCTCCCAGTTCGCGGCGTAGACCCGCGAGATGAGACCGAGGAACACCCCCTCCGCCACCGCGTAGCCCATGATGAGCGCCGGCGAGGGCTCCTTCTTGAAGGCGTTGACCAGGCCGAGCACGAGCCCGAGGATGAGGCCACCCCACAGCACGGGCATCGCCATGGACGCCGGCACGAGCTGCCACGAGGCGATCGCCGCGAGCACCACGGTGCCGATCACGAGCGCGGACTTGACGATCACGTCGTCGATGGTCATCCGGCCGGTCTGGCGCGCAGTCGCGGCCGGGCCGTAGAACGACTGCTGGACCTGGCCGAACTGCTGGTCCTGGCCGATGGTGCCGACCTGCTGTTGGGCGTACGGCGACTCCCCGATCGGGTAGTTCGGGGTGGACTTGCCGAAGTTCGCGTTGGACGTGAAATAGGGGTTGGCCATCGAGGTCTCCTCCTGGTCGTGTGCCGGGGCCATCTTATGTCCGAAACCTGGGAAGTCACAGATAATCGAGCGTGTTCGCCGTGGGCACACCGCGCGCGGATCCGATCTCATCCGAACGGATGACTCCCCGTCTCCCCCACCCGAGGGGAGGGCCGCCGGCGGAATCATCCGCCGGACCGGCGCCGGTGTCGTCGGGGGACAATAGTGTGGCGTCATGACATCCAGGAAGGGGCACCACCGATGATCGAAGCCCATGCGCTGACGAAACGCTACGGGGCCAAGCTCGCCGTCGACGACATCTCGTTCACGGTCCGATCCGGTCGGGTGACCGGGTTCCTCGGCCCGAACGGCGCCGGCAAGTCCACCACGATGCGCATGATCGTCGGACTCGACCGGCCCACGGCGGGCAGCGTCACCGTGGCCGGGCAGCCGTATGCGCGGCTGCGCTCCCCGCTGACCGAGGTCGGGGCCCTCCTCGAGGCCAAGGCGATCCACCCCGGCGCCACGGCCCGCAACCACCTGCGCGGGCTCGCCGCCACACACCGGATCCCGCGGCGCCGAGTCGACGAGGTGATCGACATGACCGGCCTGGCCGGCGTCGCCGGCAAGCGCGTGGGCGGATTCTCGCTCGGCATGGGGCAGCGCCTCGGCATCGCGGCGGCGCTGCTCGGCGATCCCCACACCCTCATCCTCGACGAACCGGTCAACGGGCTCGACCCCGAGGGCGTCAAGTGGGTGCGCACGATGGTGCGCTACCTCGCCTCCGAGGGCCGCACCGTGTTCCTCTCCTCCCACCTCATGAGCGAGATGGCGATCACCGCCGACGATCTCATCGTCATCGGCCGCGGGCGCATCCTCACCTCCGGCACGGTCCAGGACGTCATCGCCAGCAGCACCGGATCGAGCGTCGCGGTCGAGACGCCGCAGGCCGGCGACCTCGCCCGACTCCTCCAGTCGGACACCTCGACCGTCACCTCGACCGGCCCCTCCCGCCTGACCGTCAGCGGCCTCGAGGCCGCCCGCATCGGCGAGATCGCCGCCGCCCACGGGGTCGTGCTGCACCAGCTCACCACCCAGTCCGCCTCCCTCGAGGAGGCCTTCATGTCACTCACCGCCGACTCCGTCGAGTACCGCTCCGACGCCCAGGCGGGCGCCGGGTCCCCGACGGGACGGGTGAGCCACAGCGGCACGCAGGAGGCACGCTCATGACCGCCCACACGGCTCAGGCCGCATCCCCCACCCGCCACTCCTCCCCGCTCGCCGGCGTCCGGCTCTCCTTCGTGGGCACGCTGCGTTCGGAATGGATCAAGTTCTTCGCCGTGCGCTCGACCGGCTGGATGCTCGTGGTCACGCTCGTGACCATGGTCGGCTTCTCCGCGATGATGGCGGCCGGAATGCGCATGGCCGCCGGTGCCGGCGCGGGCACGGACGCCTCGGTGCAGATGACGGGCGACCCGGCCATGGCCGGACTCGACGTGGGCATCATGTCGGTCACGTTCTCCTACGGCGTCGCGCAGATCGTCATCGCCGTGCTCGGCGCGCTCGCGATGACCGGTGAGTTCTCCACCGGCCGGATCCGCTCGACGTTCGCAGCGGTCCCCCGACGCGGCCAGGTGCTCCTCGCGAAGATGATCGTCGTCGCTCTGACCGCCTTCGTCACCTCAGTCGTGGCCGTCGCCGCGTGTTTCGGCGTCGTGACGGCGATCCTGGCCCCCGTGGACCTGGCACCCAGCCTCTCCGC
Organism: Pseudactinotalea sp. HY160; assembly: GCF_009372055.1. Taxonomy (NCBI): domain Bacteria; kingdom Bacillati; phylum Actinomycetota; class Actinomycetes; order Micrococcales; family Cellulomonadaceae; genus Pseudactinotalea; species Pseudactinotalea sp. HY160. The sequence continues at coordinate 355,803 of NZ_WHMT01000001.1, read as the reverse complement.
GGACGGGGCGCTGCGCTCGCTCGTCGGAGTCCCGCTCTACCTCACCGCGATCACGCTCTTCGCGCTGGCCATCGGCACGCTCCTGCGCAGCACGCCCGGCAGCATCGCCGCGGTCCTGGGGATCATCCTCGTGCTGCCGATCGTCAGCATGATCCCCTTCGACTGGGTTCAGACCGCGGCCCAGTTCCTGCCGGCGGCGGCGGGCGAGCGGCTCTTCACCGGTGACCTCATGGACGCCACGCTCGGGCCGTGGCAAGGATTCGGGGTGCTGTGCGCATGGGTCGTGGTGCTGATGGCGGCCGGGGCGATGACGCTGCGGCGCCGGGACGCCTGATCCACACCGAGAGGGGCCGGCCCGCGGGCACGAACGCCTGGGGCCGGCTCCTCGCCCGGCACCCCGCGCTCGCGGACGTCCTCGTCGTTGCGACGTTCGTCGCCTCGACGCTGCTGAGCACGGCGCTCGGGCCGGTCGAGTCACCGCTCTTCTGGTGCGGGGTGGCCCTGACCGGCGTCCTGCTCGCGGGCCGGTACCGGTGGCCGGCGCCGACCGGCCTCGCGCGCCGATTCGGCGCCGCAGCCGCCCCGCCCGCACTGACCCTCGCCGGGATCCTCACGCTGACGTCGGTCTCCGCCGCCGTGACCGGGCGCACGGACGGCTACGAGGTCGCACTCGGCTTCGCCGTGTTCGCCCTGACCCGCACGAGCACCGCCGCGCGGGCCGATCAGGCCCTCGTTGCGGTCAACCTGCTCACCTCGGGTGCCATCCTCGCCTGGGGTGCGACGCCGGCTCTCGCCGACCACCCGTTCGAACCGGATCTGCGCGTGCTCAGCAGCGCGGCCGTGCTGCTGAGCACCCTGATCGCGGTCGCCGCCGCGACGACCCGGGATCAGGCCGAGACCGTCGCCGCCTTCGTCGAGGCCCATGCCCACCGACGCGGGCCGGTCCGCAGACTCTTCCATCGCCGCCCCCGGATGCTCGATCTCCTGGTGGTGCTGTGCTTCCAGGTCGGCGCCGGCTCGGGTACCCCGCTCATGCCCGACGGGGACCGGCTGTGGTGGCTCATGGCGGCCGTGTCGATCGCGCTCTTCCTCCGTCGCGGCGCCCCGCTCGTGGCCTTCGCGCTCACGATCGTGGCGACCCTCGCCGCCACGGCCATGACCGGCACCACGGCCGGTCTCGAGCTCGCCGTGGCCATCGCGATCTACGCGGTGACGACCACGAGCGCGCCCGTCGTCGCCTGGTCCGCCGTCGCGGCGGCGAACGTGCTCGCCATCGCGGGCCTGTGGGCATGGGGGAACCCGCGCCTCGACGAGATGGTCACCACGGGCGCCGACACCGGCCTCGAGTTCGACATGCGTATCGGCACCGGCATCGGGATGGCGATCGTGACGTTCGCGGCGATCGCCATCGGAACCACGGTGCGCAATCGCCGAGATCACCTGCAGCGACTCCTCGACCGGGCCAATCAGCTCGCCCTCGAACGAGAGCAGCTGGACCAGCTGGCCGTCGTGGCCGAACGCGCCCGGATCGCCCGCGAGATGCACGACGTGGTGGCCCATTCCGTGCAGGTGATGATCGCGCTGTCCGACGGCGCCCGGGCCCTGGTCGCCTCGCAGCCGGATCGGGCCGCTCACGCCCTCGACGAACTCTCCGGGGTGGGGCGCGGCGCCCTGAACGACATGCGTCGGGTGCTCGGGGTACTCCGCCAGGACGGCACGGTGCCCGACCTGGAACCGCAGCCGCAGGAATTGGATCTCGAGCAACTCGTCGGTCGTTTCCGCGCAGCCGGACTACCGGTCGCCTACACGATGGCCGGCGCCTCGTTGCCCACGGACGCCGCCCTGCACCTGACCCTGTACCGGATCGTGCAGGAGGCCCTGACCAATGTCCTGCGCTACGCGCCGCACACCTCCCAGATCAGCGTGACCGTGCGCACCGCGGTCGGACGCGACGGTGTCGAGGTGATCGTGATCAACGCCCCCGACGCCTCCGTGCCGCGCCTCGCCCGAGGCGAGGCCGCGCTGCCGGGGCACGCCGCGTCGTCCTCGATCGGTGCCGGGCTGGGGGCCGGTCGAGGGCTCATCGGGATGCGCGAGCGCGTGGCCGCCTACGGCGGGACCGTGAGCGCGGGCCCGCACCGCGGCGGCTGGCGGGTGCACGCTACGCTCGACCTGGGTTACGAGGAGGAATATGCCGATCACGGTACTGCTGGCTGATGACCAGGCCCTGCTGCGGATGGGCTTTCGGATGGTGCTCGAGGCCGAGGAGGACCTCGTGGTCGTCGGCGAGGCCGCAGACGGCGCGTCCGCGGTCGGCATGGCCGAGGCGCTGCGACCGGATGTCGTGCTCATGGACGTGCGCATGCCCGGCACGAACGGGATCGAGGCCACCGCCCGGATCGCCGCGAGCCGGCCCGCGACCCGGGTACTCATCCTCACGACCTTCGACCTCGACGAGTACGCCTTCGCGGGGCTGCGCGCCGGCGCCAGCGGGTTCCTGCTCAAGGACACCCCTCCCGTGGACCTGGTCAACGCGATCCACACGGTGCATGCGGGCGATGCGGTCGTCTCGGGGCGGATCACCCGGCGTCTGCTCGAGCTGTTCGCGGCCCGGCTCCCGGAGCCGGAGGCCGCTGGAGCAGTCGACGCCGGGTGTGTGGGCGATCTCACCGAACGTGAGCACGAGGTGCTGCTGGCGCTCTCCCGGGGTCGGTCGAATGCCGAGATCGCCGCGGATTTGTACGTCTCCGAGGCGACTGTGAAGACCCATGTGGGTAAAGTGCTCTCGAAACTTGGTTTGCGCGATCGGGTTCAGGCTGTCATTTTTGCCTATGAGAACGGAATCGTGCACCCTGCCTGAACGGAGACCGAAGACAGCATGACCGAGGACGTCCGCCACGGACCCGTGGGCGTACGCGACACCGCGGCCGAGGATGCCGAGTTCCTGATCGACATGCTCCTCGAAGAGGTGAACTGGGGCCTGCCCGAGCCGATCAGCCGCCGGCAGCTCCTGCGCGATCGCGTGCTGTCGCAGTATGTCGCCGGCTGGCAGCGGGAGGGTGACCTGGGCGTCGTCGCCGTCGACACCGGTGGCCCGAACGGCCTGCAGATCCCGGTCGGGGCCGCGTGGCTGCGCCGCTTCACCGCGCAGTCGCCCGGGCAGGCCTTCATCGCCACGACCGTTCCCGAACTGAGCCTGGGGGTGATCCCCGCCCACCGCGGCCGGGGCATCGAGATGGGGCTCGTGCACACCCTCATCGGCCGCGCGCGCGATGCAGGGATCACCCGGATCGCGGCCTTCGTGGCCGCGGGGCACCCGTCGCGGGAGTTCTACGACGCGGCCGGATTCACGCAGGTGCGCGACGAGGACGGCGGCCACGTGCTCGTGCTCGACCTGTTGGGGGACGCGCTCGCCTGATCCGCGTCGCTCCCGGGCAGCATCGGCTCTTCCCGGGGGCCGGCCGAGCGCGCGGCCCGTCCACCCGAGCGCGCGGCCCGTCCACAGGTGGGCGGGGATGCAGCGCCGTCCACAGGACGTGCCCACGCGGCTGCACGCGCGCCCGCGTTCTGGTCGACTCGGTTCCATGACCGGTTCCGTTCCCCGTCCCCCCGATCCGCATCGGCGCGGCCCGCTGCCGCTCGGGGGCGTGCCGAACCCGGGGCCGGCGCCACCGATACCCGCCGCGGAGCTGCCGCCGCCGCAGCGACCCACCGCGACCGGCGGCCGGGCCCTCGGTGGGCGGGTGCTCGGGGGCGTCGTGCTGGCCGTGAGCCTCGGCTGGCTCGTGATCGTCGGCGGGATCGGCCTGCTCGCGACGATCGGCGTGCCGTTCTGCGGAGTCCGGGACGTCTGCCTGGTCCCGCCGTACGCGTGGTGGCTGATCGCCACGCTGCTCACGGCGGCGGCGGGCGCGATCGTCTGCCTCGTCGGCCTCATCGCCCGCCGGCCCACGCTGCCGTTGTGGGCGTGCGGCGGCGCGCTGCTGACGCTCGCCAGCCGCGCCTGTTTCGCCATGCTCTTCCCGTAGCCGCGAGCGCTCACGCCGTGGGGAAGTACACGACCGTGGGTATGAGTGGTCCGGTGGTCACGGCGAAGCGCGCGATCGGGGTGCCCGCCTCGTTGATCACGTAGACGGTGTCGGCGTTGCCCTGGTGTGCCTGTGGCAGGGTGAGGATCTGGTAGTCCCCGGCCGCGCCGAGGAGGGAGCGCAGCACGTCGATCGCGGTGGGGTTCGCATTCGCGTCGTCCGAGATCCGGCGGATCGCCTCGAGATCGCGGGTGCCGGCCAGGTCGAGGAAGCGCTGCACCGCCCCCCGGGCGGTCGTGAGGTCGACCCCGTTGTCGAGGGCGAGCGTGGCGGTCCCGGTCACCGCCTCGACCTCGCTCACCCGCTCCTGCCAGGCCACGGCGTAGACGGCCTGCGACTCGGTGATCGGACCCGATTCGCGCCGGACCTCCTGGCGCACGGTGACGAGGTGGACGTCCACTCCCCCACTCTCGAACGGCCGATCCTCGACCGCCTCGATCGCGACCGACTCGACCCGCCCGAGCGGACTGGCCTGCGCCGCCTCCCGCTGCATCTCGAATCCCGAGGCGATGGCGAAGTCTCGAGCCTGCCGACCGAGGTCGAGTTCCTCGGCGAGCTCCTCGGCGGCGACCTGCACGGTGGCGCCCGGGGAGATCACCTGCGTGGGCGCCTCCCCACGGGTGGTGAAGTGATTGTGCAGCTCGCTCAGAACGGTCACGAGCACGTGTTCGGGGCGCTTCCCCTCCGCCCCCACGGACTGCTGCGGCTCGAGTGGCGCCGTCGCGGGCCCGGCACACCCGGCGAGCAGCGCGAGCACGGCGATTCCGGCCGCAGTCCTCACCCGCATCGCGCTCTCCCCTCGAACTCGCCGCCGTGGTCTGTGTGCTCACCGTATCGGAGCCGGCGATCGATCGCCCTATGCGGACCGCTCGCCCGCGCCTCCCGTGAAGGACCGGGGGCCGCGATCCACCGCCGGGATCGATCTCCTTGTGGCGAGGATCGCAATCGCCGGGGCAATCCAGCCCGCCAGCGGAATGAGCGACAGGAGCAGCACCAGCACCGACCAGGCCGCCCCGCGTGACCACCGCACGAGGAGAGTGCCGAGGAGCACGCCGCAGGGCCACAGGATCATGCCGGCCGCTTCCACACCGGACAGTGCCATGAGTACCGCCATTCCCCGTGAGGTCGACGGGCACCCTCACCGGTGCCCGGTTGATCAGGACCCTAGCAGCGTGCGCGCCGAGATCGACCCGCTCGATGGCGGTGAGGATCGCCCGCATGGTCGCCGCCCCGCCGGCGGCGGTGGGCACCGGTCCGCGGTCATCGGTCCGCTGCGATGCCCGCGTGCACGCACAAGGTGACGTAGGCGCCGGCCACATCACCAGCCTCGTCGGCCACGGCATGGACCGTCGCCGCGGCCTCGGCGAACTGCTCAGCCTTGGAGAGCCTGCCGCGACGAAGGTTGTCGTCCGCGGGTCTGGTGCGAGGAGTCACTATCAGCCCGCCCGCCTCAGTTGCCGGTGGAGCCATCGGCGCTCACCGACCAGGACGATGGCATCGGCGGCAACCGAAGTCAGGATCCGGTCTCCGCCGGCAGCGCCGTCTCGCACCTCGCCCTCCGTCATCTCCATGAGGCGGGCATCGTTTCCGGTCCACCTGGTCACGTCGGACGCGAAATCGGTCGACCAGTCGGCCCAATCGTCGCGGTCTACTCGACGGTCGAGAACGAGAAAGATGTCGATGTCGCTGTCGCTGGACATCTCACCGCGTGCGGCAGAGCCGAACATCGCCGCCCACAGGGGTGGGTGCGGGGCGCCCCGAAGGCCCTGACGCAGCCGTTCGATGAACTCCCGGCGCAGGTTCGCGATCGCGATGACATGCTCGGCGGCGAGGTGGTCACGATTGAGTCGGAAGGCGTAGCCAGAGCCGACCCGGGTGGACTCGACGAGGCCCTGGACGGCGAGACGGTCGAGCGACCTGCGCACCCCGGAGCGAGACCACTCGCCAGCAGCAAGACGCACCACATCGCCAGAGGTGAAGCTGGACTGCGCCCCGGCGAGCACGGTCAGGACATCGCCATCCTCAGTCGGCGTGATGACGCCGAATGGATGCTGCAACTGCATGTGCGCCTCCCTCCGCCTTACACAATAGGAGGCACGGCGTGACTATTGTGAAACTCGCCGGCTCGAAGCGGCAGCCGGAGGTCGCGCCGGATCTGCTGGAACACCCGCGCCTCCATCACCGCAGTGAGTCGACCGGGACGCCGATTGCCGACGACTCATCGACCTCACCGTGAGCGTTCGCGCAGGCCGGCGGACGGCGATCGTGCCCCCAGTGGGACTCGAACCCACACTGAATCGATTTTAAGTCGACCGCCTCTGCCGATTGGGCTATGGGGGCCCAGGCGGCAGTCTAGTCAGCGGCGCTCAGGCAGCGGGTTCGCGCGGATCCGCCGGTGCGGCGACCGACTGGAACTCCGCGTGGGGGTTCTCGACCGAGCCGAGGCTGACCATCTCCCGCCGGAACAGCAGGGCCATCGTCCAGTCGAGCACGATGCGGACCTTCCGGTTGAAGGTCGGCATCGCCCACATGTGATAGGTGCGGTGCATGAACCAGGCGAGCGGGCCGCGGAGCTTGAGCCCGAAGACCGTGGCCACCCCCTTGTACAGGCCGAGGGAGGCCACCGTGCCCAGGTTCTTGTGTCGGTATTCCAGCACGGGCTTGCCGTGGAGGGTCGCCGCGATGTTGTCGCCGAGCAGCTTGGCCTGGCGCACGGCGTGCTGGGCGGTCGGGCCGCAGAAGTCGCCGGGGCTGGTCAGGTCGGGGACGGCGGCGTTGTCGCCCGCGGCCCACGCGCCGGGGACGACCCGGCCGTCCGCGGTCACGGCCTGGAGCCGGGCGTTCGTGCGCACGCGCCCCCGCTCGTCGAGGGAGAGGTCCGTGTTCGCGAGCGCCGGATTGGCCTTGACGCCGGCGGTCCACACGAGGGTCTCGGACTCGAACTCGTCGCCGTCGGAGGTGACGATGTGGCCGTCGACGGCGGAGTTGAGGAAGGTTCCGAGCTTGATGTCGATGCCACGACGGCGCAACTGCTTGAGCGCGTACTCGCCGAGCTCCTCCCCCACCTCGGGCAGGATCCGGTCCGAGGCCTCGATGAGCACGAAGCGCAGATCCTCCCGGCTCACCGCGTCGAAGTGGTCGGCGGCCGAGCGGGCCATGTCCTCCACCTCACCGAGGGCCTCGATCCCCGCGAACCCACCCCCGACGAAGGTGAAGGTGAGCATCCGGCGCCGCTCCTCGTGATCCCAGGTGCTCGAGGCGGCCTCCATCATCCCGAGCACGCGGTTCTGCAGGTCGATCGCCTCCTCGATCTGCTTGAACCCGATGCCGGTCTCGGCCAGCCCCGGAATCGGCAGCACCCGCGCCACCGCGCCGAGGGCGAGCACGACGTGGTCGTACTTCAGATCGTAGGGCTCGCCGGTGAGCGGCTCGATCGTGGCCACCCGCGCGGCGTGGCGCAGACCGGTGACCCGGCCGGAGATGATCGAGGCGCCCTTCGCGGTGGCGCGCAGGTTCGTGATGACGTGGCGGGGCTCGAGCGATCCGGCCGCCGCCTCGGGCAGGAACGGCTGATAGGTCATGTAGGGCCGCGGATCGACGATCGCGATCGTCGCCTCCTTGCGGCCGAGCCGCTTGCGCAGTTGCAACGCCGTGAACAGGCCGACATAGCCGCCCCCGAGGACGAGGATGCGCGGCGACCTGCGGATCAGAGCAGTCATGCCTTCATGCTAGGAACACGGGCCCGGCCCGCCAATGGCCTGGGACACCCCGGCCGTGTGGCCTGCGTTACGTTGCGGGATGCTCGCGGCACAACTCGAGCGCGGCGTCGAACATCTCCTCGGTGAGCCGGCCGGTGAACGTGTTCTGCTGCGAGGGGTGGTAGCAGCCCACGACCCGCAGCCGCGGCGCCCAGGCCCCGGCGCGTTCACCGGTGGGCCCGGGCCCCGCGGTTGCACGGTCCCCGGCCGGGCGCGCCGGTTCGGCCGGGTGGGCGGACATGACCTGGCCGTGGCCGAACCTCGGCCGCGGGCGAGGCAGCTGCCAGCCGAGACGCACGAGTGCGGTGGCCGCCGACTGCCAGGCGATCCCGCCGAGCGCGAGCAGCACGGTCGGCCGCAGGAGCCGCAGCTCGGCGTCGAGCCACGGGGCACACGTGTGCACCTCCTCGGTCGTGGGCTTGTTCTGGGGCGGGGCGCACCGCACCGAGGAGAGCATCCGCACGCCCGTGAGCTCGAGGCCGTCCCCGGCGTGGGTCGACGTGGGCTGATTCGCATAGCCCGCCCGGTACAGCGCCTCGACGAGCCAGTCCCCGGTGCGGTCGCCCGTGAACACCCGCCCCGTGCGGTTCGCCCCGTGGGCGGCGGGCGCGAGTCCGAGGATGACGAACGTCGCCCTCGGATCGCCGAATCCCGGTGCGGGCCGGCCCCAATAGGTCTGGTCGCGGAAGGCCCGGCGCCGAGTGCGGGCCACCTCCTCGCGCCAGTCCACGAGCCGCGGGCACGCCCGGCACACGCTGATCCGCGCGGACAGTTCGTCCAGCGAGGCGGCATCGGCGGCAGAATCACCGGCGCGCGCCGCCTCGTCGTCCACGCGCTCACGGGCCCCGCCGGCGAGGGCGGACAGCTCGGAGAGGTCGGCTACGTCCCGGGCGTTCGCCGCGACCGGAGTCCGCGGCCCGGCGAGGTCCCCCGGCCAGCCGCTCCCCGGCGGCACGAACCCGCGGTTGACCGCATCGTGAAAGTCTATTTCCATTACCCCACCCGTCATGTATGCTGCGTCACAGTAGTCACGACCTGTTCGCATGGATAACCTGGCGTGGCTAGCCCCGACTCCGTCGGCCCTAACCATGCTAGAACCAGCGCTGCTCGAGCATTGCCCGGCACCGCTGCCGTGGCGGGCCAAGGAGGATGGAACATGACCGAGATCGTCGATCGTCCGGGCGGCAACCCCGGCGCACCCGGCTCGTCGCCCGAGCCGGTGACCGTCAACGGGCGGCCCCTACCGCTCGGCGGCGTCGCCCCGCACACGACCACGTTGCAGTGGTTGCGCGCGAACGGCGTCACGGGACCGAAGGAGGGCTGCGCCGAAGGTGAATGCGGCGCCTGCTCAGTCATGGTGTCCCGGCCCGACGGCCGGGGAGGGACCCGCTGGACCGCCGTCAACTCCTGCCTCATCCCCGCCGCCGCCCTCGCCGGGCAGGAGATCTACAGCGCCGAGGGCCTCGCCACCGCCGACGCCCTCCATCCGGTCCAGGAGGAGATGGCGCTGCGCGGCGGCTCCCAGTGCGGGTACTGCACGCCCGGGTTCGTGTCGTCGATGGCCGCCGAGTACTACCGCGAGGATCGAAGCCCCTGCGGGCAGGGCTCGGGCTGCTGCTCGGCGCCGGCCACCTCCGACATCGTCTCGAGCGCCCGGATCGAGCCGAGCGGCAACGAACTGCCGTGGTCGATCGTCATGGACGACGCCGCCCGCCCGCTCGAGGACTGGCTCCCCCCGCGCACCGAGGACATCACCGAGGCCGTGGTCGAGCCGGCGACGCGATACGAGGCCGCCCCCGGGCACGACGCGGAGATCGGGCCCAACGGCTTCGACCTGCACGCGCTCTCCGGCAACCTGTGCCGGTGCACGGGCTACCGTCCCATCCGCGACGCCGCCTTCGCCCTCGGCGGGGTCGACCCGGACGATCCGATTGCACAGCGCCGCTCCCGGCCGGCGCCCGTGAGCGCGCCGACCCGGATCGACGTCGGCGGCACTGCGTTCGTGCGCCCGGCCGACCTGGCCGAGGCCGTCGAGCTCCTCGCCGCCCAGCCGGACTCCGTGCTGCTCGCGGGTTCGACGGACTGGGGCGTGGAGCTGACGATCAAGCATCGCCGCGCCCCCCTGACCATCGCCATCGACCAGTTGCCCGAGTTGCGCACGTTCGCCGCGGCCGACGGTCACATCGAGATCGGCGCGGGGCTCACCCTCTCCGAGGTGGAACGGCAGCTGCGCGGCTCCGTGCCCCTCCTCGCCCAGCTGTTCCCGCTGTTCGCCTCCCAGCTCATCCGCAACGCCGCCACCATCGGCGGGAACCTCGGCACCGGCTCGCCGATCGGCGACCTGGCCCCCGCGCTGCTCGCGCTCGACGCCGAACTCGTGCTCACCTCGACCCGCGGCGACCGCACCGTGCCCCTGGCCGGGTACTTCACGGGGTACCGGCAGAGCGTCCGGGCCGCCGACGAGCTCATCCGCGCCGTCCGCATTCCCACCCCGATCGCGCCGCTCGGCCGCTTCTACAAGGTGGCCAAGCGCAAGTTCGACGACATCTCCTCGGTGGCGGTCGCGATCGCCGCGACGCTCACGGACGGCGTCGTGAGCCACGTGCGCATCGGCGTCGGTGGCGCCGCCGCGACCCCGCTGCGCGCCGAGGCCGCCGAGGCCGAACTCGCCGGCAGGCCGTGGTCGCGTGAGAGCTTCGACGCCGCCGCCGACATCATGAACTCGGTCGGGACCCCCATGTCCGACCACCGCGCCAGCGCCGCCTACCGCAGCGCCACCCTGGCGCAGTCCATTCGTCGCTTCTACGCGGAGGTCGCATCATGAGCGTCTTCAGCTCGCGCCCACTCTCCGAGATCCCGGCGGGAGCCGCCGCCGGTGTGATCATGCCGCACGAGAGCGCCTGGGATCACGTCACCGGCAAGGCCCTCTACACCGACGACCTGCCGCCCCGCAGCGCCCACGTGCTCTACGCGTGGCCCGCCACGGTCGACGCGGCACACGCCCGCATCGACTCCCTCGACACCACTCGCGCCGAGACCATGCCCGGCGTCGTCCGCGTGCTCACCGCCGCGGACGTGCCCGGGGTCAACGACTACGGCGACATCGGCGACGAGACCCTGTTCCCGGACACGGTGCAGTACTACGGCCAGCACGTGGCCTGGGTGCTCGCCGACAGCCTCGAGGAGGCGCGCCTGGCCGCCGAGGCGATCGAGATCTCCGCGACGGAGCTGCCCTCGATCGTCACGACCCAGGAGGCGATCGCCGCCGGAGCGTTCCAAGGCCCCCAGGCCACGCTCCAGCGAGGCGACGCCGACGCGGCGCTCGCCAGCGCGCCGCACCGGCTCAGCGGCGAACTCGACATCCAGGGCCAGGAGCACTTCTACCTCGAGACCCAGGCCTCCTTCGCCACGATCGACGAGGGCGGGCAGGTCTTCGTGCAGTCCTCGACCCAGGCCCCGAGCCACACGCAGGAGGTCGTGGCCCGCGTCCTCGGGGTGCCCTCGCACCGCGTCACCGTCCAGTGTCTGCGCATGGGCGGCGGCTTCGGCGGCAAGGAGACGAACGCCAACGGATTCGCCGCGGTCGCGGCCCTCGGCGCCGTGCTCACCGGCAGGCCCGTGGCGCTGCGCCTCAATCGCACCCAGGACCTGACCCTCACCGGCAAGCGCGGCGGGTTCCACGCCACCTGGGAGGCGGGCTTCGACGACGAGGGGCACATCCTCGCCTACAAGGCCGTGCTCACCGCCGACGGCGGATTCAGCATCGACCTGTCACCGGCCGTGGTCAGCCGCGCCCTGTGCCACGTGGACAACGCCTACTACCTGCCGAACGTGCACGTGCTCGGGCGCATCGCCCGCACGAACAAGACCTCGCACACGGCGTTCCGCGGCTTCGGCGCCCCCTCCGGCATGGTCGTGACCGAGGACATCCTCGGCCAGGCCGCCACGATGCTCGGCATCGACCAGGAGGAGATCCGTCGGCGCAACTTCTACGCCCCGGGCCAGACCACGCCGTACGAGCAGGTCGTGAGCCAGGCGGAGCGCATGAACGACATCTGGGCCAAGCTCAAGGAGTCGAGCCGCTACGGCGACCGGCAACGGGAGATCGCGGAGTTCAACGCGGGTCACGAGCACGTCAAGCGCGCCCTCGCGATCACGCCGGTCAAGTTCGGGGTCTCCTTCAACAAGCCGTTCTTCAACCAGGCCGGCGCCCTCGTGCTCGTCTACAAGGACGGCTCCGTGCTCATCAACCACGGCGGCACGGAGATGGGCCAGGGCCTGCACCAGAAGATGCTGGCGGTCGCCGCGACCGCGCTCGGGCTCCCCCTGGACCGGGTGCGCCTGGCGCCCACGCGCACCGACAAGGTGCCCAACTCCTCGGCCACGTCGGCCTCGACCGGCTCCGACCTCAACGGTGGCGCCGTCAAGAACGCCTGCGAACTCATCCTCGACCGCCTCGCCCCGGTCGCGGCCGGGCTCCTCGGCGTCCACCCGAACGACGTGCGGATCTCGGCCGGCGTCGTCTCCGGTCTCGGCGCGGCCACCACCCTGACGTGGGAGGAGCTGGTCGACGCGGCCTATTTCCAGCGGGTCTCCCTCTCGGCGACCGGGTACTACCGCACCGAGGGGCTGTACTTCGACCAGAGCACCTACAAGGGCAACGCGTTCAAGTACTTCGCCCGGGGTGCGGCCGTGGCCGAGGTGGAGGTCGACGGGTACACCGGCGCCTACACCACCCGCCGGGTGGACCTGCTCCACGACGTCGGCAGTTCGCTCTCGCCGCTCATCGACCTCGGACAGGTCGAGGGCGCGTTCGTCCAGGGCGCCGGCTGGCTCACGCAGGAGGACCTGCGCTGGGACACGAGCGACGGGCCGACCCGCGGGAAGCTGCTCACGCAATCGGCGAGCACCTACAAGCTGCCCTCCTTCTCCGAGCTTCCGCAGCTGTTCAACGTCGACCTGTACGTGCACCCGACCGACGACGGCAGCATCTACGGATCGAAGGCCGTGGGCGAACCGCCGCTCATGCTCGCGATCGCCGTCCGGGAGGCGCTCCGGGCCGCGGCGGCGGCGTTCGGCGAGCCGGGCCGCCCGGTCGAGCTCGCCTCCCCCGCCACCGCCGAGGCGGTGTTCTGGGCGGTCGAGCAGGCCCGCCGCTCGACGCCGACCCCCGTGCTCACCGCGGGCTGATCCGATCCGAGGTCTGCGAACCATGGACTGGATCACCGCGCTCTCCCGCGCGAGGCACGACGGGACCCCCGGAGTACTCGCCACGATCGTCGAGGTCCGGGGGCACTCCCCGCGCAACGCCGGCGCCAAGATGTTCGTCGCCGCCGACAGCGCGGGCGGAAGCATCGGCGGCGGCAACATGGAGGCCACCGTGACCGAGCGGGCCCGCGCGATGATCACGGCCGGAGTCCGCGAGATCGAGCACGCCGAGTTCGGGCTGAACGAGCACGCGCACGTCACCTACGGCACCCAGTGCTGTGGCGGCATCGTGCGGGTGCTCCTCGAGCCGATCGGGGCCCGGCCCACCGTGGCCGTCTTCGGGCTGGGCCACGTGGGCGGGGAGCTCGCCCGGATCCTGGCCCGGCACGATCTCATCCTGCACCTGACCGATTCCCGGGCCGCCATGATCGACGACGAGCTCGTCCGCGCCACCGAGGACTGCCCCGCCACCGTGCACCGGCACACCCTGCCCGCACCGGAGACGCTCCTCGCCGACCTGCCCGACGGCGCCCACCTGCTCGTGCTCACCCACGACCACGCCGAGGACCTCGCGCTGTGCGATGCGGCGTTGCGACGCGGCGGCCTGGGCAGCATCGGGGTGATCGGCTCGGCGGCGAAGTGGTCGCGATTCCGGATGAAGCTCGCCGCCGAGGGGCACACCGAGTCGGCCATCGAACGGATCCACTGCCCGATCGGGGTGCCGGACATCGCCGGCAAGGCCCCCGCCGTCATCGCCGTCAGCGTCGCCGCCGACCTGATGCGCGTCTTCCAGAAGGCTGCAGCATGACCACGACCATCTTCCACGGCCTGCTCGTGGACACCCCGACCGACCCGTTCACCGGCGGCACCCTGCGCGCCGAGCAGGCCGCCCTGACGGTCACCGACGGCGTCATCCGCGCCCGCGGCACGCTCGCCGAGGCGCGCAACGCGCTCCCCGACGCCCCCGTCGTGGCCCTCGCCGGGGTCGTCCTGCCCGGGCTCGTGGACACCCACGTGCACTTCCCGCAGCTGCGGATCATCGGCGGGCTGGGGCTGCCGCTGCTCGACTGGCTCGAGCGCTGCGCCCTGCCCGAGGAGGCCCGGATGGCCGATCCGGGCTACGCCGCCCGGGTCGCCGGCGAGTTCACCTCGGGCCTGCTCGCCGCGGGAACCACGACGGCGCTCGTGTTCGGCGCGCACTACGCGAGCGCCACCGACGCCCTCTTCCGCGCCGCGGAGGCGACGGGCCTGCGCATGACCGCAGGGCTCGTCGTCGGCGATCGGCACCTGCGCCCCGACCTGCACACGACCCCCGAACGTGCCGCGATCGACTCGGCCGAGCTCATCTCCCGCTGGCACGGGAGGGGATCCCTGCGCTACGCCGTCACCCCGCGGTTCGCGCTCTCGGCCACCGAGGAGCTGCTGCGCTCGTGCGCGGAGGTGCTCGCGCTCGCGCCGGACCTGTTCGTGACCTCGCACGTGAACGAGAACCCCGCCGAGGTCGCGGCCGTGGAGGAGCTGTTCGGCACGAGCTACACGGAGGCCTACCACCGCGCCGGCCTGCTCGGGGGACACACCGTGCTCGCGCACAACGTGCACGCCGGCGATGCCGAGCTCGCGCTGCTCGCGGAGACCGGCACCGCGGTCTCGCACTGCCCCTCCTCCAACTCCTCCCTCGGCAGCGGCCTGTTCCCCATGCGGCGCCACCTCGAGGCGGGCGTGCGGCTGGCGCTCGGCTCGGACGTCGGGGGCGGCACGGGGCTGAGCCTGTTCAAGGAGGGCCTCCAGGCCTACTTCCATCAGCAGCTCCGGCCCGACGGCGTGCCGCTCACCGCGGCGCACCTGCTCCACCTGGCCACCCGCGCCGGAGCCGCCGCACTCGACCTTCCGGGCGTGGGCCACCTCGGGGTCGGGGCCTCGTTCGACGCGATCGAGGTCGATCCGCCCGCCGGCACCACGCTCGCCGCGGTGCTCGCCCACGCCCCCGGCCCCGACGAGGCGCTCGCGGCGATCTTCGCCGGCGGCACGTCCGCCGACATCTCCCGCGTCTGGACGAGCGGCGTGTCGGCCCACACCCGGGCGTCCCAGGCTGCTTGAGGGTCCAGACTGGACCCGTGACCATCGATCTCACCTCAGATCACTGCCCGAAGGAGAGCAATGAGTACTGACACCGCCAAGCACGAGGATGATCCGCCGGTCGCCCCGACCAAGCCCCGAGGCGCCGTCGACCGGTTCTTCGGCATCACGAAGAACGGATCGAACTACGCCACGGAGATCCGCGCCGGGATCACCACGTTCCTCGCGATGAGCTACGTGATCTTCGTCAACCCGAGTGTGCTCTCCGACGCGATCGTGATCCCCGGGGTCGACAACGTGTTCCAGCAGCTCGTCATGGTCACGTGCATGGCGGCCATCCTCGGCTCGCTGTACATGGGGCTCATCGCGCGCTACCCGTTCATGCAGGCACCGGGGATGGGGCTCAACGCCTTCTTCACCTACACCGTCGTCCTCGGCATGGACTACACCTGGCAGGAGGCCCTCGCGGCCGTCTTCATCTCGGGTGTGCTGTTCGTGGCGCTGAGCGTCATCGGCCTGCGGGAGGCGATCGCCCGCTCGCTCTCGACGAGCATGAAGTATGCGATCACCGCCGGGATCGGGGCATTCCTCGCCTTCCTCGGCATGAAGAACGCCGGCTTCATCATCGCGAACGAGGCGACCTTCGTGGGCGTGGGCGACGTGGCCGATGCGCACGTCTGGCTCGCGCTCATCGGCCTGCTCATCATCGTGGCGCTCATGAAGCTCAAGGTGAAGGGCGCGATCCTGTGGGGCATCATCGCCACCACGGTCATCGGGATCGCGTTCCGGCTGCCGGTCTATGAGGGCGCGGACGGCTACGCGGCGTTCGCGGGCTTCGGCGACGGGATCGTCGCCGCGCCGATCTGGCCGAGCGATCTCGCCTTTCAGATGGACTTCGCCGGCGTGCTGAGCACCGGCCTGCTCACCGTGATCTTCACGTTCTTCTTCGTCGACTTCTTCGACGCGACCGGCACCCTGACCGGGCTCTCGCAGCGGTCCGGGTACATGGACGAGCACGGCAACATGCCCCGCGCCAAGACCCTGTTCTCCATGGACGGGCTCGCCGCGATGAGCGGTGCGGCACTGGGCACCTCGACGACGACCGCCTACGTCGAGTCCGCCGCGGGTGTCGAGGAGGGCGGGCGCACCGGCCTGACGGCGGTGACCGGCGCGGCGCTGTTCCTCGTGGCGATGTTCTTCAGCCCGCTCATCGCGGCCGTGCCCGGCTCGGCGACCGCGCCGGCGCTCATCCTCGTCGGCGCCCTCATGATGGAGGGGATGCGGCACGTGCAATGGGACGACATCTCCGAGTCCGTGCCGGCCTTCCTCACCGTCGTGACGATGCCGTTCACGTTCTCGATCGCCGAGGGCGTCTCGATCGGCATCATCTCCTACGCCCTGATCAAGCTGTGCACCGGCCGGGTCAAGGACGCCCACTGGATCGTCTACATCCTGGCGGCGCTGCTGCTCGTCAGATGGGTCTGGCTCGCGTAGCCACCTCGTCGAGCGAGCGGGGCGTCCGGATCCGGGCGCCCCGTTCGCGTCCGCGGGTAGGGCGCGCCCTACCCGCCGAGGGAGAGGGCGATGCCGTCGAGGATGTCGTGCTCGCTCGTGGTCGCCTCGTGCACGTGCCCGTGCGCCGCGACCGCGGCGACGACCTCGCTCCACACGAGCGCACCGGCTCCGATGACGTCGACCCGGCCCGGGTGCATGAAGCCGAGGTCGCCCCGCTGCGCGCGGGTGCGGTGGAGCAGGTCCGCGCAGGCACGCTCGATCTCGCGGACGCCGAGCCGGGCCCCGTTGATGCGCTCCGGCTGGTAGGCGGTCAGGCCGAGCGCGTGCGCGGTCACGGTCGTGACCGATCCCGCCAGTCCCACGAGGGTGCGCACCCGGTCGAGCGGCACCGCCGTCGCCGCCTGGGCGATCGCGGCCCGCACGTCGGCGCGGGCGGCGGCCACCTGGCCGGGCGTCGGCGGATCGCCCGCGAGGTGACGCTCGGTGATGCGCACGCAGCCGACGTCCATCGACCAGCTCGCGAGCACACCGCCGGCGTCCCCGAGGACGAGCTCGGTCGAGCCGCCCCCCAGGTCGACCACGAGCGCCGGCCCCGGCTGCGAGCCCGTGCCTGGACCGATGACGCGGGCGGCGCCGGTGAACGAGAGCTCGGCCTCCGTCGTCCCCGAGATCACCTCGGGGGCGACGCCGAGCCGATCGGTCACCCCGCCGATGAACTCCGCCCGGTTCCGGGCGTCGCGGGTGGCCGACGTCGCGACGAAGCGGATCGCCTCGACGCCGTGCTCGCGGCACAGCCGGGCGTAGTCGGCGGTCGCCTCGAGGGTGCGGGCGAGCGCCTCGGGCGCGAACTCGCCGGTGCGGTCGACGCCCTGCCCCAGGCGCACGACCCGCATGAGCCGGACGACGTCGCGCAGCCGGCCGCCGTCGTGGTCGGCGATGAGGAGCCGGATGGAATTGGTTCCGCAGTCGATGGCGGCTACACGGGTCACGATCGTGCCTGTCGGGTCGTCGGGGCGGGAGTTCGGGGGCCGCGCGCGGTCAGCAACTGCAGCGTGCCGGGGACCAGAGCGGATCCATGAGCTCGAGGGCCCGGTCGCCGAGCGGATTGACACCCGGGCCGACGGCGAGCGCATGTCCCACGAGTGCGTGCAGGCACTTGACCCGGGTGGGCATGCCGCCGGCTGAGATGCCGGCGATCTCGGGCACGTCCCCGAGCTCGGCCCGGCGGGCGAGGTAGTCCTCGTGGGCGCGGCCGTACGCCGCCGCGAGGTCGGCGTCCTCGGCGAGCTCCTCGGCCATCTCCCGCATGACGCCGCGGGCCTCGAGCGTGGACGCCGCCTTCGTCGCGCCGGGACAGGTCAGGTAGAACGTCGTGGGGAAGGGGGTGCCGTCGTCCAGGCGCGGCGCCGTGCGCACGACGGTCGGCCGCCCGCACACGCACCGCGCGGCGATCGACACGACGCCGCGGGGGACGCGACCGAGCTGCTGGGCGAGGATATCGATATCGGAGGCTGCCACCGCCATGTCAGGGCTCCACTTCTCCCGTCGACTGTCCTGCTGCTTCGGTCGATTCCCACACGGTCAGGTACCAGGGCCCGGAGGGTGCCAGCGGTACGGGACCGGTCACCTCGCCGCCCTCCGATTCCTCGGGGGCCGCTTCACCGGTGATCGTCTCGGGATCGAGTACACGATACGGCGTCTCCCCCGGCATCACGAATCCGAGCCGCTGACGGGCCTGATTGCGCGCGAAGTCGTCGTCGTTCCAGCGGTCGACGGCCGCCTGCAGTGCGGCCGCCTCGTCCTGGGCCGAGGTGAGGTCGGCCTTGAGGTCGCGGTGCTGTTCCTGCTGGCGCACGTAGGCCCCGAGCGTGGGGGCCACGAGCA
Organism: Pseudactinotalea sp. HY160; assembly: GCF_009372055.1. NCBI lineage: Bacteria > Bacillati > Actinomycetota > Actinomycetes > Micrococcales > Cellulomonadaceae > Pseudactinotalea > Pseudactinotalea sp. HY160. The sequence continues at coordinate 337,274 of NZ_WHMT01000001.1, read as the reverse complement.
TGAACGCGAGGAGGACGACGATCGCGAGCACGAGCGTGCGCACCGTGATCTGCCGCGGCTCCCGTTCCCGGGAGTGCTCGGCGCTCTCGTCCGGACGACGTCGCTCGCGTGGTCCGCCCGGTTTCGTTCCCGCGGGTCGGGCGGGCGGGCGCGCGCGCCCGGACCCCCCGGTGCGCGGCGGGGCGGCCGCGGGCCGACGCTTGGCGGGACGGGTCGAACTCACGCCTGTCATGATCCCCCATCCCCGGGGGCCGGCCCAGGATTGTCCGGGGCGTGGCGCCGTGGCTCCTCCACGACCGCCGCGCCCCTCCCCGAACCTGGATCGTGCAGGTGACGGGAAGGGGCGCGGCAGTGGTCGGACGCGACGAGGGGTCAGGCCTTCCAGCGGGGGAAGGCGCTCGTGCCGGCGTAGAGTGCCGCGTCGTCGAGCTCGTCCTCGATCCGCAGGAGCTGGTTGTACTTGTTCACGCGCTCACCCCGGGCGGGGGCACCGGTCTTGATCTGGCCGGCGTTGACGGCGACCGACAGGTCGGAGATCGTCGTGTCCTCGGTCTCGCCGCTGCGGTGGGAGACCATCGCCGTGAAGCCGGCCCGCTGCGCGAGCGTGATGGCGTCGAGGGTCTCGGTCAGCGTGCCGATCTGGTTCACCTTGACCAGCAGCGAGTTCGCCGAGGACTCGGCGATGCCGCGGGCGAGGCGCTCGGGGTTGGTCACGAACAGGTCGTCGCCGACGATCTGCACCTTGTCGCCGATCTTCGCCACAAGCTCGCTCCACGAGCCCCACTCGTCCTCGCTCAGCGGGTCCTCGATGGACACGAGCGGGTAGTCCGCGGTGAGCTGGGCGTAGTAGTCGATGAGGTCCGAGGGGCTGATCTTCTTGCCCTCGAAGGCGTAGGCGCCGTCCGAGAAGAACTCGGTCGAGGCCACGTCGAGGGCCAGGGCGATCTGCGCGCCCGGCGTGAAGCCGGCCTTCTCGATCGCGACGAGGATGAGGTCGAGGGCCGCCCGGTTCGAGTCGAGGTTCGGGGCGAAGCCCCCCTCGTCGCCGAGGCCGGTGGCCAGGCCGCGCTCCTTGAGCACGGACTTGAGTGCGTGGTACACCTCGGAGCCCCAGCGCAGCGACTCCTTGAAGGTCGCGGCGCCGATCGGCGCGATCATGAACTCCTGGATGTCGACGTTGGAGTCCGCGTGCGAGCCGCCGTTGAGGATGTTCATCATCGGCACGGGCAACACGTGCGCGTTCGGGCCACCGAGGTAGCGGAACAGCGACAGGTCGGCGCTCTCGGCGGAGGCGCGGGCGGCGGCGAGGGAGACGCCGAGGATCGCGTTCGCACCGAGCTTGGCCTTGTTCGGGGTGCCGTCCAGGCCCAGGAGCACCTGGTCCAGGTGGCGCTGGTCGGCGGCGTCGAGGCCGAGCACCTCGGGGGCGATGACCTCGGTCACGGCGTTGACCGCGTCCTGCACACCCTTGCCGAGGTAGCGGGCGGAGTCGCCGTCGCGGCGCTCGACCGCCTCGAAGGCGCCGGTGGAGGCGCCGGAGGGCACGCCGGCGCGGGCGAACGAACCGTCTTCGAGCGCGATCTCGACCTCGACGGTCGGGTTTCCGCGCGAGTCGAGGATCTCGCGGGCGCCAAGGGCCTCAATGGTGGCCATGTGTTCTCCTTCTGTGTTTCTGCTGGGATTTCGTCAGGCTGGTGGGATCGGAGGGGTCGGCCCGGTCCGGGGCTCTCCGGCGCGGAGCGCTCGCTCGGCCCTGCGCAGCACCGAGCGCAGCGCGGCCTCCGCGTCGACCCCGCGGGTGCGGGCCCGGGCGACGACGGCGAGCAGCTCGGCGCCGATCCGTTCTTCGTCGTCCGCCGCCGGGTCGCCGGGGCTACGGGGGTGGACGAGGTCGGGCAGGTCGTGGCCGGCGCGCTCGGCCCGGCCGAGGATCTTCTGGGCCCGCGCGAGGGCCGGCAACGAGGCCGGGATTCCGTCGAGGAAATGCTCGCGGCCCGGCTCGGATGCCTTGATCGCGTCCCAGTTCGCCCGGACCGCGCGCACGTCGGGCGCTGCGGCGACCCCGGCCTCGCCGTCGGTCGCGAACACGTGCGGATGCCGGGAGGTGAGCTTGCGGGAGAGGCGGGATGCGACGTCCCCGAGGTCGAAGGCGCCGCTCTCGGTGGCGATCCGGGCATGGAACAGGACCTGCAGCAGGAGGTCGCCGAGTTCGTCGGCGAGGTCGCCGGGCGCACCCGTCTCGGCGGCCTCGGCCACCTCGTAGGCCTCCTCGATCGCATACGGGGCGAGGCTCGCGTGGGTCTGCTCCCGATCCCAGGGGCAGCCGCCGGGGCCGCGGAGGCGATCCATGATCGCGATCGCCTCGGCCAGGGCCGCCAGGGTGCCCGGATGCGGCACGGTCGCGCCGCCGGCGGGTGCGGGCGGCTCGGCGCCGCGGGTGGCGTCGGGCGTGGGCGGGGTGGGCTGGATCGCTGGGCCTTTCAGGGTGTCACGGCCTCGATGGGGCGGGTGCCGCGCTCGTCACTGGGTGGGGGTCGGGGAGACCAGCCACGGGCGCGCCGCGGCGACCGGCTGGGCGGTGGCCTCGTCCCAGTCGCCGTAACGCGGGCTGAGCGTGATGTCTGCGGTGGCCAGTCGCTCGTTCACCTCGCCGAAGAACTGCTGGCCCTGCGGCGCGCTGTTCGCGGCCTCGGCGGCCAGGGACAGGCGGACGAGATCGAGCACGGGCTGGGTGTACTCGCCGTCGACCTGGATGCTCTGGGCGTCGAGTCCGTCGAGGAACGAGGCGGCGTCCTCGTCGGAGACCCCGAGCCCGTTGTCGGATGCGACCGGCAGCAGGATCGACGCGTGGATCAGGTTGGTCACGATCGCGGTCGGGTTCGGCGGCTGGGCGTAGAACGGTGCGAGCGCCATCCCCTCGTCGACCTCCTCGGCCGAGATGACGGTGCCGTCGACGCTGGCCGCGATGCCGGGGCCCCGACCGTCGGCACATCCGGCCATGACCGTCGCCGCCAACGCCATCGCCGCGGCCGAGGCCGCCACTCGACCCATCCGGGCCCTTGTCCGCATTCCCACAGGTTGCCTTTCGCATGCGATCACGTTCGCCCCCATCCTACGCAGGTTCACCCGCACCGGGCACCAGCGCTCTCCCGCCGCGAGCCCGCTGCGAGCGCGGTGTGAGCCCGTTGCGAGCGCGGTTCATGCCGGTCCCGCGGCCGCCGTCGCTGCCGCGGCCACGCTGGTCCGGCGGGCGAGCACGGAGTCGATGAGGACCCCCACCCAGTCGACGAGCGCCTCGTCGCGCAGCGGCCGCCCACCGACGCGGGCGGTGGTCGGGGCGGGCACGAGGATGGTGCGGATCGCCGGCTTGAGCACCGTGCCCGGATAGAGCCGCTTGAGCCGCAGCTGCGCGGACTCGGCCAGTTCCACCGGCGCGAAGCGCAGGAACTTTCCCTGCGTGGTGATCTCGACGAGCCCCGCGGCGCGCGCCTTGTTCCGCAACCGGGCCACCTCGAACAGGCGCTGAACCGGCAGTGGGGGCGTGCCGTAGCGGTCGGAGAGTTCCTCGCCGACCGCGGCGATCCGCTCCTCGGTGTCGGCCTGGGCGATCTTCGCGTACGCCTCGAGCCGCAGGCGTTCCTCACCCAGGTAGTCGTGCGGGATATGGGCGTCGACGGACAGGTCGACCCGCAGATCCGGCAGCTCCTCGGCCTCCTCCCCGCGGTAGGCCGCGACCGCCTCGGAGACCATGCGCACGTACAGGTCGAAGCCGACGCCGGCGATGTGGCCCGACTGTTCGCCGCCGAGCAGGTTGCCCGCGCCGCGGATCTCCAGGTCCTTCATGGCGACCTGCATGCCGGCACCGAGGTCGGTGTGGGCTGCGATCGTTGCGAGCCGGTCGTGGGCGGTCTCGGTGAGCGGCCGTTCGGGCGGGTAGAGGAAATAGGAGTAGGCGCGCTCCCGGCCGCGGCCCACCCGGCCGCGCAACTGGTGGAGCTGGCTCAGCCCGAACGTCTCGGCCCGCTCGACGATGAGCGTGTTCGCGTTCGAGATGTCCAGGCCGGTCTCGACGATGGTCGTGCACACGAGCACGTCGAAACGCTTCTCCCAGAAGTCCATGATGACCTGCTCGAGCTGGCCCTCGTGCATCTTCCCGTGGGCCACGGCGATCCGGGCATCGGGGGCGAGCTCGCCCAGCCGGGCGGCGGTGCGTTCGATCGACTCGACCCGGTTGTGCACGTAGAACACCTGCCCCTCCCGCAGGAGCTCCCGGCGGATCGCCGCAGCGATCTGCTTCTCCTGGTACGGACCGACATAGGTGAGCACGGGGTGCCGTTCCTCGGGCGGGGTCGCCAGGGTGGACATCTCCCGGATCCCCGTGACGGCCATCTCGAGGGTGCGCGGGATCGGGGTGGCGCTCATGGCCAGCACGTCGACGTTCGTGCGCAGCTGCTTGAGGGTCTCCTTGTGCTCGACCCCGAAGCGCTGCTCCTCGTCGACGATCACGAGGCCGAGGTCCTTGAAGCGGACCTCACCGGTGAGGAGGCGGTGCGTGCCGATGACGACGTCGACCCCGCCCGACCGGACCTCGTCGCGGATCCGGCCGGCCTCCGCCGGCGTCTGGAATCGGGAGAGCGCCTCGACCACGATCGGGAACCCGGAGTAGCGCTCGGAGAAGGTGTCGAGGTGCTGCTGCACGAGCAGCGTCGTGGGCACGAGCACCGCGACCTGTTTGCCGTCCTGGACCGCCTTGAACGCGGCCCGCACGGCGATCTCGGTCTTGCCGTAGCCCACGTCCCCGCAGATGAGCCGGTCCATCGGCACCGACTTCTCCATGTCGGCCTTGACCTCCTCGATCGTGGCGAGCTGGTCGGGGGTCTCGACGAACGCGAACGCGTCCTCGAGCTCGGCCTGCCACGGAGTGTCGGGCGCGAACGCGTGTCCCTGCGTGGCCATCCGGGCGGCGTAGAGCCGGATGAGCTCGGCGGCGATCTCCTTGACCGCCTTGCGGGCCCGGGACCTGGTCTTGGCCCAGTCCGAACCGCCCATCTTGTTGAGCGAGGGGGACTCGCCACCTGTGTACTTGGTCACCTGGTCGAGGGAGTCGGTGGGCACGAAGAGCCGGTCGCCGGGCTGGCCCCGCTTGGAGGAGGCGTATTCGATCACGAGGTATTCGCGCGTGGTGGCGTTGGAGCCCGTGCCGATCGTGCGCTGGACGAGTTCGATGAACCGGCCCACGCCGTGCTGCTCGTGCACCACGAAGTCCCCGGCCCGCAGGGCGAGCGGGTCGACCACGTTGCGCCGCCGGGAGGGCATCGTGCGCATGTCCCGGGTCGAGGTGCCGGCCCGGCCGGTGAGGTCGGCCTCGGTGAAGAGCGCGAGCCGCAGCGGCTCGGACACGAATCCCCTCCGGATCCGGGCCGTGGTCACGAGCACGAGACCGGCCGGCGGGAGCTCCGGGTCCTCGTCGTCGCGGGCATCGGCTCCCGCGGGGACGAGCGCCGGCACGAGCCGGGCGGGTACCTCGGCGGCGAGCAGCTGATCGGTGAGCCTGCGGGCGGGCCCGGGACCCTCGGTCACGAGCACGAGCCGCCAGCCCTGCCGGGTGAGGTCGCGCAGGTCCGTGATCGCGGCCTCGATATCGCCGCGGTAGCCCTCGACGTCCCGGCTCGGGAGGGTGACGGCCGCGGTGGCCTCCTCGTCGTCGGGGACCAGGTCGGCCAGGTCCTCGTCGAGTCCGAACGGCCCGACGGTCCACCAGCCCAGGCCGCGCTCGGCGGCGATCTCGCGGGTGTCGGCGAGGGTGGCGAAGGAGGCCTCGGACAGGTCGAGCGGGGTGCTCGACCCGGCGGCGGCCGAGGTCCAGGCGGCCGCGAGGAACTCCTCCGTCGTGGCCACGAGGTCGTGGGCCCGCCCGCGGACCCGTTCCGGATCGCACAGCACCAGCAGCGACTCGGCCGGGACCACCTCGAGCACCGATTCCATCCGGTCCACGAGCGCGGGGGCGAGGGACTCCATGCCCTCGACGGCGATGCCCTCGGAGAGCTTGTCGAGCATGTCGGCCGCGCCGGGGAGGCGGTCCTTGAGTGCCCGGGCCCGGTCGCGGACCTGCTCGGTCAGGAGGATCTCGCGGCAGGGCGGAGCCCACATGCCGTCTTCGGAGATCTCGAGGGAGCGCTGGTCGGCGGCGGAGAACCAGCGGATCTCGTCCACCTCGTCGCCGAAGAACTCGATCCGTTGGGGATGGGAAGCGGTCGGCGCGAACACGTCGACGATGCCGCCGCGCACGGCGAACTCGCCACGCCGGCCGACCATGTCGACCGGGGTGTAGGCGGCGTCGACGAGCCCGCGGGTCAGGTCCTCGATCGCGAGCCGGTCCCCGGCCTTGACCGTCACCGGTTCGAGGTCTCCGAGCCCGGCGGGGATCGGCTGCAGGAGCGAGCGCACCGGCAGGATGAGCACCCGGATCGGGTCCGTGCTGCCCGCGGCTCCCCGCGTGGCGGCCGACTCCTCGTCACGCTCGCCGGCGGCCTGGCCCGGGCCCTCGGCGTGGGTGAGCCTGCGCAGCACGGCGATCCGCTGGGCCACCGTGTCGGAGCGGGGCGAGAGCCGCTCGTGCGGGAGGGTCTCCCACGACGGGAAGACCGCCACGTGCTCGGGCGGAAGGTACGCACCGACGGCGGCCGCGAGGTCGTCCGCATCGCGTCCGGTCGCGGTGACCACGACGATCGGGCGGTCGGTCCGGTCCACGAGGCGGGCGATGAGTGGTGCCCGGGCGCCGGCGGCGGCGGTGATGTCGAGGGCGCCGCGCGCAGGCACCGCCTCGACCAGCGTCGCGACCGCAGGATCGTGGGCGAGGGCGGGCACAAGGGCAGACAGATTCACAGACAGACCGCTTCCTGGGCAGCACTCGTGTCCCCGCGCTCCGGGGAGGCGGGGTGGGAGGATCTCCTCCGGCGAACCAGTGTACGCGGCGCCCCGGGCCGCCCGGGCGGGGGCCTCCACCCGCCCCCGAGGGGGTCGATCCCTCCCCTGTGCGGCCCGTCCCGGCCCGTCACGGCCCGCGCAGGCCGCATAGCCGCATCAGGTGCGTGAGTGCAGCCGCTCCTGCGCGGCCGTGAATCCGAGGGTGGCGACGTCCTCGACGGCCTCGACCGCCTCGGCGATCGTCACGGCGAGTTCGTCCCGTTCGGCGCGGGCGAAGTCCCGCAGCACGTAGTCGGCCGGGTCCATGCGTCCCGGTGGCCGGCCGATCCCGATCCGCAGTCGCAGGTAGTCCTTGGTGCCCAGCGCCGAGGAGATCGACTTGAGCCCGTTGTGACCGCCCTCGCCGCCGCCCCGCTTGAGCCGGAGCGTGGCGGGGGGCAGATCGAGTTCGTCGTGCACCACGAGGATGTGGTCGGGCTCGGCCCCGTAGAAGGACGCGAGCGAGGCGACCGGGCCGCCGGAGACGTTCATGAAGGTGAGCGGCTTGGCGAGCACGACCCGCGGCCCGCCCACACCCCCGGGGCCGAACCGCCCCTCGAGCACGCGGGCGCGGGCCTTGCGGTGGCTGCCGAAGGTGCCGGCGATCTCGCGGGCCACGGCGTCGAGCACCTGGTGGCCGACGTTGTGGCGGTGTCCCGCGTAGGCGGGCCCGGGGTTGCCCAGGCCCACCACGAGGAGAACGGTCATGGACGCGCGGCTCAGGCCTCGGCGGCCGGGGTCGCCTCGGTGGCGGCCTCCGCGGCCTCCTCGACATCGGCGGCCGGCTCGATGTAGGGCTCGGTGATGAGGACGATGACCTCGTCGGCCTCGACCTCGAGCTCGGCGCCGGCCGGGATCTGCAGGTCGCTCGCGCGCACGTAGTCGCCGTCGTTGAGCCCGTCGATGTTGGCCACGATGTGCTCGGGCAGGCTCAGGGCCTCCGCGCGGATGGTCACGGTCTGCAGCTCGAGCGCGTGGATCGTGCCGGGGTAGGACTCGCCCTCGATCACGACGGGCACCTCGACGACGACCTTCTCGCCGCGCTTGACCAGGAGCAGGTCGACGTGCTCGATCACGCGCTTGACGGGGTCGCGCTGGACGTCACGGGTGAGGGCGAGCTCCTCGGTGCCGTCGAACGTGAGCTGGACGAGCGCGTTCGGGTTGCCCTTGAGCGCGAGGAACGTGTCGTGGCCGGGAAGCGCGAGGTGCACCGGGTCGGTGCCGTGGCCGTAGAGCACGGCCGGCACGAGGCCGTCGCGACGGGAGCGGCGCGAGGCACCCTTGCCGAATTCGGTCCGCAGCTGGGCCGCGAGGACGGGCGTGGTGGTGGTGTTCTTCGGCACGGGAGATTCCTTCGTCGTGGGGGCGGTGGCTCCTCGGGCGGGGGCCCGTGAGCACGCACGGCGAAGGAACGGATCGCTCCTGCACCACGTCGATCACGGATCCGGTGAGACCGGTTCTCCCTCGCCGAGGCAACCTCGACATCGTAGCCCCCGTCGCCCGCTCGCGCACAGTCGCGCCCCGCCCACAGCTCCGGTCCCGGCGTGATGTCGGCCACGGTTCGAACGGATGGCCCCGCGCAACGGGCGCGCGTATGGACGACGTCGCTCGCCCGGGTGCGCATCGCACCCGGCGCTCGCGTCACTCGCCCACACCGGCCGGGGAAGTACGGCTAGGCGTTGCCGTCGAAGAGGGAGGTGACCGAGCCGTCGTCGAAGACCTCGCGGATCGCGCGGGCGATGAGCGGGGCGATCGAGAGCACGGTGAGGTTGGGGAATCGCTTGTCGGCGGTGATCGGCAGGGTGTCGGTCACGATCACCTCGCGCGCGCCGCACTCCTGCAGCCGCTGGGCCGCCGGGTCGGAGAGCACGCCGTGGGTGGCGGCGACGATGACCGAGTTCGCTCCCGCGTCCATGCAGACCTTGACGGCCTCGGCGATCGTGCCGCCGGTGTCGATGAGGTCGTCGACGAGCACGCAGTCGCGCCCCTCGACCTCGCCGACGACCCGGTTCGCCACGGCGCTGTTCGGCCGGTCGATGTCGCGGGTCTTGTGCACGAAGGCGAGCGGTCCGCCGCCGAGTTTGGTGGCCCACTGCTCGGCCACGCGGATGCGGCCGGCGTCCGGGGAGACGACCGTCACGTTGGTGGTGTCGACCCGGCCGCGCACGTAGTCGGTGAGGATCGGCATCGCCCACAGGTGGTCCACGGGGCCGTCGAAGAAACCCTGGGTCTGGGCGGCGTGCAGGTCGACGCTCATGAGCCGGTCGGCGCCGGCGCACTTGAACAGGTCGGCCATGAGGCGGGCGGAGATCGGCTCGCGGCCCCGGTGCTTCTTGTCCTGGCGCGAATACCCGTAGAACGGCATGACGGCGGTGATCGAGGCCACGGAGGCCCGCTTCAGGGCGTCGACCATGAGGAGCTGTTCCATCACCCACTGGTTGATGGGCTGCGTGTGCGACTGCAGCACGAAGGCGTCGGCGCCGCGCACGCTCTCCGCGTAGCGCACGTAGATCTCCCCGTTCGCGAAGTCGTACGCCGTGGTCGGCACGACCTCGATGCCGAGCTCCTCGGCGACGGCGACGGCGAGTTCGGGGTGGGCTCGACCCGAGACCAGCACGAGGCGCTTCTCGTCTTGGGTGGTGATACCTGTCATCAACTACTCCTGGGTGCGGGGCGGGCGAGTCGGCTGCGAGCGGGCGGGTGGTTGGTGTGGACCGGCAGCAGGTGTGGACCGGCGGCCGGTGCGGGTCGGCGGCTAGTGCGGATCGGGCGGGGTGAGGGCTGGATCGGCTGCGGCGGCCGTGTCGGCCGCGTCAGCTGCGTCGGCCGCGGCGGCTGCGTCGGCCGAGGGGGTGCCGGGACGGCGCGAGCGCGTCCACCCCTCGATGATGCGTTCGCCGGCGGTGCTCACGGCGAGTGCGCCCGCGGGGACGTCCTCCCGCAGCGTCGTGCCGGCACCCGTGTAGGCGCCCGCGCCGAGTTCGACCGGGGCCACGAACATCGTGTTCGACCCGGCCCGGGCCTGGGGCCCGACGACGGTCGGGTGCTTGTGGACGCCGTCGTAGTTCGCGGTGATCGACCCGGCGCCGACGTTGGCGCCCGCACCGATCGTGGCATCGCCCATATACGACAGGTGCGGGATCTTGGCGCCGTCGTCGAGCCGGGTGTTCTTCGCCTCGACGAACGTGCCGATCTTCGCCCCCGGCCCCACGACGACCCGCTGGCGCAGGTACGCGTACGGACCGACGCGAGCGCCCGCCTCGATGCGCGAATCGAGCACATGGCTGCGCACGACCTCGGCGCCGGCGCCGACGCGGGTGTCCGTCAGGGTCGTGTCCGGGCCGATCCGTGCTCCGGTGGCCACGCTCGTGGCCCCGTGCAGCTGCACCCCGGGCAGGATCTCGCAGTCGGGCGCCAGGTCGACCCCGACGTCGACCCACACCGAGGTCGGGTCCACGATCGTCACCCCGGCGCGCATGTGCGCGCCGAGCAGGCGGCGGTTGAGTTCGGCGCCGAGCGTCGCGAGCTGGGCCTTGTCGTTCACGCCCTCGGCCACGACCGCATCGAGCGTGCGGACGGCGGCCACTCGCCCGCCGTCGGCGCGCGCCTGCCCGATCACGTCGGTCAGGTAGAGCTCGCCCTGGGCGTTGTCGGTGCCGATGCGGGCGAGCCCGGAGCGCAGGATCGCCGCGTCGAAGACGTAGACGGCCGAGTTGATCTCGGTGATCTCGAGCTGGGCGGCGCTCGCGTCGCGGTGCTCGACGATCCCGGTCACCTGCCCGTCGCCGTCGCGCACGATCCGCCCGTAGCCGGTCGGGTCCGGGGCGTCGGTGCTCAGGATGGTCACGGCGTTGCCGGCGGCGTGCTCGGCGAGCAGGCCCCGCAGGGTCGCCTCGTCGAGGAGCGGCACGTCGCCCGCGAGCACGACGACGGGCCCGCTCAGGTCCGCGGGGAGCGCGGCGAGCGCACACTGGGTCGCCCGGCCGGTGCCGGGCACCTCGTCCTGGTCGGCGACGATCGCCGCGGGATCGAGCTCGCGCACATGGGCGGCGACCCGCTCCCGGTCGTGGCGGACCACGACGGCGAGGTGGTCGGGACCGAGGCTGCGCCCGGCCGCGAGGACGTGACCGAGGAGGCTCCGGCCGCCGATCGCGTGCAGGACCTTGGGCAGCGACGATCGCATCCGGGTGCCCTGCCCGGCGGCGAGGACGATGACGGCGGCTGGCGACTGGCTCACGGCCACCACTCTAATGCCGCCCGCGACGCCGCCGGTCGGACTCGGCGCCCGGGCGGGCAGGTGTGCGGGAGGCCACCCGGGCGCGGCGGGACCGCCGGTCATCGGCGCAGGGAACTCGCGGCACCAGCGGCGCCGGTGTCGATGCAGGGGCTCCGCCCCCAGGATTCGAACCTGGACTGCACGGCTCCAAAGGCCGGCGTGCTGCCTTTACACCAGGGCGGATCGTTCCGCTCGCGGACCCGGCCTGTCCGCGGGCACGAGGCCGACGGAGCCGATCGGAGCCGGTTGCGACGCAGCAGCGAGCATACCCGCGCCGGGCCCTGTGCCGCACCCCGCCGCCGCCGTGGGGCATGATGGGCACGTGCCCACCCCTCGTCGCGCCCGGATGACGGGCCAGGAACGCCGCGAACAACTCCTGACCGTGGGGCGATCGCTCTTCGCGGAGAAGGGCTTCGACGGCACGAGCGTCGAGGAGATCGCCGCCCGGGCCGAGGTGTCCAAGCCGGTCGTGTACGAACACTTCGGCGGCAAGGAGGGGATGTACGCGGTCATCGTCGACCGCGAGGTCGATGCGCTGCTCGCGGCGCTCACCGACGCCCTCTCGAGCGGCTCCCATCCCAAGAACACGGTCGAGGCGGCAGCGTGGGCGCTGCTCGACTACATCGAGGCGAACACCGACGGCTTCCGGATCCTCGTGCGGGACTCGCCCGTGGCGCAGGCGACCGGCACCTTCTCCTCGCTCATCGGCGACGTCGCCACCCAGGTGGAGCACCTCCTCGCGGCCCAGTTCGCGCGCCGCGGCATGGACGTCGAGGCGGCGCCGATGTACGCCCAGATGCTCGTGGGGATGATCGCGCTCACCGGTCAGTGGTGGCTCGAGACCCGCGCACCGAGCAAGGACGTCGTGGCCGCGCACCTGGTCAACCTCGCGTGGAACGGGCTCAGGGGAATCGAGCCCGAACCGACCCTCGGGCGCGGCTGGCGGCTCCGGCGGGGCGCGCGTGCCGCCGGGCGGGGGCAGGGTCGCCCGGAACAGTGACCGCACCAGTGACCGCAAGCAGTGACCGCGAGCGGACGCCTCGGTCGCCGGCGTCTCGGTAGCAGGCGCCTCGGTAGCAGGGGCCTCGCCGGCAGGTGCAGGAGCGGGTGCCCCAGGAGGACCGTACACACGGGGTGGGACCGTGCCGGTGTCGGTACCCGACCTCTAAGATGAACCACGCATCGACCACTGACCTGGGGAACCGATCATGCCCACCCTGACCATCTCCGGGCTCGACAAGAGCTACGGATCCCTGCGAGCCCTGACCGACATGTCGTTCACCGTCGGCGCCGGCGAGATCTTCGGCTTCGTGGGCTCGAACGGCGCCGGCAAGACCACGGCCATGCGGATCGCGCTCGGCGTGCTCCACGCCGACGCCGGCCAGGTCCTCCTCGACGGCACGCCCCTCGACCTCGACGCCCGGCGGCGCGTGGGCTACATGCCCGAGGAGCGGGGCCTGTACCCGAAGATGCGGGTGGGCGAGCAGCTCGTCTACCTCGCCCAGCTCCACGGCCTCTCGAGGTCCGCGGCGCACGAGGCGATGCTCCACTGGACCGAGGTGCTCGGCGTGTCGGAGCGCCGCGGCGACGAGGTGCAGAAGCTCTCGCTCGGGAACCAGCAGCGGGTGCAGCTCGCGGCTGCGCTCGTGCACGACCCGGACGTGCTCATCCTCGACGAGCCGTTCTCCGGGCTCGACCCGGTCGCCGTGGACGTGATGAGCTCCGTGCTGCGCCAACGGGCCGACGCCGGGGTTCCCGTGGTGTTCTCCTCCCACCAGCTCGAACTGGTCGAGCGGCTCTGCGACCGCGTGGGCATCGTGCGCAAGGGACGGCTCGTGGCCGAGGGCACGATCGACGAGCTCCACCGCACCCCGACCCGGAACTGGCGGATCGTGGCGCCGGACGCACCGCCCTCGTGGGCCGCCGCCTCCGGCGTGCTCACCGGGGTCCCGGGGGCTCAGCTCCTCGCGGACGGGCCCGACGCGCTGGTGAGCCTCCCGGCGGAGGCGACGGACGTCGTCCAGAAGCTGCTGCGAGCGGCGCTCGACACGTCGGCGGTGACCGAATTCACGTGGGTCCGGCCCACGCTGACCGACCTGTTCCGCCACGCGGTGAGCGAGGACGGACAACCGGGCGACGAGGGGAAGGTGCGGTCATGAGCACGATGTCGGCAGTCGGGCGGGTCGCCCTGCGGGAGATGCGTACGCGCTTCACCGCGAAGGCCACGATCATCTCCACCGTGATCCTCATGGTGCTCATCATCGGAGCGATCGTGGCGCTCTCGATCATCACCTCCCGGCCGGCCACCTCGCTCGAGGTGGGCGTGGCCGGCGAGACGGCCGAGCTGAGCGCGAGCCTCGAGCAGGCCGCGACCAGCCAGAGCTCCTCGCTCGACCTGCACACCGGCCTGAGCGCCGAGGAGGGCCGCCGGCAGGTGCTCGGCGGCGAGATCGAGGCGTTCATCAGCGGAGACCCGACGGCGCCGCAGGTCGCCTTCGATGGGGACCCGGATCAGACGATCATGGAGCTGGTCTCCGCGGCCGTGCGCAGCCACGCCCTCGCCGAGGCGATCAGCGCGGCCGGCGGCGATCCGAAGCAGGTGCTCGCGCAGGCCGCGACCGCCGCTCCCACGACCGTCAACCTGAGTGCAGAGCAGGCTGTCGCGGACTTGAATCCGATCCAGATCATCACGACGTTGGCGACGATCAGCCTCCTGCTGTTCGCGCTCATCCAGTCGGCCTCGATGGTCGCCGTCGGCGTGGTGGAGGAGAAGTCCTCGCGCGTCGTGGAGATCCTGCTCGCGACCATCCGACCGATCCAGCTCCTCACCGGGAAGGTGATCGGCGTCGGCGTGGTCGCGCTGAGCCAGGTGGTCGCCATGATCGCCGCGGCACTCATCACGGCCAAGGCGACCGGGGTCCTCGATGGCTTCGAGTTCGACCTCGGTGGCGCCATCGGCATGCTGGCGCTGTGGTTCCTACTCGGATTCGCCATCTACGTGGTGCTCGTGGGCGGGCTCGCGGCGCTCGTCTCCCGGCAGGAGGACATCGGGGCCGTGACCACGCCGATGGTGTTCGGGATGATGATCCCGTTCTACCTCGGCATCTACCTCGTTCCGAACGCCCCCGATTCCCTCGCAACCAGGGTGCTCTCCCAGGTCCCCTTCTTCTCCCCGTTCATGATGCCGGTTCGCACGGCGACCGGAGTGGTGGAGACCTGGGAGGTCCTGCTGTCCGTGGCACTCTGCCTGCTGTTCATCCCGTTCCTCATGTGGATCGGCGGGCGCGTGTACGGCCGGGCCGTGCTCAACACGGGCGGACGGATGAAGCTCTCGGCGGCGCTCAAGGGCTGAGCCGGGCCGGTCCGGCGACCGGGCGTCGACTACCCTGCAGGAATGGCAGATTCCGATGAGGTCGACCGGCTCGTCGCGGCCTGGCGCCGGGAGCGCCCGGACCTGGATCCGGAGCCGATGCAGGTGTTCTCGCGGCTGTCACGGCTGGCGCGACACCTCGAGCTCGCGCGTCGGGCGGCCTTCTCGAAATACGGCCTCGAGTCCGGCGCGTTCGACGTGCTCGCGGCGCTGCGCCGGTCGGGTGAGCCGTACGAGCTCACCCCGGGCCTGCTGCTCGCCGAGACCATGGTCACCTCCGGAACGATGACCAACCGGGTGGACCGGCTCGTGCGGGACGGCTATGTGCAGCGCGCCGCGGCGGTCGGCGATCGGAGGGTCGTGCGGGTTCGCCTGACGGAGTCCGGCAAGTCGGTCGTCGACGCCGCGATGGCCGACCTGTTGCGACGCGAGACCGAACTGCTCACCGGACTGAGCGACCCCCAGCGGACCGAGCTCGCCGACCTGTTGCGGGCGCTGGCCGCGCCCTTCGAGACCCCCGGGGGTTAGGCTGAGAACCGACGGGTGCCAGGAGGAAGCAGTGGATTCGGAACCGTATCTCTCCCGCCGCCGCGTGGTCCAGCTCGTGGCCGCGGGCGCCGCGGTGGTCGGGGCGGTGGCGGCCTGTCTCCTGCCGCTGTACGCGACCAGTTCCACCTCGAGCACGGGCACCGAGGTGACCGAGAGCGTGTCGGCCTGGCATGCGATGGGCCCCTCGATCCTCGTGACGGTCGCCTTCCCGGTGGCGTTCGCGCTGCTGCCGCTGTTCTCCCGGGGGCGCTGGTGGCAGCGGCTCGGGTTCATCTCCGCTGCGCTGCTCATCCTCTTCACCCTCGCCGGGCTGCTGAGCATCGGGATGCTGTTCATCCCGGCGACGGCCCTCGCCGCCGCGGCGATGTTCGTGCGTGCCCCGGAGACCGAGCACACCGACGATGCGGTGACCGCCGGGCGCGGCTGACCCCTCCCGCGGGCCGGGGAACCGGCGGTTATACACTGGGGTGAGAATATTTCCCCACCGGAAGGCCGGTCACGCATGTCCGCCGCAACTCTTCGCGCCCTGCTCGGCATCGACCACCCGGTGGTGCTCGCCCCCTTCGGCGGCCTCAGCTCGATCGAGTTGACCGCCGCCGTGAGCGAGCTCGGCGGACTCGGGTCCTACGGCCTGTACGGCTACTCCCCCGCCCGGATCGCCGAGACCTGCGAGGCGCTGCACGCGGCCACCGATCGCCCGTTCGCCCTGAACCTGTGGCTGCCGACCGGCGACGAGGTGCGCCCCGGCCAGGGCGAGCTCGACGCGGTGCACGCCGCCCTCGCCCCGTTCTTCGCCGAGGTGGACGCGCCGGTTCCGCCCGAACCCGCGGCCTTCCTCCCGGAGTTCACCGAGCAGGCGGAGGCCGCGCTCGCGGCGGGTCCGGCCGTGCTCAGCCTCGTCTACGGGGTGCCGCCGGCCTGGCTGATCGAGCGTGCCCACGCCTCCGGCACGGTCGTGATCGGCACGGCCACGACCGTCGCCGAGGCGGTCGCGCTCGAGGCGGGCGGGGTGGACGCCGTCGTGGCCACCGGCTCCGAGGCCGCCGGCCACCGCACCTCGTTCCTGGGTCGCCCGGAGGACTCGCTCGTGGGCACGTTCGCCCTCGTTCCCCAGGTGGTCGACGCGGTCGCCATCCCCGTGCTCGCCGCCGGCGGAATCGCGGACCGGCGCGGGGTCGCCGCCGCGTTCGCCCTCGGCGCCTCCGGGGTGCACGTCGGCACCGCGTTCCTCGCCACCCGCCAGTCCGCGGCGAACGACGCGCACCGGGCGGCGATCCGCTCGACGCCACCGGAGGCAACGGTGCTCACCCGGGCGATGAGCGGCCGGCTCGCTCGTGGGGCCCGGAACCGGGCGGTGACCGCGATCGAGGACGCCGGGGCCATCGCGCCGTTCCCCGCGCAGAATTGGCTCACGGGCCGGTTCCGCTCCGAGGCGGGCCGGCGCGGACTCGGCGAGCTCCAGTCGCTGTGGCTCGGCCAGGGCGCACCGCTCGCCACCCGTCACGAGGCGGCCGAGGTGTTCACCGAGTTGCGCGCGGGGGTTCCGGCCGCCTGACCGGCGCCCGAGCCGCGCTCTCTCGGGGCCCTGCCGGCACCCGCTCGCGGATCGGCCGGCGCTCGAGCCGAACGGCGGCGAATCGACCCTTGACACGAGCGTGAACATGCGTTCACACTGGCTGTCATGGTCCATGAACAGGCGTTCACAGCCGCCGATCCCCCGGTCCCGACCGATTCCCCGGAGGCCGGCCCCATCCTCATGGCGGCGCTCAACCGGTTCGCCCGCGAGGGTTTCGGGGCGCCGCTGCGTGTGATCGCGGCGGACGCGGATGTGAGCGCGGCGCTCATCATCAAGCGCTACGGCACGAAGGAGGGGTTGCGGGCGGCCTGCGACGGCGTTGCGCTCGAATGGATCCGCGCGGCCAAGGCGAGGAACATCGGCGTCGTCGCGGGCGGCGGGCTGCTGCCGACCCTCGTCGGCGGCGACGAGTACGCCCCGCTCGTCGGCTACGTCATGCAGTCGGTCATCGCCGGCGGATCGCTGGGCCGATCCTTCGTCGAGCACATGATCGCCGACGCGGAGGGCTACCTGGCCGACGCCGTCGCCGCCGGCGTCATCCGACCCAGTCGCGACGAGCGGGCCCGCGCCCGCTACCTCGTGACCAGCTCCCTCGGCTCCTTCCTCCTCACGATGCTGCTCGAGCCGGACACCGGCGGCCGCTCCGCGACCGACCTGCCCGGGCTGTACCGCATGCTCGCCTCCGAGGGCACGGGTCCGATGCTCGAGCTGTACACCGAGGGCCTGTTCACGACCCGGCGCATCCTCGAGGACTTCCTGCTGCACACGGGCGACGCACCCGGTCAGGCGGATTCGGCCGATCGAGTCGATACGGCCGCAGCACCACACACCGACGAGGGCAAGGACGGCGAGCACACCCCATGAGCATCATCGACATCCGCGGACTCGAGAAGTCCTTCGGCCCGGTCACGGCACTCGACCGACTCGACCTGAGCCTCGGCGCCGGCGAGGCTCACGGCTTCCTCGGCCCGAACGGCGCCGGAAAGTCGACGACGATCCGGGTGCTGCTCGGCCTGCTCCGGGCCGACGCCGGGCACGTGCGTCTCTTCGACGCCGATCCGTGGGCCGACGCGGTCGCGCTCCACCGTCGCCTCGCCTACGTGCCGGGCGACGTGACCCTGTGGCCGAACCTCACCGGCGGGGAGACCATCGACTACCTCACCCGGCTGCGCGGCGGAGCCGACCCGGCCCGCCGGGCCGAACTGCTCGAGCGGTTCGAGCTCGACCCCACGAAGAAGGCGCGCACCTACTCCAAGGGGAACCGCCAGAAGGTCGCGCTCGTCGCCGCGTTCGCCCGGGACGCCGAGCTGTACGTCCTCGACGAGCCGACCAGCGGACTCGACCCGCTCATGGAATCGGTGTTCACCGACTACGTGCGCGGCCTCGCGCGCGCGGGCCGAACGGTGCTGCTGAGCAGCCACATCCTCAGCGAGGTCGAAAAGGTGTGTGACACGGTGACGATCATCCGCGCCGGTCGGGCCGTCGAGACCGGCACCCTCGCGAGCATGCGCCACCTCACCCGCTCCCACGTCGAGGCCGTCGTCACCGCGGCCGGGGCGCGGGCCCTGGCCGCCCTGGCCGGGGTGCACGATCTCGCGTCCCGACCTCGACACGACGGCACCCACGTCTCCTTCGAGGTCGAGGACGCCACGATCCAGCGCGTGCTCGAGCCGCTCGCGAGCCACGGCGTCGCCTCCCTCCAGGTCACCCCGCCCTCGCTCGAGGATCTCTTCCTCCGCCACTACGGCGAGCAGCCCGTTCCGTCCGGTGGCGGGCGATGAGCACCGCCGCCGCCGCGCCGCTCGACGCCGTCCGGACCCCGCTCCGGCGCGAATCCCCGCTCACGGGCCTCGGGCACCTGAGTCGCCACATCGTTCGCCGCGACCGAGTCCGCATGGTCGTCTGGGTGGCCTCGGTCGTGGCCTTCGTGGCCTATTTCGTGTTCGCGCTGTCCACCGTCTTCGACCCGTCCGCCCTCGCCGCGCGCGCCGCGGTCATGCGCACCCCGAGCGGCATCGTCATGGGCGGGCCCGGGTACGGCCTCGACCACTACACCGCCCCGGTCGCGGTCGCGAACGAGGGCACGATGTGGATCGTGGTGGCGCTGGCGATCATGAGCATCATGCACGTGGTCCGCCACACCCGCGCGGCGGAGGGGGACGGCCAGGCCGAGCTCGTGCGTGCGGCCGCGGTCGGGCGCCACGCCCCCGGGGTCGCGACCATGCTCACCCTCGCGGTCCACCTGCTCGTCATCGCGGTGCTGTCCGCGGCGACGATGGTCGCGGTGGGGACCGGACTGTCGGCGGCGGACGCCTTCGCGATGATGCTCGGCTGCGCGGCGAGCGCGCTCGTCTTCGGCGCCGCCGCCCTCGTCGCCTCCCAGGTGAGCGTGCACGCCCGCACCGCGAGCGGCCTCTCGCTCGCGGTCGTGGCCGGGGCGTTCGTGGTCCGGGCCGCCGGCGACATCCGGCAGCCGGGCGGGTCGCTGCTCTCGTGGTTCTCACCGATCGCCTGGGCGCAGCAGTTGCGGGCGTTCGTCGACCTGCGCTGGTGGCCGGTCCTGCTCTCCGTGGTGGTCGCGCTCGTGCTCCTCGGCCTCGCCGCCCTCCTGGCCACCCGGCGCGACTTCGGCGCGGGGCTGCTCGAGAGCCGGCCCGGTCCGGCCACCGCCCGGGCGGGGCTTCGCTCCCCGGTCCGGCTCGCGTGGCTTCAGCAGCGCGGCACGCTGCTGTGGACGACGGTCGGGCTCGGGCTCATGTGGTTCGGTACCGGCACGCTCATGAGCACGCTGAACGACATGGTGGCCGATCTCGTGGGCACGAACCCCGTGCTGGGCCGGCTGTTCGGCACGGATCCGGCCGCGTTCACGAGCTCGTTCCTGGCGGTCGTCATGCTGTTCGTGTCGCTGTGCGCCGCGGCCTACGCCATCGTCATGGGCCTGCGCCCGCGGGCGGAGGAGTCCGCCGGCCGGCTCGAGGTCACCCTCGCCACCCCCGTGTCCCGGACTCGCTGGCTCGGGGCGCAGGTCCTCGTCGCCGGAATCGGCACGGGCGTGCTGCTCGCGGTCTCGGTGTACGGGCTGTGGCTCGGATCGATCCTCGTCGGTGTCGACGAACCGGGCCTGGCCGACTACTCGCTCGTGCTGGTCGGCCGGCTGCCCGCCGTGCTCGTGTTCCTCGCGCTCCCGGCGGCCCTGTTCGCGTGGTGGCCCCGGTTCGCGGGCCTGGCCTGGATCCTGCTCGCCTACGTGTTCGTGGGCGGGATGTTCGGGCAGCTGTTCGACCTGCCCGAGTGGGTGCTCGGCATCTCGCCGTTCCACTGGGTGCCCGAGGCCTTCGGGCCCGACCCGGACTTCTCGGGCGTCGCGGGGCTCGTGGCCGCGCTCGTCGCACTCGGGGCGCTCGCCTTCGCCGGCTTCCGGCGTCGGGACGTCCTGACGGCGTAACCGGCCGTCGCCGCGGTCGCGTGGCTCAGTCGAGCGTGACCGACAGCTCCAGCCAGCGCTCCTCGAGCACGTCGGCCTCGTCCTCGAGCGCCGTGATCTTCGCCATCTCGACGCCGATGAGCTCGAAGTCCGACTGGTCGAGGTCGGCGAGGTCGAGGCGCGCGTCGGCGGCCTGTCGGCGCAGGCGCTCGATCCGCCGCTCGAGGGAGGCGAGTTCCTTCTCGTTCGCGCGGATCTCGGCGCCGGAGCGCGCGCTCGGCGGCTCGTCCGTCGCGGTAGCCGGCCCGGCACCCGGGTCGTCGCCGGCGCCGGCGTCGCGCAGCCGCAGGTACTCGTCGACGCCGCCGGGCACGTGCCGGAGCCGTCCGCCCAGGATCGCGTACTGCTGGTCGGTCACCCGCTCGAGCAGGTAGCGGTCGTGGGAGACGACGAGCAGCGTGCCGGGCCAGGAGTCGAGCAGATCCTCCATCGCGGCGAGCATGTCGGTGTCAACGTCGTTCGTGGGCTCATCGAGGATGAGCACGTTCGGTTCGTCGAGGAGCACGAGCAGGAGCTGCAACCGGCGTTTCTGGCCGCCGGAGAGCTCGCCGACCCGGGCGGCCAGGTGCGCGCGGGAGAACCCGAGTCGCTCGAGCAGCTGGGCGGGGGTGAGCTCCCTCCCCCCGACGACGACCGTTCCGGACGTGCGGGCGAGCACCTCCCGGACCCGGTCGCCGGCGATGTCGGCCAGCTGGGAGAATTGCTGGTCGAGCACCCCCATCCGCACGGTCTTGCCGCGCTTGACCCGGCCGGCCGTCGGGGCGAGCGTTCCCGCGACGAGCGCGAGCAGGGTCGACTTGCCGGCCCCGTTCGCACCGAGGATGCCGGTGCGCTCCGCCGGCGCGATGCGCCACGTCACCTCGCGCAGGATCTCCCGGCCGTCGTAGGCGAGGCCCACGTCCTCGAGGTCGACGACGTCCTTGCCGAGCCGGGCCGTGGCCAGGCGGGTGAGTTCGAGCGTGTCCCGGGGCGGCGGCACGTCGGCAATGAGCTGATTGGCCGCCTCGATCCGGAACTTGGGCTTCGCCGTCCGTGCGGGCGCCCCGCGCCGCAGCCAGGCGAGCTCCTTGCGCATGAGGTTCGCCCGCTTGGCCTCGGTCACGGCGGCCTGCCGGTCCCGCTCGACCCGTTGCAGCACGTAGGCGGCGTAACCGCCGTCGAAGGCCTCGACGGTGGCGTCGTGCACCTCCCACGTGCGGGTGCACACCGCGTCGAGG
This sequence comes from Pseudactinotalea sp. HY160, assembly GCF_009372055.1. Lineage (NCBI taxonomy): Bacteria > Bacillati > Actinomycetota > Actinomycetes > Micrococcales > Cellulomonadaceae > Pseudactinotalea > Pseudactinotalea sp. HY160. The sequence goes on along the minus strand of NZ_WHMT01000001.1, from coordinate 315,836 downwards.
AACCAGCGGTCGTGGGTGACGACGAGCAGGCCGCCGGCGGTGCGGGCCCACCGCCCGTTCAGGTGCGCGGCGAGCCACGAGATCCCCTCGACGTCGAGGTGGTTCGTGGGCTCGTCGAGCGCGAGCACGTCCCAGTCCCCCACGAGCAGTGCCGCCAGGGCGACCCGGCGGCGCTGGCCGCCGCTCAGCGTGCCGATCGTGGCCGAGCGGTCGAGGTCGGCCACGAGCCCGGCGAGCACGTCGCGGATGCGCGGGTCGGAGGCCCATTCGTAGTCGGGCCGGTCCCCGACGATCGCGTGGGCGATGGTCTCGTCGTCGGAGAGGGTGTCGGCCTGGGTGAGCACCCCGACCCGCAGGCCGCCGCGGTGGGTGACCCGGCCGCTGTCGGGCTGGATCCTCCCGGTAAGGAGTCCGAGCAGGCTCGACTTGCCGTCACCGTTGCGGCCGACGACCCCGATCCGGTCGCCCTCGTCGAGACCGAGGGTGAGATCGGCCAGCACGGTCTTCGTGGGGTAGTCGAGCCCGATCGATTCGGCTCCGAGTAGATGCGCCATATGCCCCCAGGATATCGCCGCGCGGCGATCATTCGTTCCGGGTGCCCCGGTCCGGGCCGGCCGCGCCCTCGGGCGCATGGGCCGCGATCGCCGCGAAGTCCTCCACCCGCAGCCGCTCGCCGCGCAGGGTCGGGTCGATGCCCGCGGCCCGCAGGGCCGATTCGGCGAGCGCGGCCGATCCCGCCCAGCCCGCGAGGGCCGAGCGCAGGGTCTTGCGGCGCTGGGCGAATGCGGCGTCGATGACGGCGAACGTGCCGGCCCGGGTCGCGGTCGCCCCGGGCGGCTCGCGCCGGACCATTCGCACGAGGCTCGAGTCCACGCGCGGCACCGGCCAGAACACGGCCCGGCCGATCGAGCCGGCCCTGGTGGCCTCGCTGTACCACGCGGCCTTGGCCGAGGGCACCCCGTAGATGCGGGATCCGGGTGCGGCGACGAGGCGGTCGGCGACCTCCGCCTGCACCATGACGAGCGCCTCGGTGAGCGTCGGGAATGCGGCGAGGCAATGAAGGATGACGGGCACGGCGACGTTGTACGGAAGGTTGGCGACGAGCCGGGTCGGGGGGCCGCCGTCCGTGATCGGCAGCTCGGTCACCTTCATCGCGTCGGCGGTGACGACGGTGAGGCGATCGGCCGTCCCGGGGGCGAAGCGAGTCACCGTGCGTGGGAGCACGGGGGCGAGTTCGGTGTCGATCTCGACGGCGACGACGTGGGCGCCGGCCTCGAGGAGCCCGAGGGTGAGGGAGCCGAGCCCGGGGCCGACCTCCATGACCACGTCGCCCGGTTCGACCCCGGCGGTGCGCACGATTCGGCGCACCGTGCCCGGGTCGACCACGAAGTTCTGGCCGAAGACCTTCGAGGGGCGGATGCCGTACTCCTCGGCGAGGCCGCGGATATCGGAGGCGCTGAGCAGGTGCACGGTCACGGACCGAACTCTGCCACATCGGGCCCCCGGTCCGCTGGGACCGGGGGCCCGATGGGCCGGCTCACGGCCGGGTCACGGCCGGTCGAAGTGCTGCGGGGTCAGCGCAGCCCGAGCTTGCTCGAGCAGGCGGGCCACTGTCCCCAGCCCGACCGGGCCTGGAGGATCTTGGCGCGCTTGGTCTGCTCGGCCGCGCTCGCCTGGCTCGGCAGGCCGGAGCCGCCGACGGCATTCCAGGTCGCCACGGAGAACTGATAGAGGCCGTGATAGGTGCCGCTCGCGGAGACGGCACCGGGGTTGCCGCCGGATTCGCACTGGGCGAGCTTGGCCCACACGCCGGCCGGGGCGGAGCCGCCGCCCGATCCGCTCGATGAGCGCGCGGGGGCCGGCTTGGGTGCCGGGCGGGCCTTCGTGCCGACCTCGACGATCTTCGTGACCGGCTCGGTGGTCACCTCGTCGCTGCGGACCTCCTCCTTGACGACCTCGCCGTCGACGGTGCGCTGCCAGGTGACGATCGTGCGCACGCCCTCCTTGCCGGCCTGCACCACGACGGACTCGCCCTGGTAGCGGTCGCCGGTCTTGCGGGTCTCGGTCGTGAAGTCCACCGTCTCGGTGGTCTTCTTCTCGTCCTCGCTGATCCGGGTGACGGTGACGAGCGGGGTGCCGCCCGCGCCGATGGAGACGGCGACGGCGTCGAGCTCGCCGAGGGTGATCCCGGCCTGCTCGAGCGCCCGGGCCAGGCCGACCGTTCCGGTCATCGCGACCGTGCGCTCCTCGCCGTCGACGGCGAAGTCCACGTCGTCGTCGGTCACGAGCGGCAGGTCGAGGTCGGGTCGGCCGTCCCCCGAGCGGGACGTGGCCATGGTGACCGTCCGGCCGGAGGAGGCGACGTCGGAGAGCGCCTCCGCGGCGGTGCGACCGATGGTCCACAGCTCGGTGGGCTCGCCGTCCACGACGAAGCTCACCTGCTCGGCCGTGCGCACGACGATCTCGGCGCCGTCCTCGAGACTCTCCCCCGGGCCCGGCACCACGAGGTCGTGATCGCCCGGACTGATGCCGGCGACCTCGAGGGCCCCGGCGACGGAGCCGGCGAACGTGCCGACGCTCTGGATCGTTCCGTCCAGGTCCACGGAGACCCGCTTGTGGGCGGAGGCCGCGGTGATGCCGCCGACGGCGAGGAGGAGGGTGAGTCCCCCGGCGAGCAGGGCGATCGCGAGACGACGGCGCGGCGCGGGAGTCGCCTGGGCGTCAGGGCCACCCGTGGTGTCGGGGGCGCCGTGGACGCCGGGGGCATCGGCAGCACTGTCGGCGGGGACGACGGGGAGGGGTTCGGTCAACGGGGCGTCCTAGGATTGCGCGGGGGCATGGTTCGCTTCCCGCTGGGGAGGCGCGCACTCGTGGTACACGGGGCTCGAAGGCCTCGGCGACTGTAACCCCATCGTTATCTGCGATGCCAAGGAATCCCGGGCAGATGTGTGGTAATTCACCACGGCGCTCCCGCGCGCCTCCCCCGCCCGGAGAGCCCGTGACCCCGCGCGGGGAACCCCGATCCGGGCGGGAGTCACGCCCCGATCGACGACGCGATCATGCGGCCGGCGAGAGGCGCAGCGGCCGGGCCGGGGAGTGCGTCAGTACCAGTTCTTGGCCTGGAAGTGGCCCCACGCACCGCAGGGGGTGCCGTAGCGGCCCTTGACGTAGCCGAGGCCCCACTCGATCTGGGTGGCCGGGTTCGTGCGCCAGTCGGCGCCCACGCTGGCCATCTTCGAGCCGGGGAGCGCCTGCGGGATCCCGTAGGCCCCGGACGAGCTGTTGTGCGCGCTCGGGTTCCAGCCGCTCTCGCGCTCCCAGAGCTTGTTCAGGCACTGCCACTGGTCCTCGCCCCAGCCCCGGTCGGCCAGCATCGCCTGCGCGATGCCGCGCGGGTCCTCGCCCGAGTAGCTCTGGTTCACCGGGCCGCCGCTGTCGGCCGGCACGGAGGAGTCGGGGGACTCGGCGGACGCCGCGGTCTCGGCGGGACCGGTGCCGACGAGCACGACCTCGGTCACCGGCTCGGTGGAGACCACCTCGGCGAGCACCTCGCGGGAGACCTCCGTGCCGCCCGAGTAGGTGACGCTCGCGGTCGTCTCCCGCTCGCCGTCCCTGCCCTCGGTCTCGAGCTGCTCGGCACCCTCCGGCAGGGTTGCCGTCTCGTGCCGCTCCGAGGCGTGCTCGATGGTCTCGGTGAACACCTCGGTGCGGGTCTCCACGCGCGTGATCTCGACGGTCATGCCCTCGGTCGGCGCCTCGGACATCGGCACGCTCACCACGTCGTCGAAGCCGACTGCGATCCCCTCGTCCGCGAGCGCGGTGGCGAGCGTGGGCGCGGCCGAGGTGACCTCGCGGCTCTCGCCGTCGATGATCACCGTGAACGTCACCGGATCGGCGCCCTCGAGGGGGACGCGGTCGACGCCGGAGCGGGAGGCCTGGAGCCACGGTTCGCGATCCATGCCGACGCCGGCCGACGTGAGCCGGCCGTCGGCGTCGTCCGATCCGGACGGCACCGTGGCGAACGCGACCCCGGCTCCGAGCACGACGACGGCGGCACCTCCGGCGAGGCCCTGGCGAAGCCGCCTCCCCCGACGAATCTCCCGCCGCTGGGACCGGCGACTCATCGACGCGTCCACGTGCACATGTCCATCCTCATCGTCCGGGAGATCGAGCGGTCGGCGCCGGCGAGGGCGCCCCAGCACCGTAACCCACCCGGACCGCTCCGGTCCATGCCGGGACCGGTCGGTGGACGGCGCCCGGGCACCTGACCCGATCGGGCTCCCCCCGCCGTTCGGTGATCCCACGCGCTCACGCGAACGGTCCGTAGAGGTCCTCGCTCAGGGCGGCGAGCCGCTCGCAGAAGTCGCTCAGATCCTCGCCGCGCAGTTCGGCGAGCAGCCGCACCGTGTGCGGCAGCTGGACCGGGGAGTTCGGGCGGCCCCGATTCGGGTGCGGCGTGAGGTAGGGGGCATCGGTCTCGACGAGGAGCCGGTCGGCCGGGACGATCCGGGCGGCCGCGCGCAGGTCGGCCGCGTTCTTGAACGTCACGGTTCCGGAGAAGGACAGGTGGCAGCCGCGCTCGAGGCAGGCACGCGCGAAGGCGGCGTCCCCGGAGAAGGCGTGGACGACCGTGCGCTCGGGCGCCCCGTCGGCGTCGAGCACCTCGAGCACCGCGGCGTGGGCCTCGCGGTCGTGGATCTGCATCGGCAGGCCGAGCTCCTTGGCGAGCGCGATGTGGTCGCGGAACGCCTCCCGCTGCACGGCCCGGCCCCGCTCCCCCGCACGGAAATGGTCGAGGCCGGTCTCGGAGATCACGCGGATGCGCTCGTCGCGGGCGAGCTCGGCGATCCGGGCGAAGGCGTCGGCGTATCCGGTCTCGTGCCGGGGCGCCCGGGCGGGCTCGAGCCCGTCGGGGCTCGCCTCGACGATCCGGTGATGGGCCACGACCTCGTTCGGGTGGATCGCGACCCCGGCGACCACGGCCGCCGATTCGCCGCTCCCGCCTCGCCCGGTGTTCGTGCGCGCGAGGTCGACGATGTCGAGCGAGGCGGCGGCCGAGTCGAGGTCGCAGCCGATCTGGACGATCCGGTCGACGCCGACGGCGAGCGCCGCGGCCAGGTGGGTGGCGATGCCCGGGCGAGCTGCGTCGTCCGTAGGCTGCTTGGGATCCGCGGGATCCGACAGAAGAGCGGCGATCGATTCGAGGTGGGTGTGGTTGTCGACGACCGGGCCGGGCAGCGGCTCGGGCGCGGGCGGCAGGCCGGTGGGGCGGGGGCGGCGCGACATCAGGACCGGTTCTGCTCGCGCAGCCGCTCCAGCTCCTCGGCGACCATCGACTCCTCGAGCTTGGTGAACACCGGGGTCGGCTTGCCCACCGGGGTTCCGGGCACGAGGGGCGTGCGGTGCCACGTGCCGCGGGAGGCGCCGTAGTCGCCGGTGATGATCGGGTACGAGCGGGTGGGGTCGTCGAGGTCGGTGACCTCCTCCAGCCGCGGCTGCGGGGCGAGACGATCGGAGCCCGCAGTGCCGCCGAAGGTCTCCTGCACGGCACTCGCCGAATGGGGCAGGAACGGGGCGAGCATCGTGTTGAGGTCGCCGATCGCCTGCGCCGCTGTGTGCAGGACGGTGCCCTGCCGCGCCGGGTCGGTCTTGAGCTTCCACGGCGCGGTGTCGGAGAGGTACCGGTTCACGTCGGCCACGAGCCGCATCGCCTCGGTGATCGCCGCGCGCTGGCGCTGGGAGCCCACGAGGTCGCCGACCTGGGCGAACCCGGCCTCGGTGGTCGCGAGCAGGTCCCGGTCGATATCGGCGAGGTCGCCGGCGGCGGGGATCTCGCCGAAGTTCTTGTGGATGAGGTTGGCGGTGCGGTTGACCAGGTTGCCCCAGCCGGCCACGAGCTCGTCGTTCGTGCGGCGGTGGAACTCGGACCAGGTGAAGTCGGAGTCGTGCGACTCGGGCCCGGCCGTGGCGATGAAATAGCGCAGGGCGTCGGGCTGGTAGCGCTCGAGCATGTCGCGCACGTAGATGACGACGCCGCGGGAGGAGGAGAACTGCCTGCCCTCCATCGTGAGGAACTCGCTCGAGACGACCTCCGTGGGCAGCTGCAGCGTGCCGAACGGGCCGGGGGCGCCGCCGAGGGCCCCGCGGCCGTCGTAGGCGAGCAGCTCCGCGGGCCAGATCTGGGCGTGGAAGGTGATGTTGTCCTTGCCCATGAAGTAGTAGGATTGGGCCTCGGGGTTGGCCCACCACTCCTGCCACTCGTCGCCCGTGCCGAAGCGGCGGGCCCACTCGACGCTCGCCGAGAGGTATCCGACGACGGCGTCGAACCACACGTACAGGCGCTTGTTCGGGTTGGACTCCCAGCCGGAGATCGGCACCGGGATTCCCCAGTCGATGTCGCGGGTCATGGCCCGGGGGCGCACGTCGTCGAGGAGGTTGAGCGCGAACTTGTGCACGTTCGGGCGCCAGTTCGTGCGGGTGTCCATCCACTGCCCGAGCGCCTGGCTCAGGGCCGGCAGGTCGAGGAAGAAGTGCGTGGAGTCGACGAAGGTCGGCTTCTCGCCGTTGATGCGGGAGACGGGGTTGATCAGGTCGATCGGGTCGAGCTGGTTGCCGCAGTTGTCGCACTGGTCGCCGCGGGCGCCGTCGTAGCCGCAGATCGGGCACGTGCCCTCGATGTAGCGGTCGGGCAGGGCGCGCCCGGTGCTCGGGGAGACGGCGCCCTTCGTCGTCTTCTCGATGAGGTAGCCGTTCTTGTGAACGGTCTTGAACATCTCCTGCACCACGGAGTAGTGGTTGCGGGTGGTCGTGCGGGTGAACAGGTCGTAGGTGAGGCCGAGCGCGGTGAGGTCCTCGGCGATCACGCGGTTGTAGCGGTCGGCGAGCGACTGGGCGCTCACGCCCTCGGCCTCGGCCTGCACGAGGATCGGCGTGCCGTGCTCGTCGGTGCCCGAGACCATGAGCACGTCGTGACCCGCCATTCGCATGTACCGGCTGAACACGTCGGAGGGGACGCCGAAGCCGGCGACGTGGCCGATGTGCCGGGGGCCGTTGGCGTAGGGCCAGGCCACGGCGGAGAGGATGCGAGTCATGGACTCGATCTTAGGGGCGATGGGCTAGGGCTGCGTCTCGCGCTCGTATCGCAGGAACAGCATCGGCCCGCCGGGCAGGGCGTGCACGAGCCGCATGGCCCGGGTCGACTCGGCCACGGTCGCCGAGATCCGCGGGGCCGTGCCGCCGGCGAGCACGGGGGCGAGGGTGAGGCAGAGCTCGTCGACGGCGTCGGCGTCGATGAGGCTGCCGAACAGGTGGGGCCCGCCCTCGCACAGCACCTGCGGATGGCCGGCCGCCGCGAGGTGGGCGAGCATCGCGTGCACGTCGAGCACCTCCCCGGGCAGGGTGATCACCTCGGCGACGCCGGCGAGGGCCTCGAGCCGCTCGCCCGTGCCGTCGTCGCTCTCGTCCGTGGGCGGGGTCGGGGCGTACACGAGCGGGGGCGCGGGGGCGCCGGCGAACAGGTCGGAGGCCGGGTCGAGGCGGGCCGAGCGGGTGGCGATCGCGAGCCGGGGATGGTCGCTCAGGCCGTGCTCGCGGCGCCAGGCGACGTCGGCGGCCCCGACCCGCAGGCCGCCGTACCCCTCGGCCCGCAGCGTGCCGGCCCCCACGAGCACGACGTCGGCGAGGCGGCGCAGCACCGTGAACACCTGCAGGTCCCACGGATCGTTCAGGCCGCCGGAGAGGCCGCCCACGGTGGCGGCGCCGTCGAGGCTGGCGATGAAGTTCGCCCGCACGCGGGCCCGGCCACGGTCGCTCACCCGGTAGGCCTCGATGAGTTCGTCGAGATCGAACACCGCTACTCCGCGTCCATGTTGTGGCGGAGCCGGGCCGGCTCCCGCAGCCCGAGCACGGCCTCGGTCATCCGCACCGCGTCGCGGGTCTGCGCCACGTTGTGTACCCGCAGGATCCGCGCACCGGCCTGCACGCACAGCACCGCCGTGGCGAGCGAGCCGATGAGCCGCTCCCCGCGCGGCCGGTCGAGGGTCTCGCCGATGAAGTCCTTGTTCGACAGCGCCACGAGCGTGGGCAGCCCGAGGGCGGTGATCTCCCCGAGCCGCCGGGTCAGCTCGAGGGAGTGGAGGGTGTTCTTGTTCAGGTCGTGCCCGGGGTCGATGACGATCCGCTCCTCCGGGATGCCGGCGGCGCGCGCGAGGGCCACGCGGTCGCGCAGGTAGGCAGCCACCTCGGTGACGACGTCGCCGTAGGACGGACGGCGCAGGTGCCGGTGCGCCTCGGCGCGCGAGTGCGCGATGACGACGGTCGCGTCCGAGGCCGCCACCACCTCGGCCAGGCCCGGCACGCGCAGGCCCATGACGTCGTTGATGACGGCGGCGCCCGCCTCGATCGCGGCGCTCGCCACGGCGGGGTTGTAGGTGTCGACCGAGACGACGACGTCGCTCTGCGCCCGGATCGCCTCGATGAGCGGCACGACCCGATCGAGCTCCTCCGCCTCCGAGACCGGCGGCGTGTCCGGGGAGAACGGAACGCCGCCGACGTCGACCCACTCGGCCCCCGCCGCGGCCGCCCGCAGGGCCGCGGCCGTGGCCGCCTCGAGGGCGTAGGTCGCGCCGCGGTCGTAGAAGGAGTCGGGCGTGCGGTTGACGACCGCCATGATGACGACGCGGCGCGCCAGGTCGAAGGTGTGCCCGCCGATGATCCGCGGGCGCAGCCCCGCCGCCGCGGCCGAGCCCGCTGCGTCGGCGGCCGGAGCGGTCGTCTCGGCCGGCCGCGCGGTCACGACAGCGCGAGGTCGACGCCCGCGCGGGCCATCGCCTCGCGTGCCTGCTGCCCCTGCTCCGGGGTGACGGGCACGGTCAGGTCGGTGAACACTCGCACCTCGAACCCCTCGCCGACGCCGTCGATCGCGGTCTCCTTGACGCAGTGGGACTCGGCGATGCCGATGACGTCGAGCGCGGTGACGCCGGCGGCACGCAGGAGCGTCGCCAGGTCGGTCCCCTCCTCGTCGCGGCCCTCGAAGCCGGAATAGGCGGCCTCGTAGGCGCCCTTCTTCACGGAGACCTCCGGGTGCAGGTCCGCCAGGGCCGGATGCAGCTCGGCGTCCGGGGTGCCGGCCACGCCGTGCGGGGGCCAGGTGTCCACGAAGTCGGGGGTCGGGGAGAAGTGGGAGCCGGGGTCGATGTGCCAGTCCTGGGTGGTGACCACGAGGTCGTAGTTGGAGCGGCGGGCGTCGGCGAAGTCGGCGATGCGCTGCGCCACGGCGTTGCCGCCCTCGACGCCCAGCGCGCCGTCCTCGCAGAACGTCGGCTGCACATCCACGATCACCAGGGCACGATTGGTACTCATGGCACTACTCTGCCATCCGGCCCGGGCCGGGAGTAATCCAGCTCACGTCCCGGGCGCCGTCGGCGAGCTGGGAGGATCGCCCCCGCCACGTAGACGACCGCCCACACGGCCCGAGGCGACTCCCCGCCCGCCCCCTCAGCGGTCGGCGAGGGTGGCCTCGTAGAGTTCGCGCCGGCTCGCGCCCGCCTCGGCGGCCACGGCATCGACCGCCTCACGCATCCGCGCCCCGGCGGCGATCCGTTCCCGCACCCGGGCCACGAGCTCCTCGAGGCCGGGCACCGTGGGCGTCGCGCCGGCGACCACGACGGCGATCTCCCCCCGCAGTCCGTCCGCGGCCCAGTCGGCGAGCTCGGCCAGGGTGCCGCGGCGGACCTCCTCGTGGGTCTTGGTCAGCTCCCGGCACACGGCCGCCCGCCGATCCGCCCCGAACGCGCCGACGAGATCGGCCAGGCACGCGGCGATCCGGTGGGGCGATTCGAAGAACACGATCGTGCGCCGCTCGGTCGCGAGCTCGGCGAACGCGCCGCGCCGGGCGGCCGGCTTGCGCGGGGCGAATCCCTCGAAACAGAACCGGTCGGTCGGCAACCCCGAGACCGCCAGCGCGGTGAGCACGGCGCTCGGCCCGGGCACGACGCTCACGGGCACGCCGCCGGCCGCAGCCGCCTCGACGAGCCGGAACCCCGGATCCGAGATCCCCGGCATCCCGGCGTCACTCACCATGACGACCCGCTGCCCCCGGCGCGCGGCATCGACGAGGTCGGGGGTCCGCGCCTGCTCGTTGTGCTCGTGATAGGCGATCACCCGCGCGCCCGTTCGCAGCTCGAGCCGGCCGAGCAGCGCCCGCAGCCGCCGGGTGTCCTCGGCCGCGATGAGATCGGCCTCGGCGAGCGCGCGCCGCAGCCGGGGCGAGGCGTCCTCGGTGGAGCCGATCGGGGTGCCCGCGAGCAGGATCGGCGGCACTGCCCCGTCCGGGAGTTCCTCCGGGTCGGCGGGATCGGTCGAGAAGGCGCTCACCCGCCCAGTGTGTCAGCCCCGCCGGCCCGCGCCGGCGACTGGCCATCGACACCACCCGCCGGTGCCTAGAATCGGGCCGTGAGCCAGCATGAGGACGACGCGACGGCGCCCGGCCCGGGCCCACGTCATGCCACCGATCCCGCGGTCCCGCCCGCGGGCGGCGACTCGGCGGTGCCCCTCGCCGAACCCGAGGCCGAACCCGAGGCCGAACCGGAGGGCGAGCTGCGTCGTCCCCACGCCTGGGCGCGAGCCACCGCCCGGCTCCGGGCGCCCGCGCCGCCCGAGGTGACCACCCGGGAGCACGTGCACGGCACGCTGCGCGACCGGCTGCTCTCCCCGATCCACGAGAATGCGTGGGCCTCGTGGGCGATCACCGCCGTGGTCACCGCCTTCGCGGCCGTGCTGCGCCTCGTCGAGCTCGGCCGGCCGGCGCGGCTGGTCTTCGACGAGACCTATTACGTCAAGCAGGCGTACTCGCTGCTCACCCTCGGCTACGAGGGCCGCTGGGGCGAGGACCCGAACCTCGATTTCGCGGCCGGCGACTACTCCGATCTGGGCACCGACGCGGACTACGTGGTGCACCCATCCGTGGGCAAGTGGATGATCGCGCTCGGCATGCGCTTCTTCGCCACGAACGACCCGGTGGGCTGGCGGATCAGCGCCGCGATCACGGGAATCCTGTCGGTGCTGCTGCTCGTGCGGATCGGGCGACGGCTCTTCGGGTCGACCGCGCTCGGGGCCGTCGCGGGGCTCTTCCTGGCCGTCGACGGGATCCACCTGGTCATGAGCCGGATCTCGATCCTCGACATCTTCCTCTCGTTCTGGGCGCTGTGCGGGTTCGGCGCCATCCTGCTCGACCGCGAGCAGTACCGCCGCCGGCTCGCCCTCGTGGCCTCCCGCGACCTCACCCGCGCGGGCGGCGACGGCCGCTACTCGGATCCGTGGGGTCCGCGGGTGGGGATGCGCTGGTGGCTCGTCGTGGCCGGGATCTGCCTCGGCCTGGCGAGCGGGGTGAAGTGGTCGGGGATCTACTTCGTGGCCGTCTTCGGCCTGCTCGTCGTGGCGTGGACGATCAGCGCGCGCCGCTCGATCGGCGTGCGGTTCTGGATCGGCGGCGGGGCGGTGCGCGACGGCGTGTCGGCGTTCTGCGCGCTCGTGCCGACGGCGGCGCTCACCTACGTGCTCACGTGGCTGCCGTGGTGGCTCAGCCCGAACTCGTATCTGCGCCACTGGGCCCGCGACGTCAACGCCGTGGCCGAGCTGCCGCAGCGCGCGTGGATGCCCGACTGGCTCAACTCGTGGTGGGAGTACCACCTGCGGATGTGGTCGTTCCACAACGGGCTCACGAGCGAGCACACGTACATGTCGAATCCGCTCGGCTGGCTCATCCAGTACCGGCCCACCTCGTTCGCGTGGCGCGATCTCGGGGCGGACCAGGGTGCCGAGCTCATCTGCGGCTCACACCGGTGCGCCTCGGCGATCCTCGCGGTCGGGAACCCGGTCGTGTGGTGGGGCGGGGTACTCGCGCTACTCGTGGTGATCTGGGCGGCGCTGCGGCGCCGTGACTGGCGCGCGTGGGCGATCCTGGCGGGCTACCTCGCCGGCTACGTGCCGTGGCTGCTGTACATGAAGCGCACGATCTTCACGTTCTACACCGTGGCGTTCGTTCCGTACGTGGCGCTCGCGCTCACGTTCGCGCTCGCCACGCTCATCTCGAGCAGACGCATCCCGCTGCGCGAGCGACGACCGGGGATATGGATCGCCGCGTTCGTGGTCGTGGCGGCCCTCGCCGCCGGCGCGTTCTTCTGGCCGATCTGGACCAATGAGTGGATTCCGTACTGGTACTGGAACATGCACATGTTCCTTCCCAGTTGGATCTAGGACGACGCCCGGCCGCCCCGCGTAGGGGGCCCCGCCGACCGCATGGGTCGGCGGGGCCCCCTCGGCGGGGTCTACCGAGCTCGGCGGGGTCTCCCGAAGGCCGGGCGCCGGCCTGGCCGGCGCCGGCCGGTCAGGCCAGGTGCGCGGGCTTGCCGAAGGCGGCCTCGGCCGGGTGGGCGCCGTAGCGCTCGTTCCGGTCGAGCTCGGTGATCACGTCGACGTCCTCGGGCTCGAGTTCGAGGCCGGTCGCGGCGAAGTTCTCGGCGATGCGCGAGGGCGTGACGGACTTGGGGATGACGACGTTCCCGATCGCGAGATGCCAGGCGAGCACGACCTGGGCCGGGGTGGCGTCGTGGGTCTCGGCGATCCGCACGAGCGCCGGATCCTCGAGCAGCCCGTGACCGCTGCCCAGCGGCGACCACGCCTCGGTGGCGATGCCGTGGGAGGAGTTCGTGGCACGCATCGTCTCCTGCTGGAGGTAGGGGTGGACCTCGATCTGATTGATGACCGGCGTGACGCCCGTCTCCACGATGATGCGCTGGAGGTGATCGGCCTCGAAGTTCGACACCCCGATCGAGCGCACGCGCCCCTCCTCGCGCAGCTTGGCGAGGGCCTTCCAGCTGTCGGAGTAGAGGTCGAACGAGGGCGCCGCCCAGTGGATGAGGTAGAGGTCGACGGTCTCGATGCCGAGCTTGTCGAGCGAGGCCTCGTAGGCGTCGAGGGCGCTGTGATAGCCCTGGTCGGCGTTCCACAGCTTGGTCGTGATGTAGACGTCGTCGCGGGCGAGGCCGGAGGTCGCCAACGCCCGGCCGACGCCGGATTCGTTGGCGTAGGCGGCCGCGGTGTCGATGTGGCGGTAGCCGACCCGCAGCGCCTCCTCCACGGCGACCTGGGCCTGGTCGTCGGGCACCTGCCACACCCCGAAGCCGAGCTGCGGGATCGCGGTGCCGTCGTTGAGTGAGACAAGGGGCACGTTGCTTGGTTGGATAGTCACTCCGACACCCTAACCACCGCGGCGCCCGCGCGGGCGCGTCCGGCCTCTCCTATCGGCCCGTGGCGATGGCGAGCAGCGCCGCTCCCCCGGCCCGCGGGGCCGTGCCCCGGCGCCAGACGGCCCGCAGCCGCCGGCGCGTGTCCAGCCCGGCGGTGGGCACCTCGACGAGCCGGCCGTCCTGCAGTTCCGCCGCGACGGCCAGCTCGCTGAGCATCGCCGGCACGGCGCCGGCGGCCACGACCACCTTGACCGCAGCGTTCGAGTCGACCGTCACCGCCGGGCCGGACACCGCCGACACGCCGGCCCGGCGCAGCGCCCGCGCCAGGGTCTCGCGGGTGCCCGATCCCTCCTCCCGGGAGGCGAGAGCCAGGGCGGCCACCTGCTCGGCCGACAGCGGGGAACGGACCCGCGCGAGCCGGTGCCCGGGGGCGACGACGAGCACGAGCCGGTCGGTGCGGACCGTGGTCCACGTGAGGTCGGAGGGCGCCCGCGGCCCCTCGATGAAGCCGAGGTCGGCGCTGCGGTCGCGCACGGCGGCCACGACCGCCGCCGAGTTGGCCACCCGCAGGTGCACGGGCTCCCCCGAGCGCTCCCGCGCCTGGGCCAACCAGGCGGGAACGAGGAACTCCGCGATCGTCTGGGAGGCCGCGACCCGCACGGGCCGGTCGGTGCGCAGCGCCTCCGCGCCGGTGAGGAGGGCGTCGGCCGCGGCGAGAACGGAGCGCGCCCAGCTCGTGACCGCCCGGCCGTGATCGGTCAGTTCCGCCCCCCGGCTGCGCCGGTCGAGCAGTTCGAGGCCGAGGGAGTGCTCGAGCCGACGCATCCGCGCCGACGCGCTCGGTTGGCTGATCCGCCGCAACCGGGCCGCCGCCGAGATCGAGCCGTGATCGGCCACCGCGACGAGCAGCCGCAGCTCCTCCAGATCCACACCTGCCATAGCAATATCCTATGGGTATCCCTGTACTCTGTGGGTACCGGCGACCCCGGCCCCTGTGCCACGGTGGATCCATGCCCCATTCCGAGCACCCCTCGACCCCCGTCGCGGCCCCCGCGACGACGGCCGGCGATCCCGCCCCGCAGCCCACCCGGCCTTCGCAACCCGCCCAGACCCCCCAGACCTCCCGGGCGCGCTGGACCCGGCTGCTTCCGGGGCTCGCCCTCGTCGTGCCGATCGCGGTCGTGGCGATGCTCATCGGCCGCGCATTCCCCGTGGTCGGCGGGCCGGTGAGCGGGGTGCTCCTCGGGGGCGTCACCGCCTCGCTCCTTCGGCCGGTGCGGCGGGCGCCGCGACTGGCCGCCGGGGTGAAGTTCGCGGGCGGGCGGGTGCTTCAGGCCGCCGTCGTGCTCCTCGGCGCCCAGGTGTCCATCCCGCAGGTGCTGCGCTCCGGCTGGCACTCCCTGCCGGTCATGCTCGGCACCCTGACCGTGTGCCTGAGCGTCGCCTGGGGCGTCGGGCGGCTCCTGCGCATCGACCGGGATCTGACGACGCTCGTGGGAGTCGGCACGGCGATCTGCGGCGCGTCGGCCATCGCCGCGGTCACCCCCGTGGTCAAGCCCGCCGCCGGCAAGGTCGCCTACGCCCTGAGCACGATCTTCCTGTTCAACATCCTCGCCGTCCTCCTCTTCCCGTGGGTGGGGCACGCCCTCGGGATGAGCCAGGAGGCCTTCGGGGTCTTCGCCGGGACGGCGGTGAACGACACCTCCTCGGTCGTCGCGGCGGCCGCCACCTACGGCCGGGAGGCCACCGACGTGGCGGTCGTGGTCAAGCTGACCCGCACGCTCATGATCATCCCGATCGTGCTCGGGCTCGCCTATCTGCAGGCGCGCCGGTCCGCCCGCATCTCCCCTGCCGCCAACACTGCCGGCCCTGCCGACAACACTGCCGACAACACCGCCGTGCCCGCCCCACGCCGCCCGGGGCTGTTCACCCTCGTGCCGTGGTTCCTCATCGGCTTCCTCGTGCTGGCCACGGTCAACTCGATCCTCCCCCTGCCGCCCACGGCCGCGGACGTCCTCATCACGGCCTCCGTCTTCCTCATCACGATGGCGCTCACCGCGATCGGTCTGTCCACCGACGTGGCCGGGCTGCGGCGCACCGGCCCGGCCCCGCTGCTGCTCGGATTCGTGCTGTGGCTGAGCGTCACCGCCACGAGCCTGCTCATCCAGGCGGCGACCACCGGCCTGACGTAGGATCCGCCGCGGTCGCGGCCCTGGGTAGGCTCGGCGCATGTCCGTTTCGGAGTTGACGCCGAGCACCCAGAACTACCTCAAGATCATCTGGGGGCTGCAGGAGTGGTCCCACGCCCCGGTCACCCCCAGCGACATCGCCCAGAAGGCCGGGCTGCGGATGTCGAGCGTCTCGGACGCCGTGCGCAGGCTCGCCTCCCAGGGGTTCGTCACCCACACGCCCTACGGCGCCGTCGCCCTCACCGCCCTGGGACGGCGCCATGCCCTGACGATGGTGCGGCGTCACCGGCTCATCGAGACCTTCCTCGTCGAGATCCTGCACTACCGGTGGCACGAGGTCCACGACGAGGCCGACGCGCTCGAGCACGCCGTCTCCGACGCCCTCGTCGAGCGGATCGATGCGCTCCTGGGCCATCCGGCCCGCGACCCCCACGGCGACCCGATTCCCACCGCCGCCGGCGTGATCCACCCGCCGGACGCCGTCCAACTGAGCACGGTGCCGGCGCCCGCCACGGTCACCCTCGAGCGGATCTCCGACGAGGACCCGGCGCTGCTCGCATTCTGCGCCGACGCCGGCATCGGGGTCGGCTCGAGCCTCGACCTGACCCCGGGACCGCCCTATTCCGACGCCGTGACCGTCGCCGTCGCGGGCCGGGAGCCGGTAAACCTGGGGGCGAGCGCCACCACGGCGCTGTGGGTCGCGCTCACCGGCCGCTGAGCCGGCGCTCACCCGGCCAGGGCGCGACGACGACGGCGCGCGGCCAGGCGCCGCATGATCACCCCGTGCGAGGGGCTGAGCAGGTAGACCGCCCCGAAGGCGAGCCCCTGGGCGAGCACGACCATCGCCCCCGAGGAGGTGTCGAGGTAGTAGCTCGCGTAGATCCCCGCGAGCCCGCACAGCATCGAGATGCCCGGCGCGATGAGCAGCATCCGGGAGAACGAGTCGGTCAGCAGGTAGGCGGTCGCCCCCGGCGTGATGAGCATCGCGACCACGAGCACCACCCCGACCGCCTGCAGCGCCACGACGGCGGTGAGCGCGAGCAGCCCGAGCAGCACGGCGTTGAGCAGCCGCGGACTCAGCCCGATCGCGTGCGCGTGGGTCGAGTCGAAGGCCACGAGGGTCAGGTCGCGCCGCAGGGCCAGCAGCACGATCACCACGATCGCCCCGAGGATGAGCACCTGGGCGAGGTCGGCGCGGGAGACTCCGAGCAGGTTCCCGAAGATGATGTGGAACAGGTCCACCTCGCTCGGGGTGACCGAGACGAGCACGAGCCCGCCCGCGAAGAGCGTGGTGAACACGATCCCGATGGCGGCGTCCTCCTTGAGCCGGGTGGTCCGGCGGACGGTGCCGATGAGGACCACGGCGAGCCCGCCGAAGACGACCGCCCCGATCGCGAACGGCACCCCGACGAGGTAGGCGAGCACGACCCCGGGCAGCACGGCGTGGGAGACCGCCTCCCCCATGAGCGACCAGCCGATGAGCACGAGCCAGCAGCTGAGCAGCGCGCACACCCCGGAGGCGGCGAGGGTGATGAGCAGCGCCCGCACCATGAACTCGTAGGCGAACGGGGCGGTCAGGAGGGCGAGCAGGTCAGGCACGAGCACCCCCGAGCACGTCGAGACCGAAGGCGCCCGCGAGGCGGGCGGGCGTGAGCACGCTCGCGGTCGGCCCGTGGGCGAGCACGGTGCGCAGGAGCAGGATCGCCTCGTCGGCCAGGTCGTGCAGGCCCGCGAGGTCGTGGGTGGAGACGAGCACCGTGACGCCGCCCGCCGCGAGTCGGCGCAGCTGCCCCACGAGCATGGCCTCCGAGCGCTTGTCCACCCCGCCGAAGGGTTCGTCAAGCAGCATGAGGTGGGCCCCCTGGGCAATCCCGCGGGCGACGAAGGCCCGCTTGCGCTGTCCCCCCGAGAGCCGGCCGATCTGGCGGTGGGCCAGGTCGGTGAGCTCGACGCGGTCGAGTGCCTGTTCCACAGCCTCGTGGTCGGCGCGGCGGGGACGGCGCAGCAGGCCCATCCGCCCGTACCGGCCCATCATCACCACCTCACGCACGGAGACCGGGAAGTCCCAGTCGACCGCCTCGGTCTGCGGCACGTAGCCCACGAGCCCCGCGGACCGCGCGGCCGCCGGCGTGCGCCCGAAGATCGACACGTCGCCGGCGTCGAGGGGAACCTGCCCGAGGATCGCCTTGAAGAGCGTGGACTTGCCCGATCCGTTCATGCCGATGAGCCCGCACACGCGGCTCGCGGCCAGGGTGAGGCTCACCGCGTCGAGGGCGCGGACCGGCCCGTAGTGCACGGTCAGATCACGGACGACGAGTGCCGGGTCGGTCATCGCCCCTCCTTGTCGTCGTGGCCGGCCGTGAGCGCGCCGGCGATGACGTCGGCGTCGTGGCGCAGCAGGTCCAGGTAGGTGGGCACGGGCCCGTCGGGTGGGGAGAGGGAGTCGACGTAGAGGGTCCCGCCGAAGGCGGCACCGGTGGATTCGACCACTCGCATCATCGTGCGGGGGGAGATCGTCGACTCGCAGAACACCGCGGGCACTCCGCGCTCACGCACGACGTCGATGACGCCGGCGACGGTGCGTGGGGTGGCCTCCTGCTCGGCGTTGACGGCCCAGAGGTAGCCCTCGGTCAGGTCGGCGTCGCGGGCGAGGTAGGAGAACGCCCCCTCGCACGTGACGAGCATCCGGGCCGATGACGGCAGGTCCGCGAGCCGGTCGAGCAGCCCGGTGCCCACGGCCTCGACCTCGCGCCGGTAGCGGGCCCCGGCGGCCCGGTAGTCGGCCGCGTGGGCCGGGTCGAGCTCGGCGAATGCGGCGGCGATGTTGTCCACGTAGACGCCCGCATTCACCGGGCTCATCCAGGCGTGGGGGTTCGGGGCACCGCTCTCGGGCCCGCCGGCGATGGGGAGCACGTCCACGCCGTCGGTGACCGTGACACGGGCGGTCGATCCGCTGCCGATGAACCGGGCGAACCACGCCTCGAGGCCGAGGCCGTTGTCGAGCACGAGGTCGGCCCCCTCGGCCCGCTGCAGGTCCGAGGGGGTGGGCTGGTAGCCGTGGATCTCGGCTCCGACCTTGGTCAGGGACTCGACCCGGAGGTGGTCGCCGGCGACGTTGCGGGCGATGTCGGCGAGCACCGTGAAGGTGGTGAGCACGAGGGGCCGGTCGTCGGCCCCGGACACCCCGGCCCCAGACACCCCGGCCCTGTCGTCGCCTGGGCCGGCGCCTGGACCGGCGTCCACTCCTGCAGTTCCGGTGGACCCGGGGCCACCGGAGCATGCCGCGGCGAGCGTGAGCACCGCGAGGCTTGCGGCGATGGCGGCCCCCCGACGGCGACGGGCGGGGCCGGGCCGGCACACGACGATGGGAGAAGGCATGACCCGGATCGTAGACCCAGGCCACCTAATCCTCAAACTACGCCTAGGCGAACATTCCGAGCGACGGTCTCCCGGGCATGCCGGGGCCCCGGCCACCCATGGTGACCGGGGCCCCGGCGGTGAGCCGTTCTGCGGTCAGCCGCGGGCGCCTCGGCGGACCAGGAGAGCCACCCCGCCCAGGATCACGAGACAGGCGATGAGCGCCGCCGGGAGCACGGAGGCCCCGGTGTCCGGCAGGTCGCCCGGCTCGTCGGCCCCCGGGACGGTCGGGAGCGCATCCGCCCCGGCGCCCCGGCCTCCGCCATCGCCACCGTCACTGCCGTCACCCGCGCCGGCGGAATCGGCACCGGGATCCGCGGGATCGGCACCCGCGTCCGCGTCGGTACCGGCACCAGAACCCGACGCGTCGGCGCTCGCGGCAGTACCGGCACCCGATGAATCGGCATCCGCATCCGTACCGGAGCCCGACGAGTCGGCGTCGGCACCGGTGTCCGTACCCGAACCCGACGAATCGGCGTCGGTGTCCGTAGCCGAGCCCGACGAATCGGCATCGGCACCGGCGTCCGTACCCGAACCCGACGAATCGGCGTCGGCACCGGCGTCCGTACCCGACGAATCGGCGTCGGCACCGGCGTCCGTACCCGAACCCGACGAATCGGCATCCGCATCCGTACCCGAACCCGACGAATCGGCGTCGGCACCGGCGTCCGTGCCGGAACCGGAGGCGTCGGCCGTGCCGTCGTCGGCCCCACCGGAGGAATCGGCCGTGCCGTCGTCGTCACCGCCGCCTTCGTCGGCGGGTAGGCCCCCGATGCGGATCTCGGCGGCACCGGCGAACTCGTTGCCCGCCTGGCTGGTCTTCGCCACGAGCTTGACGAACCGGCCCTCGACCGGCGCGAACTCCACGACCTGCGGGAAGAGCGCAGTCGAGAACGTGCCCGTCACAACCGGATCACCCCAGGTCGTCCCGTCGCTCGAGACGTAGATGTCGTAGTCGGCGATGCGACCGTTCGTCCCGGACTGTCGAGTCATGTACTCCAGCGCCTGAACGTCGTACTGCCCGCCCAGGTCGAGCGTGATGTGATGCGGCAGCTGATCGGAGCCGTCCGGATCGACCGTCCCCTGCCACTGGGTGTGCCAGTAGGTGGCCGGGTCGCCGTCGATCGCCGCGGTGGCCACCCCGCTGCCCGCGGGCTCACCGACGGTCTCCTGGCTGGAGACGTCCGCGACCGTGTACAGCGACTGGTCGATCGGGTCGGCCAGGGTGAGGCGACCGTCGGTCACGACGATCGCATCGGTGGCACTCCGTTCGCCCTGAGTCGCGACGAGGGTCTTCTCGCCGTTCGTGGATGCCGGTGGCACCTGCCACCACACGGTGATGGTGCCGTCGTCACCCGGGATGACCGAGTTCGACGGCGCTCCGTCGAAGGTGAGGGCGACGTGCTTGCCCGGTTCGAAGCCGGAGATCGACACCTGGGTGCGAGCCCCCGCCTCCGCGTCGTCGTCGGTGAACGTCACCGTCGGGGTCGCAGCCGGATCCCAGGGCGAGACCGGCTCGCTCGGGTTCTCGGCGTCGGCCGCGATGCGGGCGGTGAAGGTCGCCACCGATCCGTCGGAACCGGTGATCGTTCCCGTGTACTCGCCGGCCGTGGCGTAGGCGTGCCCGGCCTCGATGGTGTACAGGCTGCCGGCGTGGAGGGAGTCCCGGGCCTGCTCGGTCGAGAAGGTCACCTGCTGCGCCGCCGTGCCGTCGCCGAAGTCGACGGTCGCCGTGAGCGGGCCGTCGAGGCTCGAGCGGCTCACGCCGTCCTCGTCGTCCACCGTGTCGACGGCGACGCTCGCGCCGTCGGTCGTCGTGCCCGGCGCCGCGAGCAGCCCGACGTCGAAGGTGACGTCGGCCCCGGGCTTGGCCTCGAGGTCGGTACCGACGAGCGCCGTGTCCCACACGGCCCTGTCGCCGTCGTAGAAGTTCCAGCCGCCGGCGAGCATCCGCACGCCCTGGGTCGCCATCCGCTGGGCGAACTCGGCGACGTTCCGGTCGCTCTGCTGCGACCAGCCGATCTCCGCGTGCGAGAAGGCCCGCGGGAAGGCGAGGAACTCGGCCTGGTAGCCGCCCCGGATCGTCTCGGACCACATGGGCGCCTCGTTGCCGAGGATGGCGGGGTCGTCGACGCCGTCGATCGTGGCCGCCGGGTTCCAGTCGTAGTACCGGTCGAAGTCGCAGATGCCCGAGCACGCCCACGTAAGCCCGATCGGGGTCTTCGGGTTGTACTTCATGTCGATATAGGAGTTCCCGCCGCGCGAGACGAGCACCTTGGCGCCCTCCTGGGTGACGGCCCGGGTGATGTCGGCCGTGCCGCCGACCCAGTACTGCACGCCGTCGCCGGGGTTGAGGGTGCCGGCGGCGATCTCGCTCCAGCCGATCGGCTTCTTGTCGAGGTCGTGCACGATCTGGATCGTGCGCGCGACGAATTCGTTGAATCCGTCGATGCCGTAGCGACTGGTCATCGCATGCGATTCGTCGCCGCCGATGTGCAGGTACTCACCGGGCGTGAGCGCGGCGATCTGGCCGAGCACGTGCTCGATGAACGTGAAGGAGAGTTCGGAGTCGGGGTCGAGGTAGGAGTAGCCGACGTCGCCGCTGCCGTTCGCGGGCGCCGTGGGCTCCGCGGCCGTGCCCTCGTGGGAGGAGCCGGCCGTGTTGAGCTCCGGGATCGCGTGCAGCGCGGCGTTCGTGTGGCCGGGCAGGTCGATCTCGGGCACGACCGTGATGTGCCGCTCGGCGGCATAGGTCACGATGTCGGTGTAGTCCTCCTGCGTGTAGTAGCCGGTGTGGCCGAGTTCGTCCTTGTAGGTGGCCCCGAGCTTGTTCATCGCGGTCTTGCCGGAGATCTCCGTCAGCCGGGTGTAGTCGATCGGGTCGTCGTCGGCCTTGCCCTCGTTGGTGATCTCGATCCGCCAGCCCTGGTCGTCGGCCAGGTGCAGGTGCAGGGCCGACATCTTGGCATTCGCCATCGCGTCGAGCACGTGCTTGACCTCGTCCACTGTGAGGAAGGAACGGGCCGGGTCGAGCATGATGGCGCGGTAGTCGTAGCGGGGGGAGTCGACGATGGTGACGGCCGGGGCGGCCCAGTCGGTCGCGACGGCCGTGGGCGAGTACACGAACTCGGGCAGGAGCTGGAGCAGGGTCTGGGTGCCGTTGAACACGCCGTGCGCGGAGGCGCCGGTGACGATCGCCCCGGCGGCGCTGACGTCGAGCTGGTAGGTCTCCGCGCCGCCGTCGAGCGGGTTCTCGGCGAGCGAGGCGTCCGCGAGCCCGGCGTCGGCGACGGCCTGGTCGAGGTCCCCCGTGGTCAGCACGATGTCGCTCGCGCTCGCTCCGGCCGTGCCGGTCTCGATCGGCACGTCGAAGCCGGTCGATCCGCGCAGCGAGGCGGCGAGCAGTGCCGCCTCGCCGGCGAGGCCGTCCTCGGCGAGGATCCGCGTGGCGTCGGTCAGCCGGAACGGCTCGGCGTCCTCGCCGGCCCAGTCCACGTAGGCGGGCAGCGGCACGAGGCTCGCCTCGGGGGTCACGGGCGTGGGCTCGGGCCCGTCCCAGACCTCGAACTCGAAGAGGGACACGCCGTACGTGCCGGAGCGTTCGATGCTCTGCATCCGCACGTATGCCACCGGGTCACCGGTGGTGATCGGGATCTCCTGGCGCCCTTCGGAGCCGGTGAGCTCCGCCGTCAGGTCGGTCCAGTCCGTGCCGTTGGTCGAGGACTGGAGCTTGAATCGGGCCGCGTAGGCGGCCTCCCAGTAGATCGTCACGTGATCGACGACGGTCGGCTCCGCCAACTCCACCTGGATCCAGGCGTCATCGGAGGTGTTCGACGACCACCGGGTCGAGCGGTCCCCGTCCGTCGCCAGATCCGCGGTCCAGCGCCCGTCACTCACCTCGGTGCCCGAGGAGCCGACCATCGCGCCGGCCGAGGCGAGGGCGATGTTCTGGCCCTCAGCGGGGGTGGGCTCGGATAGGTCGGCCCACACTTGGAACTCCCACATCGACACTCCCCACTTCGAGCCACCGATGGGGGTGCGGTCGAGCGCCTGCATGCGAACGAACTCCACCGGCTCGGGGGTGTCGAGGACCTGGTCGTCGACCGTGCCGCAGGTCGGCTCGATCTCGCCCGTGGCGTCCGTCCAGCTCGTCCCGTCGGTGGAGGTCTGCAGCTTGTACTTCGCCGCGCAGGCGTCCTCCCAGTAGATCGTCACATGGTCGACGATGGTCGGCTCGGCCAACTCCACCTGGATCCATGCGTCATCGGAGTGGTTCGAGGACCAGCGCGACCCGCTCGCCCCGGCGACCTCACTCGTATCGCCGTCGTTGACCAGTTCCGGACCCCACTGCCCGGCCTTCTCCTGACCGGAGGCGGTGACGACCCCACCCTCCGAGGCGAGCGCGACGTTGGTCTCTGCAGGCGGCTCGGCTTGCGCAGGCGGCGCGGTGAGCGCGGGGGCCGAGAGACCGAGCGCGAGCGCCATGACTCCCAGGCCGGCTCCCCACGTCTGCGGGCGCCATGACTGTCGTAACTTCATTGTTCATCCTTCGGATCGCACAGCGAATGCTTGCTCATGGTAGCCGAAGGTGCGCGAAGTTGTTAGTCCCTGTTCAACATGCGTCAGATTCCATCATTCTCGGTGATCACAGGTCGAGGGCCAGGCCGGCGGCAAGCTCGGCGGTGTCGCTCAGGCCGACGGCGCGCTGCTCGCCCCGGCTCGGCGCGATGCGCACCCGGCCCGCGTGCTCGAGCACGTCGATGGGCGTTCGATAGACCCCGGAGAGCAGCTCCGGCGTGCACACCTCCCGCACGGGTCCCGCGGCGTGCACGCGACCGCGATCCATGAGCACGAGGTGATCGCCGTAGGAGGCCGCCGCGTCCAGATCGTGCACGACGATCCCCACGGCCGCCCCGCGCGCGGCGATCCCGCGGGCGAGCCGGAGGGTCGACTCGGCGTGGGCGATGTCCATGGCGGCGGTCGGCTCGTCGAGCAGGAGCACGCTGGCCTCGTGCACGGGCATCGCCTGGGCGAGCACCCGGGCGAACGCGGCCCGCTGCCGTTCCCCGCCGGAGAGGGTGGTGATCTCCCGATCGGCGAACTCGGTCAGCTCGGTCAGGTGGAGCACCCGGGAGACGATCGCGTCGTCGTCCCCGGGCGTGGTGTTCCACGGGGTCCGTCCCATCGCCACGACCTCGCGCACCGTGAACGGGAAGGCGACGGTCGAGTCCTGGGCCATGACGGCCCGCAGCTGCGCGGCGCGGCGCACCGGGATCCGCGCGAGTTCCTCCCCGCCGAGGGTGACGCTGCCGCGGTCGGGCGCGAGGTACCCGGCCGCCACCGACAGCAGGGTCGACTTCCCGGCCCCGTTCGGCCCGATGAGGGCCGTGACGAGCCCGGGCGCGAAGGCGACCGAGACGTCGTCCAGAATCCGTGCGCCCCCGATCGAGACGCTCACGCCGGCGAGGCTGAGGGCGGCCATCAGGCGCGCACCCCCTGCCCGCGCAGGGTTCGCCGCAGCAGCACCAGGAACAGCGGGCCGCCGACCACGGCCGTGAAGATCCCGATCGGCAGGTCCCCGAAGGGGATGATCGTGCGCGCGACGATGTCGGCGAGGCTGAGCAGCACCGCTCCCCCGAGCGCCGAGAGCGGCACGAGGTAGCGGTGCGAGGGCCCCACGAGCAGCCGGAGCGCGTGCGGAACGATGAGCCCGACGAAGGCGATGACCCCGGAGAACGCGACCGCCACCCCCGTGAGCAGGCACACGAGCAGGATCGCGATGACGCGCAGTCGCTCGACCGGCACCCCGCTCGTGGCGGCCGAGGTGTCCCCGAGGGCGAGCACGTCGAGGTTCCCGCGCACGAGCAGGCAGCCGGCGAACGCAACCGCGAACACGCCCCCGGTGATCGCCACGCTGCTCCAGCGCGCGTCCGAGAGGGTGCCGAGCTGCCAGAAGATGACCTGCTCGCGGGAGGAGGTGTCGCCGAGGAAGATGAGGAAGCTCGTGGCCGCGGTCGCGATCGCGTTGATGGCGATGCCCGTGAGCACGAGGGTGAGCACGGCCGCCTTGCCGCCGGTGCGGGCCAGTGCCCAGACCGCGAGCGTGACCACGAGCGCGCCGAGGAACGCCGCGATCGGCAGCGCCGCGGGGGTGACGGCGGTGAGGCCGAAGACGATGACGACCGCCGCCCCGACCGAGGCGCCCGAGCTCACCCCGACGATGCTCGGCTCGGCGAGCGGGTTCGCGAACACGCCCTGCATCACGGCACCCGCGACCGCGAGGCAGGCGCCGACGATCATCGCCAGCAGCGCGCGGGGGAAGCGGATGGCCCACAGGGCGGCGTCGAGGCGCGACTCGCTCGGGGAGGCCGCGCCGGTGAGCACGCGCACGAGGGAATCGACCACCTCGCCGAGGGTCGTGTCGAACTGCCCGATCGTGGCCGAGGCCACGAGGGTGGCGAGGAGTCCGACCGTGAGCACCGAGCCGACGATCGCGGCGCGCAGGCCGCGCCGGTTTGCCCGCACGCCGCCGACGCCGCGGGCGGGACCGGGCCGCGCGGGCTCCCGGGCGGCGAGGGTCTCGGGCGCGTCCGGCGCGGTGATCACGAGGCGTCGCCGCCGGTGTAGATCGCCTCGGCGAGCGCCACGAGGTTCTCCGGGGTGCGGGGGCCGTAGGCGAGGAGCTGACTGTCCGCGGCGGTGACGACGCGCTCGTTCATCCCGGCGGTGGTCGCGGCCATCCCGGGCCGGTCGAGGAAGCCGTCGATCCCGCCGCTCGATTCGACGCCGTCGTCCATGGCGAGCACGATCTCGGGATCGAGGCTCACGAGGGACTCCGCGTTCGCGGGCCGCAGGTTGTCGATACCGTTCTCTCCGGCGACGTCCGCGAGCCCGAGCGCCCCGAGGATGTCGGCGGCGCCGTACTCGGCGCCGAGGATGAAGAACACCCCGGCGGTGCCGCGCACGTAGAGCACCAATCCGCGGGGTGGCCGCGGGGTGCCCGCGGCGAGCTCCTCGACCCGCTCGAGCGCGACCGTGAGCCGGTCCTGGGTGTCCTCCGCCAGCGTGGTCGCCTCCGCCGCCATCCCAACGGCCGCACCGACCGCCTCGATGGTCGTCGCGATCCCCTCGAACGTGGGGATCTGCTCGAATCGCACGACCGTGACCCCGCCGGCCTCGAGCTGGCTGTAGGCGGCGGCGGTTCCGATCGTCGTGTTGGTGAGGATGAGGTCGGGCTCGAGTCCGAGGATCGCCTCGACGTTGAGGTCGTGGCCGCCGCGGGTGACCACGGGCAGGTCCGCGAGCGAGGCCTGCAGGTCCGAGCTGGCGCGTCCCACGAGGGAGTCCCCGAGCCCGAGCCCGATGACCGTGTCGGTGAGCGTGCCGTACAGGTCGAGGCTGAGCAGGCGGTCGGCCTTATCGATCGTGACCTGTTCCCCCGCCGCATCCGTGATGGTCACGGGCAGGCTCGGCCTCGCCCGCGTCACGACCGGCTCCATGTCCGGCACGTCGGCCGCGTGGGCGGGCCCGGTGAGGTCGAGCGCATTGACGACGGCGCCCGGCTCTCCCTCGTCCTCGCCCTCGGTCGCGGCTCCGGTCGGGGTCGCCGCGGTGGCCCCCGTGGTCGCCGTCGCGGCGGGGTCGCCCCCGGTTGCGGGGGCGGAGCAGCCCGCCGCGAGCATGGCCAGGGCGGCGATCGTCGCGGCGGCGATCCTGGACCGCTTCACGGGCGACTCCTTGCTGTGGTGGTCGATCGGTCGATCTGTCGTTGTGAAGGACCGGGTGCCCCCGGGGATCGCCCCGGGAGCACCCGATCGTTCGGTCAGCGGCGCAGCGCTGAACCGCGGCGCGTGGTCCGCGCCCGGGCGAGCAGCAGGACCGCCCCGGCGAGGGTGAGTCCCGCGACGAGGGCGATGAGATCGTCCGCGCCCCCGAGGCCGGTGTGGGCGAGCCCGTCGCCGGTGTAGGTGGTGCCGTCGGCGTTCACGCGGTTGCCGTCCTGGTCGTAGCAGACCTCCTCGGTCGTGTCGGCGGTGGCCCCGCTGACGGAGAGCGTGAGGGAGTCGAGGGATTCACCGGCGGAGTAGAAGCCGGCGAACGCCTTCGCCCCGGCGGCGGTCAGGGTGGCGGATGCCGTGCCGCCCTGGCCGGAGACCGACGAGAACGACAGGTCGGCGAAGGTCACGCCGCGGGCGGACAGGTCGTTGCCCTCCATGTCCTGGGAGGCGATGTCGGCGACGAGCACGCCGGAGCGGGCGCCGGTCACCTTGACCCGCACGTTCGAGACGGTCGTGGTGAGCACGCCGTCGTGGCCGGAGAAGTGGACGGATCCGGGGAAGGTGACGGTGCCGGCGCCGGAGGCGTCGAGGCTGCCCGATCCCGCGCCCCAGGTGAAGCCGCCGCCGCCGCGGGCCGCCCCGCCGGCGGTGGAGATCGATCCCTTCGCGATGCCGCCCTCGATGTAGCTCGCGAACGAGGACTTGACGCCCCAGGTCAGGCGCGGGGTGCCCGCCGAGCCCTGGACGGTCTCGACGGTGCAGGTGACGACCGTGCCGTCGTCCTTCTGCTTCTCGAGCTTGCCGGTCACGACCGGGGCCGTGTTCTCGGGGGCCGGGCCCTCGTTCTCCTCGGCCTCCGGCTCCTGACCGTCCGGCTGCTCGGGCGTGGTGCCCGGCTGCTCCGGCGTGCCACCCTCGCCCGGACCGGCCGGGAAGAGTGCCTCGAGCTGGTCGTCGGACAGGGTGATCGGCGCGGTGTCGATGAGGGTCGCCTCGGTCAGGTTCCCGTGCGCGGACCAGGTGAGCAGCTCGAAGTCGCCGCCCTCGGGCAGTTCCCCCGCGGGCACGGACAATTCGGTCGCCCATGCCCCATCCCGCACCTGCTGCGGCATGATCCACGTGAGCGCCAGCGCACTCGTCGAGGCGTTGATGTCCTCGTAGCTCTGCGTCGCCGCGTCGCGGATCGCGGCGTAGAAGCCCATCGCGGGCTTGGCCGACCCGTCGGCGCCCTCGGCGTCCGGCAGGTCGACATAGCCGCTGCCCGAGACCGCCACGGTCAGCCCGTCCGTCGCCGAGGCCGCGGTCACGGCCACGGTCGTCTCGGGAGCGTCGGTCCCGTCCGTGCCGCCCTCGCCCGAGCCCTCGCCGGATCCATCGCCGGGCCCCTCGCCCGCGTCACCGGGGAAGAGTGCCTCGAGCTGGTCGTCGGACAGGGTGATCGGCGCGGTGTCGATGAGGGTCGCCTCGGTCAGGTTCCCGTGCGCGGACCAGGTGAGCAGCTCGAAGTCGCCGCCCTCGGGCACCTCCCCCGCGGGCACGGACAGTTCGGTCGCCCATGCCCCGCCGCGCACCTGCTGCGGCATGATCCAGGTGAGCGCCAGCGCACTCGTCGAGGCGTTGATGTCCTCGTAGCTCTGCGTCGCCGCGTCGCGGATCGCGGCGTAGAAGCCCATCGCGGGCTTGGCCGACCCGTCGGCGCCCTCGGCGTCCGGCAGGTCGACATAGCCGCTGCCCGAGACCGCCACGGTCAGCCCGTCCGTCGCTGTGGCCGCGGTCACGGCCACGGTCGTCTCGGGAGCGTCGGTTCCGTCCGTGCCGCCCTCGCCGGATCCATCGCCGGGCCCCTCGCCCGCATCACCGGGGAAGAGTGCCTCGAGCTGGTCGTCGGACAGGGTGATCGGCGCGCGGGCGAGCTCGGTGTCCTCGGTGAGGAAGCCGTGCGCGACCCAGGAGACGACCTCGTAGTCCGATTCGCGGTCGAGCTGGTCGGCACCGGCGACCAGGCTCGTGGACCAGGCGCCGTCGCTCACCGCTGTCGGCCGCACGTACTGCAGCGCGGTCGCGAGATCCTGGTCGGCGTTGAGTTCCGCATCGCTGATCGAGGTGTCGACGAGGGCGAGATAGAAGCCCGCCGCGGGCGTCCCCAAGCTCGACTCCGGCAGGTCGGCGAACCCGGTTCCAGAGGCGCTCAACTCGAGCCCGTCCTGCGCGCTCGCCCCGGTCACCTCGACCTCCATCTCACCCGCGAACTCCGCGGCGACGGCTGGGATCTCCCGACCCCCGTCATCAGCCTCATCGGCCATCGCCGGTGTCGCTGCGATGACGCCGACGGCGGCGAGGGCGAGCGTGGAGAGGGCACTCGCGGAGCGCCGCCACGGCCGAGACGGACTCGTTCTCAACATGGGTTCCTCGTTCTTGATCGATCGCGATGCGTCTGCCTCGCCCGGGTCACCGGCATCCACGCCGGAGCGCGAGTAAGGCTAGCCTTCCCTCGCTTTATATCGCAACACGCACCTTGCATATTGATCTGACAGGCTGTCGGATCCCCGTGACGCCGGCGCGATCGGCTCGGCGGCGGCGATTGCGGCCGTCGCCGACCAGCATCGGCGGCGCCGCCGCGTGACCGACCTCACGCCCCGGCCGACCGCACGTCTCAAATACGTGACTCACAACTGTCGTTATTCGACGCACCGTGCCATAGTGTGCTGACGCACTGTCGTGACAATGCGTCAGCACGGCCGGCCCCGCCTGCCACCCACACACCGCCGTCGATCGAGGAACGCCGTCGCCATGACCACCACGCCCCTGTCGGAACTGCTGCGCACCGCCACCCGGGAACAGCACGAGCACGCCGAGACCCGCACGTTCGTCACCGACCTCATGTCGGGCCGACTCGGGCGCCCCGCCTATATCGACCTCGCGGTCCAGCACGAGGCGATCTACACCGCACTCGAGCAGCTGGGCGAGCGACTCTCGAACGATCCGATCACCGCCGCCTTCCTGCTGCCCGAGCTCATCCGGCTGCCGAGCATCGAGGCGGACCTCGTGGCCATGGTGGGCGCGGACTGGCGCGAGCACACGAGCCTCGTTCCGGCCACGGAGGTGTATGTCGATCGCCTCGCCGCGATCTCGACCCCGGCCCAGTACGTGGCGCACGCCTACACGCGCTACCTCGGCGACCTCTCCGGCGGCCAGGCGATCAGCGCGATGCTGCGCCGCCACTACGGCATCCCGCCCGAGGAGCTGACCTTCTACTCCTTCACCGCCATCCCGAAGGTCAAGCCGTTCAAGGACTCCTACCGCGCGCTGCTCGACGCGGCCGCCTTCACCGACGCCCAACGAGCCGAGGCCGTGGCCGAGGCGAAGATCGCGTTCGACCTCAATGCCGCCCTGTTCGTCGATCTCGGGGCCCGGAACGAGAGCCTGGAGGTCGCAATCTGACACGGGTCGGCGGGCCATACCCGCCACCATTTCGGCCGCGCCGGAGAATTCCTCCGGCGCGGCCGCTTCATATGCAGCCGTCTCACTTCACCAGGCCGATCGACTGCTAGCATCGGGATGATTTCTGGTGCCATGGACGGCAGGGGCGAAAACGCACTCACGGGAAGAGGGCGTATCGCGGGTTCCACTGCCGCTTATTGTCGCCGGGCGATCACTGATCGAACATTCCGTCCTTCCATCAGTTGGAGTTGAGATGAAGCAGTCCACCCGTTCACGCAAGTTCAAGGCGATCCTCGCCGGCGGCGCCGTGCTGGGCGTCGGCGCGGCCGTCACCCTGGCCGCCTGGAGCGACGATCAGGCGGCGACCGGCACCTTCACGGCCGGCACGTTCGAGCTCCAGAGCAGCACCGACGGCACGACGTGGGCGAACAACGGCCAGAGCGCGCCGGCCACGCTCACGTTCGATGCGGGCACCCTGGCACCGGGCGACACCGTGGCCGCCCCGTTCGGGCTCCAGGTGACCGGCGACTATTCGGCGGACGTGACGATGTCCACGAACGGCACGGCACTCGCCGGGCTGACGTACGACCTGTACGAGGTCACCAACCCGGGCGAATGCACCACAGGGATCACCGAAACCGCAGTCTTCTCCGACTCCGACCTCGCCACCGGCACCTACAACACCACCCTCGACGTGGGCACACCCGCGTTCGTGTGCTTCGTCGTGACGGCCTCGACCGACCTGGAGCAGGGCACCTCGGCGTCCACGACCTGGACCTTCGACGCGGCGTCCAAGTAGTCGTATTCGAACGGGTGGGGTCTCGACCCGGTCGAGACCCCACCGGTGAAAGCGGATAGATGAGACCACGCCATTCCTCGCCGCCCCCGACCCTGCGTGACCGCGCCGGCGGATTGCTGCTCAACCTCGCGGCAATCGCCGGGGCGGTCATCGCCGTGCTCGCCATTGCCGGACTCTCCCTGAATATCAGTATCGTGCTCTTTCGCACGGGCTCGATGGGGCCATCGATCCCCGCCGGTGCCGTGGCGCTCGTGCGCGAGGTCCCCGCCGCCGGGATCGAGGTGGGCGACGTGGTGACCGTGGAACGCGAGGCCGGGCAGCTGCCCGTCACCCACCGCGTGATCGAGGTCCTCGGCACCGACGCGGCCACGGGCGAGACGCGCTTTCGGATGCAGGGCGACGCGAATGCCGAGCCCGACACCCGGGTCTACGACGCGATCGAGGTGCGCCGCGTGCTCGGCTCGGTTCCGGGCGGAGCCCGGATCGTCGCCGCCCTCGGGAACCCGCTGGTGCTCGGCCCGATCACGCTGGCGGCCGCACTCCTCGTGCTCTGGGCCTTCTGGCCGCGGGAGGACACACCTCCCGCACCCGCCGGCGATGCTGCGAGCGACCGAGACGGCGGGCACAGTGGGCACGGCGGGAGCGGTGGGCACAGCGGGCACGGTGGGAGCGGTGGGCGCGGTGGGCACGGCGGGCGCGGCGCGAGCGTGACCGCGGTCGTCGCCCTCGCCGCCCTGCTGCACCTCGGCCCGGGGGCGACCGTGGCCCGTGCCGCGCCGACCCCGCCGGCCCCGACGACCCCGACGGCCCCACCGGCTCCGATGAGCCCGGCGACCACGCAGCTGATCGAAGGCGAGTACCTGCGTCTTCGAACGGTCGAGGCGCCCGGGATGCGCTCCCTCACCCCGGGCGAGAGTGCCGCATGGATCGTGGGCGTGTGGGCCGAGGCCCCCGACGGACACGGCGGACACGGTGGACACGGCGGCCGGATCGACGTGGACGTGCGCGCCTCGGGCATCGCGGATCGGGGGCGGTTCTCGGCGCGGATCACGAGCTGCGATGTTCCCTGGCGCGGGGCCGCCTGCCCCGGCGAGGAGCAGATGCTCCTGGCCGGGGCGGACGTCGTCGACCTCACGGGGCGGGACCTCCTCGGCTTCGACTCGACCGAGGAGCGCTGGCTCCGCATCGACGTGACCCTCGACCCCCGCGCGCCCCAGGACGGCTCGGTCGACCTGACCGTGCGCGCCCGCGGCTTCGGCGAGGAGATCTCGGACGACGGGGCTCACCTCCCGGCCACGGGTGCCGGTCCCGCATGGCCCGCCCTCGCGGCCGGGCTGCTCGCACTCGGGGCGGGCGCCGCCCTCATTCGCAGGAGGACGACCCGATGACGCGCCGAACCGGCCGGGACCGGTCCAGTTCCCGGCGGACCGGATCACAGCGGTCCCGTTGCCACGTGGCCGCGGCCGCCTGCGCCGCCGCGGCGCTCGCGCTCACGGTCGGCCTCGCCGCCTCGGGCACGGACGCGGCCTGGCAGGCGAGCGAACGGGCCGAGGCCACGTTCACGGCGGCAACGCTCGGATCGATCGAATCCCCGGGATGTACATCCGGCGGCATCGCAGGCCTCCTGGCCTCCCAGGTCAAACTCAGTTGGGAGAGACCCACATCGCTCTCACAGGAGACCGATGTGTCCTACGAGGTTTCATGGGCCCCAGATGCCCCGCCCGACGGGCCGCTAACGGTACAAGGACTGGAGTATACGTTCGATGCGCCGAGCAAGCTCCTGGGAACGACGATGTACGTCCTCACGGTCACACCTGTCGCCAACACGTGGCGTGGCGAACCCTTCTCGTACAAGGCCAGCGTCACGTCGGCACTCACGCTGCCTGTGACGGCGGTCTGCCTCACCCCGTAGGAGAACCACGATCTTCTGAGTACGAGCATCACCTCGAGGTCCGACTACCCGCCAGACATCGGTACCCTGAGCAGCGTCCTGCGTGTCCGCAACAACGAGGTGACCGATGGTCCAGCGCCAGTTCCCGAAGCCCGCCGAGATCTTCGAACTCATGCAGTTCAAGAAGCCCGAGCTCGACGGCAGGAGGCGCCGCCTGGACGCGGCCCTGACGATCGAGGACCTGCGGGCGATCGCCAAGCGCCGCACCCCCGCGGCCGCCTTCGACTACACCGACGGCGCGGCCGAGGGGGAACTCTCCCTCGCCCGCGCCCGGCAGGCGTTCAAGGACATCGAGTTCCACCCGGCCGTCCTCAACGACGTCTCCCGCCTCGACACGACCGCCTCCGTCCTCGGCGGCACGTCGACGCTGCCGTTCGGGATCGCCCCCACCGGGTTCACCCGGCTCATGCAGACCGAGGGCGAGATCGCCGGCGCCGGGGCGGCGGGCGCGGCGGGCATCCCGTTCACCCTCTCGACCCTGGGCACCACCTCGATCGAGGCCGTCAAGGCCGCCAACCCCCACGGGCGGAACTGGTTCCAGCTCTACGTCATGCGCGAGCGGGAGATCTCCTACGAACTCGTGCGCCGGGCCGCGGCGAGCGAGTTCGACACCCTCTTCTTCACCGTCGACACCCCGGTGGCCGGTGCGCGCCTGCGGGACGCCCGGAACGGGTTCTCGATCCCGCCGCAGCTGAGCCTGGGAACCGTGGTCAACGCGATTCCCCGCCCGTGGTGGTGGTTCGACTTCCTCACGACCCCGAAGCTGGAGTTCGCCTCGCTGTCGGCCACCGGGGGCACGGTCGGGGAGCTCCTCGACTCGGCGATGGACCCGAGCATCGACTTCGACGACCTCGCGGTCATCCGCGACCTGTGGCCCGGCAAGATCGCGATCAAGGGCGTGCAGACCCTCGCCGACGCGAAGAAGCTCGCCGACCTCGGGGTCGACGGGATCGTGCTGTCCAACCACGGCGGCCGCCAGCTCGACCGCGCCCCGATCCCGTTCCACCTGCTGCCCGAGGTCGCGCGGGAGGTCGGCGGCGACGTCGACATCGTGCTCGACACCGGGATCATGAACGGCGCGGACATCGTGGCCTCGATCGCCCTGGGAGCGAAGTTCACCCTCATCGGGCGCGCCTACCTGTACGGGCTCATGGCCGGGGGCCGCGAGGGTGTCGACCGCGCGATCGAGATCCTCGCCGACCAGGTCGTGCGCACGATGAAGCTGCTGCAGGTCACGTGCACGGACGAACTCGAGCCGAGCCACGTGACCCAGCTCCAGCGGCTCCTCCCGCGCGGCTGAGACTCAACCGCCGACGATCACGTTCGGGCTTCCGGGCCCGGGCGCGATCGGGGTGCCGTGCATGCTCTGGTCCCCGAGCCGGGCGGCGGGGAAGTTTCCGATGAGCACGGTCGTGCTGCCCATCGCGATCCCGTTCGGGGGCCCGACGCAGGCGATGCCGCCGGGCATCGCGTTCGCCACGGCGGCCGGCTGCCCGCCGATGAGCACCGTCATCACCCCGGCCGCGGGGGTGATGGGCCCGCCCACGTGCGGCTTCGGCCCGTCGAACAGCGGGCACAGCGCGGAGTCGCCCACCCGCAGCGCCGGTCCCATCGGCATGGCCCGACTCCCCTCTCGCCGCTAGTCCTCGGCGGGCTTCGGCGCCGGCTTGAGCATCTGCCCGCCCCAGAGCACGGCCGTGTCGCACGTGGTCGGCGGCGGTGTCTGCGCGGGCGGCACGCCCACCTCGTCGCACCGCACCACCATCCGCAGCCGCGAGCCCGACGACGCCACGAACGGCGCCTGGAAGTGGTAGTCGGTGTTGCGGAAGTTCTCGAGGGCGACGTCGAAGATCACGCTGTCGTCGAGGTGCACCTCGAGCCGGCCGAAGTCGCCCTGCGGGTTCGAGAGCACGAAGTCGGTGAGCTTGAGCGTCGTCTTCTCCGGCACCTCGAAGATCGCCTGGTTGGTCGAACCCGCCGCGGTGGTCGTGTGCAACCGGTCCGAGATCGGGGAGACCACCTCGTCGAGGGTCGGGCTGCCCACGAGCTCGTTCGCGGTGTTCGCGGCGTCACCCGCGTCGACGGCGGAGCTCTGCGCCGACTGCGCGGCCGTGCCGGCCTGGTCGGCCTTCTCCCCCGCCTGCTGTGCCGCCTGCATCGCGTCGGCCGCCCGTTCGTTCGCCTGCTCGACGGGTTCGGCCACCGCGGCCTGTGCGGCGGAGACGATCGTCGGCTTGAGCAGCAGGAACCAGAGCAGTGCGAGCAGGATGAGCAGCGCCAGCAGGGCCAGGAGCAGTTTGGGCAGCCACGTGGGCACGAGCGGTTCCTGAACGTGCGTGCCGTCGAGTACGACCGGGGTCGAGGCGTCGGCCGCCACCGTCACCGTGAACGGATGGGTGACCTCCGGCCCCCGCCAGAACTTGTCGAGCGGGGAGACCTTGAGGTCGGTGAACATCGCGTGCCCCGGCTCGACCGTGAGCGACGGCGGGGTGACCTCGACCTCGAGCGCCCCGGCCTCGTCACCGCCCGTGAGCTGCACGGTGACCGGCGCGTTCCCGCGGTTGTCGACCGCGAGCCGATGACGGGCGCCCCGCCGGCCGTGCGACGTGCGCGGAATGAGCTCGGCCGTGGTCTGCAGGAACGGGAGGACCTCGACCATCCCCTCGGGAACGACCACGTTCTCGGGGTTCTCCGTGGGGATGACCCGGACGCCGAAATCGAACCGTCCGGCCGGCACCTGTGCGGAGACGGGGGGCGCGAAGGTGATCGCGGCCGTGGTCTGCGCCCCGGGGTAGAGCCCCGTGATCTCGGCGGGCTCGACGCTCGTCCATTCCTGGGGCACCCCCAGGACCTCGAACCGGTAGCCCTCGACGATGTCGCTGTCGTTGCGTATGAGCAGCGGCACCGTCTCCGTGGTGCCGGCCGTCAGCCGAACGGTTGTCTCCTCGAGTCGCGCCATCGTGCTCATATTGTGATCGTAGGAAGATCACACCGATGATTCATGGCCGTACAGCCGTCTTCCGGGGCACTCGAAGCTGCCCGTTAAGTCCGTGTTAAGCGGACGTAAAGTGCACCGCGTCATACTCTCGTCGAACCGCAACCCCGACGACGCGACCGAACCGTTCCGTCCCGTTCCCCCGGCCGAAGGAGTTCCGATGGAGATCATTCAGGTATGGATCAGCGCAGCAGACCCGATCTCGCGCGCCGGAATCATCAGTCAACTCCGGGTGCGCCCGGAATTGCGACTCCTCGACACCGAGGAGCGGGAATCGGCCGATGTGGCCATGATCGTGACGACCTCGCTCGACGAGCCGACGCTGCGCCGGCTCCGCAGCGCCCAGCGCCGGGGCATCACCAAGTCGGTCCTGGTGATCAATCAGATCGATGACGGCGAGCTCGTCACCGCGATCGAGGCGGGCGTCGTCGGCGTCGTCCACCGTGAGGACGCCTCCGCCGACCGGCTCGTCGAGGTCATCCGCATCGCCGCCGCCGGCCAGGGCATGGTCCCCCCGGACCTCCTCGGCCGGCTCATGAGCCAGGTGGGCCAGCTGCAGCGGCAGATCCTCGAGCCCCGCGGGCTGACCTTCAACGGCCTCGCCGCCCGCGAGATCGAGGTGCTGCGCCTCATCGCCGACGGCTACGACACCACCGAGGTGGCCAAGACCCTGAGCTACTCCGAGCGGACGGTCAAGAACGTGCTGCACGACGTCACCTCCCGGCTCCAGCTGCGCAACCGCTCACATGCGGTGGCCTATGCGCTGCGCGAGGGCCTCATCTGACACCGGCGTCCGACACCGGCGAGGTGCCCGTTCGTGCCGGACGACCTGCCCGCACCGCCGTCCCGACCGCCTCGCCGCCCTCGCCCGCGCGGGCGAGACTGGGATGGCGAGCGTCGACGGCGCAGTGGACCACGAGGCACGACGTCCGCGGGCCGGACCGGGCACGACGCCCCGGCGCGCGGGTCATGGAAGGGCTGGAAGCGTGAACCTGAGCAGCACCGAAGGATGCCGATGAGCACCGGCGTGCCGCTGCCGCGCGCGTGGCGCCGCGCGGGCCGGGGCGCGCTCGCGGCGACCCTCCCGGTGGCGCTCCTGCTCACGCTCGGGGGCGTGACCGTCGTCCATCCGCCGCTCGCGGCGCCTCCGCCCGATGCGGTGACGTATCCCGCGGCGCTCGCTCCGCGGATCGCCGTGACCACCTCGGCCACGTTCGACGGCGCCGGCCGGCCGACCGACTCCAGACTGCACGACTTCGCCTACCGCCCGGGGGTCGAGGCGATCGGGAGCAGGTCCATGCTGCCCGCCGGCGACGATTCGAGCGCCGACGATCCGGCGACCGCCGACCTGTCCTACTCGCCCGACGGGAGCGAGGTCGTCTACAGCGAGCAGACCGACCCGGACGACAACCCGGACACTCCCGACGTCTGGCGACTCATGACGGCCGGCGTGCTCGGCGCCCAGGAGGATCAGGCCGCGGGTCCCCTCGACGCCCCCACCCCGCTCGACGCCTCCCCACGCGAGACCGACAGCGATTTCGGGGCGCAGTGGTCACCGGACGGACGCCATATCGCGTTCGTGCGGAACCGGCCCGTCGACGCCGCCGGGCAGCCCGCCACGGACGGGCCGCGGATCTGGATCTACGACCTCGACCAGCCCGCGGACGACCCCGCCCCGAACCCGGCGCCGATCGAGCTGCCCGATCCGGCGGGCGACGACATGCTCATCCAGTGGAGCATCGACCCGTCCTGGTCGCCGGACGGCGGTTCACTCGTCTTCCGCGGTCGGATCGGTGAGTTCATGGGAATGTTCGCACCCCCGCAGCCCGGCTACCGCGACGGACCCTCCGCGCTGTGGCACTACGACCTGTCGAGCGGAACGGCGAGCGAGATCGTGCTCGGCCCCGGCGTCTGCTTCACGATGGCGGACGAGGACGACTACTGCCCGGACGACTTCTCGGGGATCGACGAGCTTGCCTGGTCCCCGACGGACCCGCAGGTCCTAGCCATCGTGGAGGATGGGTTCACCGTCTACCGGCTCACGCTCCCGGCCGATCTGACGCCTGTTGCAGGCACCATCACCGTGACCGAGAATGCGGTGGGCTGGACCGACGCCGACGCCGTCGACCCCGAGTACGAGGGGCCGACGATCAACGACATCGCCTGGCTGCCGACCGGATCGCTTCTGCTAGACGTCGACACGTGGACCGGCGAGGGCGACCAGTACTCCATCTTCGAACTGCCTCCCCCGACCGACGACGAGCCGATGCCGGCCGCGACCCTGCTGACCGACCAGTTCGCGTACGCGACCTCGATGTCCGTGCAGCCGTGGAGCGACCTGGGGCTCGAGGCCGAGCTCTCCCCCGCCACCGTTGTCGGAACCCCGGTCACGGTCACGGTGACCGTGACGAATCACGGCCCCTCCCCCTCCCGGCCCGGATGGCTCCTCCTCGGAATTCCCCGAGGGTCGACCGCCGTGCAGCCGCCCCCCGGGTGCGTGATCGCGTCCTCCTCCGCGGTGCGCTGCGAGGTGGCCCGCCTCGAGCCGCTCACAGAGACGCCGGATGCGTCGGCACAGCTGAGCGTCGAGTACTCCTTCACCCCACAGGTGCCGGGCGGCACCTACTGGGATGCGTCCGTATCGTCGCCCTCCCCGGACCCGACGGTGTCTCGATTCGCGGGCGGGTCGAACTACGAGTCCGACTACCTGACGCTGGCCGACGAGCCCTCCCTGCCCACGAACGCCCGGCAGGAACGGCTCTCGTTCACGATGGACCGGGTCGGCGAGATCGACGGGGAGAACTCCTGGAGCCTCGACCTCGTGCAGTCACTCGCCGACCCTGCGAGCACGAGCGAGAACTACCGGGTGCTCGCCTCGGGGACGGTCGACGGCCCCGAGGGGCCACAGCTCCGCAACGAGGACGGCCTCGACTACTCCCCGGACGGCTCCCGCGTGGCATACTCCCGCGAGATCCTCCCGACTGAGGAGGCGAGCTACGACACGGAGAACCACCGGATCGTCGTCGCCGATGTGAGCGGGAGCCGGCAGGCCGATCCGGGCACGTTCGGCGGCGCCACCGAGATCGTGGCGCCCGAGCCACCCCCGAACCCCGTACCCGACGACCTCTTCACCGATGTGGACCCCGCGTGGTCGCCCGATGGTTCCAGCCTGGCCGTCGTGCGCCGCTACTTCGATCCCAACGCCTCCTGGACGACGATCGGGTCGAGCAGGCTGCTGCTCCTCGACCCGGCCGGCACCGACGCCGCCACCGATCTCCTCGACCCGACCTGGCTGGCCGACACCGGCGGCCTCGAGATCTCCTCGCCCACCTGGAGTCCGGACGGCGGTGGGATCGTCTTCGCCGTCGAGGACGGATCCGTCGCGGGTTCGGATCAGCCGCGCGGGCTCTGGTACGTGCCCGTCACTGGCACGACCGAGACTCCCGTGCCACTCGATTTCGCACCCGGCGTGACCGACTGCGCCGGGCTGTCCGAGCCGTGCATGGGGATCGTGCCCGCCCGCGCCCCCGCCTTCTCACCCCCCGGCGGCTCCGGTCCGGCGCGGCTCGCGGTGACCGCGGGCGCGCCGGAGTTCGAGGGTGGGCGCGCTGGGGACGCCGTCTTCGTGCTCGACCTGCTCACCGGCCCCGGCGCCCCACCGACCGCGAGCGCGGTCACGCGCCTGAGCGCGGAGCAGGATCCCGACCTCGACGAGTGGGTGGGCTTCTACGAGCCCGCCTGGTCACCCGACGGAGGCCTCCTGACGACCGCCGCCCGGACCGAGGCGTTCGAGGGGACCGGGGAGGAACCATCGAGCCTCGTCACCTTCCACCTCGACTACGGCGTGTCGACCGTGGACTTCCGGCCCCTCACGCCGGAGTACTCGCTCTCGAACCCCGCCTACGAACCCGTCGCCGACCTGGCGATCGGGCTCGAGGCCGACGCCGAGGTCACCGCCGGGCGGCCGGCGACGGTCGAGTGGACCCTGACGAACACCGGGCCCTCCCCCGCCCGGGACGGGGAGGTGACGATCGAGATCCCCGCGGGTGCGGAACTCGACTACGTGCCCTACCGCTGCACCCTCGCCTCGACGACCCTCACGTGTTCGGTCGACGGGCCGATCGCCGTCGGCGACAGTGTCTCCGGGCAGATCGACGTGTACCTGAGCACCGCCGGCGCCAACGACGTGACCGCCGCGATCCGCACGAACTCGATCGATCCGGTGGCCGACAACGACGAGGTGGCGATCACGATCGACGCGGCCGCCCCGACCTACCCGGAAACGGAGCGGATCGCCTTCAGTCTGCGAGGCGAGCAACCGAGCGAGTACTACTCCGGCCCGCCCTCACACGATCTCGTGCAGTCGGTCCCCGAGCCGGCCGGTGCGGCCGGCCCGGACTCCTACCTCGTGCTCGCCGACAGCGTCTTCCCCGAGCTGACGTTCCCGGGCGGCGCCGGCACCGGCACCCCGTACCCGACCGACGAGGACAACATCGACTACTCGCCGGACGGCGGCCGGGTCGTCTACGACCGGATCTCCGAGCATCAACTCGACATCGGCTCGGGCTACGCCACGAGCGCCCGGCAACTGGTCGTCGCCGACGTCTACGGTCGGCAGCAGGGGGATCTGGGTGAACCGGGCACCCTCGACCTGGCGAATATCACCGCCCTCACGGACCCGGTCGTCGACGTCGGCGACGACCGCGACGCCCTCTACACCGACAGCGAACCCGTGTGGTCCCCGGATGCGACCCGGGTCGCGTTCGTGCGCGCGCCGTACGACCGCGGCTTCGACGGTGAACTCTCCGTCATCGACGTGGCCACCGGCGACCTCACCTTCCCGCTCGCGGGATTCGACGACGTCCACAGGGTCTCCAGCCCCACATGGTCCCCCGACGGCACCGGGCTCATCTTCTCGGCCGTCATCGGCGACACCTACCGGATGGAGTTGTTCTACGTCTCGCTCGCCGATCCCACCCTGCGCCCGATCGTGCTGGGGCCGGACGACTGCGCGGTCGGGAGCGAGCCCTGCGGCGTGGACGGGGCCGAGCCGTCCTGGTCCCCCGGCGGCGATCGAGTCGCCTTCACCGACCTGATCTCGGACTTCGACGGGCTCTTCGTGCTCGACCTGCCGCAGATCGACCCGGCCGCCGCCGGCGACATCGTCGTGACCACGCCCGTCGCCATCGACCTGGCCGACTCCGGGGCCGACCCCGGGGCCGACCCGGACGCGTACTCCGAGCTCGACGTCAGCGCCCCGACGTGGTCCCCGGACGGGGAGCGGATCGCGCTCGCCCGCTCGCTCGGCAGGGACCGGCCCGATCAGATCGTCGAGATCGATCCGGCCGTCGAGGACGCCGTGCCCACCTCGATGTACACGGCGGAGTACACGAGGTACGCGTACCAATCGGCGGTCGACCACCCCGACTACGTCCCGCTGAGCGACCTGGGCCTCACCCTCGACCACCCGGGGCCGATTCCGGCCGGCGGGTCGACCGCCGTGACCGTCACCGTGACGAACACCGGCCCGTCCCCGGCTCGCGACGCACACGTGAGGATCCCGGTGCCGGACGGCGTCGTGCCGGGCCCACTGCCGGCCGGATGCGCACTCACGGCGGCGACGATCACCTGCATCCACGACGACACGATCCCCGTCGGCGACCACGTCACGTTCACCATCCCGGTGGGGCTGCCGGGCGACGCCGGCGATCACGAGCTGGGCGTCACCGTGACGACCAACTCGATCGACCCGAACGGCGGAAACGACACGGCCGCGATCGTCCTCACGACGACCAGCGTCCCGTCGCCCACGCCCACCCCGTCGCCGTCCGACCCGTCGCACCCCGCGGACACCGACGCCGACCTACGGGTGCGGCTGACGCTCGCGGAGGATCGCGCCTGGCTCGGAGGGGACGGGCTCGAGGCGAGCATCGTCGTCCATAATGGCGGGCCCGTGACGGCGGTGGGGACCCAACTCACGTTGAGCATTCCGGAGTCCGTGGAGCTCACCGATCCCGGCCCGTGCCCACGGCGGGGCGTGTGCCTGCTGGGTGACCTCGGGCCGGATGAGCAGACGACCCTGAGGCTCACGTTGCTGCCCACCGAGGTCGGCGACCTGGAGATCGAGGCGGTCGTCGCGGCGACGACACCCGACCCGGCGCCCGCGAACAACACGGCCACCGCCGCCTTCGAGGCGGTCCAGGCGACGCTGCGGCTGCTGCCGGCCGTCGCCCGCCCGGGCGACGTCACGCTCCTGTACGGGGTCGACCTGCCGCCCGATGCCGTGATCAGCACGCGCTGGTCGGAGGGGGTCACGGCCTCCGCCGGGCCGATCGAGGCCCGGGACGACGGCACGCTCCGCTTCTCCATGCTCATCATCGAGGGCGACGAGCTCGGCGAGCGGGAGGTCGAGGTCACCCACGTCTCGGGCACGAGCTTCGGGCTCGAGACGCCACCCACGCTGCTCGTGGTCCCGCGGGGCCTGGAGCCGCCCGAATTCGTCACGCGAGGTTGATGTGATCCCGGAGATCGACGAGGCGCTCAGTTCCCTGCTGCGCACCAAGGCGCTCGGCAAGGCGGAGGTGGAGGTGGTCTTCGACGCGCCCACGACCGAGTGGGCGGCACGACGCAACGCCCCGACCGTCAACCTCTACCTGTACGACCTGCGGGAGGATTCCCGCTGGCGCCAGTGGGGCCTGGGCAACGACGTCGTCGACGGCCGGGTCTCCGCCCGCCGGCCCGCCGAGCGACTCTTCAAGCTCTCCTACCTCGTGACCGCGTGGACCCAGCGCCCCGAGGACGAGCACCGGCTCCTCGACAGCCTGCTCGCGACGCTCGTGTGGCACGAGTCGATCCCCCGCAGCGACCTGACCGGGGCGCTCGCCTCGGCCAAGAACGACGTGCGGCTCTCGGTCGGGATGCCGCCGCCCGAGGATCGCGGCTTCGCGGACGTCTGGTCCGCCCTGGGCGGCCAGCTCAAGCCGTCGATCGACGTGGTCGTCACCGCCCCGTTCGTGCCCTCGGAGATCGCGATCGCGCCGCTCGCGAGCGGGGGCGCCGGCGTGGAGATGTCCGACACCGACTCGGGTGCCGCCGACCCCCGACGCACGAGGCACGAGCCGCCCGAGCGCGCC
This sequence comes from Pseudactinotalea sp. HY160, assembly GCF_009372055.1. Lineage (NCBI taxonomy): Bacteria > Bacillati > Actinomycetota > Actinomycetes > Micrococcales > Cellulomonadaceae > Pseudactinotalea > Pseudactinotalea sp. HY160. The sequence continues at coordinate 272,886 of NZ_WHMT01000001.1, read as the reverse complement.
GAGCCGGCCGAGCCCCCCGAGCCGGCGAAGTCCGGCGGGTCGCGCCGCCGAGCCACGACGTGACCGAGCGCGCGGCCGCGCTTCTGGGGGCCCTGGCCGAGGTCGAGCAGCGCATCCGAAGTCTCGTCGCCGCGCGGCGGGCCGTCGACCCCGCCCCGGACGACCCCTACCGGGGCCTGTACATCTCCGAGGAGCGCGTGGAACAGCTCCTCGCGAACGCGCGCGCCGTGGCCGATCCCCCCGCCGGCCGCGCCCGGATCGGCCACGGCCCGCTCGCACGCCTCGCGCAGGCGTGCGGGCTCGACGGAGCCGACCTCGACCTGCTCATGACCGCACTCGCGCCCGAGGTGGAGCCGCGGTTCGAGCAGCTGTTCGGCTATCTCAACGACGACGTCACCCGCCGCCGCGTCTCGGCGGCGGTCGCGTTCGAGCTGTGCGGGCTGGCGCTCACGTCCGGGGCCGACCGCGCCCGGATCACCCACGGCCCGCTGCCGACCTCCGGGCTGCTCACCCTCGAGGAACCCGACCGCCCACTCGCCTCGCGCGCGCTCCGGGTGCCGGAACGGGTCGTCGCCCACCTGCTCGGCGACGACACCCCCGACCCGGACATCGCGGGCCTGCTGGCCCCGCTGCCGCCGGTCGCGTGGGGCGATCCGCTGCCGCTGGCGCGGGCGCTCGAGGGCGGGGCGAATCCGGTGTACGTGCGGGAGCACGGCACCGGCTCGGGCCGACTGCTGGCCGCCGGGGCACTCGAGCGGGTCGGCCGCGGAGTGCTCAACGTCGAGCTGCCCCCGTGGCCGGACGCCGATCGGGCCCGGGAGGCGCTCCGGCTGCTCACCCGGGAGGCCCGGCTCGCCGGGGCCGGCCTCGTGCTCGGCCCGGTCGACCGGCTGCTGCTCGCCCCCGGGCTCCTCGACGAGCTCGCCGCGGACGTGCCCGTATGCCTCATCGGCTCGGAGAGCTGGGATCCGCGCTGGAGCCGGCGCCTCCCGCTGCGTATCGACGCCCCCGAGACCACCCTGGCCGAGCGCACGGCGCTGTGGGCCGAGCAGCTCGGCCTCGAGGACCCCGCGGGCCTCGAGCTCACCTCGCAGTTCCGCCTGAGCCCCGAGCAGATCCATCAGGCGGCCCGGACCGCCCGGGCCGCGGCCGTCGCGGACGGCGCGACCGGCATCGGCGTCGAACACATCCGGGCCGGGGCGCGCGCCCAGAACGGCACCGCCCTCGAACGCCTCGCCCGGCGCGTGAGCCCCACCGTCGGCTGGGACGAGCTCGTGCTGCCGGAGGCCGCGCTCGGCGGGCTGCGCGAAGTGGCGCTGCGGGCCCGGCACCGCGAGCGGGTCCTGAGCGAATGGCGGATGCGCCCCGGCGGCGGGCGCGGGCACGGCGTCGCCGCGCTCTTCGCGGGCGACTCGGGAACGGGTAAGACGATGTCGGCCGAGGTGCTCGCGGGGGACCTCGGGCTCGACCTGTACGTCGTGGACCTGGCGACCGTGGTGGACAAGTACATCGGTGAGACCGAGAAGAACCTCGAACGGATCTTCACCGCCGCCGACGGCGTCAACGCGGTGCTCCTCTTCGACGAGGCGGACTCGATCTTCGGGAAGCGCTCCGAGGTCAAGGACGCCCACGACCGGTACGCGAACATCGAGAGCGCCTATCTGCTGCAGCGCCTCGAGACCTTCGACGGCCTCGTGCTGCTCGCCACGAACCTGCGCGCCAATATCGACGACGCGTTCACCCGTCGCCTCGACGTGGTCGTCGACTTCCCCGTGCCGGAGCCCGAGCAGCGCGAGTTGCTCTGGGACGTGTGCCTCGGTCGCCACCTGCCGCGCGCGGACGATCTCGACCTGCGCTTCTGCGCCCAGGCCTTCACCCTCTCGGGCGGGGCGATCCGCTCCGCCGCGATCACCGCCGCGTATTACGCCGCCGACGAGGGGGCCGATGCCGCTGTGCAGATGCGCCACGTGGTCACGGCCGTGCAACGCGAGTACCGCAAGCTCGGCCGGCTCACCCTCGCCGAGGAGTTCGGGGACTACTGGTCGCTGCTGGGGTGAGCGGGCCATTCCTCGGAGCGGAGCGGGACGTGCCCCAGGTGTGTGCGCCGCCTGCGCCAGTCGGGCAGACGTTCGTCCATGAGCACTGCGAAGGCCGTGCCGTGGTTGCGCTCGAAGTAGTGCGTCGGCTCATGCTGTCCGACGTCGCTCATGGCTCCTCCGCGGGCGGGCTCGCATGCCGCCCGATCACGCGTTTGCTGAATCGGTCGAAGTCGGACTCCACCTCGGCGCCGGCCCGGTGCTTGTACCGTTCGAACTCGCCGGCTGCGTGCTGCTTGGCCAGTTCCGCCGAGACGCGTCCGGCGGAGGTGAGGATGTCACGGTCGTTCAGCGTGAGGAACGCGTCGAGCTTGGTGAGCCAGTCGGCCATCCTCATCGGGATGTGGCGCTGGGCCTGGCCCTCGGCGAACACCAGGTACTGCTCCACGAGATTGTTCAGCGCGCGCAGCTCGTCCTCGGTGTAGTAGTTCTTCGCGACGGCGATGTCGGCAGCCCTGATCCGGTCGCCGCGCCAGGAGGTCAGCCCCATGTTGGGTTTGGCCGAGTCGGCGCGGTCACGGACGACCTCGGCGGCGGTCTGGCCGGTGATGGCCCAGTGCAGCTTGTTCTGCACGGTGGCGAAGAACGCCTTCGTGATCTCGGCGGCGGAGTCGTAGTCGATCGAGGTCGCGTACACGTCGGTGATCTTCTGGTAGAAGCGCCGCTCGGAGGTGCGGATGTCCTGGATCCGCTGGAGCAGTTCGTCGAAGTAGTCGAAGGGCAGGTCGGGGTTCTTGAGGCGCTCGTCGTCGAGCACGAATCCCTTGACGATGAACTCGCGGAGGCGCTGGGTGGCCCAGATGCGGAACGCCGTCGCGGTCTTGGACCGCACCCGGTATCCGACCGAGATGATCATGTCGAGGTTGTAGTGGGTGAGGGAGCGCCGCACCTGGCGGGAGCCCTCCTGCCGAACTGTTCGGAAACCCCGAACAGTTGCTTCGGCAGCGAGTTCGCCCTCGTCGATGATGTTCGCGATGTGCTCGCTGATATTCGCCTTGGACGAATCGAAGAGGTCGACGAGCTGGGCCTGCGTGAGCCAGACGGTGTCGCCGTCGAAGCGCACGTCGATGCGGGCGTTGCCGGCCTCGTCGCGATAAACGAGGAAGTGGCCGGAGGGTTCGACGTCGCTCATGGCGCCTCCTCGGTGACACCCTGGTCCTCCCAGGCTCCGTAGGTCGTGCCGTCGGTCGTCATCCACTGCATGCGGCCGTTGCACGACCGGCCGGTCACGATGGAGCCCGCCGTCGACGGTGAGGAGAACACGATGTTCCGGGTCGTCGTACCGATCGTTCCCTCAACGGCGATGGAGCCGTCGTCGCGGAGCTTGCGATGCAGCGCCTCGTAGCCCGCATACGCCCTCGCGGTTGCAGCCGAGTACTTCGTATCGGATCGCACGGCGGGCGCGACGCGTGAACCAGCCAGGACCGTGAACTCACCGTCGACCACCTGGGCCGAGGCCCTGAGGCCCTTCTTCGGCACGTCGAGCACGAAGGTCGGCGATTCGACGGGATGGACCTCCGGCACCGCCTGGGTCGCCTGAGTTATCGACGGCTTGCCACGGAAGAGGTTGATGCCGAGCACCGGAAGCATGATCTGCGCCTGGGTGGTGAAGTACTCCATGTCGGAGACGTCGGCCTCCGGGAGCGAGGTGGCCGGCGGCTGGGTCGCGTTGTCGAGCGTCGAGCGGCCCGCCGCCTGGCCGAGTGCGATGAACCGGCTCTCCAGGTAGCGGGCGTGTGCCTTGGTCAGGTTCGCGTCCTTGCTCGTGAGCACGACCGCTCGATCCCAGAAGTCCTTGTTCCGCTCGTGGTGGTACAAGCGGGTGCGCACCTCGTCGGCCTCGCCGATATATGCGCGCAGGCCCCCGACGCTGTCGGGATCGTCGCCGATGAGGATGTAGACACCGGTTCGCTTCACCTCCGGCCGGTTGAGCAGCGCGGCGAAATCGGAACGGGGTGCCGCGACCACGTGGCCCGTCCAGTTCATGATCTCTGCCGTGAGCAGCCCGCCCGGCGTCCCATCCGCCAGGAACAGTCGGACCGACTTACCCGCGCTCATGCCGCCTCCTCCGAAATCGACAGCCGCACGCGGCCCGCGAGCAGCTGCTGCATCATCCCCACCTTGATCGCACGGGCCTTGGCGAGGCGTGCGTGTACTCGACGGCGTCCATGTCGCCGCGCAACTGGTCGCAGCTCGCCCAGAGAGACGAGCAAAGGTCCAACTTCTTTGAGCGCCATTACCGGCATTCCTCCTGGTCCGCTCGTGCGCGGCGATGCTGCCGCGAATCCATGCCTGCGCCCTCTCTCGCACGCGAGTGTGCGGCTGCCGGACGGCGTGCACCAAGCATGCCAGAGCAGGGCACGCACTCGCCGCGATCGGCCTCCGCTACGACGATCGAGCCCGCGCTGCGAGGCGCACTCAGCGGTCGTGGTTGCAGTCTCCAGATCAGCACCCGAAGGGCCCTGTGACCGAAGTTCGTTGCGATTCCTCGGAACTCGGGCCGCCGGCCGGCGGTCGAGTTGGAATGTCGGTGCTCGGTTCTAGGGTTGTTTCATGAGCACGAAGGCAGTCCGGCAGATGCGAGCGAGGCGAGCGGAGATCGCCTCGCTCGCCTCCGAGGACGCGGTACTGGACCGGGTCCGCCAGGTGCGCAAGGTCCAGGCGGGCGCGGAGGCCGATCTGTTCTTCCTGGCGATCGAGCTCGCCCAGCGCAGCCCGGTCACCGAAGAGTGTGGGGCGTGGTCGTGTCACACCGATCTGGCCCTGGGGGTCTCGTATTGTGATTCGGTGGCGAACTGGTTCGCGGCCGTGACCGGCTTCTCCACCGACGCCGCCCAGGCGATGCTCCTCGAAGCCCTCGAGGTCGCCGAACGCCTGCCGCTGCTGTACGGGCGGGTCCTGGATGGGCGTACCCGGGCGTACACGGCCCGGCTCGTGGCCGAACAGACCCTCGGTTTGACTGTGGAGGCGGCCCGGTTCGTCGATGTCCAGGTCGCTGCCGCCGGGGCGATCCGGGGCCGATACGCCATCAAGGGTCTCGTGCGGGAGGCGATGATCACCCACATGCCCGACCAATACGCCGACCTGCAGCGGGCCCAGGCCGATCCGCGCCGGGCCGATGTCCACATCGGCACCGACGGCACCGGCCGCATCGACGCGATCGTGTCCACGTTCGCCGCCCTCGATCTGGAACAGAGCCTGGCCTTCGGGGCGGCGCAACTCAAGGCCGCCGGATCCGGTGAGGTCCTCGATGCCCGTCGTTCGCTCACGTTCGAGGGCATCATCGCCGCCACCCACCACCCCGCACCGGCCCGACAGGACGCCCTCGACCTGACCAGTGGGCAACCAGGCCAACAGGCCCAGGAGGCCCAGGGACCGGGGGCGCCGGACTGCACGAACAGCACGGATGGCACAGTTGGTACCAGCGGTGCTGTGGGCATGGCTGCGGCCGCTGCAGTCGATATGACTCCCGATGAAGCCGCGGGCCAGTTCGACGGCACGATCGTGAGCACAGCCGCGGGCCCCGCCGGGAGTACAGCTGTGGGCAGCGCCGCCGGCGTGGCGGTGGGCGGAACTGCGGCGGCCGGAGCTGCGGCGGACGCGACCGGCGGTGCGCCTGCGACGGCTGCGGGCGGTGGTGTGTCCTGTGGGCCTGCGTGGTCGGGTCGGGGCGTGCCGCGGGCGAAGGTCGTCATGTACCTGCACATGAACGCCTCGGCGTTCTGGCCCGACGGCCGGCCACCCGACCAACCCGACTGTCATTCTGGAAGCCGACCACCCGATCGTCATCCCGGCGATCGGCCTCCTGATCATCCCGATCGTGATCCCGGTGGCCCGCCCGACGATGGATCTTGCTCGGGCCCGGACCGTGCGGCCCATGTCGCGGGCAGGTTGGCCCGTGAACCCGTGCGCATCGAGGGGCCGGGCATCCCGACCGGACTCGTGATCAGCGCCGCCGAGATCGCGGCCATGTTCACCACGCCCCACGACGCGGCCACGCCCGACAGCGCGCCCGTTGACGGACCACGGGGCTCTGATAGGCCACGCGGGACGGGTGAGTTGTGGGGGCCGCAGATATTCGTGCGTCCGGTCATCGACCTCGAAACCGAACACGAAGTCGCCGGCTACGTTGCCGGGGACGTGATCAAGGACCACCTCCACCTGCGCGATCGAACCTGCGTGTTCCCCAATTGCGCCCGCCCGGCCCGGGCCTGCGATGCCGACCACATCGACCCCTGGAAGACCGATGCCCAGGGCGACCCGGTCGGTGGGCCGACCTGTACCTGCAACCTCGCCAGCCTGTGCCGCCGGCACCACCGCTGGAAGACCCACAACCACCCCGGACAGCCGCAGGGACGGGGCTCCTGGTCCTACGTCATGCTCGGACCCGGAACCTACTACTGGACCGGCCCCATGGGCCTACGGTTCCTGCGCACCCCGACCGACACGACCGAGGTCACCGACCAGGCCTGGCACCGCCGTGACCTCCGTGCACTCCAGGGCTCCCAGGGGCCCGGCGCACCCCAGAGCCACCAGGTGCTCCCGGATTCCGACGCCGTTTCCGGCCGCGAGTCACGCCCGGATCGCCCGGATCATCGGACTCTTCCGGGCCACGAGACTCTTCCGGGACTCGAGGAGGTCCCGGGACTCGAGGCCAACACGGCGCTCGACGCACGCCAGAACCCCGCGGCTCGCACGGATCTCGAAGCTCACCGGGGTCACCCGAACGCTGCGGCAGGACCCGACTCGCGGGCTCGCCGTGACGAATTCGACGAGGCCTTCATGGACGCCCTCGACCACGAATACGGCGACGACATCGAGCCGAGTGACGCCGACCTCAAGGTCGTCCTCGCGGACCGGCCGTCGTAGCCGCCCTCCGGGTAGGGCCGCGACACCCAGGAACCGGTTCCCAGGCCCCATGCCCAAGGAGCCACGCCGAGAAGCCGGATCGAGGAGATCCCGAAGTGCACGACCCCGGAGCGCGCACGCCGACCGGACGAGCACCTCAGGCCGTTCGTCCACGATGACCCCACCCCGGGCACGATGCTGATGCTGATGCTGATGACTGGCACTGGCACTGGCACTCATGCTGATGCCGATGAAGCCAGATCCCCTTGCACCCAAGGAACGTAAGTACGTACTATCGTCGCATGGCTGAAGTTGACATGATATCCCTCCAGGCGGAGCTTGCGGACCTGGCCGCCCGGGTGTCGGCCCTCGAACGCGCGGCGCTCGACACGGGCGCGGCGGAGAATCGGGGCGAGCCAGAACACCCCGCCCCGGCCGGACCCGCATCGGCGCGACCGGCGACCATCGCGGGCGCGATCCCGGGCGACGACACGTTCTGGGCGCTCACGGGCCTCCGCGATCGGCGGCCGGATCACCCGACGACGGCCGCGGGCGCCGTCATGCTCGTCGGCTCGCTCACCCTTCCGGACGGCGCACCGGTGGCCTGGCAGCAGAGCGCGGGCACCGAGGGGCTCCTCGAGTCCGCATGGGACGACCGGGCCGAGACGTTCTCGGCGCTCGCGCACCCCGTCCGGATCGAACTCCTCCGCCACATCCTCTCGGGAATGCACGCCACGGCCGACCTCGCCGACCTCGACTCGGTCGGCACCACCGGCCAACTGCATCACCACCTGCGCCAGCTGCTCGCGGCCGGCTGGGTGCGTCAGAGCGGGCGCGGCAGCTACGAGGTGCCGGCACCCCGCGTCGTCCCCCTGCTCGTCTGCCTGCTCGGAGCCCAGCGATGACCGCCGCGCTGCTGGCCCTCTACCGAGTCCGCGGGCTCCTCTACTACGCCGCCTGCCTCGTACTCGTGGCCAACGCGGTGATACTCCGCACGCTCGATCACGACCTCGTGGACACGGCGCGGGGCGCCGCCGTGAACGCGGCCCTCATCGTCGGGGCCGTGGCCGTGATCATCACGTTCGCCGGCCCGCGGCTGCTCCCGGCGCACGCGCCCCGCACGGTGCCGGCCCCGGTGCACGGGCGGTGGCTTGCGCTCAACAGCCCGGCCACGAAGGTCCCGAGCCACGGCGTCCGCGCCTACGGACAGGCCTACGCGATCGACCTCGTGCACGCGCCCCACGACCGCCCGCGCCCGAGCTTCGGTGGTCGGCGGCCCATGCGCCACCCCCAGGAGTACCCGGCGTTCGGCCGGCCCGTCCATGCGATGGCCGACGGCGTCGTCGTCCGCGCCGCCCGCCGCCACCGCGACCACCGGTCCCGGTCGAACCTCCTCGCCGTGGGCTATCTGATGATCGAGGGCATGATCCGCGAGATCGGCGGCCCGTCCTTCCTGCTGGGCAACCACGTGACCATCCGCACCGACGACGGCGTCTTCGCCACCGTCGCGCACCTGCAGCGCCACTCGGTCACGGTCCGGGTCGGCGAGGCGGTCACGGCGGGCACCGTGATCGGCCGGTGCGGGAACAGCGGCAACAGCAGCGAACCGCACGTGCACGCCCAGCTCATGGACCGGGCCTCGCTCCGCACCGCGCACGGCCTGCCGATGGCCTTCGCCGGGGTGACCCTCGGGGAGGGTCCCGGCCCGGTCGACGGCCTCCCCGGCAATAGGGAGCACATGGACACGGAGCCGCAGCACCTCGCCCTGCGGGAGTGACGGCGGAGCGCAGCCCGGCCCGAGCCCTCGCCCGACCAGTCACGGCGTGCGCGCGGGTGCACGCGATGATCGACACGCCCGTGCGGGCGCCCACACCGCTGGATACGCTCACGCCGTCGGACGTTGATCGATCAGCATCCTCGCCTGCTCGAGCTCGAATGCGAACCGCGCAGTCGCGGGTGAGCGGATCTCTATCAGCGCCATGATGCCGCGTAGGTCAGCTCGAAGGTCCCGAGTGAAGATGGGCTCGTGATGGGCGATCCTATTCCTCAAAGAGCGGATCTCCCCCAGGCGTTCACGCACGTCATTGCGTAATGCCTTCGGCTCGAGCACGGACGCATCCGGGAAGAGTTCGGTGATCTGAGGAAGCCAGAGCCGCTGATCATGCCGGGACGTGAACATCGTCTCCCAGAATACGAACTTGAGATCCGCGATCACCTTGCCAGTCGTTCCGTGCTGGCCGCGAGTGCGGACAAGGTCCTTCCGCGGACTGTAGGTTGACTGCCTCGGGTCTGGAAGGCTTCGTTCAAAAGTCATGTTCCACGGCCATCTTGTGCCGTAGACACGCGTGAGGGCTTTGTCGACGGCGTTGCGGGTGGCGACTTCTGCGAAGTGAATCGGAACCATGAGTTCAGCGGAGACCCTGGTGTTCCACCCGTAGAGATCAAGCGCCGCTGCAACGTCGCCTCGTGTCGCGCGCACATACGTTGACATGCGGGGCCGGGACAGGACGTCTACGATCGCTTCCTCCCCGCGCCTTGAACTGGACACTTTGCCAAGCTAGCCTAAGAACCAGCGCGCCGTGGGACTTGCGGGCTTCGGCCTCCCCCCGCGGACATGAGCCATCGAGGGGCTCCGGTCCTTGCGACCGGGGCCCCTTGCTGCGGCTATCCACCGGCTCGGGCAGTGCGGCCCGTTCTTTCAAGGAACCGGGATGGTCACGAACGTATCGAACTGCTGGCGGATCTCGTCATCGAGCCCCGTGTTCAACGAGGGCGATGATCACGGGGCGCTTCACCCTCGCCTACCCGATCGGGCACCCGGCGCCTCCCGATGATCCGCCCGCCTGCCGTTCCCCAGCAGACGCTACAGAGTAATGCTGTCGGCCACAGTCACCCGGGAGGCATGATGCTCGAACACGGACCGCAGACCCCCGACCGGCCGCGCTCGGTGGGCACGGAGCGCGCGTCGCGCCCGGCCCGCAGCCCCGGCGCGACGAACGTGACGGCGCCTGCGTCCCCTCCCGCCGGGCTCGCCTCCTTCGATCCGGAGGTGCTCGGCGCCCGCGGCCTGCTCGACCTGCAGCGAAGCGCGGGGAACGCCGCGACCGAAGAGCTCATCGACGACGCGCGCTCACCGGTGCTCGACCTGCTCTCCTCCTCCAGCGGGTCCCCGCTCGAGGCCGGCACCCGCGCCGAGATGGAGACCCGGATGGGTCACGACTTCTCCGACGTGCGCGTGCACACCGGCGGCGCGGCCGACGCCTCGGCCCGGTCCGTGCAGGCCCACGCCTACACGGTCGGCTCCGACATCGTGTTCTCCGCCGGGCACTATCAGCCCGGCAGCGACTCCGGGCGGCACCTGCTCGCCCACGAACTCACCCACGTGGTCCAGCAACGCTCCGGGCCGGTCTCGGGCACTCCCACCGGCAGCGGCATCCAGCTGTCCGATCCGGGCGACCGGTTCGAGCGGGCGGCCGAGGCGAATGCGCACTCGGTCATGGCCCAGCCCCTCCAACGCGCGTCCGAGGAGACGGACCTGCTCGAGGACGAGGCGAGCTCCGCCGTCCAGACGCAGCGCTTCGTGCAGCGGGAGGAGGCCGGCGACGCGGTGGAGGACGAGGAGCTCTGAGCCGAGGGGTCGGGCGGCTGCCCGTTCGGGCGAGGTCCGCTTCCCCCGATCACGACCCCGGGAACCTTCGCCCGCGCGGTGGTTCGCGTCACAGTTCTCACACGCCCAAAGCCGTGAGGAGAAGAGATGCCGACCTACCTGTCACCAGGTGTGTACGTCGAGGAGGTCGAGGCGGGATCACGCCCGATCGAAGGTGTCGGCACTGCCGTCGCCGCATTCGTCGGACTAGCGGAGCAAGGCCCGGTCAACGAGCCCACGCTGGTCTCCAATTGGACCCAGTTCGCCGAGGCATTCGGCGACTTCATCCCGGGTTCCTATCTCGCCCATGCCGTCTACGGGTACTTCCAGAACGGCGGCGGGAACTGTTATGTCGTGCGCATCGGCGCCGAGCCGGCCGGGGGGTCCGGCAAGGGCTCCCGCAAGCAGATCACCGGCCCGCCCCAGCGTGAGCTCGCCGGCTTCCTCGTGACCGCGAAGGAGTCCACCACCAAGAAGATCTCGATCGCGGTCGAGGACTCGGCCGACGACAAGGCGGGCGAGGACAAGTTCAAGCTCGTGATCAAGGTCGACGGCAAGCCCGCCGAGACCTTCGACGGGGTGACCACCAAGAAGGGCGGCGACAACGTCGCCACGAAGGTGAGCGCCGAGTCGAAGATCATCACGATCGAGCAGGTCGCCCAGGGAAGCGCGGTGATGAAGCCGACGAAGGGCGAGGTGGAGCTCATCACGCCCGAGCCGGCGCCCGAGCCGCCGAGCACGGAGCGCCTCGGCGCGGACGACTACGTCGGAGACGCCGCCGAGCGCACCGGATTCGCGGGCCTCGAGGCGATCGAGGACGTGACGATGCTCGCCGTGCCCGATCTCATGGCCGCCTACGAGCAGGGTGCGATCGACCTCGAGGGCGTTCAGGCCGTGCAGCTGGCGATGATCTCCCACTGCGAGCTCATGGGCGACCGGATGGCGATCCTCGATCCGCCCCCGAACCTCAACGCCCAGCAGATCAAAGAATGGCGCGTCGACGGCGCGGGCTACGACTCCAAGTACGCGACGCTGTACTGGCCCTACATCAAGGTATTCGACCCGGCCTCGGGCGCCGCGACGTTCGTGCCGCCCTCGGGCCACATGGCCGGGGTGTGGGCACGCAGCGACGACACCCGCGGCGTGCACAAGGCCCCGGCGAACGAGGTGGTGCGCGGGGCGATCTCGCTGCAGACCACGATCACGCGGGCCGAGCACGACCTGCTCAACCCGGTCGGGATCAACTGCGTGCGCAGCTTCCCCGGCCGCGGTATCCGCATCTGGGGCGCCCGTACCCTCTCGAGCGATCCCGCCTGGCGCTACCTCAACGTGCGCCGCCTGTTCAACTACCTGGAGAAGTCGATCCTCATCGGCACCCAGTGGGTCGTGTTCGAGCCGAACGACGACGCGCTGTGGGCCCGGATCCAGCGCACCATCGCCTCGTTCCTGGTGAACGAGTGGCGCAAGGGCGCCCTGTTCGGGCTCAGTCCGGACGAGGCGTTCTACGTCAAGTGTGACCGTGAGACCAACCCGGCCGAGGCGATCGACGCCGGCCAGGTCCTCTGCCAGATCGGCGTGGCCCCGGTCAAGCCCGCCGAATTCGTCATCTTCCAGCTCGCGCAGTTCTCCGGCGGCGCCAGCCTCGTCTCCGAATAGGCCGGAATCTACTCGAGAAGGAGTGAATCGACATGCCATTACCAGACGCGATGGACGTCGCCCCGGCCTATTCGTTCAGCGTGACGATCGACGGTGTGCAGGTCCCCTACGTCATGGAGGTCTCGGGCCTCAAGGCCGAGGTCGACAAGGTGACCTACCAGCATCAGGCGGCGGACGGAAAGTTCATCACCCGCCAGATGATGGGCAGGCAGAAGCCCGGCGAGTTCACAGTCAAGCGGGGGCTCACCGATTCGAAGACGATCACCGACTGGCTCAAGGCCGTCATGGGCGGGGATCTCGCCGGATCGCGGAAAACCGCCGAGGTGGCGATCTACTCCTCGGACGACACGATCGTGAAGAAGCTCAGCTACCGCAACTGCTGGGTCAAGGACGTCGAGGTGAGCGGCACCCTCAAGGCCGGCTCGACCGACCCGATCGCCGAGTCGTTCACGGTCTGCTGGGATGAGATGGAGTTCCAGTGAGACGAGGCTCCCCTCCGGAGCTCGCCGAGGCTCCGACTGCACTCCCGGTCCAATCCGTGCAGTCGGAGCCCTCGCCGCGGGAGACCCTGCGCACGGAGTTCGACTTCGTGCTGCCGCGGGGGTATCTCGATGCGGACGGGGTCCTGCACCGGGAGGGCACGATGCGCCTGGCCACGGCCCGGGACGAGCTCATGCCCGCCTACGACGCCCGTGTTCAGGAGAATCCGGCGTTCACCACCGTCGTGCTGCTCGGGCGGGTCGTGACCTCGCTCGGGACCCTCGGCAGCCTGGGCCCGTCGGTGGTGGAGAACATGTTCGCCTCCGACGTCGCGTTCCTGCAGGACCTCTACCGGCGGGTCAACACCGAGGGGCACACCCGGGCGGCCGTCACGTGCCCGGACTGCTCGCACCGGTTCACCCTCGATCTCTCGGACGGTCGCCTGGGGGAATCGTGACGTACGCGCCCAAGCAGATCTACGAGGAGGTCGCGTACGTGGCTTATCACTTCCATTGGCCGCAGGATGACATCCTCGATCTCGAGCACGGCCAGCGGCTGCGCTACGTGCACGAGATCGCGGCCATCAACCGGCGGATGTCGCAGGAGGTCTGATGCGCTGGCCCTGGCAGAGGCGGACGGAGGAGCCCTCGGGCGGCGCCCAGCCCGCCGGTTCCCGCATGCCCGGCACTGTGCCCGCTGGGACGGCTGGGCCACCCCCGATGGGGTGGGCACACCTGCCGCCGTTGCAGCGTTCGCTCGCGCCGTCCACGTCCATGGAACTCGGGGGCTCGTCCTGGACGACCCTCGGCCGTTCCCCGCTGGTCACCGGCACGATGAGTCACCTCGTCTCCTCGTCCGGTCCCTCGGGCGTCGTCGACGGCGACGGGGTCGGCCTCGGAACGGCCGCGGAGTCCGTCACCGCCGTCACCGCCCGTGAGGTGGACGTGCCGGTCGTGAGCCGCAGTGTCTCGCCCGCCGTGGCGCGCCGCGACCCGCTCGCGCTGCGGTCGCCGTTCCTGAGCGCAGGGACGACGGCCCTCCCCCGCACGAGCTACCCCACCGGGGAGGAACTCACCCTGGCGCCCTCCCCCGGCGTCCACGGTTCCGCCGAGCTCGCAGCGGAGGACGGCACCGGCCACCCCGGGCGGAGCACGCCCTCGACCCCGACCGCCGCCACGCCCCCGGGGCAGCCGGTTCAGCCGGTTCAGCCGGGGCAGCCGGTTCAGCGTTCGGTCGAGGAGGCCGGCCCCGTGACGGCGATGTCGCTCGGCGATATCGCGGCCGTCGCAGCCCAGGCCGCGCTCACCGGACAGACGGATGTGCCGATCGCACCGGTCGATGCCGCACCGGTCCTCGGCGCACCCACGGAGCGGACGGGTCCGGCCGCCCAGCGCAGCGCCGCGGACCGGCCTCCGCTCCCCCGGGTCGACCCCTCCCGGCCGCACGCTCCCGGTCTCGGCGCGCCCCTGCGCCCGAGCGCTCCGGCCCCCCGGCATGTGCCCACCCCGAAGAATCCCACGCAGCAGAAGCCCACCCGGGACGTACCCGCGCAGCGCTCCCCCGCGCCGGAGCACTCGGGTCCCGGGCCTGCCCGGGAATCCAGCACCCCGAGTGCCCACGTGGGGTCCGTGCCGGCCGCTCCAGCCACTCCGGCCCCGGTGCAGCGCCGAGCGGAGTCGGCCGGGATCGCCGGCGCTGTCGAGGTCGCCCGGGTCGCCGGGACCCCCGCGGACGCGAGCGCTGCCGTGGTGCGCGTGGAGCCACCCGGCGCGCCGGTCGCCGCCGACCAGACCCTGCTGCAGCCTGCCGTACAGCGGAGCAGGAGCTCCGCCGCGACCGAATCGGCGGTGGTGCCCGCGCCGGCTGTGCCGGCACCCGCTGTGCCGCCGGCTTCCGAGGCAGCTGCGCTCGAGTCGCCGGCTTCCGAGGCAGCTGCAGGACCCGGCGAGAGCCAGGTGTTCCCGCCGCAGTCCACCGCGATATCGCTTCCGGGAACACGAGCGATCCCCGTCACCGGCGTCCCGGCCGGGCCGGCCGGCAACTCCCCCGCCACGCCGACCACCGCGACCCGAATGCCGGTGCAGCGCTCCGCGACGGCCCCGAACGTCTCCGGGGCCGCATCCTCCCCCACGTCCGGGCACGGAGCCCCGGCAGTGTCGCCGCCGGTGCCGCCCCGTTCCACCCGTCCAACGACTGGATCGCGATCGCTTGGGGAACCTCGACGGAGCCCGGGCTCAGCACCGATCTCGACACCCGGCTCCGTATCGGGCTCGTCGCCCGGCCTCCCCGTCGCACGCTCGGTCGCGCCCGGTTCGACCGAGGCTGCGAGTTCCCGCGATGCGACCAGTTCCGCCGGTTCGACCGGTTCGACTGGTTCGACTGGTTCGACTGGTTCGACCGGTTCGAGCCCCGCCGTGGATCGGCCCAGCGCTCCGGCCCCGTCCGCGGACGTCACGATCTCACGATCTGTAGCGTCCTCAGAGTCGGCAGAGGCGGCAGAGGCGGCAGAGTCGGCAGAGGCCGCGATTCTCGCCGATCGCCCGCCGGCCCTCCCGCTCGACGAGTCCGGATCGGCCGGCCCCGGCCCCCCGGCCGGCCCCCCGGCCGGCCCCCCGGCCGGCTCGATCGACTCGATCGGCCCGATCGGCCTGGACGGCTCGGTCGGCCCGGACGGCTCGATCCGGCAGTCAGCCGCCACCGCTCCTGTCGCCCCCACCGCTCGGGTGCAACGAACGACGGAACGGTCCCGGCCGTCCGGCTCCCCGGACACGTCCGTGACAGGTCCGTCCGTCCCTCCCGGTTCGCGGCCGCCCACCGCATCTGCAAGCGGTCATTCGGGCGTAGCCAATTCGCCGGCGACGTCTCCGGCAACGTCGCCGGCGGCGCCGGCGAGCGGTGCTCCCGGCCGAGGCCCCGGCGGCACCACGCTCGGGGCCCCGGTCGTCGCCCGCGCCGCGCACCTCCCCACTCCTCGCGCCACGGCTGCGGTGACCCCGTCATCGACCCGCCCGCATACAGCAGGCACAGCAGGCACAGCAGGCACGGCGAGCACAGCGGGTCCCGCTCCCGTCGTGCTCAGGGCCCTGACCGACCGTGCTCCGACCGGCCACGCGCTGACCGACCGGGCCCCGGGCGATCCGGCGCCGGCCACCCGAGCCGACCCGGCCGCCCGACCCGACCCGACCACCCGCGCCGACCTGCCCACCGGTCGCCTGTCCGCCGGCGGACCGTCCACCGTTGTCCGTTCCACCGGTGGCGCGGGCTACCGGGAGAGCGCGTCGTCGAGGACGGCCCGCACCACGGCACCCGGCACCACGGCACCCGGCCCCATGCCACCCGGCACCACGGCGCTCCTCACGCGCACCGCATCGATCCAGCGCACCGCCCCCGAGTCACGGCCACTGCTCTTCGCGCCGGGCACGAGCCCGCCCCTCGCCGGGGCGATGACCACCCTGCAGCGCTCCGGCACGCCGCTGGACGAACCGGCCTCGCTCCCCCTCACCACCGACACGGCCTCCCCGCCTTCGCCGCTCTCCCCGGCCGCGCCGCTCTCCCCGGCCGCGCCGCTCTCACCCTCCGCGTCGTCGTCGTTCACGCCGGACAGCCCGGTATCGCTCGCCCGGTCCGTGCCCCCGGGCGCCGTGCTCGCAGGCCCCGTGCCCCCGGTCCAACACACCGCGAGGCCGTCCCCGCGGCCGGCGGAGGCGCTGGACGTCGTCCAGCGGGCACCCGCCCGTGGCCCGTCACGGCCGAGCTCGCCGCCGCCGCGGCCGTTGCCGCAGCCGCCACAGCCACAGCCACCGCAACGTCCAGAGACCGCGGCGCCCGCGGATCCGCCCCCGACCGGGACCCCGAGTGGTCCCGAGTCGCAGCAGCCGACCGCCGAGGAGGGTGCCGCCCGGGCGGAGATGGCGCCGCAGGAGCTCGACCTGCTCGCCGGCCAACTGCTCGATCCGCTGCTCCGGCGGCTACGCCAGGAGCTCCTGCTCGACCGGGAACGGCGCGGGCACCGCGTCGACAGGAGGTGAGACATGCTCGCAGACACCGACACCGCGGTGACGATCCAGTTCCTCGTGAGCATCGACAATCAGCAGCTCGGCACGTTCACAGGCTGCGAGGGCCTGGGCGCCGAGGTGTCCCTGGAGACCCATCAGGAGGGCGGGAACAACCAGTTCACCTGGCAGTTCCCGAGCCGGATCAGTTACCCCACGATCAAGCTCACCCGACCACTCGGTGCGGACACGAGCCGGATCGCGACCTGGATCACGGGGATCACCCGCGGCTATCAGCGCCAGACCGCGACCATCAAGGCGATGACCACGAACGGAACCCTCGTGGCCCAGTGGGGCCTCGACGGGGTGGTGCCGGTGCGCTGGTCGGGGCCCTCCTTCAGCCCGGACTCCCCCCAGATCGCGACCGAGACCCTCGAGATCGCCCACCACGGGTTCATCTCGTGACGAGTCGAAGGAGACCACGATGCCCGTAGCGATCCAGAACGTCACCACCTCCACCGGGTCGGGCGGCGGCGCCGCGCCGCCGACCCGGTTCGAGAAGGCGTACCTGCAACTGTACGAGCCCTCCCGTGACGGCACCCTCTCCCAGCCCGGCGGGCGGCTCGAGCGGGTGGACTTCCAGTTCAACCCCACCCACCTGACCGTGGCGAAGTCGGCGCGTTGGGCCCGGGCGACCGGAACGGGCAATCAGAGCAGCGGCCCGCCGCAGTATCAGGGTCCCGAACCCTCGAAGCTCGACCTCGAGTTGTTCCTCGACGCCTCGGCCACGCAGGACAACTCCGTGGTGTCGAAGGTCGAGCTGCTGCTCGGCTGCTGCGTGCCCACCCGGTCCTCCCACTCCCAGGACCGGGACTCCCCGCCGTGGGTCATGTTCCGCTGGGGCGGCATCACGAGCTTCCTCGCCTACGTCTCGAAGGTGAGCGCGAAGTACACGATGTTCTCCTCCGGCGGCCTGCCGATCCGGGCGGCCGTCACCCTGACCCTCGAGGAGCTCTCCGGCAGCACCCCGGGCCAGAACCCGACCTCCGGCGGGCTCGTTCCCCGGCGCGCCCACGTCATGGTCGAGGGCGACACGCTCGCCGCCCTCGCCTACCAGGAATACGGCACGGCCGCACTGTGGCGCAAGGTCGCCCAGGTCAACGGCATCGACGACCCGTTCCGGGTACGGGTCGGCACCACCGTGCTGCTTCCGGCCGCCGAGGAGCTCACCGGCGCCCCCGCCGATCGTGAGGGGGCCGGCCGTGCCTGAGGGCTTCTCGTACGCCGTCGTGGTCAAGGTGGACGGGCGCCCGCTGCCGGCGCAGGTCGCCGAGCGCATCACCGAGGCGTACGTCGACGACTCGGTGCATCTGCCCGCCCTCGTGCACCTGCGCTTCTCGGATCCGCACGACCGGGTGCTCTCGACCGCCTCGATCAAGATCGGGGCCGCACTCGAGGTCGCCGTGCAGTCGAGCCGCCCCGGCCCGCCCGAGCCGCTCATCACCGCGACCGTCACCGCGCTCGAACGGGAGATCGACGCCCGGGGCCAGTACACGATCGTGCGCGGGCTCGATCACCGGCACAAGCTTCAGGGCGCCACGAAGGTCACGAGTTTCACGGACCAGAAGGTCTCGGACATCGCGACGACGGTCGCGCGGGCGGCCGGGCTCACCTGCAAGGCATCCTCGATCGGTCCGATCTACCCGCACGTGCTTCAGGACGGACGATCCGATTGGGACTTCCTGTGCCGGCTCGCCGCGGACCACGGCGCCGTCATCGCCATGGAGGGCACGACCCTCACGTTCGGCCAGCCCACGAAGGCCGCCACGGCGGCGGGCGGCCCGACCGAGATCGACGTCGCGGACCAGGTCATTCACCTGCGCAGCACCGTGACCGCGAGCGGTCAGGTCCAGGACACCGAGGTCCACGGCTGGGACCCCAAGGCGAAGCAGGCCGTGGTCGGGCGGGCGCCGGCCGCGTCCACGAGCGCGCAGCTGAGCCAGAGCCCCGCGACCCTCGGCCGCAGCGGTGGCACCCAGCTGCTCAGTGCCCCCGGCCTCGTGAGCCAGGCCCAGGCGGAGGCCCGCGCGAAGGCGGAGATGGCCGCCCGCGCCGGCGGCTTCGCGGAACTGGATGCGCGGCTGCGCGGCAACCCGGCCCTGCACGCCGGCACCGCGATCACGCTCAAGGGTGCGGGCGCCGCCTTCGACGGCATGTACGCGCTCACCGCCGCACGGCACACGTTCGATGCAGTGAACGGCTACGTCACGGACGTGACGGTGGCCGCCGCCTCGGAGCGGTCCGGCTACGGCGTCGTCTCCGCCGGGAACGGCGCCGCGGCCACGGAGCATCCGGCTCATCGAGGCCTGCTGCCGGCGATCGTGACCGACCTGAACGACCCCGAGAAGCACGGCCGCGTGCGGGTCAAGTTCCCGACGCTCGACGACGCCGAACAGAGCTGGTGGGCGCGGGTCATGCAGACCGGCGCGGGCGCGAAGCGCGGCGGTGTCGTGCTGCCCGAGGTGAACGACGAGGTGCTCGTGGCCTTCGCGGACGGGGACGCCCAGTCCCCGTACGTGCTCGGGGGCCTGTACAACGGCAAGGACCAGCCGCTCACCGGATGGCCCCAGACCCTCAACTCCCGCGGGCAGGTGATCCGCCGGTCGTTCACCTCCCGCACGGGGATGTTCATCGAGATGTTCGAGGACGAGGGCGGGGCGACGCTCACGATCGCCACGAAGAACTCCGACCAGCGCCTCATCCTCACTCAGTCCCCGCAGGGCGGGATCGAGCTCGCATCCACGGGGCCGATCGACATCAAGGCGGACGGCGCCATCGCGATCGAGTCGAAGCAGAAGCTCTCGCTGGCCGGGATGGACGTGGCGATCAAGGCGAACGCCGGCCTGACCATGGAGGCGACGGGCGCCGCCAAGCTCACCGGTTCGACGGTGGCGGTCGAGGCGCAGGCGACCGCGACCGTCAAGGGAAACGCGTCGGCCGAGTTGAGCTCGAGCGGGCAGACGGTCGTGCGCGGGTCGATCGTGCGGATCAACTAGGAGGGCTGAGATGGCAGAGGACTTCATCGGCTCCGGCTGGGCGTTCCCGGTGCGCACGAGCCGCACCGGGAGCATCGCGCTCACCTCGGGCGAGAACGAGATCGAGGAGAGCATCCGCCTCATCCTGGCCACCGCTCCGGGCGAGCGGCCGATGCGCCCCGAGTTCGGCTGCGGGGTGCACGACTACGTGTTCGCCCCCGCCGACGCGGGGACCGCCGGGGACATCGCCTACGCGGTCCGGGTCGCCCTCGAACGCTGGGAGCCGCGGATCGACCTCGAGGGGGTCACGGTGAGGTTCGACGCCGCGGCCTCCGGGGTGCTCTACATCGACATCAGCTACTCCCTGCGCGGGAGCAACGACCCGCGCAACCTGGTGTTCCCGTTCTACGTCATCCCCGACCACGAGGAGGCCTGATCATGCTGCCCACGCCCCATCTCGACGATCGCCGGTTCCAGGACCTGGTCGACGACGCCAAGCGGCGCATCCAGGCGACCTGCCCGGAATGGACCGACCACAACGTGTCCGACCCCGGCGTGACCCTCGTGGAGACCTTCGCGCACATGGTCGACGAGCTCTCCTACCGGCTCAACCGCGTGCCCGACCGGCTCTTCGTCACGTTCCTCGAGCTCATCGGCGTGCAGCTGCAGCCGCCGTCGGCGGCCCGGGCCGACCTGACGTACTGGCTCTCGGCGCCCCAGCCGGAGGAGGTCCGCATTCCCGCGGGGACGGCGGCATGCACGCCCCGCGAGGAGAACGAGGATCCCGTGGTGTTCGCCACGACCCACGATCTCGTGGTTCCGCCCCGCACCCTCACGCACGTGCTCGTCGAACAGGCGGACGGCGACCCCTCCTCCCGGGATGCGAACCTGCGCGAGGGGGATCGGTTCTCCGCGTTCACCCCCGCCCCGCCGCGCGTCGGCGACGCGCTGCTCGTCGGCCTCGACGACGCGGCCCCGGGCTGCATCGTGTCGATCCACATCGACGCCCAGGTCGAGGGACGCGGGGTGGACCCGCGGTTCCCGCCGCTGCGCTGGGAGGCGTGGGCCGAGGGCGGGTGGCGAGAGTGCGAGCTCGACTCGGACGGCACGGGCGGGCTCAACCGGTCCGGCGAGGTGGTCCTGCACCTGCCGGCCCTGCACGAGACCTCGGTCATCGCCGGCGAGCGCGCCGGCTGGCTGCGGTGCCGCGTGATCGAGCCGGATCCGGGCTATCCCACGTACAGCGCCTCCCCGACGATCGCCGCGATGAACGCCGTGACGGTCGGCGGGACCGTGCCCGCCGTGCACGCCGAGACGATCACCGAGGAGATCCTCGGGCTGTCGGAGGGCACCCCCGGCCAGGTGTTCCGGCTCGCCCACGCACCGGTCGTTCCCGGCGACGGCCCGTTCGTGCTCGAGGTGGCGGCCGGCTCCGGCTGGCGGGAGTGGACCGAGGTCGACTCCTTCGCCGGCCTCGACGCCTCCGCGACCGTGTTCCGGCTCGACCGGGCCACCGGGGAGCTCCACTTCCCGCCCGCGGTACGGGAGGCGGACGGCTCCCTGCGAACCTACGGGGACACTCCGCCCAAGGGTGCGCCGATGCGGGTTCCCTCCTACCGCACCGGCGGCGGGCCGCGCGGAAACGTGGCCGCCCGGACCGTCGTGGTCATGAGCGACCTCATTCCGCTCGTGAGCCGGGTGGAGAACCGGCGTGCCGGCTTCGGTGGCGTGGCCGCCGAGACCGTCGATCAGGCCATGATCCGCGGGCCGATCACCCTGCGCACCCGAGACCGGGCGGTGACCGCGGAGGACTACGAGGAGCTCGCGCGGCAGGCGGCGCCGTCGATCGCCCGGGTGCGCTGCGTCGTCGCCGATGGCGAGGACGACCGCGGCGGGGTACGCCTGCTCGTCGTGCCCGCCGCCGTCGCCGACGACCAGGGCCGGCTGGCGCTCGAGGATCTCATCCCCTCCGAACGGGCGCTCGCGCGGATCTCGTCGTATCTCGACGAGCGGCGGCCGATCGGTGCGCGGCTACTCGTGGAGCCGCCGTTCTACCAGGGGGTCACGGTGGTGGCGCGGATCCTGGCGCGCCCGCGGGCCGATTCCGCCCGACTCGAGGCCGAGGCGGTCCGCGCGCTCAACTACTATTTCGATCCGCTCACCGGCGGTCCCGACGCCACGGGGTGGCCGTTCGGGCGGCCCGTGCAGGCGGGCGAGGTCTACGCCGTGCTGCAGCGTCTGCCCGGCCTCGACCTCATCGAGGACGTCAAGGTGTTCGGTGCCGATCCCCTCACGGGCAAGCGGGGCGAGCCGACCGAGCGGATCGCCATCGATCAGCACGGTCTCGTGTTCTCCTACCAGCACCAGGTGCGGGCGATGGGTGGCCGGTGATGCGCGGCCGGCTCCCGGGCGTTCCGAGCCCGTTCCCCCTGATCGAGCGGCTGCCGGCCGTGTACCAGGACGACGACTTCCTCCGCCGGTTCCTCGCCGCCTTCGACGAGTCGCTCGCCCCCCTCTTCCTCAGTCTCGACGGGCTCGGGGCCTACGTGGACCCCGAACTCGCGCCGGAGGACTTCCTCACCTGGCTCGCCACCTGGGTGGGCATCGAGGTGGACGCTGCCTGGGACGTCGAGCAGCTGCGCCAGGTCGTCGCCGGCGCCGTGCGACTGCACGCGCGCCGCGGCACGGCTGCCGGCCTGCGCGCCGCCCTCGACCTCCTCGTCGACGGGGAGGTGGTGGTGACGGAGAACGGGGCGGCCGCCTGGTCCACCTCGTTCGGAGCGGACGTGCCCGGTGACCCCGTCCCGCGCCTGCACGTGCGGGTGACCCCGAGGCCGGGCGGTTCGGTGCGTGCCGACCGACTCGAGGCCCTCGTGACCGAACTCAAGCCCGCCCATGTTCCCCACACCGTGGAGGTGGTGAGCCCATGACGACCTGCCCGGCATGCGGTGCCCGCAACGAGGACGGCGAACTCTTCTGCGGGAACTGCGGCGTCTACCTCGAATGGGACGACCCGACCAGCACGACCAGCACGACCAGCACAGTTGACACAGTCGGCACGACCAGCACAGCCGACACAGCTGACACGGCGAGTACCCGGGGCTCCCACGGCTCGACCGGCGCGCCGGCCCCCGCGGCGTCCGTGCCCGAGTCGGGGAGTGAGTCGGCCGCGAGTGCGACGAGTGCACACTCGCCTGCACCTCCACCGCCGCCGTCCCCGGCCCCGGCCACCCCTCCCCGGGCGTCCGCTGTGCCAACCGAGCCCGCTGTGCCGACCGAGCCGGCTGTGCCGACCGAGCCCGCCGAGCCCGAGCCGGGGCCCGCGGCCACTGGGCAACCCGAGCGACCCGAGCGACCCGGGCGTCGCGCGGGTGGCACGGCGGCCTCCGCCCTGCGGCCTGGCCCGCTCGGCTCCTCGGTCCCGCATGTCCCCGGCATGTCCTCCCCGGCCGGCAGCGCCCGCAGCTCCGCCTCCCAGGCCGGGTACGAGGCGACCTCGAAGGCCGCCTCCTCGCTCGGCCTGCCGCCGGCGATGACCGGGCGGGCCACCTCGGCGTTGAGTTCCCTCGGGCGGGGTGCCCGGCGCCGCCGGGACGACCGGAAGAAGGCCGACGATCAGGTCCCCCAGTCCCCGGCCGAGACACAGGTGGCGGCACCGACGAGACACGCGGCCGAGGAGACGGCGGCGCCCGCGGCCGCGCCCGAGGAGGTGTCGTCCCCGGCGACCTCCGACGCGGTGGCGCGCGACGCCGCGTCGGAGCAGGCGGTCGTGCCCACGCCGGTCGCCCCCGTCCGGCCCGCCCCCGTCCAACCCGCCGGCGTCCAACCGGCCGTACCCGCCCCGGTCCGGCCCCAGGCACCGAAGCCGCGTCGGCACGTCGAACCGGCCCCGGCGGAGGAGCCGCCGCCGGCCCCCGGAGACCTCATCTGTGGCGCCTGCGGGGCCGGGAACGCGCCCCACCGCAAGTTCTGCCGCCGCTGCGGAGCGAGCCTGATCGATGCTCCGGTCCAGGGCCGGCTCAGCCGGCGGGAGCGGCGCAGGCTCCGCCGGAGCCGCCGTCGCGCGGGCCCGACGGCGGGGACCCGGCCGACGACCCGGCGGCGCCGGTTCCCGGTGAAGACGGTCGTGGTGCTCGTGATCCTCGCCCTCGCGGGCACCGCCGGATGGATCTACCGCTCGAGCCTGGCCACCGGCTACAACGTGGTGCTCGACCGGGTCAACGGCAATCAGGTGTTCAACCCCTCCGCGGCGACCGCCTCGAGTTCGCAGAAGGGGCACGGGGCGGACCTCGCCCGGAACGGGGTGAACACCGACTATTGGGCTCCGGAGGCCACGGGCGGCGGGGACGGGGAATGGATCGAGTTCACCTTCGACGAACCGTTCCGGCTCGTGCACGTGCTGCTCACCTCGGGTGCCTCGACGCAGGACAAGGAGCGGCTCGCGCAGGCACGGCCGAGCAAGGTGCGCTTCAGCGCGACCACGGGCGACGGCACCCGGCAGATCAAGGACCTGCCGGTCGAGGACGTGGGAACGGCGCAGGAACTCCTGCTCCGGTTCGACGACGTGACGACGCTGCGGATGACCGTGCTCAGCTCGTATCCACCGGCGGACAAGGATCCCGCGGACGCGCGGGTGGCGGTGGCGGAGGTGGAGTTCAGAGGTCGATGACCTCGTGCACGCCGAGCTCCCCGAGCATGTCACGGTAGGCGCGCGCGGCGCGTTCGGCCGCGGCGGGTTCACCTGCTCGGCGCAGGGCGGCGACCTGGAGCCGCCAGGCGTCGTCGCGGTAGTGGTCGATGTCGATGCTGCGCTGGGCGGTCGCGACCGCCGCCGACCAGCGGGTGGCGTCGAAGTGGAGCCGGGCGAGCTCGGAGGCGGCCTCGGCGGCGCTCGCGCGGAGACGTTCGCGGTGTTCCTGCACCCACTCGGCCGCGCCCTCCTCGGGGAACAGGTCGCCGCGGTAGAGCTCGACCGCATGGGCGAGCTGCGTCAGCTCCTCCTGGGCGTCCCGGGCGAGGCGGGCGACCTTCGCCTCGTTCAGCGCCGCCTCGAACTCGCGGACGTCGACGTGCGAGCCCGGCGCGAGATTGAGGCGGTAGGCCTCCCCGGTGCGTTGGATGATGCGGCTCGCCCGCCCGGGCACACCGGGCTCGATCGCCGATCGGAGCGTGGACAGACTCACCTGGAAGTTCCGCATCGCCGAATCGGAGTCGAGGTCGCCCCACAGGGCGTCGGCGATCGCGTCCCGGTGAACCTGGCGGCCCGCATGGATGCCGAGGAACTTGAGCAGCGCCCGGGCGCGGGGCCGCAGCCGGCTCAGGTCGCCGGCCCGGCCGTCGACCGCGAACGCGAAGCCGCCGAAGCAGCTCATCCGCACCCGCGGTCCCGCATCGTGCTCGCCCTGTCGGGACCCTGTCGCCGTGGATGCGCCGCGTGTCTGGCCGGGCGGCCCGGGTGGCCCGGGCGGCTCGGGCGGCTCGGGTGGTGTGAACGGTGTGGGCGGCGGTTCGTGCGGGGCGAACCATTCCCAGGGCCGCAGCCCGAGGTCCACGTCGATGGCGGCGCCGCGAGCGAGCGCCAGGTAGTCGTCCCGGCGTGCGGGATCGGCGTGCCGGAGCGCGGCGTAGGCGAACGGGGCGGCCCCGGGAACGGCGGCATGACGCACCGCGTCCTCGGCCCCGCGGGCGAGCCGGTCGGCGTCCGGCAGCCCCTGGGAGGCGGCCATGAGGGCCCCGATCGACTCGCACCACACGGCGAGGGTCGCGGCGTCCATGCTGCGCAGTCGCTGGCCGAGATCGAGGAGGTCACCGGCGCGGCCGCGATCGTGCCGGCACTGCGACAGGAGGGTCACCATCGCGATGAGCGCGCCCGCACCCCGGTCGCCGCGGGCCTCGTGCTCGGCCACGAGTGCCACGAGGTCGCGGCGGGTGCGGGACTGACCGAGCGCGAGCGAGAGGCCCGTGGCGAGCCGCGCCAGCCAGGTGAGGCCGAGCCGGCCCGTGTCGGCGGCGATGTCGTCGAAGCGGGAGGCCGTGCTCTCGTCCGGTCCGCGCAGCAGCGCCCGGATCGTCACGAGCGCGAGGCTCGCCGCGTGCCCGGAGGGGGCCTCGGGATCGGCCGCGGCCACGAGTGCGCTGAGCACGGCCGTCGCGTCGATGCACCGGCCGGCGAACGCGAGGGCGAGGCCTTCGACGAGTCGGCCGGCCGGCCCATCGACCTCGCGAGCCGCCCGGGCCGCGGCGAGCGGGTCCCGCCGGACGGCCGCGCGCAGCAGGTGGCCCCACGTCGGGTTCGGGCTCGGCGTCGCGGTGGGATCGCGCCAGGCCGCCACGTCGGCGATGATCCGATCGCAGATCCGCCTGCCGACATCCTGGGTGAACGCCTCGCGGGCCCTGCGGGCCTCGAGGTCGGCGGCGGCGAGCCGGCCGTCGTTGTACAGCCGGCGGGCCTCGGCCACTCCGCACCAGGGATCGGCCTCCGTGAGCCAGCGCGGGAGCAGCGGGGCCCACGTGCTCGGGCCGCCACCGGCCTCGGTGCCGCCGACGATCCGGTGGCCGTCGTGGCGCAGCAGTTCGCGCACTCCCTCCCAGTCCTCGCCCCGGGCGCGGGCACGGAGGGCCTCGACGTTCGCCCGCTCGGCCTCGAGCAGGTCGGCGACCATCCGGTACCAGGCGTGCGTCGCCTCGGCCCCCAGCTCCTCGCGCAGCATCGTCTCCAGGTGGCGCCGCAGCACGTCGTGGTAGTGGAAGGTCACCCCGCCGTCGAGGGTCGTGGTGAACGCCTGCCGGTCGGTCAGGTCGCGCAGGATGCGCTGGGAGTCGGTGATCCCCAGGAGCAGATCGCACCGGCGGGCCGTGAGCACGTCGAAGACCGAGGTCCGCACGAGGAACTCCTGCGTGGCGGCGGGCAGCGTGGCGAGCACCTGCTCGGAGAGGTAGCGCTGCGCGTAGCGGGGCCGGGCGGCGAGCGCCTCGACGGCTCGGCGCCGGTCGACGTGCTGATGGCCGACGGTCGCCAGGTGGAACAGCTGGAGTGCGGCCGCCCACCCCTGGGTGTAGCGCGTCAGGGCCGCCACGTCGTGCGGGGGCAGCGGCGCGCGATGGACCTGTTGGAAGAGCTTCTCCACCTCCCACGTGCGGAAGCGCAGGTCGTCGCCGGTGAGCAGCACGACCGGGGGCAGCTCGCTGCGGGCCATGTTCACGCGCGGGAACACCCGGGACCCGAGCAGGAAGCGGATGTTGGGCGGGGCGAGCAGGATGAACCGCTCGAGCTCGGCGGTCATGGCGCTCTCGGCGATCGCGTGCAGGTCGTCGATCACGAGCAGGAGCCGGCCGGGATGGTCCCGCAGGAGCCGGGCCAGTTCGGCCACGTCGGCGGGCGCGGCCCCGTTCGGGCGCACATGCGCGCCGAGGGCCTGCCACAGCCAGTCGAGGAGCCGTCCGGTCGCCGCGGAGACGTCGAGCCGGCACCACGCCACGGGCATCGCCGCAGACTCCGCCCACTGGGCCATGAGCGTGGTCTTCCCGCTGCCGGCCGGGGCGACGAGCAGGCCGAGGTGATCGCGGGCGACCGGGTCGAGCCGGCGCAGCAGTTGTTCCCGGCGCAGCCCGACCACCGAGGCCGGGACCGGGTTCGTCGGCGGCGACATCCCGGGCTGCGCCGGTGGGACGGGGTCACCGAGTGCGAACGAATCGGGTTCCGGCCTCGCGGCGGGCACCTCGCTGGCTGTCATAGCACCGCCAGTCTCCCACGGGCGTCCGATCCCCGGGAATGGCTCCGGCCCGTGGGACGGCCTCATGTTCACCCGCCGCCTCACCCCGCGCTCACCCCCGGGCGGTGCTCGCTCGCGCCCCGGCCCACCCCCGTCCCGCCTGCCTATCGGGGCGGCTCGCCGGGGGCACGCGGTTCGATGTTGAAGTTGTCGCGGAACACGTTCTCCGGGTCGTAGCGGCGCTTGAGGTCGCGCAGCCGGGCGAGGGTCGCCGGCGGGAACGCCTCGGCCAGTCGCTCGGGGCTGCGATCGGTCTCGAAGCTCAGGTACAGGCCCACGAAGTGGGAGCGCATCGGCTCCCACAGCGGGTCGAGCCGGGAGGGGGTCCCCATCGCCAGTACGGAGAACTGGGCGCTGCGATGTGCGAAGGCCGTCTCGTGCGGTGCGACGTCCGTGGTCGCGCCCCCGAGGGCGCGGATCTGGAAGAAGTAGGTGCCGCCGCCGCGCAGGAGCAGCTCGGCGTCGCGGGCGAAGTCGGCGCTCACGCGGGTGAGCAGCCCGGACCGGGCGGCGGGCTCGCCGGAGCCCGCATGCCCCGTGCGGGGGCCCGCGCTCACGAGGGCGTCGTAGGGCAGGAGCGCGACCTGCCGGTCGACCATCGGGGCCACGGCGGCCAGCGGCTGCAGCCGGGAGACGATCGTGTCGGGATCGTCGGAGTCGACCACGGTCATCGTCTGCGCGAGGAAGCGGCCGTCCCGCGAGCCGCCCATGAGCAGGAAGCTCGTCACCTCCCGCGGGGACGCCTCGACCGCGGCACCCCACCGCTGCAGGAAGCCCGCGATGTCCGCGGTCACGTCGAAGACGAGCCGGCCGAAGCCGATCTCGCCGACCTCCGCCACCTCGAACTCGAACGCGACGGCGATGCCGAAGTTGAATCCGGCCCCGCGCATGCCGAAGAACAGGTCCGCCTTCTCGCTCTCGCTCGCCCGCACCCGGGAGCCGTCGGCGAGGATCACCTCGACCGCGCGCAGCCGATCGATCGTCAGCCCGTGCGCGCGGGAGAGGAACCCGATGCCGCCGGCGGTGGCGAGCCCGCCCACGCCGACCCCGCCGGAGTCGCCGGAGCTGAGCGCCCAGCCGTGGGGGCGCAGGGCGGCCGCCACGTCGCCCCAGCGGGCCCCGGGCTCGATCCGCACGAGCCGGGTGCGTTCGTCGAGCACGTCGATCGAGCGCAGGTGGCCCAGGTCGATGACGATCCCGCCGTCGTTGGTCGAGCGGCCGGAGAAGCCGTGACCGCCGCTGCGCACCCCGAGGTCCACGGGCTGGGTGCGTGCCCACTCGAGCGCGAGCGCCACCTCGCCGGCCGAGCGCGGCCGCAGCACGAGACCGGGCGCGCCCCCGCGGACGTAGTTCGAGCGCACCGCCCCGTAGCCGGCGTCGCCGGGTTCGACCGCGTCGGCCCGCAGGGCGGTCGGAACGGCGTCGTAGTCGATCCCCTCGCGGCGCCGGCGCCGTACCCGCGTGGGGACGACGGAGCTCACCCGGGTGCCGGCCCGTGTCCGCCGCGTAGCCGCCGCCGCCCTCACGGCGGGCACGACGACCCGCGCGAATCGCTCGGCACCGGCGACGTCGCCGGTCGCGAGCAGGATCGTGGCGACCCCGCCGTCGACGATGAGCGCCACCAGGTCCGCCACCCGCGGGTGGGGGCCGCCTCCTCGCCCGGTCAGGTCGGGCACATCCGTCAGCGTGAGAATGCGCCGGACCTCCCGGGGGTCGCGGCCCGCTGCGATCGCGGCAGTATCGATCGCCTCATGGGCGCCGGTGAGCCGGTCGAGGCTCATGATTCCGGCCGGGACGAGCCAGCCATCTGCGTGGCGGCCGACGAGGTCGAGCTGCTCCGGTGAGTCGCCGCTCAGGTGGATGGGGAGGTGGTGCGCCGGTGCGGGCCCGCGCTCGGCGCCGGCGACCCGGTGGCGGGAGCCGTCGGCGTGCAGCCGGCCCGGCCGGCCGGCGTCCCACATGCCGCGGATGATCGTCAGTGCCTCGACGAGCTCGGAGTCGTCGGCGTCCTCACCGGTCAGGCCGGCCTCGACCCGGCCGCCGCCGAGGAGGTCGAGGCTCGCGATGGCCCGGGCAAGCACGGCGGCGTTGTGATCGGCGGTGCGCACACCGGTGGCGGCGAGGCGGATCCGGCTCGTGCGTCCGGCGATCCAGCCGAGCACGGTCCAGGGCTCGGCGGGGCCGCCGGCATCCGCCTCGGGGTTCCCCACGGTGACGAGGTCGAGGCCCGCCTCCTCCGCGAGCCGTGCGAGGCGGACCGGCGCGTGCGGGTCCTCGGTGCCGGCCTCGAGCGCGAGCCCGAACTCCAGCGGGTGGCCGTAGTCGGTCATGCGCGTGCGCCGGCGACGAGCTCACGGACCGCGGGGGCGACCTCCCGGCCGAAGACGGTCAGGTCGGTCGGGTCGTCGCTGCCGAGGATGAACGCGCTCGTTCCGTACTCGGTGGCGAGCTCCGCGAGCTGCTCGGCCCACTGCTGCGGCGTGCCGGCGAACATGCCGGGCGCGCGCCGTCCGGAGAAGCGCCCGCCGATGTTGAGGAGGCGACGAATCGCCGCGGGGGCGCGACCCACGGAGGCGGCCGCGTCGTCGATACGCTCATTCGCCTCCCCGATCGCGGTCACGGCCTCGCCGGGGGTGAGCCGGTCGACGCCCAGGGCGACCATCGCGTCCCAGAACGCGCCCGTGCCGAGCCCCAGTTCCACGCGGCCGCCGCTGAGGAGGTCGAGGGTGGCGACGGAGCGGGCGAGCACGGCCGGGTTGCGCAGCGGCACGTTGAGCACGTTCCCGGACAGGTGGATCCGACTCGTGCGGGCGGCGACGTGGCTCAGCAGGGTCCACGTGTCGAGGAAGGCCGGCTGGTAGGGGTGATCCTGGAACGTGACGAGGTCGAGCCCGACGGCCTCGGAGTGTTCTGCCAGCGCGACCACCTCCTCCGGCGCCCGGTTCGAGGGCGTGAGGAACGATCCGAAGAGCAGGTCGTGGCCGTAGTCCACCGCGGGGTCCGTTTCGTCGCAGGTCGTCGTGAGGGCGTGGGGTGCGATCGGTCCAACGCCGGGCCGGGCCCGTTCCTTCCCGCTCGTCGTCTCACATCGCGGACGACGTCTCGAATTCCGAAGCCGCGGGCCGCTTCGCTCCCCCGCGGCCGGGGCGGATGCGTACCCTTCGAAGACGTGCGCACCGATGAGGATGCGACCCGGATGCGGTGTCCGGTCACAGAGCGAGGAGAGACAGATGAGAAGAACCCGCACCCCCCTGGCGGTCCTGGCCGTCGCGGCCATGACGGCCGTGTCCCTGGCGGCCTGCTCTGCCGAGGATTCCGGCGGCGGTGACGCCTACACGGAGCTCATCGGCTCGGGACCGGTCGCCGACGACGCCACGGTCGAGGCCAACGAGTGGGCCAGCGGCGTGCGCGAGGCCGGTGTGCTCGAGGTCGGCGGCACCGAGACCTCCGAGCTCTTCTCGTTGCTCGACCCCACGAGCGGCGAGGCCCGCGGCTTCGACGCCGCGATCTCTCAGCTGCTCAGCCGATACATCCTCGGCGAGGTGAGCACGGACCTGCAGCAGGTCACGGTGGACACCCGCGAGTCGCTGCTCGAGCAGAACACGGTCGACACGGTCATCGCCACGTACTCGATCACCCCCGAGCGAGCCGAGCGGATCGCCTTCGCCGGCCCGTACTACAGCTCCCAGGCGGGGATTCTGGTCACGAAGGACAACGAGGAGATCACCTCGATCGCGGACCTCGCGGGCAAGAAGGTGGCCACCCAGGCGAACTCCACCGGCGTCACGCTCCTCGAGGAGGAGGCGCCCGAGGCGGAGATCGTCGCACTGCCCGACCACGCCCAGGCCCTCGCCGCCGTGCAGCAGGGCAACGCGGACGCCTACGTCATCGACGAGACCCTCCTCCTCAACGCCGTCGTGGCCGAGGACGACGTCAAGCTCGTCGGCGAGGCGTTCGGTCCGCGTGACCTGTACGGCATCGGCGTGAACTCCGACTCGGACGCGGTCGACTTCATCAACGAGTTCCTCACCCAGATCACCGACGACGGCACGTGGGCGAAGGTGTGGCAGCTGACGATCGGCGACCGCACGGGCCTGGACACCCCGCCGGCGCCGCCGACGCCCGGGGACACCGGCCTGTGACAGGCGGGGAGTGAGGATGCGATGGGCGTTCTGATCGAGCACTACGTGCCGACGCTCGCGTCGGCGCTGTGGCTCACCCTGCGCATCACCGGGATCTCGTTCGCCGGGGCGCTCGCGGCCGGCACGATCCTCGCCGTGTTCCGGATCAGCCCGATACCGCCGCTGCGGGCGGTGGGTTCGGTCTACGTGGAGATCTTCCGCAACGTCCCGCTCGTGGCGCTCGTCGTGCTGGTCGTGTACGGCCTGCCCGACATCGGCTTCAATCCCGGGTTCCTGCCCGGGGTCATCCTCGCCACGACCGCCGTGGGCACCGCGTTCGCGTGCGAGACCCTGCGCACCGGGATCAACACGGTCGGCGCCGGCCAGGTGGAGGCGGCCCGGGCGATCGGGCTGTCCTTCCTGGGGATCATGCGGCACCTGGTCGTCCCGCAGGCGGCCCGCTCGGTCGTGGGCCCGCTCGTGACCCTGTTCATCGGGATCCTGCTCTCCTCCTCGATGGCCGCCGTCGTGGGCCAGCCCGACCTGACCTACACGGCCTCGCTCATCAACTCGAAGGAGGCCCTCGGCCTCGTCACCTTCGGCGTCGTCGCCGTGATCTACGCGGTCATCTCCCTCCTCGCGGCCGGAATCGGCTCGCGGGTCGAGGCGCGGGTGCAGGTGCTCAGGTGAGCGCCCACGCCGTCTTCGACACGGCCGGGCCGCGGGCCCGCCGGTGGATCCGCCTCCTCACCTGGCTCTCGCTCCTCGCGCTCGCGGGCCTGGCGGCCTTCGTCGTCTACCGCTTCTCCGCCTCGGGGGCGCTCGCGCCCTCGAAGTGGCGCACGTTCACCGAGCCGGGCACGCTGCGCTACCTCGGTGTTGCCTTGAAGAACACGATGGTGGCCGCCGCGGTCGCCGGCCTCATCTCGGTGCCCGCGGGGCTGCTGCTCGCGCTCGGGCGCCTCTCGCACCTCCCGCCGCTGCGGTGGCCGTGCATCGCCTTCATCGAGCTCTTCCGGGCGATCCCGGTGCTGCTGGTCATCTACGTGTTCATGTTCGCGCTGCCCGCGTACGGGATCAACGCGAGCCGGTTCGCCCAGCTCGTGCTGCCGATCTCGTTGTGCGCCTCGGCCGTCATCGCCGAGGTGTTCCGGGCCGGCATCCTCGCCCTTCCCCGCGGGCAGACCGAGGCGGGCCTGACCATCGGGCTCACCCCGGGGCAGACGTTCCGTTCGATCGTGCTGCCGCAGGCCCTGCGGATCGTCATCCCCTCCCTCGTGGCGCAGGCGGTCATCGTGGTCAAGGACACGGCGTTCGGCTACGTCGTCTCCTACGCGGAGCTGCTGCAGAGCGGCCGTGTGCTCATCGCGAACACGGGCGATCTCGTGCAGACCTACCTCGTGGTCACGATCGTCTACATCGTCGTCAACGTGCTCATCTCGGCGGCCGCCCGGGCCCTCGACCGGCGCATGGGCCGCGCGGGCGCCCGGCGGCTCTCCCTCGCCACCCCTCGCCGGATCCTGTTCGGCCGCTGAGGCCCCCCGTCCACCGCTTTCGCCGTGACCGACATCACCCTGTGACACATCTCGGTCACGAATCGATAACGATGGCAGCGGCCGTCTCGAGGGCTCCCCTCGATGCGGACTTTACGTTGACGGCCCGCGGCAGATCG
This sequence comes from Pseudactinotalea sp. HY160, assembly GCF_009372055.1. Lineage (NCBI taxonomy): Bacteria > Bacillati > Actinomycetota > Actinomycetes > Micrococcales > Cellulomonadaceae > Pseudactinotalea > Pseudactinotalea sp. HY160. Next base: position 239,568 of record NZ_WHMT01000001.1, on the reverse strand, counting down.
CAGGTCGCCCCGAGCGGGCCCACCGGGTCAAGCGGGGGCAAAATGAGTCAATTCCGGCTTTTCCGCCCTTGACGTGGCCGCTCTACTCGTTAGGTTGGAACGCGATGCCTGACATAAGCGCAGACCCCGTTACCGATCCCGATCCGACCGTTCCGAGTCCCCCCGAATTCCGCTCCCCCACCCTCGCCGACGGCAGTCCCATGTGGCGCCTGGCGCGGGACACCGGCGTGCTGGATCTCAATTCCTCCTACGCCTACCTGCTGTGGTGCCGGGACTTCGCACAGACCTCCGTCGTGGCCGTGATCGACGGTGCATTCGCGGGGTTCATCACCGGGTACCTCCGTCCCGACGCCCCGGGCACCCTGATGATCTGGCAGGTCGCCACCGACGCCCGCTTCCGTGGTCGCGGGCTGGCGAAGGGAATGCTCGATCACCTGGTCGAGGCCACCCGGCCGGACCGGCTCGAGACCACGATCACCGCGGACAACACGGCCTCGATCTCGCTGTTCACCGGGTTCGCGGACCGTCGCGGAGCCACCTGCTCGCGCACCGCGCTCTTCACCCCGGAGCACTACCCGGACTCCCACGAGACCGAGTACCTCTTCGAGATCGGACCGCTCTCCTGAGACCGGTCGATGCGGCGATCCCGCCCGTCGACTCACAGCTCCACCAGACAGTTCACTTCGGCACCCCGCCGAGAGGAAAGGACACACCCGTGACGACCGACGTCTTCGACACCCTGGAATCCGAGGTTCGAGGCTACCCGCGCAATTGGCCTGCGACCTTCGTCGCCGCCTCCGGCTGCCGGCAGCGCGCCGAGGACGGCACCGAGTACCTGGACTTCTTCTCGGGCGCCGGCGCGCTCAACTACGGCCACAACAACCCCACCCTGCTCGCACCGCTGCTCGAGTACCTGCAGTCCGGGGCCGTCGTCCACTCGCTCGACATGAAGACCCCCGCGAAGCGGACCTTCCTCGAGACGTTCGACCGGCTCATCCTGTCCCCCCGTGGGCTCGACTACAAGGTCATGTTCCCCGGGCCCACGGGCACGAACGCGGTCGAGGCCGCGCTCAAGCTCGCCCGCAAGGTGACCGGGCGCGAGCACGTGCTCTCGTTCACGAACGCATTCCACGGGATGACCCTCGGCTCGCTCGCGATCACCGGCAACGGCATGAAGCGCAAGGGCGCCGGCATCCCGCTGAGCCACAGCTCGACCATCCCCTACGACGACTACCTGGACGGCGAGACCCCCGACTTCCTGTGGCTCGACCGTGTGCTCGGCGACTCCGGCTCCGGCGTGGACAAGCCGGCCGCGATCATCGTCGAGACGGTCCAGGGTGAGGGCGGGCTGCGCGCCGCCCGGCCCGAGTGGCTGCGCGGCCTGGCCGAGCTCTGCAAGCGTCACGACGTGCTGCTCATCGTCGACGACATCCAGGCCGGCTGCGGCCGCACGGGCACCTTCTTCTCCTTCGAGGAGGCCGGCATCGTCCCGGACATCGTCACCGTGTCGAAGTCGATCTCCGGCTACGGCCTGCCGATGGCGCTGACGATGTTCCGTCGCGAGCTGGACGTGTGGGAGCCGGGCGAGCACAACGGCACCTTCCGCGGCAATGCTCCGGCGTTCGTCACGGCGACGGCGGCCCTGGAGACGTATTGGGCCGACGACGACTTCCAGAACGAGGTGGCCGGCGTCATCGCCGCGTTCCACGCCCGGCTCGAGGAGATCGCCGTGCAGAGCGGCGGCTACGTGCGTGGTCGCGGGCTGCTCGCGGGCATCATGTTCAGCGACCCCACGGCCGCCAAGAAGATCGCCGCCGCGTGCTACAGCGGCGGGCTTATGGTGGAGACCTCCGGGCCGGAGGACGAGGTGGTCAAGCTCATGCCGCCGCTGACGATCGGCCTGGCCGACCTGACCGCTGGGCTCGACATCTTCGCCGAGGCGGTCGCCAGCGTCGTCCGCACGCCCGAACTAGCCGCCGTCTGAGCCCGAGGAACCCATCATGATCGTCACCAACATCGAAGACTTCGACGAGACCGACCGCGACATCGTCACCGAGAACTGGCGCAGCCGCCGGATGATCCTCGCCCGGGAGAAGGTCGGCTTCTCCCTGCACGAGACGACCATCTTCGCCGGCACCACCTCGACGTTCCACTATCAGAACCACGTCGAGGCCGTGTACTGCGTCGGCGGCTCGGGCCGGATCACGAACCTCGAGACCGGTGAGGTGCACGAGCTGCGCGACGGCAGCCTCTACCTGCTCAACGGGCACGAGAAGCACACGCTCCAGGCCGACGAGGAGATGCGGATGGTCTGCGTGTTCAACCCGCCCGTGACCGGCCGGGAGGTGCACGACGAGAACGGGGTCTACCCGCTCGTCGTCGAGACCGACTGACTGCGGGACGACCGACGACGTGGGGAGTCGCTGCCGAGCCCGGCAGCGACTCCCCACGTCGTTGTGCCATCGGGAATGTCGGTGGGGCCGGGATAGGCTCTGTTCATGGATGTCGAGGCGTGCACCGAGCGGAATGCGCCACGCTGGCGCGAGCGCGCCGACGAGGTGTGCGAGCGGAGCACCGCCCACTCCGATTTCCGCGATGTCGCACGCACGAGCCTCATCGGCACGAACGTCGATGCGCGCAAGCTGCTCCGCTTCCGTGGCCTCGAGCCCCCGACCATCGTCAGCACATTCGACGTACGCGCGGCGGAGGTCGGCGAGACGCAGGCGGAGCGGCTGACCTACGGCAATTCCTGGGGAGAGCGGCGAGCGGCCTTCGAGCGCGGCATCGGCGTGTACACGCGGGCGGTCTACGGGACGCTGGATATTCCCGACTGCCCCGGCGACGACCGCTATGGACCGTTTCGGCTCTCGTATCCGGCCCTCGACGGGGACGAGCCGATCGTCGTGCCGCACAACAGCGCTGCCGAATACGGTCATGGGGGTCGTTTCCACGCGGCTCGGTTGAGCGAGGATGTGGCCGGCTGGGACTCACGCGCCGACGTGGCCGTCGCGCGCCTCGCCGCCCGGATTCCCTCATCCCCACGGCCCCGATGGCCGATGCTTCTGTCCGAGGGAGACGAGAACCACGACCTCGTCGAACTCGTCTGCCGGGCCGGCCAGCGACCGATGAGCGATGTCGCGGAGATCCGGGTCGCGCGCCGATACAAGGACGACGTGCTCCGATCAGCCCTGCGCGGACTCGGCTCGGAGGACGCCACGGACATCGAGGACTCCGCCCTGCTGCTCGCGGAGCTTCGACACGAACAGGAATCGGGTCGACTCCGCCTGACGATCCTCGAGGAGGTCACATGAGCAAGGTCCTCGTCGCCGCCGCCCGGTACGGGGAGGTGTATATCTCCCGGGATGCCGACGGCACCTACCGGCGCCACACCCCCTACCGTCCGGGCGCCCCGATCGAAATCGGCATCGCAGAGGTCGAATGGGCCATCGGTGAGCACGGTCTCGACCGGATCGATCGGGAGTTCGACACCTGGGCGGCACTCGAGGCAGCGGTCCAGGCACGTATTCCCACGACGCGCGTTCTTCCGACCGACATTCCGCTCAGCCGCGGACTCGCGCGTGATCTGCTTCCCCTCCTGCGGGAAGAGCTGGCACGTCCGACCCAGAACCTCGACGTCACCCGCGTGATCTCACGCCTACTCGACCATGACACCGTGGCGGCGGACCCGGCGCTGGTGAAGGAGCTCGCGGAACTCCTGCGCCAGGCGGCCCGCCCGCCGAGGCAGCCCGTGACACTGCGGCCGAACCGTCCCGAGCAGCCGCACCGGCTCGATCGAAGTCGCGGATTCTTCGGGATGGCGGCGTGAAGCGGATTGCGTTCTACAGCTATAAGGGCGGCACTGGGCGCACCCTGGCCCTTGCCAACGTCGCGGCGTTCTGTGCGATCGCGGGCAAGAAGGTCGTGGTCATCGACATGGACCTCGAGGCCCCGGGTGCGTTGTACAAGTTCGGCGTCGATCCCGCCGCCACCACTTGCAGCGGTCTCGTGGGCTGGCTCCTCGACACCGCCCTGGGCGACGAGGAGCCGGACTCGCTGGACGGCTACCTCCTCGAACCGGACCTCGCCCCGAACGTCGGCATCGTCGATCAGGGTGGTTCGCTCTGGCTCATGCCCGCAGGCGATCTCTCCTCTCCCAACTACTTCGGTCAGCTCCAGCGGCTCAACTTCGACGCCCGGGTGGACGACGGCTCGGCCGTCGATCTCATGGGGCGTCTTCTCGACCGCATCGAACAAGACCTCGAGCCCGATCTCGTGTTCATCGACGCTCGCACGGGGATCACCAACAGCAACTCGCTCGTGCTCTCCGAGTTGGCGGACGAGGTGTATGCGCTCTACCTCGACCTGCCCGAACAGCGCGATGGCACCCGCATGGTCTTTCGGTCCCTCGCTCCGCTCGCTCGCGAGGGCCGCCCCACTCTCAACGTCGTGCTCTCCCGGGTTCCGCTCGACGGTGAGCACCGGGGCGCCGGCTGGACCAGCACTGAACGTGACGAAGCGCGAGCCCGAGAGGCCGAACGGTTCCTGCTGGCGCCGGCCAACCCCGCCGAATTCAGCATCGATGCGGTGCGTATGTTCCAACTCCACCATCGGCCCGCGCTCATCGAGGACGAACACCTCGTCTTGATGCGCCTGGCCGAGCCCGGCGTGGCGGAGTCCGCGCTCGCCTGGGACTATATGGGGATCGCCCGCGCGATCCTCGACGACGAGAACGCGATCATCCGGGCCACCGCGGGAATGGGCCAGGCCCGCATGCCGGCGGCGACGCGGGCTCTTCTCAGCGGAGATACGGGTCCGGTCGCCGGGCCCGGCTCGCGCGGTGCGAGCATCACCCCTGCGAATACTCGACTGAACGAGCCCCTCCATGTCCGGGTCGATCGGCAGAGACTGCTGGCCGATTCGGATCCCGCGGAGCAACCGCGTCTTTCGCGCCTACTCACGGAGTTGTCCCTCACCCAGTCCCAGGTCGGGGAGCACCGTGCCGCCGTGGACTCGGCGATCGAAGCAGTGGAGCGCTACGAACAGTTCGCAGACTCCGACCCGAAACGGTATTTGCCCGAACTTGCAGACGCATACGCAACCGCGGCTGACTCACTCGCCGCAGTGGGCGATCACCCCGCGGCGCTCAAGATGAGCGAGCGCGCGGTCGGACTCCACGCGGAGTTGGCCGATCACCTACCTGATGCCTATCTACCCATTCTCGCCAAGGCCTTCAACAACTACGCCATCGACCTCGCACACGCCGGTCGACACATGGAGGCTCTACGGCCTGCCGAGAGCGCCGTGCGGATCCGTGAACGATTGGCGCAGGACTATCCGGACCTCTACCTCGCCGGCCTTGCCACGTCGCTGAGCAATCTTTCGAACAGGCTCCGCGCCGTCGGTCGCGAGGAGGAGGCACTCCACCTCGCCGCACGCGCAGTCGACACCTTCGAGAGAGTCCTACCCACGACCCCGGATGAGCCGAATCCAAGCCTCGCACTCGCCTTGACCAACTACTCCGTCCAACTCTTCCGAGCTGGACACGACACGGAGGCGCTCGATGTCACGCGACGCTCGATCGACGTATTCGACCAGTTGACGAAGCGCTACCCGACGATCTTCCTGCCCGAGCTCAGTGCCGCGTTGAACAACCTCGCCCATATCCTGCTTCAGACCGGGGCCGTCGACGAAGCACTCGCGCCCGCTCGACGATCACTCGAGATCCGCACCCAGCTCGTGCAAGAGAACGAGATGGCCAATCTGCCCGGTCTGGCCCTCACGCTCAATACATACGCCACAGCTCTTGACCGCCTCGGGCACGTATCGGATGCGCGGGCGGCCGCACAGCGGTCGGTTGCGATCCGCGAGGAACTGGCCAGTGCCAACCCTGCAGCCAATTTGCCGGCTCTGGCCTCGTCGCTCGATACGTACGCTCGGGTACTCACGCGGTCCGGCGACCCGGAGTCCGCGCTCCCCGTCGCTCGGCGCGCCGCCGATATATCCCGGCAGCTGACTCGCGCGAATCGAACCCTTCATGGACACGACTTCGCGCACAGGCTCACGACCCTCGCCGACCTCTTGGAGAGCCGCGGGAACACCGAGGATGCCGACCGCGTCCGCGCGGAGCGGCAGGAACTGCTGACACCCGAAGAGGACTGAGCGCCCGTCCACCTCGCGCCGTCGGCCACCGAGTGGTGTCATGGAAGGCACGAGTCGCCGGCGCGGGAGGAGTGGTCGAGATGCGCGCAGTCGTCATGCACGCCCCGGGGGACGTACGCGTGGTGGACCGGCCCGATCCGCGGCTCCGCGAGCCGACGGACGCGATCATCCGGGTGGTGGCCACGTGCGTGTGCGGTTCGGATCTGTGGCCCTACCGGGGCGACCGGGAGGTGCGCGACCAGCCCATGGGCCACGAGTACGTCGGGGTGGTCGAGGAGATCGGCCCACAGGTGCGCACGGTCGTACCGGGTGAGTTCGTCGTGGGCTCGTTCATCGCCTCGGACAACACGTGCGAGATCTGCACGGCCGGCTACCAGTCCCGGTGCGTCCACTTCGTGGGCATGGGCGGCATCGGCACCCAGGCGGAGCGGGCCCGCATCCCCTGGGCCGACGGCACGCTCGTGGCCACTCCCGAGTACCCGGACGACGACCTCCTCGCCTCGCTGCTCGCCGCCTCGGACGTGCTCGGCACCGGCTGGTTCGCCGCCGTGGCGGCGGAGGCGGGACCGGGAAGGTCCGTCGCGGTCGTCGGCGACGGCGCGGTCGGCCTGCTCGCCGCGCTCGCGGCCCGGCGACTCGGGGCGGAGCAGGTCATCGCGATGTCCCGGCACGCCGACCGCCGGCGGCTTGCGCTCGAGTTCGGCGCCACCGAGATCGTGACCGAACGGGCCGAGGACGGCGCCGCCCGGGTTCGTGAGCTGACCGGTGGGCTCGGCGCCCATTCGGTGATCGAGGCGGTCGGCACCGCGGAGTCGATGCAGCAGGCGATCGGATCGGCCCGCCCCGGCGGCCATGTCGGCTTCGTCGGGCTCCCACACGGCGACGTGCCCGGCCCGGAGCTGTTCCAGTCCGCCGTGCACCTGCACGGCTGCCCGGCACCCGTGCGCCGCTTCCTGCCGGAGCTCATCGACCTCATCTGGCGGCGGCGGATCGACCCCGGCCGGGTCTTCGACCTGACCCTGCCGCTGGAACAGGCGGCCGACGCCTACCGCGCGATGGACGAGCGCCGGTCGATCAAGGCCATGCTCATCCCCTGACGGCTGCTGTCGGAACGCTCGCGGCCCGGAACTCTCGGCCGATAGGGTGCCGACATGAAGCCCGGAGAGAGGATGTGGCGCAGGGTCGGCCGGGCCCTCGCCCGGACCCTTCGCGCCACGCGCCGGGAGCCGCGCGCGTCCAACCGGAGCGCCACCGGCCATGCGGGGGGCGGGGTACCGGCCCCGACCGCGAGCCCGGCCCGGGAGTACACCGTGCCGGCCTCCGGCCTGCCCCCGCTGCGGCACGACGCCCACGCCGACGGCGAGGCCGATCCGGGCGAGGTCGTCTGGGCGTGGGTGCCGTACGAGGAGGATGCGACCGTCGGCAAGGACCGGCCGGTGCTCGTCGTCTCCCGGCTGCCGGGGGGCCTCCTCGGGCTCCAGCTCACCTCCCGCGACCACTCGCGCACCCGCGCGGCCGATACGAGCAACGGGCGCTACTGGATGGACGTCGGCTCCGGCGACTGGGACGCCCGCCGACGCGATTCCGAGGTCCGCCTCGACCGACTGCTGTTCCTGCCCACCGGCTCGATCCGGCGGGAGGGGGCCGCGCTCGACCGCGGGGTCTTCCTACGCGTGGCCGCGGGCGTGCGGGCGCTGCACGCACGGGCGTGAGCGGGAGAGGGCTCGAATGCGCGCCCGGGAGGCGTCAGGGCGGCAGCCAGCCCTGCTCGGAGGCGATCGCGGCGGCATCGGCCCGGTTGCGCGCCCCGGTCTTGCCGATCGCGGCCGAGAGGTGATTGCGCACGGTGCCCGGGGAGAGCCTCACCTCCGCGGCGATCTCGCTGATCGTTCCCCCCTTGCGTGCGACGAGGAGCACGTCGGTCTCCCGCACCGTCAACGGTGACCGGCCCGAGGCGAGCGATTCGGCTGCGAGCACCGGGTCGACGACCCGCAGTCCCGCGGCCACCCGGCGCACGGCGTCGGCCAGCTCGCTCGCCGGGGTGTCCTTGACGATGAACCCGGAGGCGCCCGCCTCGAGCGCCCGGCGCAGGTACCCCGGCCGGCCGAAGGTCGTGACGATAAGGCTCCGGCAGCCGGGCAGGCGCCGCCGCAGCAGCGCGGCCGCCGCGATCCCGTCGAGCCCCGGCATCTCGACGTCGAGCAGCGCGACCTCGGCGCCACTGCGCGCCGCGGCCCCGAGCACCTCGTCTCCCCGGCCGACCTGCGCCACGACCTCGAGATCCGACTCGAGGCCGAGGAGGGTCGCGAGGGCGCCGCGGACCATGGCCTGGTCGTCGGCCAGGAGCAGCCGGATCGCCCCGGTCACGGCGCGCCGCCCGTGACCGTCAGGAGGGTGCCGCCGTGATCGCGTTCGGCGACGCTGAGCACGGCGCCGGATCGCTGAGCGCGCGCGGCGAGTCCGGCGAGTCCGCTGCCGCGGCCGCCCGATCCGGCGTCGAGGGACGCCCCGCCGCGGCCGTCGTCCACGATCGTGATCGAGCGCGGTTCGAGCTCGACCCAGCAGTTCCTCGCCCGGGCGTGGCGGATCACGTTCGTCACGCTCTCCCGCAACGCCCAGGCGAACAGCTCCCGCAGGTCGGGATCGACGCCGCCGGTCGAGTCGGGTAGGTGCGGGGTGGCGCCGGCCGCGCTCAGTGCCGCGTGCGCGGCCGACAGCTCGGTGGCCAGGTTCACCTCGCGATAGCCGGTGACCGCGGCCCGCAGGTCGACGAGGGCGGCCCGGGTCGTCCGCTCGATGTCGTCGAGCTCGGCCACGGCCCGCGCCGGATCGGAGGGCACGAGCCGCCGGGCCAGCTCGGACTTGACCGTCACCACGGTGAGCGAATGTCCGAGCAGGTCGTGGATGTCGCGGGCGAGGCGCTCCCGTTCGTCGGCCACCGCGAGCCGGGCGATCTCGCCCTGGGCCGCGCGCAGCCCCCGCACGGCCTGGATCTGCAGAGAGAACGCGAACATCATGATGCCGATCGAGGTGGTCAACGCGACGATGAACCATTCCGAGCCGAGATCCCCGGCGAGCCAGAGCACGACGGCCTGCGCGAGGGCCACGACCGCGATGACCGCGAGGAGGAATCGACGCGGCTGCCAGGTCATGGCGGCGATCACGGGCAGATAGATCCACAGCCACACGGTGTCGCTTCCCATGAGCGGGAACGCCAGGCACGTGAGCGCGAAGAAGCCGGCGAGCGCCGCCACCACGATCGGCCGACCCCGGCTCCACAGCAGCGGCGGCAGCACCACGTACGCCGCGCCGAGGGCGAGCATGAGCGCCGTGGTCAGGTACGGGTCGAGCGCGAAGTCCGGCCGGACCCACGCGGCCGTGATGGGCACGGCCAGGTACGCCAGGCCCCAGAACGAGCCCAGGAACCATTTGCGGGCGCCACCGCCGGCGAGCCGCTCACGGGGCCGGCGCCACGTGCTCATGCCCTCCAGCCTACGTCGATCGCTCGGTCGGGTCATCGTGGGCACGGCGCGGCCCCGCCGCGGTCGTCATCCTCAGCTCCGCGCCGCGTCGCGCTGGTAGCGCCACACGATGACGGTGCCGATCACGAGGGTCCAGGCGGTGAGCACGAGGGCCGGTGTGAGCACGTCGCCGCTCAGGTGCGCGCCCATCTGGCCGAGCCGGTTGAGCCAATAGGAGGGCACGACCTGGGCCGCCTCGGACATCCAGGCGGGGAAGATCTGCAACGGCACCCACAGCCCGCCCAGCAGCGACAGCCCCATGAACACGGCCATGAACAGCGGCTGGGCGAACTCCGGCTTGGCGAACTGGCCGATGAGCAGGCCGATGAGCGCGAACGGCAGCACCCCGAACCAGATGCCGAGACCGGTGGCGAGCCACGCCGCCGTTCCCAGGTCCGGCCGGAACACCACCGCCGCCACCGCGATGACCACGACGATCGCCACGAGTGCCAGCAGCATCGCGGTGACCACCTTGGACACCAGGTAGCCCGTGCCGCTGAGCGGGGTGATGCGCAGCTGCCGGTTCCAGCCCAGGGAACGCTCGTTGACGATGTTGAACGACTGCGACAGCGCGGCGATCATCGCGCCGTAGGCGGCCATCTGGATCGTGGTGACGACGATCCACGGGAGGTGGGTGACGTCGTCCATACTCCCGCCGGCGCCGAAGGTGCCGCCGAACGCGAAGAGCATGACGAGCGGCACGGCGAGGGTGAACAGCAGGGTGCGGGTGTTCTTGAGTTGACGCAGCGACTCGAGACGCACATACGTGAGGCTCATGAGCGGGCTCCGATCGGTTCGGTGGTCGCGTCGGCCCGAGCGGGGTCGGCAGGGTTCTCGGGGGTGGCAGGATCGTCGGGGGATGCGGCGGTGAGGGCGAGGAAGGCGTCGTCCATGCTGTGGGAGGCGACCTCGATGTCGTGGGCGTCCGGGTGCTCGGCGAGGAGCCGGCGCAGCGCGGCGTCCGGGGCACCGCTGACGAGGGTGACGTACTCGCCGCGGTTCTCGACGCTGCGGACCCCCGGCAGGGCCGCGAGCTCGGCGCCGAGCGCCGGCGTCCACGGCCGCCCGAGGGCGAGGCGGATCCGCCGGCCGGACACGATCGACTTGACCTCGCCCGGGCTGCCGTCGGCGACGACGCGTCCGGCGGCGAGCATGATGATCCGATCGGCGTAGGCGTCGGCCTCGTCGAGGTAATGGGTGGCGAAGACGACCGTGCGCCCGGCGGCGGTGAACTCGGCCATCGACTGCCAGAACACGCGCCGCGCCTCGACGTCCATCGCGGCGGTCGGTTCGTCGAGCAGGAGCAGGTCCGGGTTGGACACGACGGCGACCGCGAACCGGGCCCGCTGCATCTGCCCGCCGGAGAGCTTGCTCACCCGCTGGTTCGCGATCTCGGTGCAGCGGGCGCGCTCCAGCGCCTCGGCGATGCTCAGCGGGTGCCGGTGCACGCTCGCCACGAGGGCCACGGACTGGGCCACGGTCGTCGTGGGCAGCAGCGCCCCGCCCTGGAGCATCGCGCCGACCCGGCCGGCGGCGATCGCCTCCCGCGGGGTCGCGCCGTAGAGCTCCGCGGTGCCCGCCGTCGGCCGGGCGAGTCCGAGGGCGAGGTCGATCGTGGTCGACTTGCCGGCGCCGTTCGGGCCGAGGAGGGCGACGACCTCACCGGGTGCGATGGTCAGGTCGACGGCGTCGACGGCGGTGATCCGCCCGTAGGTCTTGGTCAGTTCCGTGAGCCGGATGGCTGGTGGTGTGGTCATGCATCCAGGGTTCTCCGCGGGGCGGGCGGCCGGGTAGCGCGGCTGTCACAGCGGGGCCGTGACGTTTGTCAGGGGCGCATGGACGACGCGGCTCGCCTCGCGCGCGGACGCCGCGCCCGATTAGGGTGAGTCGATGGTGCTCGACCTGACCCCCGGGCAGGCCCGGCGGCTGCGCGCGCAGACCCAGCTTCTCGGCGGCAGCGCCCTGGGCCCGGCCGAGGTGGTGGCGCGCGGGGTCGCGCTCCAGGGGCAGGACCTGCCGGCCGTGCTGCGCGCCGTCGCGCTGCGCTCCCGGCCCGGCACGAGCCTCGACGACGTGCGCGATGCGGTCGATGCGGGGCTGCTCGTGCGCTCGTGGCCGATGCGCAGCACGCTCTTCCTGACGACGCCGGCACACCTGCGCGTGCTCCTCGCCGCCACCGGCGAGCGGATCGTGCGGGCGACGGCCCTGCGGCGCCGGCACCTCGGGCTCGACGATCGGATGCTCGCACGGGCCGGCGAGGTGGCGCGGGCGGCGCTGGCCCAGGCGCCACGGACCCGGGCGGAGCTGCTCGCCGAGTGGGAGGCGGCCGGGATCGCGACCGCCGCGGGCCGCGGCTACCACCTGCTCATGCACCTGGCGGTGACCGGCCTGCTGCACTGGGGCCGCTTCGACGCGGGGCGCACGCAGCAGTTGGTCGAGGCGTCGGCGGGTACCGGGGGCACGGCGGACGCGGAGGACTCCGACCACACCGCGGCGATGGTCGCGATCGTGCGCTCGTTCATCGCCTCCCGGGCGCCGGTGAGCCTGGAGGATCTGGCGTGGTGGACCAAGCTGCCCAAGGCGCTGCTGCGCGGGTACGCGGCGCGGCTCGAGGATCTGGTCGAGGTGACGGTGGCGGGCCGGCCCGCCTACCTGCTCGAGGAGCTGCTGCCGAACACGCCCCCACCCCGCACGGGTGTGCGGCTCGTGCCGGGCTTCGACGAGTGGCTGCTCGGCTACTCGGACCGCTCGCTCGTGGCCACGCCCGCCGCGCTCGAGGCGGTCGTCCCGGGCGGCAACGGCGTGTTCCGGCCGGCGATCCTCCTCGACGGCGTCGTGGTGGGCACGTGGCTGCCGGCGCGCCCGCCGGCCCGCCCCGGCCCGGAGATCCACCTGGTGGGGGACGTGACGGCGGCGACCGCCCGCGCGATCGACCGGGCGATCGCGCGGTGGCCGCACGACTGACTCACGCCCGCTGACTCACGCCCGCGTCAGGAGCGGACCGCCCGAGGCGAGCGGGCGTCGTCCATGATCGGGCCATCGGACGGGCCGGACTGAGCGGGCGGAGCGGAGTTCGCGGCCTTGAACGTGCGCAGCCGCAGGCTGTTCGACACGACGAACACGGAGGAGAACGCCATCGCCGCACCGGCGAGCATGGGGTTGAGGAGGCCGGTGGCCGCGACCGGGATGAGCGCGACGTTGTAGGCGAACGCCCAGAACAGGTTGCCGCGGATCGTACCGAGGGTGCGGCGGGAGAGTCGGATCGCGTCGGGCGCGGCGCGCAGGTCGCCGCGCACGAGGGTGAGGTCGGAGGCCTCGATCGCCACGTCGGTGCCGGTGCCCATCGACAGCCCGAGGTCGGCCTGGGCGAGGGCGGCGGCGTCGTTCACGCCGTCGCCGACCATCGCGACCCGCCTGCCGCCGGCCTGGAGGCGCTGGATGTGGGCGACCTTGTCGGCGGGCAGGACGCCGGCGATGACGTGCTCGGGGTCGATGCCGACCTCGGCCGCGACGGATCGGGCCACGGCGGCGTGGTCGCCGGTGAGCAGGATCGGGGTGAGGCCGAGCTCCCGGAGCTGCGTGATGGCCTCGGCGGAGGTGGGCTTGATCGCGTCGGCGACGACGAGCACGCCGCGGGCCCGCCCGTCCCAGCCGACCGCGACCGCGGTGCGGCCCCGCTCGGTGGCGCCCGCCATCGCAGCCTCGAGCACGGGCGGCAGCGGCTGGGACCACTCGGCCAGCAGGCTCGGGCGGCCGACGACGACCGCGTGGCTCGCCGCATCGTCCCGGCCCCCCGTCACGGTGCCCGGCACGATGCCCTGCACGATGCCCTGCACGCCGAGGCCCTCGATGCTCGCGAAGTCCTCGACCTCCGGGAGGTCGCCGACTTCCGCTGCGGCGCCCGTGGCGATCGCCTGGGCGATCGGGTGTTCGCTGGCGTGCTCGAGGGCCCCGGCGAGGCGCAGCACCTGCGCGCGGTCCTCGCCGTCGGCGGTGACCACGTCGAGCAGGCTCATCCGGCCGCTCGTCACGGTGCCGGTCTTGTCGAGCACGATGGTGTCGATCCGGCGGGTGGTCTCGAGCACCTCGGGGCCCTTGATGAGGATGCCGAGCTGGGCGCCGCGGCCGGTGCCGACCATGAGCGCGGTCGGCGTCGCGAGGCCGAGCGCGCACGGGCAGGCGACGATGAGCACCGCGACCGCGGCGGTGAACGCGGCGGCGAGGGAGTCGCCGGCGCCGGCCCAGAAGCCGAAGGTCGCCACGGCGAGGGCGATGACGATCGGCACGAAGACGCCCGAGATGCTGTCGGCCAGGCGCTGGGCCCGGGCCTTGCCGGTCTGCGCCTGCTCGACCATCCGGGCCATCTGCGCGAGCTGGGTGTCGGCGCCGACCCGCCTCGCCTCGATCACGAGCCGGCCCCCGGCGTTGACGGTCGCGCCGACCACGTCGTCGCCGGGGCCGACCTCGACGGGCACGGATTCGCCGGTGACCATCGAGGCGTCGACCGCCGAGGATCCCTCGACGATCCGGCCGTCGGTGGCGATCTTCTCGCCCGGGCGCACGACGAACCGGTCCCCCACGGCGAGGTCGCCGATGGGGATCCGCTGCTCCCGGCCGCCCCGGAGCACCGCGACGTCCTTGGCCCCGAGCTCGAGCAGCGCGCGCAGCGCCGCCCCGGAGGTGCGCTTGGCCCTGGCCTCGAAGTAGCGGCCGAGCAGGATGAAGGTGACGACGCCGGCGCCGACCTCGAGGTAGATGTTGCCTGCGCCGTCGGTGCGGGAGATCGTCAGCTCGAAGGCGTGGGTCATGCCGGGCATGCCGGCCGTGCCGAGGAAGAGCGCATAGAGCGACCACAGCAGGGCGGCGAGCGTGCCCATGGAGACGAGCGTGTCCATCGTGGCGGTCCCCTGCCGGAGGTTCTTCCACGCCGCCCGGTGGAACGGGTAGCCCGCCCACACGATGACCGGGGCCGCGAGGGTGAGGGAGAGCCACTGCCAGTAGGTGAACTGCAGCGCGGGCACCATCGCCATCGCGATCACGGGCACCGAGAGCACCGCCGAGACGATCACCCGGTCGCGCAGGGCGCGCACCGGGCCGTCCTCCGCGGCCGGGTCGTCGTCGGCCGCACCGCTGTCGCCGCCGCGCCGGCCGATCGACGCCGGTTGGGGCAGGGCCGCGCTGTAGCCGGCCTGCTCGACGGTGTCGAGCAGGAGCGCGGTGCCGATACCCTCGCCGTAGGTGACCGTCGCCTTCTCGGTCGCGTAGTTGACCGTGGCGGTGACCCCGTCGATCTTGTTGAGCTTGCGTTCGATCCGGTTCGCGCACGAGGCACACGTCATGCCCGCGATCGCGAGTTCGACCTCGCCGCCGGGCTCCTCGGCCGCCGGGGGCATGCTGCTCATGGTTCTTCCTTTCGTGCGGACGTCCGTAGTCGGGCCGTGTGGGGACTACCCGATAGGTCCCACCGCGCTGCCGATGCCGTAGGCCCCGGCCAACACCACGGCGAGGATCGCGAGGTAGGCGGTGAGCCGCGCCCGGGCGCTCAGCCCTCGCGCGCTTCGTGCCATCAGGTGGCGTCGGCCAGCTGGTAGCCGGCCTCCTCGACCGCCGCCCGGACGGCCGCGGCCTTGAGCGGCGCGTCGCTGGTGACGGTCATCCGGCCGGACTCCAGCTCGACCCGGACGTCGCTCACGCCGGCGATCTCGCCGACCTCCTCGGTCACCGACGACACGCAGTGGCCGCAGGTCATGCCGGTGACCGCGTAGGTGCTGCTCGTGCTCATGGTGGTGCTCCTTGCGTGGGGATTGTCTACTTGATCGAAGTCGGATCCGGGGGCGATCAGGACCGAACGAGGCGGGCGATCGCGTCCGAGGCCTCCTTGACCTTCGCCTCGGCCTCGGGACCGCCCTTCGCGGCCGCCTCGACCACGCAGTGACTCAGGTGCTCCTCGAGCAGGCCGAGGGAGACGGCGCGCAGGGCCTTGGTCATCGCCGAGACCTGGGTGAGGATGTCGATGCAGTACTGCTCCTCCTCGACCATGCGCTGGAGGCCGCGGGCCTGGCCCTCGATCCGGCGCAGGCGCGTGAGGTAGGCCTCCTTGTGGCCGATATAGCCGTGATGTGCGTGCTGCTCGACAGTCATGTGTGATTCACCTTCGCTCAGGCGTGCCCGGAACTTCGATCCCTACTATACCCCCGTAGGGTATCAAGTCGGCAAGCCCCGCGGACCGAACGAGTGTCCGCCGGCGTCAGCCTGAAACGACGGTGACGAGACCCTCGAGGCCGGCGAAGTCGTCGGCGTTGCGGGTGAGCACGACTGCGCCGTGCGCGGCGGCGGTCGCCGCGATCATCAGATCGATCGCCCGCCCTCGAACCAGGCGACCACTCGCGAGGACGAGACCGCAGGCCGTCTCGTAGGCGTCCGCCGCTGCATCGTCGAAGGGGATGCCCGCACCGAGAATGGCCCGCAGGCGAGCCATGCGAGTCTCACGGCGTGCCCGTTCGATCGGGTTCGCGACCGCGCGGACCCCAAAGCCGAGCTCGGCCCACGACAACGACGAGACGGCCACCTGGTAGTCGCGATGCGAGAGCGCTTCGGCGACGAGCAGATTCGTGTCGAGAATCGCCTTCACCGGGCGCCCTGCCAGGGGTCGGACACGTCGACGACACTGCGTTCGGTCGCGATCTCCCGGGCCCACGAGTCGTCCGCACCGAGCTCGCGCAGGACGGAGTCGATCTCCTCACCACACACCCAGCGCGGCTGCCGCCGAGGCGCGATCTCGGCGATCGGCTCGCCATGATCGGTCACCATGTAGGTGGCGCCGGCCTTGACCTCACGAAGCATGCGTGTTGGATTCTGCCGCAACTCGCCGATACTGATCGTCTTGGGCATGGAGACCTCCTGAGTAGACAATATGCTACCCGGTCGGGCCGCATATCTCCGTTCGGATCGTCTCCGGTGGCTCCTCCGGCGCACCGATGTGTCGTGTCGCCCCGCCACTCATCGGCACCCATGGAGCGCAGGACGCGGTTGCGCGACGCGAGGATGCCCGCGGCTTCGCGCACCGACTCCGCGCGCTCTCGCAGCAACCCGTCGCCTAGGGAGAGCTGCCGGTAGCCGACCACCATGTCGATGTGTTCCCCTCGCTGCGGATGCACGTCGATCAGATGATCTCCACCTGACAGGCGAGACCGGGCGCCCGGGCGAGTCTTCGGTCGACGCTGATGCGGCCGCTCCGTTCGTGCCGACGAAGCACGTTGCCCACCTCGGCGTCGATCAGATGCGGGGCATGCCGACGCATTCCCGGCAGCCGCTGCCGGAGCGTGCATGCCGCCTCCGCCAAGGATCGAACCCCGGCCAACGGAGACGTTGACCGGGGTTCGAGCCTTGTGCGAATGGTGGAGCTAGGGGGATTCGAACCCCCGACCTTCTCATTGCGAACGAGACGCGCTACCAACTGCGCCATAGCCCCAAGGCGTGCACCAGCTTAGCACCCGCAGCGGGTCACTCCGTGCCAGGCGGCCGGTGCGCGGCTATGAGCCGCCTCACCCCACGGCCCGGCGGCGGGCGAGGATCTCCTGCACGTTGAGACTCGAGCCGGTCGCCGCCTCCGGCTCCGCCGCGGATTCCGCCTCGGCGAGCGCGGCCTCCCGCTCGGCGCGGGCGCCGGCGAGCTGTGCGGCGGTG
Organism: Pseudactinotalea sp. HY160; assembly: GCF_009372055.1. Taxonomy (NCBI): domain Bacteria; kingdom Bacillati; phylum Actinomycetota; class Actinomycetes; order Micrococcales; family Cellulomonadaceae; genus Pseudactinotalea; species Pseudactinotalea sp. HY160. Next base: position 222,202 of record NZ_WHMT01000001.1, on the reverse strand, counting down.
AGGGCCTCGACCTGCACGGCGGGCATGAACTCGGTCTCCGCATCGCTCGGGGCGGCCTGCGCCGCGCCGGCGTCGTCCACGAGCACGGCGGAGACGGATCGGCGCGGGGCCGCCTTCTTGAGCGTGTACGCCGGCGGCGGCACGGGCACCGGCGTCCAGGACGCGGACTCCCCGCTCGCTGCGGCGTCGGTTCCGGCCACGACGGTGCGCTCGGCGGGCTCGGGCGCGACCCGGGCCGGGTCCACGTCGACGCGCAGGTTCGGCGCGGCGGCGCGAACCGCCGCGGACACGGACTGCCGCTCGGCGATACGGACGGCGTCCGCGAGCCGGGCGTCGGCCGACCGCCCGGCCGCGGCAGCGCGTCGTCCCAACTCGACGACGCCCACGGTCACGGCGGTGGGCACGATCGCGGCCCAGACCGACACGGGGGTCGCCCCGGCGAGCACCCACAGGCCCACGGTGAGCAGCCCGAGCGCCGCGGTCAGCAGCAGTCGGCGGCGCGCGGCGGCGGCGCGGCGGCTCGCGGCGGCGGCCCGGGCGGCACGCGCGGCCGCCACCCGACGGGCGTCGGCGGCGATGAGCTTGTAGGCCACGGGGGGTTCCATGGGTGCCTCCGTCTTCCGGTGCAACTGGGTGCGGGTCTGGTGAACGATGGGTGGGGCGGCCGCCTCCCCCGCCCGGGCCACGATTCGCAGGTCGGCCGAGAATCGGTCGTCGCCACGGGCGTCGCGGGCGACCTGCGCCGTGCGGATGAGCGTCGGCAGGAGATACGCGAAGAACAGCATGAGGATCGCGAGGAGGATGAAGCCGTCGAAACCCACGCCTTGACCGTAGAGTGCGCCGTGGTCGGTTGGCGCGATCCCGCGCGGCGTGTCGCCGCCCGCCTCGTGGTTCCCGGTCGAACGGCGTCAGGACGGCGGCTCGTGCGTCAGCCGTGCCAGCACCCCGTGCGGGGCCTCCTCCGCCGTGAGCGCGAAGGTGCGGTGGTCGCGCCAGTCGCCCTGGATGTGCAGGTATCGGCGCCGGATGCCCTCGTCGCGGAAGCCGAGCTTGGCCACGACCCGCAGGCTCGCGGCGTTCTCGGGGCGGATGTTGATCTCGACCCGGTGCAGGGCGAGGGTGAAGAAGGCGTAGTCGCACACGAGCGCGACCGCCCGCGGCGCCACGCCGTGGCCGGCGTGGGCGTGGCCGACCCAGTAGCCGATCGTGGCGGACTGGAGCGAGGCGCGGGCCACCTGGCTCAGCGTCACGTGCCCGATCATCGCCCGGCCGGCGGTGATCGCCCACCCGAAGCTCTCCCCGCGCCGGGTGGCGGCGGCCTGCGCGCGCACGTACTCGGCGAACGTGGGCAGCGTGGCGCCGGGGTCGGGGTTGCTCGCCTCCCACGGGCGCAGCCAGTCGGCGTTGATCCGGCGCAGCTCGTCCCATTCGGCCCGGTCCCGCCGGCCGAGCGGGCGCAGCCTCAGTCCGGCGCCGGCGATCTCGATCACGCGGGCCTCAGGAGTCCAGGAGGAGGCAGTTGAGCTCGGTGCCGGCGGCGACGTTCTGCATGTCCTGGGGAACCACGACGAGCGCGTTCCCGCGGGCCAGCGCGGACAGGGCGGGGCTCGTGGGGGCGGCTGCCGGGGTGGCCCGATACCCGTCCGCGGGTGATCCCACGATCGTCGCCGGCACGAATTCGCGCCGGTCCCACGGCGACTGCCACCCGGTGGTCACGCGCGCGCGCACGGTCGGCCGGTAGAGCTCCCGCTTGCCGGCCATCGCGAGCAGCGCGGGGCGCACGAACACCTCGAAGCCGATCTGGGCCGCCACCGGATCCCCGGGCAGACACAGGATCGGGGTGCCCTCCCCGACGGTGCCCACGCCGTACTGTCGGCCGGGGGTGATCCCGACGTTGTCGAACCGCACGGTGCCCAGCGGGCTGAGCACCTCCTTGACCGTGTCGTTCGCGCCGAAGCTCAGGCCGCCGGTGGTGAGGATGAGATCGGCGCGCACGAGCTGATCCTCGAGCACCTCCCGCAGCTCGGCCCGCTCGTCCGGCACGGCGGCGACCCGGAAGGTGGAACCGCCGGCGTCCTGGACTCCGGTCGCGAGCGCGTGCCCGTTCGCGTCGAACACCTGCCCCTCACCCGCGAGCCGTCCGGGCTCCACGAGCTCGTCGCCCACGGAGATGATGACCACGCGTGGGCGGGGATGCACCCCGACCCGCTGCCGCCCGAGGGCCCCGAGCAGGGCGATGTGGCGAGATCCGATCCGCACGCCGGCGGCGAGGGCGATCTCGCCGGAGCGCAGGTCCTCCCCCTGGCGGCGCACGTTCGCGCCGGGACGGACGGCCGCGAACACCCGCACCGACGCGTCACCCCGGTCGGTGTCGGTCAGGGCGACCACGGCGTCCGCCTCGCGGGGCATCGGCGCACCCGAGGCGATCCGCACGCCCGTCATGGGCACGAGCGCCCCGGCCGAGACGGAACCGGCGCGCAGGTCGTCGAGCACCCGCAGGGTCACCTCCCGGTCGGGACCGGCGCCTTCGACGTCGTGGCTGCGCACGGCGTATCCGTCGAGCGCGGCGAGATCGCGGGCGGGCAGATCCGCCGGCGCGGCGACGTCCTCAGCGAGCACGCAGCCGGAGGCGTCGTGGAGCACCACGTCGAGCGGCGGGAGCGGACCCACGAGATCGAGCACTGCGGCCAGGTGTTCGGAGACCTCTTTCACGTCGCCAACCTACCCGGTCCGCGGGGCCGGGCCACGCCTCATTCGGCGAGGTGTTCGGCGAGCCACTCCCGCAGCGGCGGGCCGAGGTCGGGCCGCTCGAGGGCGAGCTGGACGACGGCCTTGAGGTAGTCGAGCCGGTCGCCCGTGTCGTACCGCTTTCCGGAGAACACGACGCCGTGGACGCCGCCGCCCTCCGAGGCCGGCATGCCCGCGAGGGTGGCGAGGGCGTCGGTCAGCTGGATCTCCCCGCCGTGCCCCGGGGCGGTGCGGTCGAGCACGTCGAAGACGGCCGGGTGGAGCACGTAGCGCCCGATCGCGGCGAGGGTCGAGGGCGCCTCCTCGGGCGCCGGCTTCTCCACCAGGCCCGTCACCCGATGCACCGGGAACGTCGTTCCGGGAACCAGGTCGGCCGGTTCCACCACCGCGCTGCCGTAGAGGGAGATCTGTTCGCGCGGCACCTCCATGAGGGCGATGACCGAGCCGCCGAGGTGCTCCTGGGTGGCGATCATGTCGGGCAGCAGCGGATTCGCCGAGTCGATCAGGTCGTCGCCGAGCTGCACGGCGAAGGCCTCCCCCCCGACGTGCTCGCGGGCCCGCCCGACCGCGTGGCCGAGCCCGAGCGGGGCCCCCTGGCGCACGAAGTGCACGTCGGCGAGCTCGGTGGAGCGGCGCACGCGGGCGATCCGATCCGCGTCGCCCTTCGCCTCGAGCGCGGCGGTGAGTTCGGCGACGTCGTCGAAGTGATCCTCGATCGCACCCTTGTTGCGGCCGGTGATCATGAGCACGTCCGTCAGACCGGCGGCCACCGCCTCCTCCACCACGTACTGGATGGCGGGGGTGTCGACCACCGGGAGCATCTCCTTGGGAACCGCCTTGGTGGCCGGCAGGAATCGGGTGCCCAGGCCCGCCACGGGGATGACGACCTTACGTATCTGGCTCATACCCGCCGAGCCTACCGGCCGGACTTCGTTCGAGTTCGGCGGTGAGCGAAATGTTCGTGCACAGCCCCGGCGCGGGAGTGGCCTACGAGCCCGCCGTGGGGCAGAGTTGGAGGCATGTGGACGCCCCAAGGCTCGGTTGTCATCGGTGACGACATCGAGATCGAAGACGCCAAGTCGCTCATCCGTTCCGAGATCCGTCAGCACCGCGGGGAGCGCAGCCCCCGCGAGCGCTCCAGCGCCGGGGAGGCGATCGCCGCCCACGTCGCCGAGCTGCTCACGCGACTCGGCCCGATCGGGACCGTCGCCGCATTCGCGGCCCGCCCCTCCGAACCGGACACCGGCCCGGTGTTCGACCTCCTCCACGAGGCCGGAGTGCAGGTGATGCTGCCGATGCTCGGACCGGGGCTGAGCCGCGACTGGGCGTTCTACCGGCGGGGCGACACCCTGGGCGAGCAGGCCCCCGGGCGCCCGCCCGCGCCGTCCGGGCCCGGCCTGGGCGAGACCGCGATCAGCCGCGCCGACCTCGTGCTCGCCCCCGCCCTCTCGGTCGACGCCCGCGGCGCGCGCCTCGGGCAGGGCGGCGGCTGGTACGACCGGGCGCTGCGCTACGTGCGTCCGGGGGTGCGCGTGTACGCCGTGCTCTTCGACGACGAGCTGAGCGAGCCCGAACTGCCCACGGCCGAGCACGACCGGCCCGTCGACGGCGTCATCACCCCCGCGGGAGTGCACGAACTCGGCGACGACTGACCCGGCCCGCCCCGGCGGCGGGGCTACTCGGCTCCCGGCGGGAGCAGGGTCATCGTGCGGTCCCCGCTCGCCTCGACGGCCGCGCGGCTCCACGCCCAGTCGAACGTGGAGCCCTCGGCCCACGCGGAGAACTGGTCGTCGTAGTTGTCGGAGAACGGATGGCCGGAGTTGCCGGTGAGGTTGACCCACGTGGCCGCATCCAGGTCCGACATGTCCACGACCATCCGCATCGACGGCACGGTCGTCACCCCGAAGGTGGGGAAGTCGTCGTCCCAGTCGGCGGCGTCCCAGCCGTTCGCGTCCACGATCGCCGAGCCGCCCCCGACCGGGATCGGGCTGGGGTTGACCAGGGCCCGCACGACGCCCGGGACGCCCTCGCCGCCGAGCACGGCGTGTTCGGGCGCGGCCTGGTGCAGCTGGCCCCACTCCCATCCGTTCGGGTTCTTGCCGAGGAGCACGGTGAGCTGGTTGCGGGCGTCGACGAGCGCCCGCGTGAGGATCTCGTCCCGGGTCTCGACCACGTTGAGGGTGGCCCGGTCGTCCCACCACGGGCTCGTCTCGTTCTCCAGCAGCCCGCGCACGGCCTCGAGCCAGCGTCCGCCGCCGGAGGGCCGCTCGGATTCGGGCACCTGATCCCAGAAGGTGAGCTTGAGCAGGTTCGACCACACGGCGGAGAAGTAGGCGGCCGCGGCGGAGTCGGGGGTGTTGCGCCGGTCCCAGTCCGTGAACAGGTCCTGGGCCTCGCGGATGAACGGGTCGCTCAGGTACACGCTCGTCAGGGAGGGCAGGAGCATCTCCGCGAACGGGTTCGCGACGTCGAGCTGGATGTCGTTCATGTCCCCGACCGTGAACTTCTCGCCGGAGTCGATCTGGGCGGTGATCCGGTCGCGGATCTGCTGGGAGCGGTACCCGTAGGCGGCGTCGAGGGTCATGAACGGCGCGACCCCGGGGGCCTGGACCATCTGGTTGGCCGTGACGACGAATCCCTCGGCGGGGTTGAGCAGGCTCGGCATCTCCTCGGGCGGCACGAAGCCGGTCCAGTCGTAGCGCGAGTCCCAGCCCGGCCGGGGCCAGCGTCCGTCCGAGGGCACGGGCGCGCCTGGGACGGCGGCCCGCACGGGCACCTTTCCGGGCGCCTGGTAGCCGATGTCCCCGCTGGTCGTGGCGAAGACGATGTTCTGCGAGGGCACCTCGAACAGGGTGGCGGCGTGGGCGATGTCCTCGGCGTCGGTGGCCGTGGCGAACGCGAACAGCGCGTCCCCGGTGCGGCCGGGGGTGAGCGCGGTCCATTCCAGGGCCACCGCGTAGCCGCCGAGGCCCGACGCCGGCGGATCCTCGAGCGGGGTGTCGCCCGCCTGCCGCGCGTCGGTCATGACGTCGGAGATGATCGGGCCGTGCACCGTCGAGCGCACGGTGAGGGAGACGTCGTCCCCGCCGTTGACCTTGACGGTCTCGTGCCGCTCGACGAGGGGCTCGCGCTCGCCGTCCCGAAGGTAGGTGCCGTCGGGGAAGGTGCGCTCGAGGAACAGGTCGGCCGAATCGGGCCCGAGGTTCGTGAATCCCCAGGCGAGGTCGGCGTTGTGGCCGATGACGACGGCGGGCAGCCCCGCGAACGTGAAGCCCGAGACCTCGTAGGGGCAGTCCGGGCCGACGACGCGGCAGTGCAGCCCCAGCTGATACCAGATCCCGGGCTGGGAGATCCCCAGGTGCGGGTCGTTCGCGAGGATGGGCGCGCCGGAGGCCGTGTATTCGCCGGCGACCACCCACGAGTTCGAGCCGATCCCGTCACCCTCTCCGAGGGGATGAGGGACGGCGCCCAGCGCGTCGGCCACGGCCGCGAGCGCTTCGGTGGGGGTCACCTCGGGCGACGACGCGGCGTCGCCGCGATCGATGCCGGCATCGGGTGCCGGGGTCTGCGGCCGCTCCGAGGCCTCCGCGGCGAGGAACTCCTCGTGCGCGGCGAGGAGGTCGGGGGTCGTGACGATCGGCAGGTTCCGGGCGGTCGGGTAGGCGGGGAAGACCGCCTCGACCATGTCCATTCCCGTCTCCTCGCCGTAGGCCTGCGCGAGATCGCCGTAGATCGCGGCCCGGCCGAGCTCGTCGTCGAAGTTGGCGAGCAGGTCCCAGGCCATCGCCTTGAGCCAGGCGAGGGAGTCGATCGGATCCCAGGGGGCGACGTCGCCGACCTCGACCTCGAAGCCGAGCACGGTGTACTCCAGGCCCAGTTCGCTCGGGCTGCGATCGGAGATATAGGAGTTGACGCCGTCGGCGTAGGCCTGCAGGTGCTGGCGGGAGGACTGGTCCAGCAGCGGCCACTCGGCCTCGGCCACGCGGCGCCAGCCCATCGTGCGGATCACCTGGTCGGCGGCGAGCGCCGACTCGTTCTCGCCCACGAGTTCGCTCAGCCTCCCGGCGGTGAGGTGGCGGCGATAGTCCATCTCGAAGAAGCGGTCCTGGGCGTGCACGTAGCCCTGGGCGAAGAAGAGGTCGTGCGAGGAGTCGGCGTAGATCTGCGGGATGCCCAGCTCGTCGCGGATCACCTCGACCGAGGAGTCGAGCCCGGAGAGGCGGAACTCGCCCGATTGGGCCGGCAGCGGCTTGCGAAGCGCCGAGACCACGGTGATCGCGCCGACCACGAGAACGACGGCGAGAACCGCCGCGGTCGCCACCAGCACACGCCGCACCATATTGCTCTGCTTCACACCCGTCAGGGTATCGGTTCGGGGAAAACGCCGTAGAATCAACACTCGTGCCCACCTATTCTTATGCGTGCTCCGACTGCGGCCACGCTTTCGACATCTACCAGTCGTTCACCGACGATGCGCTGACCACCTGCCCCACCTGCCAGGGCACGCTGCGCAAGAAGTTCAACAGCGTCGGCGTCGTGTTCAAGGGATCCGGCTTCTACCGCAACGACTCCCGTGCCGATTCGAAGACCGGCTCGCGCGGCGCGGCCGGCTCCACCTCCGCGAGCGGGTCGAACGGGACCAGCACGACCAGCGGATCGAACGGGACGAGCGGGTCGAACGGGACGAGCGGGTCGAACGGGTCCGCCGCGGCGAGCACGAGCGCCCCGAGCAGCACGTCGGCGAGCGGGTCCTCCTCGGCGGCCTCGGGGTCGACCGGCGCGTAGCCGCCCTCCCCAACCGGCCCCGCCGTCCCCAAGCAGCCCCGCCGTCCCCAAGCCGCCCCGTCGTCCACAGGGCGGCCGTGGACCAAGGCCCCCGCGGCGTGGCGGGGCTAGCGTCGCGGGCATGAGATCGATCCGGTGGCGCGCACTCCTGTGGCGATGGCGGGTCGTGCTCGCGGCGGGTCTCCTCGCCCTCGCCGGTCTCCTCGTGCTGCAGGACCTGCGGCCCGCGCCCCCGCCGGGCGAGGTGGTGCTCGTGGCCGCGGTCGACCTGCCCGCGGGACACGAGATCGCCGCGCGCGAGCTGCGCACCGTCCACTGGCCCGAGGCACCGAGCCGGACCCTCGCCGTCGAGGATGCGACGGGCTCCCGGACCACGGTCGCGGTGCCCGCCGGGATGCCGCTCGTGCCCTCGCTCGTCACGGGTCCGGGGCTGGCGGCTGCGGCTCCACCCGGCACGGTGGTCGTGCCGATCCACGTGGCCGATCCGGCCGTGCTCACCCTGATCCGCCCCGGCGACCGGGTCGACCTCTACCAGGCGCCGACCGATTCGGGCGCGCTCGAGGGCGAGTCCCGCCTCATCGCCCGCGGGGCCCTCGTGCTCGCCCTTCCCTCGGCCGCGGAGAGCACGGGCCTCCTCGGGGTTCCCGCGGCGACGGTCGACTCGTCCGTCATCGTCGCCGCGATCGACGCGGAACGCGCTAGCGTGCTCACAGGCGCCGCGGGGCTGGCGCCGTTCCGGGTGGTCCTGGCTCCGTAGCGGTGGCAGCCGCGGACGGTCGACCGCTCGTCCCCCACACACAAGGAGACGTCATGCTGCAGGGTTTCAAGGACTTCATCAGCCGCGGAAACGCCATCGAGATGGCCGTCGGGATCATCATCGGCGCGGCATTCGGCTCCGTCGTCACGGCCCTCGTGGAGAACGTGATCAACCCGTTCATCGGCTGGGTCTTCGGGCAGCCGAACCTCGACCGGATCTGGGTCATCACCACGACGGACTCCGAGATCCTCGTCGGATCCGTGCTCACGGCGCTGGTCAACTTCCTGCTCATCGCGCTCGCGGTCTACCTGGCGATCATCGTGCCGATGAACAAGCTCGCCGAGCGCCGCGCCCGGGGCACGGAACCGGAGCCCGAGCCGCTGTCCGAGGACCTGCAGCTCCTCACCGAGATCCGCGACCTCCTCGCCGAGCGACGCGTGGGCTGAGCGCACCCGCAATCGAGCACGCTCACCCGGAACGAAGCCCAGCCGGGCTCGCTCAGCCGGGCTCGAGTCTCAGCCGGGCTCGAGGCTCAGCCGGGCTTGCGGGGCCGCGCTCGGGGCAGCTCAGCCCCAGTGGGGCGGCTTCTCCCGCAGGATCCGCTCGTCGTCGGCGCTCGTGGGGATGGCCGCCTCTCCCTGCCAGTCCGCCTCGGCGAACTCCGGATCCTCCGTGCCGGGGCGCACGGCCCGCCGCGATCGCTTCGTCACCGGCTCACCCTCGAGTCCCTCGAGGGTGGGCTGGTGGGCCACGGGCCTCCGCCCGCCCTCGGACTCGCGGGACGCATCGGCCTCACTGGACTCCTCTGACTCCTCGGACACGTCGGACTCCTCCACCCCGTCGGACTCCTGGGACTGACCGGACTCACCCGGTTCATCGGGTTCATGGGGTTCATGGAGTTCACCCGGTTCATCGGACTCACCGGGTTCATGGGGTTCATGGGGTTCATCGGGTTCACCCGGTTCACCGGTCTGCTGCGACGTATAGGATCCATCAGATCCGTCAGATCCGTCAGATCCATCAGATCCGTCAGATCCATCAGATCCGTCAGATCCATCAGATCCGTCAGATCCATCAGATCCGTCGGAAGCGTCGGATTCGGCGGCCACGGCGACCCCGACTCGGGCCACGGCCGCGGTGAGCACCGAGGTCACGTGGGCGCTCCGGCGGGTCAGCCCGAGCTCGGCCCGCAGCTCGGCCACGTACTGCTCGGCCACCCGGTCTCGGCCGTCGGAGGCGAGCCAGGCGACCATCGCGTCGAGCTGGTCGTCGCTGTAGCCGCTCACCGGCAGGCCCGGCGTGACCGGCGGCCGCTCGGAGCGGATCCCGGGCGTGACGATCCGCGGGATGGACGCGGTGGTCGTTCCGGCGATCCGCTCCCCGCGGGCGCTCACGCGCACCGGGGACGGCGCCCGGGAACGCGCGGCGGCCGGGTCCGGCGCCGTCACGGGCACCTCCGCGTCGTCGTCGGCGAACTCCGCCGGCACCTCGATCCCGGAGATCGGCTGCCCGCCCGAGCCTTCCGGTCCGGTGGTCACGCCCCGCTCGGTCAGGATCGCCGTGACCTCCTCGGCGATCCGCACCGCCTCGCCCTGGGGATCCATGAACAGCGCCGAGGAGAACACGGCGTGCACGCGCCACCCGCGGGCGGTGAGCCGGTCCACCCAGTGCCGATCACGGCGCCGCAGGCTCGGTTCGGCCACGTAGTCGTGGTCGTCCGTCACGATCGCCACGAGCAGTTCGCCCGGCAGGCTCGGGTGTCCGATCGCGAGCGGGATCCGCACGCCGCCCGGCACCCCGTACCGGGGTACGACCGTGAGGCCGAGCCGCCACAGCCGCTCGGCGAGGTCGACGAGCAGCCGGTCCGGGGACCGTTCCTCCGCCGCCGCGGCATCCGCCGGCTCCCCTGGGTCCGCGGGGTTAGCGGGGTCCGCGGGGTTCGCGGGGTCCGCGGGCTCCGCGGGCACGGCCGCCGCCCCCACCCGGCCCGCCTCGGCGAAGACCAACAGGTCGCGCAACATGATCGCCCCGGGGGAACGCAGCCGCTGCGGATCGAGTTCGTCCCCGCTCATGCAGGCCACGACGGTCAGCCGGCGCCGGCACGCGTCGATCGCGTCGACGAGCAGCCCCGCGCCGTCGGCGCCGCTGACCGCGCCGAAGCGGTGCAGGATGCGCCCGTGCGGGGTCTTCCCGAAGCCGACCGAGAGGATCACGGCATCGCGCCGGAGCCCGGCCGCCGACTCGACGCTCACGACCGAGAACGCCTCGGGAGCGGCCGGATCGAAGAACGCGGCCACGGCGGGGGAATCGGCCGCGGTGAGCGCGATCGCCTCCCGCACCCGGTCCGCGTGCCGGGTGTTGAGCGCGACCACGGCGAGCGACTCCTCCGGCCGTGTGAGCGCGTGGTCGATCACGAGGTCGACCACCCGGTCCACCTCCGCCTGCACGCTCTCGACCACGTCGCTTCCCGGGGCGGGCATGCCGCTCCCGGCCACCACGTGCAGGCCGATGCGCGCGGGCCGCGGCGGGCTCGGCACGGGCTGCACGACGTCCGCGTACCCGTGCGCTGCGAGGAACTCGGCGATCTCGCTGTCCCGGTCCACCCGGTCGGCCGGCAGGTCCACCCGCGGCAGCGTCGCGAGCGCGGCGAGGGCGGGGGCGCCCCGCCTGCGGGCGTCGCCGGCCACCACGATCTGACGGCCGCGGGCGAGCGCGGGGATGAGCTGTTCGACGCCGAGGTGAGCGACGGCGTCCAGAATCACCAGATCCACGCACCGGCCCCCCGGAAGCACCTGCGGCACGACCATCGGCGGCACGATCCAGATCGGGCGCGGCGCCCAGGCGATCCGGTCGAAGCGGTCGGTGAGCGTGCGCAGGTCCGCCTCGCCGCGCTTGACCGACCGGTAGAACTCCTGCGCCGCGCCCCGATCGGCGTCGATCGCCGCGCGCACGTGCTCGGCGTGCGCCCGCAGGATCGGGTCCCGCAGGCTCTCCGCCTGGGACCGGTCGAGGCTGCGGAGCTCGGTGAGGGAGCGTTGGAGCGCCGCCGACTCGAGGCCGACCATCGCCGGGTCGTCCGAGAGCATCTCCTCGAGCACGCTCGACCACCACGCGAGGTCGAACTCGGCGCCGACGAGCGAGGTCGCGACCCGGCGAGCCGTGAGATCGTCCACGAGGTCCCCGAGGCCGGCCGCGGCGAGGGTCGCGAGTGCGGACGCCTGCTGCGGCAGCCGTTCGAGGGTCGCCTCGTCGGCGGCGAGCCGAGTGAACTTCGAGATCAGGTCGCCGAGCGGCACGTCGACGAGGGCCCGCTCGCCCACGGTCGGGCGCAGCACCGGGTCGAGCGCCTCGAGGTCGGTCCGGAGCGTCGCGCTCGTGGCCGTGATGGCGGCCATCGCCTCGGGCAGCCGCGGCCAGCCACCGCCGGAGCACTGCTCGCGCCACTGTTCGTGCCGTCGCGCCGCGTCGGCGAGCTCGGCGTGCAGGTCCTCGACCGCCACGCCCGGGCGCACGAGGTCCCGCGCCTGCTTGCGCAGCCGCCGCCGGACCCCCGAACTCAGGGTCGAGCCGTGCTCCTCGCGCCATTGCCTGGTCGCCGTGGCGGCGACCATGTCCGCCGCGGACCGCTCGAACACCTCGGGCAGGAACACGTCGAGAGACTGCCGGATGCCGTCGAGCAGGTCGAGCTGGCGGGCCCAGTCGGCGAGGGTGCGGGCCTCGTCGAGGCCGGTCTGGGCCGCCGCGGTGGCGGCCTGGTCGCGGAGCACCGGCAGCGTGCGGACGACGTCGCGCACCGCGGCCATCGTCTCCTCCGCCTCGCGGGTGGATCGCAGGCGCGCCCCGTACCACGGGGTGTCCGAGGCCCGGAGGCGGAACGCGCCGAGCTCGGCCGCCTCGATGACCGCGGCTCGCATCCGCGCCCGCGCGGCGTCGTCGAGGGAGCGCACGGCGCTCGAGCTCAGTCGCACCTGGGTGCGCGGGCCGGGCCGCTTCGACGTGAGCTCGGCGAGCGCCTGCAGCGCGTGATAGGCGGAGGACTGCCACGGGTCCCGGGGCGTGTGCAGGGCCGCGATGAAGCCGCCGAGGGTGGCTCGGGCGCCGCGGAGCCGCTCACGGGTGCCCGCGAGTTCGGGGTCGTCGTCCGGCACCGGCGGATTGAGGCCGTCGATCAGCCGGGTCGCGGCCTGCTTGCGCCAGCTCGCATCGTTGCTCAGGTCGAGGGCCAGGTCGCTCAGGCCGACCCCGCGCAGCGCGTCCATCGTGGCGGCCCCGGCGCGGTGGGTGCCCGGCACGTAGAGCACCCGCTGGCCGGCCGCCGTGGCCTGGGCCATGAGGGCCGCAATCGTTCCCGGAACGTCCGCCCCCGGCGGGGTGTCGATGAACAGGTGCCCACCCCCGGCGACGGCGTCGAGCACGCGGTGCTGTCCGGGGGCGAGGTCGCCGACGCCGCGCTCCTGGTCCGGGTCCGGATCGCTCAGCCGCACCGCCGGCAGCGGCCGGGTGCGCGCGTGCAGCGGTTCGGGGTCCCCGGCGAGGGCCCGCACCACCTCGTGACCGGCCAGGTCGTCGGCCTGGGCGTCGAGGTCGTCGGCGAGCGCCTGTCCCGGGTGGATGAAGGTGCCGAGCACGATCCGCGACTCGAGGTCGAATTGCGGCAGGGCCCGGCCGAGGGCGGCGATCGTGTCGAGTGCGGGGCGCGGGCTGAAGCCGTGATCGCGGTTCGTGGACTCCACGAGCCCGGCCGGGTCGATGTCGACCCCGTGGGCGCGCAGCGCCCGCACGAGCACCGCGTTGACCTCGACCTGCGGGTCCAGTTCGAGTTCGATGTCGGCGCTGCCGGGCACCGTGAGGGTCCGCACGGGCCGCAGCAGCACGGGCAGGTGCACCATCCGTCCGGGCATCGGGCTCGGGTCGAAGTCCGGAGGCACGGGCGCACCCGGTTCGGGCATGAACCAGCTCGCCACCCCCATCGCGACATAGGTGGGGGCCACGCCGAAACGCTGGGCCAGATCCTCGGCGCGGGCGGCCACGATCCGGGTGTGCCGGCGCACCTGGGTCAGGGCCGACCCCTCGCGGGCGAGGTTGCTCAGCCGCGTGCGGCGTCCCGCGAAGAGCTGTGCGATCCCCGACGGGTGCGCCGCCGTGAGTTCCACGAGCGCGTCTCCGAGGGTGTCGATATCCCACAACGCCGACCCGCCCGCGAGCTCGAGCAGTTCCGAACGCCATGTGTCGATCGTGGCTGCGACCCGCTCGGCGGGTGTGGACGGCGCCGCCGGGCGCACGCTCTCGGACTCGGCCGGCCCCGGCTCGCCACCGGTCGCGGCCCCGTCCTCGCCGCCGGTCGCGCCGACGCGGACCTCGGTTCCGGACGGGTCGCCTGCGGGTATCGGTCCGGTGGCCGGTCCGGTGTCCCCCTCGGTGCCCGCGGGAGTGTCGGGACCGGCGTCCGGGTGGGGGGTGCTCGATTCCTCGGGCCGGCCGAGGGAACCGAGGGGGTCGGTCTGCGCCGCGGGCCGAGCGGTCCCGTCGCCGGCGTCCCCCAAGGCCGGTGCGGCCGCTGTGCCCGCCGTGTCGGCACGGTCGGCCGTCTCGGAAGCGGGTTGCCCCTCGGTGCCCACGTCGGTTCCGGAGCGGCGGCCCAGGCGCCAGCGCGAACGGGGCTGGCGCGGGCCGTTGGTCGGGCGAACGGGAGGGGTCACCCACCCACGCTAACCAATCCCGTCGCGCCCGGGCCGATGACCCGCCGACCGGGCACCGAACCCGGCCCGAAACCGGCCCGAACTCGGCCGCGAGTGCACCGCCTCCGGGTGCCACGTCACCGGGCCGGGACGAACGCCCCCGCACGACCGGGAGTCAGTGGGGCTCGGCCAGCACGTCGGCGAGGGTGTCCATGACCCGGTGCAGTTCGGGCTCGGTGATGATGAGCGGCGGGGCGAGCCGGAGCGTGTGATCGTGGGTCTCCTTGACGAGCACCCCGCGCCCGGCCATCCGCTCGGCCACCGCCCGCCCGGACAGGTGCGGCACGTCGACCCCGAGCCAGAGGCCGCGGCAGCGCACTCCGGCGAGGAGGCCGGCCTCGAGCAGTTCGGCCGCCCGGGCGGCGAGCACCCGGCCGAGCACCCGGGCACGTTCCTGGAACTCGCCGGTCGCGAGGAGCTCCGCCACGGCGATGCCGACCGCCGCGGCCATCGGGTTGCCGCCGAAGGTCGACCCGTGCACGCCCGGGGTCATGACCGCCATGACGTCCTCCCGGCCGAGGGCCGCCGAGGAGGGGATGATCCCGCCGGAGAGCGCCTTGCCGATCGCGGTGAGGTCGGCCCGCACGCCCACGTTGTCCTGGTCGAGCGTCGCCCCGGTGCGCCCGAGGCCCGACTGCACCTCGTCGCACATGAGCAGCGCGCCGGCCGCCTCGCACGCGCGGCGCACCCGGACGAGGTAGTCGGTGGGCGGGATGATCACGCCCGCCTCGCCCTGGATCGGCTCGAGGAGCACGCCGGCGGTGGCGGGGGTGATCGCGGCGGCGACCGCGTCGGCGTCCCCGTACGGCACGATCACGAAGCCCGGCGTGTACGGACCGAACCCGCCGCGCGCCTCCGGATCGGTCGAGGCGGAGACGACCGTGGTGGTGCGGCCGTGGAACGCGCCGGCGGCGACGATGATCTCGGCCCGGCCGGGCGGCACGCCCTTGACCTCGTAGGCCCATTTCCGGGCGGTCTTGATGAGCGTCTCCACGGCCTCGGCGCCGGTGTTCATCGGCAGCATGACGTCGAATCCGGTCAGGTCGGTGATCCGGTCGGCGAATGCCTCGAGCCGGTCGTGGCCCACCGCGCGGGAGGTGAGGGTGAGCCGGCCCAGCTGGGCGGCCACCGCCTCGACGAGTACCGGGTGGCGGTGGCCGAAGTTGAGGGCGGAATAGGCGGCTATGCAGTCGATATAACGGACGCCGGAGGTGTCCGTCACGTAGATCCCCTCGCCGTGGGCGAGGGTCACCGGCAGCGGCTCGTAGTTGTGTGCGAGCGAGGTCATCGGCGCAGCTCCAGGGTGCAGCACTTGGCCCCGCCGCCGCCCTTGAGCAGTTCGGAGGTGTCCACGGGGATCGGCTCGAGGCCGCGTTCGGCGAACTGGGCGGCGAGGCGGGTGGCCCGCGGGGCGACGACCACGTGCTCCCCGTCGCTCACCGCGTTGAGCCCGAGCACGGCGGCGTCCGCCTCGCCCGCGATGATCGCGTCCGGGAACAGGTGCTCGAGCACGGCCCGGCTGCCCGGGGTGAAGGCCGGCGGGTAGTAGGCGATGAGGTCGCCGGTCAGCACCGCCAGGGCGGTGTCGAGGTGGTAGTAGCGCGGGTTCACGAGCTCGAGCGTGATCACCGGCCGGCCGATCGCCTCCTGCAGTTCCCGGTGGGCGGCGGGCTCGCTCCGGAAGCCGGTGCCGGCGAGCACGTAGGTGCCGGTGAAGAGCATGTCGCCCTCGCCCTCGTTGACGAACTCCGCCGCGGCCGGGGCGAATCCCAGGTCCGCGAGGCGCTTGAGGTAGGCGGGGGCCTCGGGCCGGCGCTGCTCGTAGCGGAAGTTCGCGGCGTAGGCGACGCCGTCGACGACCGTCGCCCCGTTGGCCGCATAGACCATGTCCGGGCAGCCCGGCAGGGGGTCGATGAGTTCGACCGTGTGGCCGAGGTCGAGGTAGGTCGAGCGCAGCCGCTCCCACTGCTCGATCGCCAGGGCGGTCGCGGTGGGCCGGGCCGAATCCATCCACGGATTGATCTCGTAGCAGACCGTGTAGTGGGTGGGACGGCACATGAGGTAGTCGCGCACGCTGCCTTCTTTCCGGCCGGTGGGCCATACGGATCGCACTCTGCGGCGGTAGCGCCATTGTCACACCGGCCGCCTCGCCCACGCAGGAGATCGGCGGGGCGGCCGGGCGTCACGGGCAGCCGGGCCCTCGGGGCCGCCGGCCTCGGGCGAGGATCCGGCGGGCACGCCGCAGCGCGAGGGCGACCATGAGCCCGCCGCCCCGGGTAAGCAGCGCGCCGCCGGTGCGCCGCCCCCAGACGGAGGCGTGGATCGACTCGGTCCAGCGCACCTCGCAGGCGGTTTCGCCCGCCGGGACCACCTCGATACTCGCCCACCCGAGGAGCATCGGCCCGGTCTTGGAGAACGTCGCCCGGCCCACGGGGCCGCCCGGGCCGGCGGGCTCAGCGGGCCGCTCCACCCGCGTGACCACCATGACGTCGCGCAGGAGCCCGAGCGTCACGGCGGTCACGACGTCCCCCACCGCGGCGGGCCTGGTCGGTGCCGCCACCCGGGTCAGCGGGATGAGTCGGCCGTGGTGGGTCAGGGTCGTGAGCCAGTCGAAGACCTCGCCGGCGGGAGCCTCGATGCGGATCCGTGCACCGCGTTCCATCGACCGTCCTCCCGATCCTCGCCGCTACCGGAACCGGCGGCCCTGATCGCGGCGGAACAGCCACAGCGCGAGCGCGATGGTGCCGGCGATCCAGGCGGCCAGCCCGAGCCACGACCACGCGGGCAGCGCCTCCCCGGTGGCGGCCCAGATGACCAGCTCACGGGCCTGCCGGGAGGGGAAGAACGTCGAGAGCGTCTCGAGCCAGTGCGGGAACATGAGCGGCGGCAGGAACAGCCCGCCGGCGAACGCGAAGCCGAACATGATCACCTGCACCACCGCGATCGCGGCCTTCGAGGGCATCGAGTACCCGATCGCGATCCCGATGAGCATGAACGGCAGCGACGAGACCGAGATCGCCACGAGCCCGCCGACGATCCCGAGCAGCGAGGCGTCGGCCGCGGTGAAGACCGCCCCGACCACCACGACCGGCACGATCGAGGCGAGCCCGAGCATCCCGGTGGAGAGGATGTGCGCGAGCACCCGCGCCCCGCCGGGTGCGGGCAGCGTGCGAAGATACGGATCCCACGGCTTCTCGCGGTCCTCGGCGATCGAGATGCCGAAGCTGAACAGGCTGTTGGCCATGACGGCGAAGACGGCCAGGGAGATGACGGCCTGGGTGGCGAAGAGCGGGTTGTCCGCCACCTCGCGCTGCGGCACCACGAAGAACAGCAGCGCGAGCGCCGGGAAGACCATCGTGCCGATGATCGCGATCGGGATCCGGAACGTCTCGATGAGCCCGTACCGGGCGTGCAGCAGCGCGAGCCGCACCGGCGAGGGGCCGGCGGACGGGCGCGGCCCCGCGCTCGGGGCGGTAGTGGAGGTGGTGGAGGTGGTCGAGGTCATGAGTGAGCCTTTGCGGTGAGGGTGAGGAACGCCTCTTCCAAGGTGGCCCCGCGGATCGTCAGGTCGTGGAAGTCTGCGCCGGAGCCGACGATCGCGCGGATCGCGGCATCGGCGTCGTCGGTGTAGAAGGTCGTGGCGCCGTCGGCGCCCGCGCGGGAGTCGACGATCTGCGGCAGCGCCGCGATCGTCGCGGTGTCCGCGGCGTCCGCGGTACGGAGCGTGAGCATGCGCAGCCCGACGCGATCGCGAACGGAGGCGACGTCGTCATCGATCAGCACCCGACCCGAATCGATCACGACGACCCGGCGGGCGAGCGCCTCGATCTCCTCGAGGTAGTGGCTCGTGACCACCACGGTCGCGCCGCGCTCGTGCTGGCGCCGGACGGCCTCCCACAGGGCGTGGCGGGCCTCGACGTCGAGCCCGGTGGTGGGCTCGTCGAGGAGCACGAGCCGGGGCCGGGACACGAATGCGAGCGCCACCGACACGCGCCGCTTCTGGCCGCCGGAGAGTGCGCCCGTCTGCCGCCGCAACAGGTCGGTCAGCCCGAATTCCGCGGCGAGCTCGTCGCGCGGCACGGGGTCGGGGAAGTGCCCGGCGACGAAGTCGATCACCTCCCCCACCCGCAGCGTCGGCGGCAGGGCGGTCTCCTGCGGGGTGGATCCGAGCCGGCGTCGGGCGCGCCAGTCGCGCGGATCGGCTCCGAAGAGTTCGACCGTGCCCGAACTCGGGGCGCGCAGCCCCTGGACGAGGCCGAGCAGGGTCGTCTTGCCGGCGCCGTTCGGGCCGAGCATGCCCACGAGCGTGCCGGGCTCGATCGTCAGGTCCACGGAATCGAGGGCGGTCACGTCGCCGAAGGTCTTGGTCACGCCGGTGAGGCGGGCGAGGGTCATGATGGGTCTCCCAGCAATTCGCGGAGGGTGTGGGTGTAGTCCTCGAACGCGCGGCGTCCGCGGGTGGTGAGCTCGACGTAGGTCGCGGGTGTGCGCCCCTCGAAGGTCTTGGTCGGGGACACGTAGCCGGCGTCCTCGAGCTTGCGCAGGTGCGTGGAGAGGTTGCCGGCGGTCATGTCGAGCAGGCCCTGCAGCCGCGGGAACGACATCTGATCGCCGGCCGGCAGGGCCGCAAGCGTGGCGGTGATGCGCAGCCGGGCGGTCGCGTGGATCACCGGGTCGAGCTCGCTCATCGCTCCTCGCTCTCGCGGGGACGACGCAGCTCCCCCCGGGCGGGATCGCGACCGTTCCGGCGCAGCCTGGCGATGGTCACGAGCGCGGCCACGCCGAAGGCGATGCCGGCGATCGCCATGACCCCGTAGGTGCCGGGGACTCCCGCGAACGGGGCGATCGCCGCGGCCGCGAGGAGCACGGTGCCGAGCACGAGCTGGCTGCGGTAGTGCCACAGCGCCGCCCCGAACAGGTACATCGCCCCGGCCACGACCGCGTAGGCGGAGGGGAAGTAGAGGGCCGAGACCTCCCAGCCTCCCTTCTCGGCCAGAACGGACCCGAGCACGCCGACCGCGGTCGACAGTCCCGCCCAGGACCAGCCGTAGATGCCGCCCTGGAACGAGGAGAGGCCTCGCACGCCGCGTCCCATCCTGGTGCCGATGAGGATGCTGGCCAGGATCGAGGAGCCGATGAGGACGCCGAAGGTCCATCCCGCCGCGACCGTGGACACGCGGAACCAGGGGTTGCCGCCGTCGTAGGCGGACCAGAGCAGCAGGTAGCCGACGAACCAGGCCACGGCCCAGATCGAGTACAGCCAGGCCACCGGGCGCAGATGAAGACCGTCGACGG
Organism: Pseudactinotalea sp. HY160; assembly: GCF_009372055.1. Lineage (NCBI taxonomy): Bacteria > Bacillati > Actinomycetota > Actinomycetes > Micrococcales > Cellulomonadaceae > Pseudactinotalea > Pseudactinotalea sp. HY160. The sequence continues at coordinate 202,879 of NZ_WHMT01000001.1, read as the reverse complement.
CGTGTTGTTGCGCGTCGATGAGCGCGAGCATCCGCTGCGGGTCGAGCGCGTGATCGCCGTCCGGGTCGGGGCGCGGAGGCCCGCCGGATCCGGGTGGGCGTGGGGGCGTGTTCGACATGACAACTTTGTATCACAAAGTGCTTTGTGTTCGCTACGGCTCGAGCGTGGCGACGCACGCTCCGCCCCGGCCGACGGCCCGGCACGGCCGCACGGCCCGACCGGGCCGCACACCGGCCGGCGCGAGGTCCCCGGTCGGCGTCACCGGTGCGGTGCCGACTCGTGACACAATGTCCCCGGCCCTATCCGGCCGCCCGCCCCCGTAGCTCAGGGGATAGAGCAACCGCCTCCTAAGCGGTAGGTCGCGCGTTCGAATCGCGCCGGGGGCGCCCACCGGAGCAACGGTCTAGATCGGCGCGACGGCGCCACGTGCGACAACCCGGACAGCAACGCCTCGTATCACGCACCGACAGCAGCCGGGCATACCGATCGCTGCGAGACGGCCACGGCGCCAACCCACCTCACGGCAGGGCTAGGCGCACAGTTCTCGGCCGGGCGCCGGTTCTCAGGCCCGCGTCAACGAGGGAGTGTTCATGCTCGTTCCACCGGAGGCGGAACGCAGCGAGACGAAGCCGCTCACACTCGGGCGGATCTGGCGCAGCAGGTCGACCACGTCGGAGTGCACGTGGAACTCAGTGCACAAGGTGGTGTACGGAATATCCGCGTCGAGGCCAAGCACCTCCACTCCTACCGCGATCCCGTTCATATCGAGGTCCACCATCACGTCTTCGGTGACCTCTCGGGTCTCGACGACGGTCTCGGTCGACAACCGGATGTAGGCGGCGTCGGCATCCTGGTCAACTGCGATGGCGATACTCACGGGTCCTCTCCTCTCCAGGCAACAGATTTTACGCATAGTCGAGATCCGCCATATATGCCCTCCTGCCCTTCTCTGTGAACGAGATGCTATCCGTGACCGGCACCGCATGGAGATGGTTCCACCACCGCCCGGGCACGGCACCGGCCGACGTCGCGGTCGCCGCCGTGGACATCGTGACCACCGACGTGCCCCGGCGGCACGGGTCTCGGTAGGTTGGCGGGGTGACCACCGCCTTCACCCGACTCGACGACCGCAGCCGGCGGTCCTCCTGGCTGGTCTGGCTCGTGGGGATCGGCGTGTACTTCCTCGCGGTGCTGCACCGATCCTCCCTCGGGGTCGCCGGCCCCGACGCGGTCGAGCGCTGGAACATCTCGGCCACCGAGTTGGGCACGTTCGTCATGGTCCAGCTCGGAATGTACGCCCTCATGCAGGTGCCCTCGGGCCTGGCGATCGACCGCTGGGGAGCCCGGAAGGTGCTGCTCACCGCGACCCTCATCCTCGGCACCGCCCAGCTCCTGTTCGCGATCGCCCCGAACTATCCGCTCGCCCTCGGCGCGCGCGCACTGCTCGGCCTCGGCGACTCCGCCGTGTTCATCGCGGTCCTGCGGCTGGCGGCGATGTGGTTCCCGAAGCGCCGGTACGCGATCCTCACGATGGCCACCGGGCTGGCCGGGATGGCGGGCAACCTCGCCGCGACCGTGCCGCTCGTGCTCGCGCTGGACGAGTTCGGCTGGACCCGCACGTTCCTGTTCACGGGCGGGATCTCGATCGTGTACTCGCTGCTGCTGCTGCGGCCGGCCGTGTCCGCGCCGTATCGCGAGCTGCCACCGGCCCCCGAGCCCGGAGCCACCACGGCGACCCCGTCGGCACTGCGGGAGGCCGCGGGGAACGTGCGCTCCTCCTGGGCGCGCCGGGAGACCCGGCTCGGATTCTGGACCCATCAGGGCACGATGACCGCGGGCGTGGTCGTCTCCCTCGTCTGGGGCTATCCGTACCTGACCGAGGGGCTCGGCTACTCCGCCGAGGCCGCAGCCTCGCAGCTGTCGATCTACGTGGTGGCGAACCTCGTGGCCAGCTTCGTCATCGGCCCGCTCGCCGGACGCCGCCCCAGCTGGCGCACCCCGATGGGACTGGGGATCTCGGCCGCCTGCGTGCTCGCCGTCGCCGTGCTCGCGGCCTGGCCCAGCGGGCGCCCGCCGGCCTCGGTCGTGACCCTCGTGTTCGTCGTGCTCGCCCTCGGCGGACCCACCTCGCAGATCGGCTTCCACCTCGCCCGCGACTACAACCCGGCCGTGCGGATCTCGACCGCGACCGGGCTGGTCAACGCAGGCGGGTTCACCGGCGCGATGATCGCCTCCCTGACCGTCGGCGTCGTGCTCGACGTCAGTTCCGCGGGCTCGGCCACCACGATCCACGACTACCGCTGGGCCATGGCCTCGATCGCGGCGATCGGAGCGATCTCCACGCTCGCGATGCTCGGCTCCCTCATGGGCGTGCGCGCCGGCGTGCTCGCGCGCATGTCCCAGGGCGTGGACGTCGTGGTCCCACTGACCGAACGCTCGTGGGACCGCGGCTACCGGCGGATCCTCCGGTCCCGCTGATCCCGCCGCCGAGCGGGAGGACGACGCGACTCGCCTCAGGCGCCCTGTGCCGGCTTCCTGCGGGCGTCGATGCTGCGCCGGAGTGCCTCCATGAGGTCGATCACGGTGCCCCCGTCCTCGGTCTCGGCCGCGACCTCACCGAACGTGGCCGCCGTGTCCACGGACTCCCCCGCCGTGAGCTTCGCGTCGATGAGCGTGCGCAGCTCCACCTGGTAGGTGTCCTCGTAGGAATCGGCGTCGAAGTCGCCGCGCAGCTGATCCACCAGGTCGGCGGCCAGCCCGAGTTCCCGCTCGGAGACCCTCGCCTCCTCCGGCGGGTCGACCTCCCGCAACTCGTCCGGCCAGATCATCGCCTGGAGCACGAGCACCCCCTCGTGCACCCGCAGCACCCCGAGGTTCGTGCGCTGTCGCAGCGCGAACGTGACGACCGCCGTCACGTCGGAGCTCTCGAGCGTGCGCCGCAGCAACGTGTACGCCTTGGCCGCCTTCGGATCCGGGGAGAGGTAGTAGCTGCTCGACAGGGTGATCGGCTCGATCTGGGCGCTCGGGACGAACTGCACGACCTCGATCTCCCGGCGCTGGGCCGCGGGCAGTGACCCCAGGTCCTCGGCCGCGAGCACGACGGTCTTCTCGCCGTCGTCGTACGCACGGTCGATGTGGGCGTACTCGACCTTGTCGCCGCACACCTCGCAGCGCCGCTCGTAGCGGATCCGCCCGCCGTCGCGATCGTGCACCTGGTGCAGGTGCACGTCGTGGTCGGACGTCGCCGCGTAGGCCTTGACCGGCACGTTGACGAGGCCGAAGGCGATGGCACCACTCCAGATGGCCCTCATGCATCCCCATTGAAACACCGCCCGGGCCCGGCCAGAAGGGGGTGGGCGCCGCCGGCGCCCACATTCCGCGAGGGCCCGGCTCACGCCCTCGGTCCCGCTACCGCTCCGCCGCGAGCCCGCTCAGTCCGTGCTGCCCCACTCGCCGATTGCCCGGATCCCTCGTGCCGGCGAGCAGGTGGGCGAACCAGGCGGCCCACGCCCGCGCTCGGAGCCAGACCGCGTCGTCATAGATCTCCGGCAGCGCAGCCCGGAACCGGCGCCGCCCGTGCTCGGTGAACGTCAGCCACATGCACGCCAGATCGTAGGCGGGATCCCCTGCCGTCAGGTCCCCGAAGTCCACGACTGCGGCGATCCCGGACTCACGCCCATGCCCGAGCACGAGGTTGCCCGGGTGAACGTCGCCGTGTACCCAGACCGCAGGTCGCCGCCACGGGGGCGCGGTCACGCCGGCAGTCCAGAGGGAGCGCAGGTGCGGTTCCCCGGCCAGGGCGGCGTACACGTGCTCGTCGCGCTCCGCCAGCGGCACGCCCCGGGCCCAGTTCGGCGGAGCATCCACCGGCGCAGGCACGTGCAGGGCGGTGAACACCTGAGCGAGTTGCTCGGCGATCACGTCCCGTTCCTGCGGTGACGCCTCGGAGGCCGGGCGGCCTTCGAACCACGGCACGACGCTCCAGGACCACGGATAACGCCCCTCGGGCCGCCCGATCGCCACGGGCACGGGCACCCGCACCGGCAGCATCGGCGCGATTTGCGGCAGCCACCGTTGCTCCTTCACCACGAGCTCGGCAGCCGCCAGGCGCCGCGGCAGCCGCACGGCCAGATCCTCGCCGAGGCGGAACACGTCGTTGTCCCAGCCGTGGGCGACCCGCTCGAGTGGGCCCCGCAGGTCCGGGTGCTGGGAGGCGAGCAACCGGTCGACCTCTCCGACCGTCAACTCCATCTCCGCGGGAGGTTCGGGCATGGAGGCCACCCTATCGGCCGAGATCCCGGCGCTCGAGACGCGGCACGCGCAACGCGGCCCGTGACCGAGGCCGCCCTATAGTTGGGCCGTGCAGCACCGGCGATCCGGACCGATGCGAGGCGCCCGAAGCAGGGAGCTTTCCGTGGACGAACCCCGCACCCCGCAGGCGCGCCGCTGGTGGCACCTCGACCCGGGCGGCGCCGCGCTCGGCCTCGTGTTCGCGATCCTGTCGGTCACGCCGTCGCTGCTGCCCCGCCCGGCCGCGGCGCAGGGCGCGATCACGGCGCTCTCCTTCGGCGCGGGCTACCTCATCGGCGTGCTGGTGTGGCGGTGGCTGCGCCGTCTCATCCGCCCGGAGCAGCAGCGCCTCGGCGGGCGCGCCGCGTGGATCGCCTACGGCGCGGCGATGGTCGCCTCGATCGCGCTCCTGTCCGGTCTCTCGCTGCACTGGCAGAACGACGTGCGCCGGATGGTCGAGATGCCCGAGGCCGACTCGACCCATGTGGGCGCGTTCCTGGCCGTCTTCGTGCCGCTCACCGTGGTGCTGCTCGCGATCGGCAAGGGCGTGCGCCGCCTCTCCCGCCGCCTGCGCGGCCGCTTCTCCCCGCTCATCGCGGGCGTGGTGACGACGTCCATCGTCGCCGGGGTGGCACTCGCCGGCGGCGCGGGGGCCCTGGCCGTGGTGGACTCGATCTTCTCCGGCCTCAACTCCGGCGTGAGCGCGGAGGTGACCGAGCCCGGCTCGGCCCACCGATCCGCCGGCCCGGACTCGGCGATCGCCTGGGAGTCGCTCGGCCGCCATGGATCGGACTTCGTGGGCGGGGGCCCGTCCGCGGCCCGGATCGAGGCGGTGACCGGGCTCGCCGCGAAGGAGCCGATCCGCGTGTACGCGGGCCTGGAATCGGCCCCCACCGACGCCGCCCGGGCCGACCTCGTGCTCGCCGAGCTCGAGCGCACCGGAGCCTTCGACCGATCGATCCTCGTGGTCGCCACGACGACCGGCTCGGGGTGGCTCGAACCGCAGGCGGTCGACGCCCTCGAGTACCTGCACGCCGGCGACACGGCGATCGCCTCGATGCAGTACTCCTACATGCCCAGCTGGTACTCCTTCCTCTTCGATCCCGACGCCCCGGTGCACGCCGCACGAACCCTCTTCGACGCCGTGTACGAGCGCTGGTCCCAGCTCCCCGCCGACGACCGGCCCACGCTCGTCTCCTACGGCCTGAGCCTCGGCGCGCACGGCAGCCAGGCCGTCTTCGCCGACCTGGCCGACGTGCGCACGCGCACCGACGGCGCCCTGTTCGTGGGCAGCCCGAACGGGTCCCGGCTGTGGCGCGACCTCCAGGACGCCCGGGATGCCGGCAGCCCGGCCTGGCAGCCCGTGCTCGACGGCGGCCGCGAGGTGCGCTGGATCTCCCGGCCCGGCGACGACTCGGACCTGCCGCAGCCGTGGCAGAAGCCCCGCGTGCTCTACCTCCAGCACGCCACCGACGCGGTCACCTGGCTCGGGCCCCGGCTGTTCTGGCAGTCCCCCGACTGGCTCGAGCCCGATCAGCGCGGCGCCGACGTCAGCCCCTCGATGCGCTGGATCCCCGTGGTCACGGGTCTGCAGGTGCTCGTGGACATGATGCTCGGCGACCAGGTGCCCGCCCATCACGGTCACAATTTCGGCAACGTCGTGCCGAGCGCGTGGCGTCAGGTCACCGGCGATGCGGGCCTGGACGCGGCGGCATTCGCCCGGGTCCAGGCGATCATCGAGGACTACGCGCCGATCAAGTCGACCCTGGAGTGAACGTGCCGGTCTCGACAGGCGGGCACACGTGCTGACACGGGCCCCGTGAATGTGGTTGGCTCTAGGGAACCGGCGGCAGGGTGGAGCACCATGATCGAATTCGACGGCGTCTCCAAGGTGTTCGCCGACGGGACGGTCGCGGTCGAGGACTTCTCCCTGCAGATCCCGGCCCATTCGACCACGGTGCTCGTCGGCTCCTCGGGCTCCGGCAAGACGACGCTCATGCGGATGGTCAACCGAATGGTCGACCCGACCTCCGGGGTGGTCTCGATCGACGGCGAGGACGTCGCCGGTCACGATCCGGTGGCGCTGCGGCGACGGATCGGCTACGTCATGCAGAACTCCGGGCTGCTGCCGCATGTGAGCGTCCTCGACAACATCGCGACCGTGCCCCGGCTCGTCGGGCAGAGCCGGCGCAGCGCCCAGGCCCGGGCCCGCGACCTCATGGTCACGGTCGGGCTCGATCCCGCGCTCGCCCGCCGCTACCCGAGCCAGCTCTCCGGCGGGCAGCAGCAGCGCGTCGGCGTCGCCCGCGGCCTGGCGGCCGACCCGAACATCCTCCTCATGGACGAACCGTTCGGGGCGGTCGACCCGATCGTGCGGGCCGAGCTGCAGGAGGAGCTCCTGCGCCTGCAGCGGGAGATCGGCAAGACCATCGTGTTCGTCACCCACGACGTCGACGAGGCGTTCCTGCTCGGCGACCAGGTGGCCATCGTCGAGACCGGGGCGCGGATCGCCCAGGTGGGCACGCCCACCGAGATCATGTCCCGGCCGGCGAACGAGTTCGTGTCCCACTTCATCGGCGCCCATCACGGCGACCGGGCGCTGCACATCGAGCAGACCGACCGCGGCCCGATCGTGGTGGACGCGAACGGCCGCCCGTACGGGACCCTGGTCGACGAGGCGCCGTGACCTGGGTCGGCGAGAACCTCGGGCTCATCGGCACGCTGAGCCTCGAGCACCTGCGCCAGAGCCTCGTGCCGGTCCTGCTCTCGGTGCTCGTCTCCCTGCCGCTCGGCTGGGTCGCGTGGCGGTGGCGCGTCCTGCGGGGGCCGATCGTGGCCACGACCGGCCTCATGTACACCATCCCCTCCCTCGCCCTGCTCATGATCGTGCCGGGCATCGTCGGCATCGCCCCGTTCGACGAATCGAACCTCGTCATCTCCCTGACCGTCTACGCCACGGCCCTGCTCGTGCGCAGCGTGGTCGACGGGCTCGACTCCGTCTCCCCCGATACGCGGCTCGCGGCCACCGCCCTCGGCTACTCGACCGCCCGGCGGCTGCGGGCGGTCGAGCTCCCGCTCGCGGGCCCCGTCATCCTCGCGGGCCTGCGGGTCGTTGCCGCCTCGACGATCGCCCTGGCCACGGTCGGCATCCTCGTGGGCGTGACGAACCTCGGCTACCTGTTCACCAACGGCCTCGAGCGCCGGATCGTGCCCGAGGTGCTCACCGGGGTGCTCACCGTGGTGCTCATCGCGGCGCTCATCGACCTGCTCCTCGTGCTGGCCGGACGCCGGCTCATGCCCTGGGCCCATCTCGATCGCCGCACCACGGCGACCGAGGCGAGGAACGGCGCATGAACCTCCTCGCCGACGCCTGGGCCTGGCTCTTCTCCGCCGAACCGCTCGCGGGCGGCGACGGCATCTGGACGGCGATCGGGGTGCACCTGGCCTACACGTTCGCCGCCGTCGGGCTCGCGGCCCTGGTCGCGGTGCCGCTCGGCTGGTGGATCGGGCACACCGGGCGCGGCCGGGAGGTGGCGGTGACCGTCTCGGGCGCGGCCCGAGCCGTGCCCTCGTTCGGCCTGCTCGTGCTGCTCGTGCTCCTGTTCGGGGTGCTGCACAAGCCGCTCGCGGCGCTCATCAGCTACGTGCTGCTGGCGATCCCCTCCCTGCTCGCCGGCGCGTACGCCGGCTGCGAGTCCATCGACCGGCGCGTCATCGGCGCGGCCCGGGCCGTGGGCATGACCGAGTGGCAGATCCTGCGCCGGGTCGAGATCCCGCTCGGGCGCTCACTGCTCGTCGGCGGTATCCGCGCCGCCGTGCTCCAGGTGATCGCCACCGTGACGATCGGTGCCTACGTCGGGCTCGGCGGCCTCGGCCAGTACATCATCGCCGGGATCCCGCTGCGCCGCTACGACATGGTGCTCGGCGGCGCGCTCGTGCTCGCGCTCACCGCCCTGATCCTGGACGGCGCGGGTGCGCTCGCGCAGCGCGCCGCCGTCCCGCGGGGGCTGCGCACCGCCCGGGCCGCCGGTGCCTCCCGTGCCTCCCGTGCCTCCGGGTCCGCGACCGGCGCCGTGTCGGACGGGGCCGTGTCGAACGGGGCGGGTACCATCGGCGATCCCTCCCCCAGCGATACCCTCGACCATCGGGCGGAGGCGAGCTCCGTCGTCCACAGGTCAGATTAAGGAAGGCACGATGACGAAACGAACGAAGACCGGCTGGGCCGTCACGGCCGCGGCGCTCGCGCTCACCCTGGCGGCGTGCAGTTCCTCCGACCCGCTCGCGCCCGACCCCTCGGCGGGCGACGACGACGCGACGGGGTCGGCGGGCACGGAGACGATCGTGGTGGGCTCGCAGGCGTACTACTCGAACGAGATCATCGCCGAGATCTACGCCCAGGCGCTCGAGGACGCCGGCCACACCGTGCAGCGGCAGTTCAACATCGGCCAGCGGGACGCCTACATGCCCTCGCTCGAGAACGGCGACATCGACCTGTTCCCGGAGTACACGGGCAACCTGCTGCAGTTCTTCGATCCCGATACGGAGGCGCGCAAGCCCGACGACGTGTACGCCGCGCTTGTCGAGGCGCTGCCCGCGGGTCTCACCGTGCTCGACGCGGCCGAGGCCAGCGATCAGGACTCCTACACGGTCACCTCCGAATTCGCCGACACCTACGAGCTCGCCTCGATCGCGGACCTGGCGAACGTGGACACCGACCTCGTGCTCGGTGGACCGCCGGAGCTCGCGGAGCGCCCCTACGGCCCGGACGGGCTCAAGGAGGTCTACGGCATCACGGTCGACTTCAAGGCCACCGGCGATACGACGGTCGAGGACCTGCTCGCCGGCACCGTGAACGTGGCCAACGTGTTCACGGCGGATCCGCGCATCCAGACCCAGAACCTCGTGGTGCTCGCGGATCCGGACGGGCTGTTCCTCGCCTCGAACGTCGTGCCGCTCGTGAGCAGCGACCTGGCCGACGAGATCGCGGACGTGATCGACCCGGTCAGCGCCGCCCTGAGCGCCGATGCCCTCATCGCCCTGAACGTGGCCAGCCAGGTCGATGCGAAATCCACCCCCGACATCGCGAGCACGTTCCTCGCCGATCACGGCCTCACCGGCTGAGCTTCCCGGGCGCCTCCCGGGCGCTTTCCCGGCCTGTCCCGGCCCTGTCCCGGCCCCTTCCCGGCCCCTTCCCGAGACTGCCCGACGGCGGGAGACTGGAGGCATGACAGCGATCGAACTGGTGCGGGTCTACGATGCCCGCCGCGGCAATCCTGCTCACGCCTCGGTCGAGGCCGCGCTCACGGGTCCGGACCACCCGAGCGTGTTCCTCGTGGACCGGCTCTGGCCGCGAGGTGTGGCCAAGACCGACCTGCCGCACGACGTCTGGCTCAAGGAGGCCGGTCCGAGCACGGAGTTGCGCCGATGGTTCGGGCACGACCCGAAGCGGTTCGCGGAGTTCGCGGAGCGGTACCGCGGCGAGCTCGAGGAGAACCGGGAGCAGGCCGCTCCGCTCCTCGAGGCCGCCGCACGGGGCGAGGTGACGCTGCTCTTCTCCGCCAAGGACGAGGAACACAATCAGGCCGTCGTGCTCCGTGGCTGGATCGAGGACCGCCGCTGAGGCGACCGGCCCCGGGCCGTTCGGCCCCGGGCCGTTCGGCTCCGGGGCCGTCGGGTCGTCGTGCCTACGGCTGGACGTTGCGGTTCCAGGGCGCGAGCGGCGGCAGATCCTCGTCCTTGGTGCGCGAGGGCACGACGAGCACCGGGCACTCGGAATGGTGCAGCACCGCCTGTGAGGTCGACCCGAGCAGAAGGCCGGCGAAGCCGCCGCGTCCGCGCGTGCCCACGACCACGAGATCGACCGCCGTGGAGAACTCCGACAGCAGCGCGGCCCCGGACCCGTCGAGCGCGTGTCGGCGCACCGTCACGCCCTCGTGGCCCTCGAGCGCCGCGTTGACCGTGACGTCGAGGCCCTCCTTGCAGTCGGCCAGGAGTTGTTCGCTGTCGACCGCGGCGGGGAGCCAGCCGAGCAGGCCCGACCCCGTGCCGATCGGCAGCCCGATGACGGCGGTGAGCTCCGCGTCCCACAGCTGGGCGTGGTCGATCGCGTTCTTCAGCGCCACCTTGGCCGAGTCCGAGCCGTCGACGCCGACGACGATCCGCCGGACCGGCAGCTTGCTCGCCGCGTCGTCGCGGTGGGGCACGACCACGGTCGGGCAGTGTGCATGGGCCGGCAGCGCGGAGGAGACGGTTCCCAGGATCCGCTCGGCGAAGCCGGAGTGACCCCGCGTGCCGACGACGGTCAGGCACACCTTCTTCGACAGCTCGACCAGCACCCCCGCGGGGTCGCCGGTCTCGAGGGCGGAGGTGACCTCGAGATCACACCCGGCCAGTCGTGCCGCGGCCTCGTCGAGCACGGCCTGGGCGCCGTCGCGGATCGACGCGTCGTCGAGGGTGGCGTAGCCGCCATCCATGCTCGCGGCCGCGAACGTCGGCAGCGCATAGGCGCACACGATGTGCACCCGCCAGCCGATCCGTTCCGCGAAGGCGGCGGCCCAGTCGAGCGCCTGCAGGCTCGCGGCGGATCCGTCGACCCCCACCATCACTACTTGTTCGCGTGTCATGACCTTCCGACCCCCATCTCCTGGGCTGTTCTTCGGCCATTGTCCACCATGGGTGACCCGTCCCGCACCTCGATGCGCCGCCGCCGGGCGAGGGCAAGGCCGTCCGTTCACCCAGTCCACCCAGGCGCACGGGCCGCACGGGGGTCCCTGTGCCCACCGAGGTTCATGGGGGGCTCACCTGGACTCACCGGGGCTCACCGGGGCTCACTGAGCATCACTGGGGCTCACTGGGGCCTACACGGTCCCCCCGGAGACGGCGAACGGCCCGGCCCCCGAGGGGACCGGGCCGTTCGCTCCGCGGCGGGCAGTCAGCCGGTGACGCGGATGAAGGTCGGGTTCGACATGTAGATCACGCTCTCGTACAGCGGCGTGCCGGGCTGCCGGGCGGCGATGTGGTTGCCGCCGCCGGTGTAGATGCCGACGTGGCCGGGCGCCCAGACCAGGTCTCCGGGGCGGGCCTCGCTCGCGGAGACGACGCGCCCGGCGCCGCGCTGGGCACCGGAGCTGCGCGGCAGCGAGATGCCGAGCTGGGCGAAGACGTACTGGGTGAAGCCGGAGCAGTCGAAGCCGGACGGCGTGGAGCCGCCGTGCACGTACGGCGTGCCGACGTAGCGGCGGGCGATGTCGACGATGGCGTTGCCGCTGGCCGAGGGCGTCGCCTCGGAGCCGACGGGGGCCTTCTCGGCCGGGGCCGCGGCGGCGGGTGCCGGCGCTGCGCTGCGGTTGTTGGAGCGGGAGACCGGGGCGACCCGCGGCTCCGGCTCGGGCAGCGGCTCAGGCGCCTCGGCGGAGACCTCGTCGGTCACGAAGGACCACTCGGTGTCCGAGTCGACGCTCACCGTGGGCTCGGTCTTGATCTGGTTCGCGCCGGGGACGGCGAGCGCGGCGGTCGGGGCCGTGCCCGGCTGCGCTGCGCGAGCGTTCGGCTGCACTGCGGCGAGGCTCGCGCCGGCGGTGAGGGTGAGCACCAGCCCCGAGGAGGCCGCCGCGACGGCGGTCCGGCGACCGGCGGGGCCGGTGACGACGTGGCCGAGGGTGTGCAGCGGCGTGATGGGTCGGCGCGCCGCACGGTGCCGGGCGCCAGTGTTGCTCTGAGACAAGGATCTACCTCTCCTTACGCCTGCGAAGTAAGCTGTCGGGTTCAAGTGGGAGAACACTTGGCCCGTTCCGTGGGGCCGATCGACGATCGAACTCCCGGTTCGGACTGCACCCCAAGGTGCTGGGCACCGCTGATGGTTCCTCCGCCCCCGTCCTATTGAGATGTGGTGGGAATCAGGACTCGGTGACGGGGCTGAGCGGCCGGGTCCAGGCTCATCGATGGGCAAGAATTCCGTGATGAACGTTCGCCAACGTACCCGACGGATCGCCCGCATGTCACGTTAAGGTTACGGAGCTCTCATACCTGGGGATGACCCCGGCCACCCTGCTCCCCCTGTGGATGGAGCCGAACCCGCAGGATCCCGGGGGTGTCCCACCCCCACCCCGAGGGCCCGGCCACCCAGCACCCCGGGCATCTGTGGCGGACATCACACGGCGACGGCCGGTCACCCGAAGGTCGAGCCTGCTCGATACGAAGGTCGAGAGCGACTACGGGCGGGCGACGAACAGATGCTTGGCGAGGTCGAGCGGCACCTCGAGCACGCCGGCCGGACCCTCGCCCGCGTCGTCCGTGCGGGCGAGCGTGAGCAGATGGCCGTCGTGACCCACCCGCAGCCCCACCCCCGGGCCGATCCCCAGCTCGGCGAAGCGCGCGAGCACCTCGGTGTCGACCTGGAGCGGTTCGCCGATCCGGGCGAGCACGATGACCGCCTCCCGCCCCTGGGCGAGCAGGTCCGACAGCGGGGTCACCGGCTCGTCCGGCGAGGCGTCGAGGCCGAGCTCGTCGAGGCCGGGGATCGGGTTGCCGTACGGGTCCCAGTGCGGATTGCCGAGCAGCCGGATGAGCCGGCGCTCGACCTGCTCGCTCATGACGTGCTCCCATCGGCACGCCTCCTCGTGCACGTGCGGCCAGTCGAGTCCGATGACGTCGATCAGGAGGCGTTCGGCGAGGCGGTGCTTGCGCATGACCCGGGTGGCGCGGGCGCGCCCCTCGTCGGTGAGCTCGAGATGGCGGTCGGCGGTGACGACCATGAGGCCGTCGCGCTCCATCCGCGCGACGGTCTGCGACACCGTGGGCCCGGAATGGCCGAGCCGCTCGACGATGCGCGCGCGCATCGGCGGTATGCCCTCCTCGCCCAGTTCCAGGACGGTCTTGAGATACATCTCCGTGGTGTCGATCAGGTCACTCACATACCCTCCCAGGTCCGGGCCCAGCCTACTGGGTGGCCCGAGGAGTCGGGATAAACTCGGCCCGTGATCACGATTCCCGCGCACCTGCTTCCCGACGACGGCCGGTTCGGAGCCGGCCCCAGCCTCGTGCGGGACTCCCAACTCGAGGCGGTGCTGCGCCTCAACCCGAGCGTCGTGGGCACCTCCCACCGGCAGCCGCCCGTGCGGGATCTGGTCGCGCGGGTGCGCCGGATGACCGCCGAGCTCTTCGACGCACCCGCCGGCTACGAGGTGGTGCTCGGCAACGGCGGGTCGACCCTCTTCTGGGATGCTGCGACCTTCCAGCTCATCGACGACCGGGCCCAGTTCGCCCACGCGGGCGAGTTCGGCGCCAAGTTCGCCGCCGCCGGGGCCGCCGCCCCGTGGCTCTCCGAACCCGACATGGTCACGTCCGAGCCCGGGACGGGCGTGGGCCCCCGGGCGGGCGCCGGCATCGACACCTACGCGTGGGTACAGAACGAGACCTCGACCGGAGTGGTCAACCCGGTCCGGCGGGTCGCGGGCGCCGATGCGGGCGCGCTCATGCTCGTGGACGCCACGAGCGCCGCGGGCGGGGTCGCGATCGACCTCGCCCAGACCGACGCCTACTACTTCGCGCCGCAGAAGTCCTTCGCCTCCGACGGCGGCCTGTGGCTGGCGCTCCTCTCCCCGGCGGCGCTCGAGCGGATCGAGCGCCTGAGCTCGCGGTGGGTGCCGCAGAGCCTCTCGCTCGCCGCCGCCGTCAAGAACTCCCGGCTCGAGCAGACCCTCAACACCCCGGCGATCGTCACGCTGGCGCTGCTGGCCGAGCAGCTCGACTGGATGTTCGCCGGCGGCGGGCTCCCCTTCGCCGTGGAGCGCAGCGCGGCGAGCGCGGCGACCCTGTACGGCTGGGCGGAGAGCTCGACGTTCGCCCGGCCCTGGGTGACCTCGACCGCGAACCGCTCACCCGTCGTCGGTACGATCGACTTCGACGAGGGGATCGACGCGAAGTCGCTCGCGGCGACCCTGCGCGCGAACGGTGTCGTCGACACGGAGCCCTATCGCAAGCTGGGCCGCAACCAGCTGCGGATCGGGATGTACCCGGCCGTGGCCCCGGCGGACGTCGAGGCGCTCACCGCCTGCATCGACTACGTGGTCGAGCGGCTCTGACTCGGGCTCACCCGAGGGATCCCGCAGCGGGCGGCTATCAGGGTCGTGGAGAGCCGGCTCCTTGGACGCCCAGGTCGTGGGCCAACGCGAGCTCGACCGCTGCGAGCTGGTCCCGGGTCGGATAGTCGACCGGATCACCCACGACATAGTCCTTGTCGATCGAGCGGATCCGGTCGACCAGGATCCGCCTCGACCGTCCGGCGAGTCCGCCGGGGACACGACCAGACCCAGACGCTTGCCGCCCTGCTCATGGTTCCGGGGCCGGCCGATATCGATCCGGTATACGGCTCCGCGAATCATCAAGCTTCCGGCTCCGCGGTGACGTCCTCGCCCGTGAGCGGCTCCGCGTCCGCTCGAAACCTGGTGAGCCACAGCACCGCGTTCGACGTTTGTTCTACACCTGGGCTCCACGCTGGGCTGAGCGGCCGGCCCGATTTGTCGGGGCCGCACATGCCTGAACGTGCATACCACACGGTTGACGTCGAGGCTATTCTTGAAGCATGACCACTCAGATCGCGATCAGGCTCGACGCTCGTGAGTTGGCTGCACTCGACAACGAGGTCACCGAGGGTCGCGCCGCGAGCCGCTCCGACGCCGTCCGGCGCAGTATCGCCCGACTTCAACGCTCGCAGCGCTACCGTCGTGACGAGGCCGCCCTACGCGCCGCGACGCAGCGGGGCGAGAGCGTCTACCCGGACCTCGACGGCCTGCTCGACCCACCGCACCCACCACTGGATTGATGCGCACGATCTCCGCGGTGCTTTTGGACAAGCGGCGCCCAGCCCTGATCCTGACCCGACAATCCGCACTGCATCTGCTCACCTGGGTCTCCGTCGCGCCGATCACCAGCACGATCCGCGGCCTCTCGACCGAAGTCCCGGTCGGACCCCGCAACGGCCTCGACCACGACAGCGTCATCAGTTGCGACAACATCATGAGGGTTCCCCGCTCCGCTGTCGGCCGGGTGATCGGCCTGCTCTTCGACGATCAGGAGCCGGCACTGGCCCGCGCCATCAGCGACGCATTCGATCTCGACCCGGCCTGACCGCCACCGCCGTCCTCCGCGCCGCCGTGAGGGGCGGTGACCGGACGCGGGGCGGGACGCCGCCCACTCACGCCGCGCGGTCCCGGGCCTGCTGGGCGGCGAGATCGACTCCCACCTGGTCCTGCAGTTCCCGCTCCTCCGGGTGGGTGAGGAGCACGTGGGGGCGGGTGCGCAGGCTGTAGGTGACCTCGACGCCCCAATTGCGCTTGGTCCAGATCGCGGCTGCGATCGCCACGAGGATGGCGGCGATCGCCCCGACGCCGATCGCCCAGCGCCCGCCCACCGCCTCGGCGATCCAGCCGATCAGGGGAGCGCCGACGGGCTTGGCGCCGAAGAGCACTACGAGGTACAGGCTCATGACCCGGCCCCGCATCGCGGGATCCGAGCCGATCTGGATCGCGGCGTTCGCGGCGGTCATCATCGTCAGCGTGAAGAATCCGACCGGGATCGTCATGATCAGGAAGAGCTCGTAGGTCGGCATGATCGCCATGAGCCCGGCCGAGATCCCGTATCCGAACGCCGAGATCACCACGAGCCGCACGCGCGGCCGGCTCCGGCGCGCCGCCATGAGCGCTCCGGCGAGGGAGCCGATCGCCATCGCCGAGCCGAGGATCCCGTACTCCCCGGCCCCGCGGTGGAAGACCTGGGTCGCGATCACCGCCGACGTGAGTTGGAAGTGCAGCGCGAGGCTCGAGACGACGAAGATCGTCACCATGATGACGAGGATGTCGGTGCGGCGGCGCACGTAGTCGAATCCCGCCCGGAGCTGCCCACTCTCCCGTTTCGTCTTGCGCACCGGCTGCAGTTCGGAGGCTCGCATGACGACGACGGCGAGGATGGTTCCGGCGAAGCTCACCGCGTTGATGATGAAGATCCAGCCCGGGCCCACGACCGCGATCCCCAGGCCCGCGACCCCGGGCCCGATCAGGCGGGCGGCGTTGAAGGAGGCGGAGTTGAGGCTCACGGCATTGCCGAGCTGGGAGGTCGGCACGAGTTCGGAGACGAACACCTGCCGGGCGGGGGCGTCGAAGGCGGAGACGACGCCGAGGAGCGAGGCGAAGACGTACACGTGCCACAGTTCCGCGATCCCCGTGAGGATGAAGATCCCCAGCCCGAGCGCGAGCAGGCCGAGCATCGCCTGGGTGAGCACGAGGATCTTGCGGCGGTTGAACCGGTCGGCGATCACCCCGGCGTAGGGGGTGAGGACGACCGTGGGGATGAACTGCAGCGCAGTCACGACCCCGACGGCGAACCCCGAGTTGTCGGTCAGGACCGTGAGCACGACCCAGTCCTGGGCCACGCGCTGCATCCAGGTGCCGATGTTGGCCACGAGCGCCCCGGCGAACCACAGCCGGTAGTTGTAGAAGACGAGGGAGGCGAAGATCCGCCGCATCAGTCGATCACCTCCCGCAGGATGGACTCGGCCTGAGCCAGGATCGCGCGCTGGTCGCGGGTGAGGGAGGCGAGCCGTCGCTGCAGCCACTGATCGCGGCGGCGCCGGGTCTCGCGGATGTACTCCTCGCCGGCGGGCGAGAGGGAGATGACGACCTGACGCCCGTCGGTGGGGTGCGTGGCCCGCTCGAGGTAGCCCTCCCCCTCGAGATGCTGGAGGGTGCGGGTCATCGACGGCGGGCGCACGTGCTCGCGCTCGGCCAGCTCTCCCGGTGAGAGCGCGCCGTGGGTGAACAGGGCGGAGAGCACCGACAGGTGCCCCTCCGGCAGGGTGCCCGCGCTCTCGTTCCGGAGCCGGCGCGAGGTGCGCAGCAGGGTGATGCGCAGCCTGGTGGCGAGCGGCGGCTCGGTGCGGCGGATGGGCTGGGTGGGGGTCGTCATCACGGACGAGCCTAGGTCATTAGTTAAGCTAAGTAAATGCCCTACGTCACATCCGGCCGAATCGTTTCGACACCGGGATCGCCCTCCCACGACCGGCCGACACGGGGCCGCCCCGCGGGCACCGCGGCGTGAATCCCGCTAGCATCGCCCAGGTGAGCGAGACCCCTCCCAGCGAGCTGTCCCCGGCCCGCGTCAACGCCAAGGCGATCTTCCTGGCCGGGATCGTCGGCTGGATCCTGACCATCGCCGCGCTCGCGATCATGCGCCTGGCGGGGGCCGCGCCCTCGAACCGCTACTTCCTCATCTGCATCGCCGGGATCGTCCTGGGAAGCATCGGCTACGCCTGGGCGCACCGGATGCACCTGATCGACGACGCGGGCATGTCCGAGAACCAGGAACCCGCGCGGGACGAGGACTCGGCCGCCTGATCGCCGAGTCGGCGGCGCGCTACTCGGCCTCGGCCTCGAGCCCGGCCACCTGCTCCGCGTCCGCGGCGAGGCCCTCGGCCAGGTCCTGGGCGAGGGTGCGCACCTGTTCGGCCGCGCCCGCCTCGAGCACGTCGTTGCTGCGCTCGATCGCGGAATCGTAGAGCTCGGTCACCGCGGGCAGGTAGACGGCGAGCGCGTCGGCGGGAGACCCGGCGGAGGCGATGGCCTCGACGGCCGCGGTCGTGTCGGCCCGGACGGGCTCGAGGCCGTCGACCGAATCCATGAGGTCGGTCAGTTCCGCGACCTCCATCGTGAGCACCGCATCGAGGCCGCTCGCCAGCTCCTGCGCACGCTTGGGCAGCTCCTCCACGCCGAGCAGCTCCTCGTGCAGCACGACCAGCCCCTCGAGATCGGCCAGCACGGCGGGCACGTACTCGCGATCGGCCGCGTTCCAGTCGTCTCCCGGACGCGGCCGCGCCGCCTGCTGCTCCGCCGCGCCGCTCGCCGCCGGGCTCGCATCGCCGGCCTCCGCGGACACCTCCGGAGAGGGGTCCGTGCAGCCTGCAAGCGTCAGGGCGAGAGCCGTGAGCGGGACGATCAGGAGACGGCGTCGCATCGATGTCCTCACGTGTGGGAGCGAAGGGGCGCCCTCACCCTAACCCCGAGTCCGAAACCTCCCCGGCGCCACTCCGCGCGCCGGCTCGCCACCGACCCCGCGCCCGGCCATTACGGTGGGGCTCGTGAAGATCCTCGTGCCCACCGTCATCCCGATCGAGTTCACGCCGCCGGAAGGAGTCGAAGACGTCCGCTACGACGTCCGCGAGCCGATTCCGCCGGAGCACCGCGACGCCGCGGTGCTCGTGAGCTGGCTCAACCCGCCCGCCCGGCTCGCCACGCTGGCGGCCGAGCTGCCGAACCTGGCGTATATCCAGGGGCTCATGGCGGGCACGGACTCCCTCCACGCCGCGGGCTTCGCCCCGGGGGTGCCGATCCTCGGCGGTGTCGGTCTCCACGACGTGCCGGTCGCCGAGCACACCCTGGCGCTCCTGCTCGCGGCCGCCCGCCGACTCGACCAGACCACGCTCGCCCAGCAGCGCAGCGAGTGGTTCCGGCCGCTCAGTGGCAACCAGACCGTCAAGCGCACGGGATTCACGCAGATCTCCGGGGCGCGCGTGACCATCTGGGGCTTCGGCGGCATCGCCGCCGTGCTCGCCGGCTACCTGAGCGCGATGGGGGCGCAGGTCACGGGGGTGGCCCGCAGCGCCGGGGACCGGCACGGCCACCCGGTCGTGACCCCGGACGATCTGCCGCGGATCCTGCCCGCGACCGATGCGCTCGTCTCGATCCTGCCGGGCACGGCGGCGACCGACTCGATCATCTCGCGCGAGGTCTTCGGTGCACTGCCCGCCCACGCCTGGTTCGTCAACGTCGGCCGCGGCTCCGTGGTCGACGACGACGCCCTGCTCGAGGCGCTGCGCGCGGGCACGATCGCCGGCGCCGCGCTCGACGTGTTCCGCACCGAACCGCTCCCGGCGGACTCCCCGCTCTGGGCCGCGCCGAACCTCATCCTCACCCCGCATTCCGCCGGTGGGCGACCCCAGCACCCGGGCCGGCTCATCGAGGAGAACCTGCGCCGCCATCTCGCCGGGGAGGAGTTGCTCGGCCGCACCCACCCCTGAGACCGGCGCCTCCGGGCGGGGCGCCCGTTCAGTCGGCCGGCGCGGCCGCCCACGCGTCGATCTCGGCCAGCAACTCGCCCCCGCGCCCCGCGGGCAGCACGGAGGAGGCGATCGAGTTCCGGGCCAGCGTGGCCAGCTGATCGCGTCCGAGGCCGAGGCCGTCGCGGACGGCCCGGAAGTTGTCGTCCACGTAGCCGCCGAAATAGGCCGGATCGTCCGAGTTCACGCTCACGTTCAGGCCCGCCTCGAGCATGACCCCCAGCGGATGGGCCGCGATCGAGTCCACGGCCCGCAGCCGCACGTTCGACAGCGGGCACACCGTCAGCGGCGTGCGGTCGGCTACGAGCCGGGCCACGAGCCGGGAGTCCTCCACGGAGCGGATGCCGTGATCGACCCGGAACACCCCGAGCAGGTCGATCGCCTGCCACACGTACTCGGGCGGGCCCTCCTCCCCCGCGTGCGCCACGAGGTCGAGGCCGCGCGCCCGGGCCAGCTCGAACAGCCGCGTGAACTTCGCCGGCGGGTTGCCCACCTCGGCCGAGTCGAGACCGATCGCGGCGATGGGCGCGTCCTGATCGAGCAGCTGCTCGAGCACGGAGATCGCCTCCTGTTCGGGCCGGTCCCGCAGGAACGCCGCGATGAGGCGCGTGCTCATGCCCAGCTCGGCGGCCGTCGTCCGTAATCCGTGGGCGACGCCCGCGACGCTCACCTCGAGCGGGACCCCGCGGCTGGTGTGGGCCTGCGGGTCGAACATGATCTCGGCGTGGCGCACCCCGCCCGCCGCGGCTCGGCGCACGTACGCGCTCGTGAGGTCGGCGAAGTCGTCCTCGGTGCGCAGCACGTCCATGTTGGCGTAGTACAGGTCGAGGAAGGACTGCAGGTTCGTGAACGCGTACCGGGCGGCGAGTTCGTCCGGCCCGGCGGAATCGAGGCGGATGCGGTTGCGGTCGGCGAGCGCGAACACCATCTCGGGCTCGAGCGTGCCTTCGATGTGCAGGTGCAGTTCCGCGCACGGGGGCGTGTCGAGGGTCATCGGCCCAGGGTGCCAGATCCGCCCCGGCCGTGTCGGCGCTTCACCGCGCGTCGGGGTGCTCGATCCGCGCGGCCACGCTTCGGGCGCGGGTCAGGGTCTGCTCGAGGACGACGTAGCGCGGGTTGGTCACGTCCGGGAACTCCCGGGTGGGGAGCTTTCGTAACCGCGCGAGGGCGCGGCCCGCGAACAGCTGCTCGAGCAGGATCCGGTCGCCGCCGAGCACCAGGCCCGCCCGCGGCGCGCCGCCCCGGTCGAGGCCCCGCGGCTCGAGCAGCGGGGCGAGGATCCGCTCGGCGTGGCCGGCGGCGGCCTCGACGAGGGCGTCCGCCTGGTTGCCGCGGCGGCGGGCGAAGCGCTGCTGGGACTGCCCGCCGGCGGCGGTGCGGCCCTGCACGTAGCGGGTGCCGCACTTGTGGGCGACGAGTCTCCCGCCGTGGGCCAGTCCGATCGCGTAGCCGCCGCGGCGCAGCAGCACGAGGCCGGCGTGGTCGGGGCCGCGGGTGAGCTCGGCGAGGAGGGGGCCGGGGACGTCGGGAACCGGACCGATCGCCCCGGTCGGCCCGGCGGCGAGCGGGAACCATCCGCGCAGGCGCGCGACGACCGCGTCGCTGCCGGTCAGCACGAGCGCCCCCGCATCCGCGGTGGCCTCGATCCCGCCACCGGTGCCGTGGTCGGCCGCGAACCGTTCGATCCAGCCGGGCAGGCGGCCGGGCGCGAGGTCGAGGTCGCGGATCGTCACGGGGCGCCCGGCTCGATGCCGGCCTCGCGCCTGGTGCGGCGGTTCGCGTGCACCGACCACCGGGGTACCCAGCGGGCGAGCGCGGCCACGGTGCCCGCGCTGAGCACGCCGACGGCCATGATGCCGGCGGCGAGGGATCCGGCCGCGGCGCCGGCGGAGACGATCAGGGGTCCCGTGGCGCTGCCGGAGTCGGCGAAGACGCGCCAGATGCCGAGGTACTGGGAGCGCTGCTCCGCCGGGGCGGTGTCGGCGCCGAGGGTCATGAGGATGCCCGATCCGATGCCGTTGCCGAAGCCGAGCACGACCGCGATCACGCAGATCGAGGCGAATGTGGTGGCGAGCGGCAGCGCGAGCAGGGTGAGGCCCATGACGATCATCGAGGGGATGGCGACCCAGAGCCGTCCGAGCCGGTCCATGACCTTGCCCGCGGGATAGAACAGCAGCATGTCCACGGCGCCGGCGATCCCGAACACGAGCGAGGTCGCCGCCGGGGAGTAGCCGAGGGATTCGGTCCACAGCGGCAGCACGACCTGCCGCGCCCCGCGGACGGCGCCGATGAGCAAGATGGCCACGCCGAGGGTGGCGAAGACCTCGCGGTTGTCGCGGAGCACCTGCGCCATGCTCGCCCGTCCGGCTCCCCCGGTCGGTGCGCGCTCGCCCGCGATCTCGGCGGTGGAGAAGACGACCGCGGCGGCGGCCAGCGAGGTCGCCCCGGCGAGCCAGAACGCCGCCGAGGAGCCTGCGACCAGGGCGAGTCCGGCGCCGGCGAAGGGGCCGATGAACAGTCCGATCCGGTGGACCCCGCCGAGGGTCGACATGGCGCGGGCCCGGCGCAGCGGGTGCACGGCCTCGGTGAGGTAGGACTGCCGGGCGAGCCCGTAGACGGCCTCGGTCGCCCCGAGCAGGAGCACGCCGATCGCCAGCATCGCCAGGCTGCCGGTCACCCCGGACAGACCGGCGAGGACGGCGCCGATCACCGCGGCGCCGGAGGAGCCGATCATGGCCGCCCGGTCGCCGAATCTGGCGGCGAGCGCCCCGGCGGGCACGTCGGCGAGGATGTGCCCGATCGGCAGCAGCGCGGCGATGAACGCGGCGGTGCCCAGGTCGGCGCCGAGGGAGGAGGCGATGACCGGAATCATCGGCAGCACGGCGCCGACGCCGATCTCGAAGAGCAGCGAGGGCAGGTACACGCCCGGGACGAGCGGGCGCAGCGACGTGATCCCGGCGGTCACCGGGTCACCCGTCGTGCGCGGGTCCCGGGAGGGGCTCATGACGCGGGCGTGTCGCCCTCGGGGGCCGGCGCGGGCGCGTCCGTCTCGGCACCGGGTGCCTCCGGGGCGGCCGATTCCGGGTCGACCTCATCGGCCACGGCCGGTTCCGGGGTCGCCTCAGGGGCCGCCTCGGCTGGTTCCGGGGCGGAGAGTTCGAGGTTGCTCTCGTCGATCACGGGCGCGCTCTGCTGCCAGTCGGGGCCCTGGTCGGCGACGTCGGTCTCCGAGTGGGCGCCGCAGCCGTGGTCGAGGCTGACGACCTTGCCGTCGTCGGGGGACCACTCGTTCGCGCACACGCCGAACAACGTTCCCAGGTGGCCCGCGAGCGGGATCAGGAAGCCGCAGGTGCTGCAGTCCGCCTCGGCCGCCTTGGATCCGGCGGAGGAGGGTCCGTGGACCGAGTTGTACCACCGGGTTGCGGTCGCATCGAGCGCGGGTCGGGTCATCACCCGGGTGCGGTCGAGGCCGAGCTCGACGATGGCGACCCGGTCCGTCTCGGGGTCGCCGGTGGCGACGTAGCCGGACTCGAGCCGCGCATCGTCCCCGTCGTAGGGAAGCCGGTCGGTGGGGCGCAGGTCGCCGGGGGCGAGCCGGTCGGCCCACGGCACCCAGGCCTGGGCGAGCAGCGCGCTCGGCCCGGGCAGCAGCCCGCTCTCGCACACCGTGGCCTTGCGGGCGCGGGCGATGCGGGTCACCGTGACGGCCCACATCCAGCCGTGATACCCGGGGTGGGTGCACGCGAAGTAGTGGGTGCCGCGGCGCACGTCCTCGAGCACGAAGCCGAGGTGGTCTCCGACGAAGTCCTCGCCGTCGGCCAGTGCCGCCTCGCGGGCGCGGTCGACCGCATCCGCCAGCACGGCGTCCTTTCCGGATTTGGTGGCGGCGGGAATGGGGGAAGCAGTCATATGGTTTCGCTCACGCGTCGAATTCGTCGGCCACGGCCCGCAGGACCGAGGCGATCTTGGTGGCCTCCGCCCGTTCGGGGTAGCGGCCCGAACGGAGCCGGCCCCCGGAACGGTCGAGGAGGGTGATGAGGTCCTCGACGATGGGAACCATCTGATCGGCCGGCTTGCGTCGAGCGCGGCTGACCGAGGGCCCCTCGTCGAGAACGGTGACCGCCAGGGCCTGGGGGCCACGGCGACCGTCGGCCACCCCGAATTCCACCCGGGCACCGGGGCGGGGGGCGGGAGTGTCGGCGGGCAGCGCGGAGGCGTGCAGGAACACTTCGCTTCCGTCGTCGGAGGCGATGAAGCCGAAGCCGCGATCGGCATCGTAGAACTTGACCTTGCCGCTGGGCACGCGAATCCCTCTGCTCTCGAAACGATCGGCACGCACGCGCGCGACCGGCCCCGCGGGCCGACACCCATAGGCTACCCGTCCAGGCTCCACCCGGGCGACCCCGTCCGGGCGGCACCGTCCACCCTCGCCCGGCCGGCCGGTTCCCCGCCGCCGCTAGCATGGATCCGTGCGCACCGATCTGATGCGGCGGCTGCGGGCGGCCTCCGATGGGGAACTCACGGCCCTGGTGCACGCCCGGCAGGACCTGGCCACACCCCAGCCCTCCTCGACCGCGGCCCTGGCGGTGCGGGCACTGAGCCCGGCCTCCGTCCACCGGGCGCTCGGCCGGCTTCCGGCACCGCCCCTGCGCGCCGCCGAGGCGCTCGCCATCGGGCGGATCCCGGCCGCCCCCGCGGAGCTCGCGGGCGCACTCGGCACCTCCACGGCCGAGGCGTCCGACCGGCTCGGCGAACTCACCCGGCTCGCACTCGTGCTCGACGAGGAGCTCGTGCCCGCCGCGGCCGAGGCGCTCCGGGGCACGCCGTGGCACCGGCTCACCCTCGGTCTCGGGCCGGCCGTCACGGATGTGGCGCCCGACCCGGGGCTCGTTCCCGCGACGCCGGCGGCCCTCACCGCGATCCTCGCCGGCGCGCCCCCCGCGGCGGCGGCGATGGTGCGCTCCCTCGCCCGCGGCCCGGCCACGGGCTCACATCCCGAGGGGGAGGTCCCGGATGCGGTCACCTGGCTCCTCGCCCATCACGTGCTCGCCCGGATCAGCCCGACCCAGGTGGTGCTGCCGCGGGAGGTGGGCCTGGCCGTCCGCGCGCCGCACGTGGCCACCGCCGCTCCCCCGGCCCCGCCGACCCCGGCCGGCGCGGAGCGCATGGCGGCGATGGTGACCGCCGAGGCGCTCGAGGCGGCCGGCGCGTTCCTGCGCCGGATCGGCGGTCTGCTCGACCTGTGGGGCGAGGAACCGGCCACGGTGCTTCGCTCCGGCGGACTCGGGGTGCGGGAGCTGCGCGCCGCCGCGGCCCGGCTCGAGAGCTCGTCGGCGCGGCCGCAGGACCTCGGCCGATTCGCGCTGGCCGTTCAGGTGGCCGACGCCGCCGGCCTGATCGGGATCCACGCGGGCCTCGACGCCGACGGCTGGGCGCCGACGCTCCGGGCCGGCGGCTGGGCGGGGTCGTCCCCGGGGGAGCAGTGGGCCGCGTGCGTGCGGGCATGGCTCGAGCAGACGCAGGTGTCGTGGCTCGTGGGGAGCGCGGGCAACACGGCCCGGCGCACCGGCATCCGGGCCGCGCTCACCCCCGAGGTCGACCGCGCCTGGGCGCCCGCGCTGCGCCGGCAGGTGCTCGAGGCGCTCGCCGCCTGGCCGGACTCCCACGCCCCCGCGCTCACGGACCTCACCGCCCACCTCGCCTGGCATTCGCCCCGGTCGGCGCCGCCCGCGGAGACGGTCGCCGCCGTGTGCGCCGAGGCCGCCGAGCTGGGCCTCGTGGCCGCCGGTGCACTCACGGTGCTCGGGCGGGCCGTGCTGGAGCCCCCGGGCCGGGGCGGGGCCGGGCCGGACGCGCTCGCCGCCGCCTGGGCGCGGGTGGCGCCCGCTCCCGTGGACGAGCTGATCATCCAGGGAGACCTCACCGGCATCGTGCCCGGACCGCCGAGCCGGGAGCTGGGCGAGCTGGTCGAGCTCGCCGCGCTGACGGAGAGCCACGGCCAGGGCCTCACCGTGCGGTTCACCCCCGGATCGGTGGCCGCGGCGCTCGAGCGCGGCCTGTCGGCGGAGGAGCTCCTCGAGCGGCTGCGCGCCCGGAGTCGTACGCCGCTGCCGCAGGCGCTCGAGTATCTGATCGAGGACGCCGGCCGTCGCCACGGCTCGATCCGTGTCGGGGCCGTGGGCTGCTACGTGCGCGCGAGTGCGCCGGCCCTCGCCGAGCTCGTCGCCGACCCGCGGCTCGGCCTGCGGCTGCTCGCGCCGACCGTCGCCGTGAGCACGCTCGGGGAGGCGGCCGTGCTGGGCCTGCTGCGCGAGGCGGGGGCGGCGGCCCGGCCCGAGTCCGCCAGTGGCGAGCTCCTCCCCGACGCCCGCACCGCGGTGCGGGCCACGCGGACCCGGCGACGAGCCGAGGCCGCGGCGCCGGTGCCGGCCGAACAGGTCGTGACCCGGCTGCGCGAGGGCGATGCCCGGGAGGAGGCGGTTCTCGCCGGGGAGTTCGACGCCGCGGGCGACTCCGTCACGGCGGACCAACTGGAACTGCTCCGGGTCGCCGCCGCGCACGGGCGCCACGTCCGCATCGCCGTGGCCGCCGATCGGGGCCGCATCGACGAACGCACGGTGCGGGTACTGAGCGTCGACGGCGGCAGGATCCGGCTCCTCGACGTGACCCGCGACGCCGAGATCGTGCTCGCGGTGCACCGGCTCATCCGGGTCGACCCAGCCTGAACCGGCCTTGCCCAGGTGCACCCGATGTCGACCGGCGTTTCCCGCCCGCGCCGACACTCTCGGCCCTCGGACGGGAGCGCCTGCTCAGCGTGCCCGATACGCGTCTCGCCTGTGCTCGATCCGTAGGACGACGACGTCGTGGTCGGCGTCGTTGATGCGATAGAGCACGCGATACGTTCCTCGTCGCGCCGAGTAGATGCCGGCGAGTTCGCCGCGAAGGGGCGTGCCGACCCTCCGAGGGTTCCGCACGAGCGCTCCGGTGGCGAACTCGAGGACGGCGGTCGCGACCGCCTCGGGCAAGGCCTGCTGGATCGCCCGAACCGCTGGTGGCGTCAGCACCAATTCGAACGGTGCCTCCTCCTCGTTCACCGCCGCAGGGCACGAGCCGCGTCGGCGCCGCGAACGACCTCTCCGGCCGCGTAGGCCGCATCGGCCTCGCGAATATCGGCCAGTGCCTGCGGGTCACTCAGTACGGCCAAGGTCTCCTCGAGTGCGGCCAGGTCGTCGGGACTGATGATGACCGCTGCGGGTCGCCCGTTGCGCGTGACCGTCACGCGTTCGTGCTCGTGCTGGACGCGGTCGACGACGTCGCTGAAGCGGTTGCGGATATCACGAAGGGGCCCGGTAGACATGTACACAATTGTGGCTACAGCACGCGACCAGCGCAAGGGCCCCTCGCGAATGACCGCCGCCTGCTGTCCGCATCCGCGGCGCCGGCCCCTGCTAATGCCGGTGGCCCGCGACCTGCCGACCGACCGCCGCCCGCAGCGTGTCGAGCCCGACGCCGCCCATGTCGAGGATCTTCCGGTGATAGTCCTTGAAGTCGAAGCCGGCCCCCTCGACCTCCTGCACGTCGGCACGCAGCTCGTCGAAGATGCGCTGACCCACCTTGTAGGAGGGCGCCTGGCCGGGCCAGCCGAAGTACCGGTTCACCTCGAACTGCACGAACTTGTCGTCCATGTTCACGTTCTCGCGCATGAACTCGAGCGCGTAGTCGTAGGTCCAGCGACCCTCGCCGTCCGGGCGGACCTTGCCCAGGTGCACCCCGATGTCGAGCACCACCCGGGCCGCGCGCATCCGCTGCCCGTCGAGCATGCCGAGCCGATCGCCCGGGTCGCTCAGATAGCCGAGCTCGTCCATGAGGCGCTCGGCGTACAGCGCCCACCCCTCCGCGTGCCCGGACGTGCCCGCCGCCCGGCGCCACGAGTTGAGCTGCTCGCGGTTGTAGACCGCCTGCCCGAGCTGCAGATGGTGTCCGGGCACGCCCTCGTGGTACACGGTGGTCTTCTCGCGCCACGTGTTGAACTCCGTCACCCCCTCGGGCACGGCCCACCACATCTGCCCCGGGCGGGAGAAGTCGTCCGAGGGCGGGGTGTAGTAGATCTCCCCGGACGTCGTCGGCGCGATCATGCACTCGAGGGTCCGCACCGGTGCGGGGATGTCGAAGTGCTCCCGGCCGAGGGCGTCGATCGCCTCGTCCGCCGTGGCCTGCATCCACTCCCGCAGCGCGCGGGTGCCGTGCAGCCGGCGGGCGGGATCGGAGTCCAGGTGGGCGATCGCCTCGGCCACGGTCCCCCCGGGCACGATCCGACCGGCGATCTCCTCCTGTTCGGCGCGCATCCGCGCGAGCTCGGCCAGCCCCCATTCGTACGTCTCGTCGAGCTCCACGGTCGCGCCGAGGAAGCGGCGCAGCTGCAGGTCGTACAGGTCGCGTCCCACGCCGTCGTTCGGCGTCGCCCCGGGGAGCAGTTCCTCGCGCAGGAACTGGGCGAACTCGGCGTACGCGCCCGTGGCCGCCGCCGCTCCGCGCTCGAGGTCGGCCCGCAGCCCCGCGCCGACGAGCCCGGCGGACGGCGCGATGAACCGCCCGAAGTAGCCCTCGCCGTCGAGGTAGTCGGTGAGCGTGGCGGCGACGATCTCGGCCTGCCGGCGCGCGGGCGTGTTGTGCTCGGCGATCCCCTCCCGCAGCGTGGTCAGGTAGCCGGCCATCGCGCCTGGAACCCCCGCGAGCCGGCCGGCGACGACGGCCCAGTCCTCCTCGGTCGCCCTGGGCAGCAGGTCGAAGCTCTGCCGGATCTCCTGGGAGGGGCTCGCGAGGTTGTTCAGGTCACGCTGATCCCACTTGGCCTCGAGCACCTCGAGCCGCAGGCCCAGGTCGCGGGCGAGCTCGATCTTCGTGACCCAGTCGACCTCGTCCTTCACCTCGATCCCGACGAGCTCGGCCCGGGTGCGGGTGAACAGCGCCCGCTCGGCCTCGCGCCCGGCCGGGGACAGGTCGGTGAACGCGGTGCGGTCGCCCGCGAGCCCGAGGTAGATCCGCAGCTCCGGCTGCAGCTCGGCCAGGGAGAGGAGGAAGCGTTCACACAGGGCATCGATGGGCGTGGAGGTCCGCGACTCAACAGGCATGACCCCAGGCTATCCGCCGCACTTCGGCGCCGATAGGACCCAGGTCCGCCTCCGGGCGGGCGATCGCGCACCGTGCACCGGAATTCCATTGCCCCGCCCGCCGGGCCTCGCCAGACTGGGCCCATGACCGTGCCCGCACCGTACAGATTCGTCCGGCTCGGCCCCGAGCGCCGGCGGGAGGTCGTGGGCCTGGACACGATGGTCTTCCCCACCGGCACGAGCCTCGAGGACCAGCTCACCGCGCCCGATCCGCTCACGTGGGAGCGCACGTGGGGAATCGAATCGGGTCCCGAACCCGGCGGCCCGCTCGCCGCGATCCATTCGACCCACCCGCTCGCGGCCTACCCCGTGCCCGGCGGACACGCCCGCTGCGGCTGGCTCACGTGGGTCGGCGTGCATCCGGGGCATCGGCGCCGGGGACTGCTCCGGGCGATGATCGCCCGGCACCTGGCCGGCTGCGTCGAGGCGGGCGAGGTGGTCTCCGGGCTCACGGCCGCCGAGCCGGCGATCTACGGCCGCTTCGGCTACGGCCTGGCCACCCGCCACCTCGAGTTGACCATCCCGCGCGCCGCCGAGCTGCGCCCGCTGCCCGGCCCGGCCGCGCGCGAGGCCGCGGAGCTGACCGTCGAGATCGCCGACTGGGACCCCGCGGTGCACGCCGACCTCGTGTCCGGGGTGCATCGCGAGCACGGCCGCCGGGGCCTGGGGCGTCCGGGCTGGGCCACGTGGGAGACCCCGGCGCTGGCGGCCTCCCGCGCCGCCGACACCCCCGCCCTGCGCGGCGGTCTCGAGGCCCGCAAGGTCGTGCTCGTGCGCGGCGCGGAGGTGCGCGCCTATGCCACGTTCCGCCGCTCGCTCGCCTGGGAGGCGGCCGGCCCGACCGGGGTCGTGCGCGTGGGCGGGGCGGTCGGCCTCGACCCCGCCGCGACCCACCGGCTGTGGCGGGTGCTCCTCGACCTCGACCTCATGACGACGATCCGCACGCCGATGCTCGCGCTCGACGATCCGCTGCTCGAATGGCTGCTCGACCTGCGCCGTTGCAGCCCGACCTACCAGGACAACTCCTGGCTGCGCCTCGTCGACGTGCCCGGGGCGCTCACGGCGCGCACGCTCGCGGGCGACGTGGACGTCGTCCTCGAGCTGACCGACGACCTCCTGCCCGCGAGCGCCGGGCGCTGGCGGCTGCGCGGGCGCGCGTGGGACCACCCCGAGGTCACGCGTACGGACGACGCAGCTCACCTCTCGCTCGACGTGCGCGAGCTGAGCGCGGCGTACCTGGGCGGGACGTCGCTCGCGGCGCTCGCGCGCGCCGGGCTCGTCGCGGCGGCGGACCCGGGGGCGCTCGCGGCGGCGTCGACGGCGCTGTCGTGGCCCGTCGCGCCCGTGGTCGACTGGATCTTCTGAGGGCCGGGGCCGAGGCGCGTCCGGGGGTGTGCGATCACTCACCCGGCGCGTGGGCGGAGGCTGAGACAATGGGCGGATGACCACCGGCCCGCTCATCGTCCAGTCCGACAAGACCCTCCTGCTCGAGGTCGACCACCCGGATGCGGGCGCCTGCCGGCGGGCGATCGCGCCGTTCGCGGAGTTGGAACGGGCGCCCGAGCACATCCACACCTACCGGCTCACGCCGCTGGGGCTGTGGAACGCGCGGGCCGCGGGCTTCGACGCCGAGCACGTGGTCGACGCCCTCATCACGTATTCGCGCTATCCGGTGCCGCATTCGCTGCTCGTCGACGTCGCGGAGACCATGTCCCGCTACGGCCGGCTCCAGCTCGTGGCCCATCCCACCCACGGCCTCGTGCTGCACGCGGTGGAGGTGGCGGTGCTCACCGAGGTGCTGCGGTCCAAGCGGATGGCGGGCCTCGTGGGCGAGCGGATCGATGAGGTGAGCGTCGCGGTGCACCCGAGCCAGCGGGGCCACCTCAAGCAGGTGCTCGTCAAGCTCGGCTGGCCCGCGGAGGATCTCGCGGGCTACGTCGACGGCGAAGCGCACGCGATCGGCCTCGTGACCGACACGTGGGCGCTGCGGCCCTACCAGGAGGAGGCGGTCGAGGGGTTCTGGCACGGCGGCTCCGGCGTCGTCGTGCTTCCCTGCGGGGCGGGCAAGACCATCGTGGGCGCGGCGGCGATGGCCCGGGCGGAGGCGACCACCCTCATCCTCGTGACGAACACGGTCTCGGCGCGGCAGTGGCGCGACGAGCTGCTCCGGCGCACCACCCTGACCTCCGACGAGATCGGCGAGTACTCCGGTGCCCGCAAGGAGATCCGGCCCGTGACGATCGCGACCTATCAGGTGCTCACGACCCGCCGCAAGGGCGTCTACACCCACCTCGACCTGCTCGACGCCCGCGACTGGGGCCTCATCCTCTACGACGAGGTGCACCTGCTTCCCGCCCCGATCTTCCGGATGACGGCGGACTTGCAGGCCCGGCGCCGGCTCGGGCTCACGGCCACGCTCGTGCGCGAGGACGGCCGGGAGGACGAGGTGTTCTCGCTCATCGGCCCGAAGCGCTACGACGCCCCGTGGAAGGACATCGAGGCGCAGGGCTATATCGCGCCGGCGGACTGCGTCGAGGTGCGCCTCGATCTGCCCCAGGGCGAACGGATGGTCTACGCGAGCGCGGAGCCCGAGGAGAAGTACCGCCTCGCCGCCTCCGCGCCGGGCAAGGTGCGGGTGGTCGAGCAGCTCGTGGCGGCCCATCCACACGATCAGGTACTCGTGATCGGCCAGTACATCGACCAGCTCGAGGAGCTCTCGGGTCATCTCGAGGCCCCGCTCATCACGGGGGCCACGACCGTTAAGCAACGCCAGGAGCTGTTCGAGGAGTTCCGCACCGGCCGGATCCGGGTGCTCGTCGTGAGCAAGGTGGCGAACTTCTCGATCGACCTGCCCGAGGCGGCGGTCGCGATCCAGGTCTCGGGCACGTTCGGCTCCCGGCAGGAGGAGGCCCAGCGACTCGGCCGCATCATGCGCCCGAAGAAGGACGGGCGCACCGCCCACTTCTACACGGTCGTCGCCCGCGACACGGTGGACGCGGACTTCGCCGCCCACCGGCAGCGGTTCCTCGCCGAGCAGGGCTACGCCTACCGGATCATGGACGCCGGCACCTCGCCCGGGCAGCCGGGCTGAGGTCGGTCAGTTCGCCAGGTGGAGCGGCTCGGTGGCCAGGAGGCCGGCCGTGAGGCTCTCGAGGAGCGCGGTGAGGGAGTCGGCGTGGGCGGCCCACTCGGCGCGGGCGGCGCTCGGGTCGGCGCCCGTCTTGCGCTCGAGCCAGCCGGCGTACGTGCCGGCGTCGGCCTCGGGGTGGAACTGCACGCCGAGCGCCGAGCCGATGCGGAACGCCTGGAACGGGTACTGGGTCGAGCTCGCGAGCCACGTCGCCTTGGGGGGCAGGTCGGTGATCGCGTCCGCGTGCATGGTCACGACCGGGAGGTCGCGGCCGAGGCGCTCGGCCACGCGCCCGAGCACCGGGTCCTGGGCGGCGTCCGGGCGGAGGCGGATCTCGACGATCCCGTTCTCGGGGCCGCTCGGGGCGTCCACCTCGACCGCGCCGCCGGTGGCGACGGCGAGCAGCTGCGCCCCGAGGCAGATCCCGAGGGTGGGCACGCCGGCGTCGACGGCCTGCGTGAGCAGCTGGGCCACGGGCGCGAGGGCCTTGTCGTAGGCGGAGGACTCCCCGCCCAGGACCACCAGGTGGGAGATCGAGGTGAGCGGAGGCAGGAACTCGCCCTCACCGAAGCGGATGATCCGCGCATCCGGGAGGGTCTGAGTGAGCAGCGCCGCCGGCGCGCTCGCGTCCAACTGAACGATCGTGGGAATTGCAGTCGATTCAAACACGGGTGCACGGTACTCCACGTACCTGATAGTTCCTAATCCCGGTGACGGCCGGCGCCACCGGTGCGTCCGGGGCGGCGAACGGCGCCGTGACGCCGGTGAGCGGCCGGGTGGCTACGCTGGAGCCCATGAGCCGGCCAACCTACGTCCTCGTCGACGGTGAGAACATCGATGCAACGCTCGGGATGAGCGTGCTGGGCCATCGCCCGGCGCCGGAGGAACGGCCCCGGTGGGACCGGATCCTCGAGTTCGCCCACCGGATCTGGGCGCAGGACGTGCGGGGGCTCTTCTTCCTCAACGCCTCGAACGGGCAGATGCCGATGTCGTTCGTGCAGGCCCTGCTCGCCCTCGACTTCCACCCCATCCCACTCTCGGGCAGCAAGGACGAGTCGGTCGTCGACATCGGCATCCAGCGCACCCTCGAGGCCCTGCACGATCGCCCGGGCGACGTCCTGCTCGTGAGCCACGACGGCGACTTCGTTCCCCAGGTGGAATCGCTGCTCGGCACGGACCGGCGCATGGGCGTGGTCTGCTTCCGCGAGTTCGTCTCGGCCAAGCTCTCGGAGCTGACCGAGCGCGGGCTGCGCATCTACGATCTCGAGGACGACGTCGCCGCGTTCAACGCGCCCCTTCCCCGTGTGCGCATCATCCCGCTCGCCTCCTTCGACCCGGCACGCTTCCTCGACTGATCTCGACCGGCCGCGACACTACGCCGATTTCATCGCCCGCTGGATCGAGATCGAGCCGGCCAGCACGGCCTGAACCACGACTCCGGCAACAAGCACGGCCACGACCTGCACAATCTCGAGCGTGACCGCGTCGAGGGCCAGGCGGCTCCACGTCGCCGTGGTCATGAGCGCGAGGCTGCTCGCCCCACCTGTGACGACCGCGAGGGCGGGAAGCCGTTCCGTCACAACGAGTGTCGCCATCCCCGCGCGGCCGACGCCCAAGGCACGGTAGACGGCGAAGTCGCGACGGCGCACCAGCAGCTCGCACACCAGGAGCACGCCGTAGAGCCCTGCGGCGATGCTCGGCACCCAGGTGATACCCGTGGTGGTGCGGTAACCCTCCATGATCTCGCGCGAGTCCGTCGAATCTGCGATCAACGGTGTCACGATCACGTTCTCGGATCGGCCGAACCACCAGAGCAACTCTTCCTCGACGGACCGGCGCGAGCCGTAGGAGGACTCCACCAGGCACTCGCGCACTCGATCACCGCCGGTAGGTGGAGCGGGGGTGGCTACGCCGGAGACGAGCGCGGGAACGCGCGCGGAGGATATGGCGACCCCGGTGAGCGGGATGTCGTCGATGCGTCCGGAATCGTGCCGCAGCGAAATGAGCGAGCCGGAATTCCAGCCGTACTGCTCGGAGAGCAGGCGTGACGCCACTGCGCCGCGGACGACCACCTCCCGCCAGGCGATGCGCAATAGCCCGGGGGTGACGATCACAAGACTGGTGGATTCGTGGCCGTATCCCTCGATGCCCACCCGATCGCTGTGCAGCACTCCTCCGGCTCCGATGACACCGGCCAGCCCGGACGCGGCATCACAGCGCATTGCGTCGACCCCTCCGGGCTCCAGCGCAACAACTCGGAGGATCGCACCGCCCTCAGCGTCATTCCTTGCGATCTCGTTCGACACGTCGGTCGCCGCCCGGGCGGACCAGCCGAGCGCACCGCCGATGAGTACGATCCCGACCAACGTGACGAGGAACTGCGTTGGAAGCGTGGCGGTGACGTTCGCCCAGCCTTCTCGTACGATCTCACGCAGCCGCATGGACTACGCACCCCTGGCGGTCGAGGCACGCACTCGTCCATCGCGGATAGCGATTCGCACGTCTGCGCAGCCGGCGACATATGGATCGTGGGTCGCCACGACGACGGCTACCCGATCGCGTGTCAGGTCGACCATCGCATCCACCACGCCGTCCGACGCCGAACGATCCAGGGACGCGGTCGGTTCGTCTGCGAGGAGGATCTCGGCTCCCGACTCCAGCGCGCGGGCGAGGCTGACCCGCTGGCGTTCTCCGCCGGAGAGCAGGCGAACCCGCGCACTCATCTTGTCGGCGAGACCGAACCGTTCGAGGGTCGAGGCAGCAGAGTGCACCGCAGCGTCGCGATCCAACCCGCGGGCGAGGCCGCCGAGGGCGACATTCTCGAGGGCACTGCGCTGGAGGAGTGACGGCGCGCTCTGAAACGCCCACGAGATCCGGGGTCGACCCGCTCCGACGAGCACGGCGCCTGCGGCATTTGGTGTGGTCAGGCCGCCAAGGATTCCCAGTAGGGTCGTCTTTCCGGCACCAGAGGGCCCAAGCAGCGCGATGAACTCTCCTGCGTTGACTGTGAGTGAGACGTCGTCCAGAACGAGCCGCCCACCAAGGCGGTGACTCACCCGCTCGGCCTGGATCAGCATGTGACTCGGTCGGTTTGACCGGGCCGAGACACGACCCACGTACCCTCGGACAGATCGCCGCTGCGGACCGCGACTCCCCCGAGCGTGTAGCCCGTGATCGTGACCCGAACGGGCGTCGTGCTTCCTCCCTGCGCGGCCGTGGCACGGATCATGCATTGATTCCCGCGGGTGTCGACATAGATTGCACCCGCCGGGGCGAGGACCGATCCGACGCTCGGCGGCGTGACGATTCGTACGGCCGTCGACACGTCACCGGGCTGAGATGCCGAGGTGACGGCGCCTATCGAGGCATCCGTCACGTTGCCCGAATCATCGATGTCGAGCTTGGTACCGTCCGGTAGTTCGACATGTGAATCCGGAGGGATCGGCATCGCCGTAGCCATACTGTCGTCGGCCCTTCCGTTGCCCGCGGCGGAGCCTGCTTCCAGCGATCCATCGTCAGCGTGTGGGGCCGATTCGGCGTCCACGAGGGTCGCGGATTCGACAGATGGCCGCAGCCCTACGATCTCGGCGTCGATTGCGACTGCATCACCCACACCGGTGTGAACGCTCTCCACCGTCTCACCGTCGCTGGGAAGGAAGGCGATCCACGTCGGATCGAACGTCCCGCCCCCTCGGCCGCCCCCCAGTCTGTGGTCGAGCGCCTTGATTCCGCGGACGGTCCTCGCCGTGACGACGTCACCCGGGCTCGACTCGAGCCCCATCGTCGCAAGCATCTCGTTCAGCGCCGCAGCGTCACTCCCATCGTCCAGGTACGACAGCGGCCGAAAGAACGGCACCTCCGCCGCGAACGCTACGATCGTGCGATTATTCACCAGGAGCATCTCGGTGCCGTTCTCGAGCACGTCACCAGGAGCAACGAGCACCTCCTGCACACGTCCGGCCGCGGGTGAGAGAACGCTGTGGGGAACCTCCCATCGCAGCGCGAGGGCCGCCGGCGCTGTCACAGCCTCAACCCATTCCACCAGCTGCACACGATCCATCTGCACTTCGGCGGGCGCGATGCGCGTTGCGGCGTCATGTGCTTGCAGCCACATGAGCACCGGTGCAGCGAGCCACAACGCGACGACGATCACCCCGAGTGCAGCTCGCCTTCGCCGGGCGCCTGCATCCGTTCGCATCGAAGTCCGTTCGGCGTCAGAATTCGACACCGTACCCCGTGACCTCGGGAAACTTTTCGGTCATCGCCTCGACAGCACACTCGCTGACCGTCTCGAATTGCTTGTACGTCGGATCTTCCGCCAGAAAGAGGCCACGCAGTGTCGATGCTTCGGGATCGTAATCGACCCCGACGCGGTCGAGGCACGCGTGGATCGGGACGATCAGCTTAGGGTTGATCTCCGCAGGGTTCGTCTCCTGATACCAGGACTGTGGAGTTTCGAGATATTCCCTGTCACATCGAATCGACTCGCTCCACCCATCCTCTTCGCTCAATGAATTGTAATGGACCATGTAGCTGTACGTGAGGGAGTCGAGAGGATTGATCGCGACGTTTCGAAGGGACAT
This sequence comes from Pseudactinotalea sp. HY160, assembly GCF_009372055.1. Lineage (NCBI taxonomy): Bacteria > Bacillati > Actinomycetota > Actinomycetes > Micrococcales > Cellulomonadaceae > Pseudactinotalea > Pseudactinotalea sp. HY160. The sequence continues at coordinate 166,600 of NZ_WHMT01000001.1, read as the reverse complement.
GCCCGCGGCCTCAATGCAGGACTGGTAGCGACTGAACACGAATTCGTAGTCCTCTCGGTCGATCACGCCGTCCTCGAAAACTCTTGCGACCTCGGGATCTCCACCAGATTGCAGAAATGACTCCCCGGCCAGCCGGAGCGCGCCCGGATCGTCAGGTCGGGGTCCTCCCTCCGCCCCGGCGGAGCACGCCGCGAGCACGAACATCCAACTCATCACCACCGCAGCCAGGATGTACTCGCCTGGATGGCGGCGATTCACGAGTTGAACCAGGACCAGCCGAGAGCCCCATCCGCATACCAAGCATGCTGGCCGCCGAGTGCGGCAGAATTGTATCCCGCCGTGGCGAGCGCGTAGTCATGATTCGACACCACCGAACTGCGTCCCCACGTGTATCGCACGGCCGCGCGATACTTCGGCGAGGTAAGGATGCACCCACCTCCTCCACCACTCGACGCCTTCGCAGTCGAGCCCGAGTACCAACTGCTACCCACGAAGCCACCCCAGCACTGAACCGGAGAGTAGTTGAACGTCTGACTGGACCACGCTTGCGCGGGCCCGGTTACCGCAACGGTCAATCCGGCTGCAAGCGCGATCGACGCAATCAGCGCACCAGCCCTCTTCTTGAAAGACATCTTCATCTCCTCCTGCTACTCAAGATGGCCCCGACGCCATTGGCGATCAACCATACAAGTCGAAAGCGATCCTGTCTGGCGATCGAACGCTCGACCCCGGCGCCGACAGGACGAGGTCAGGCATCTCCCAGGAACCTCCCAACCGATCCCCAGGACGGGAGCGCATACTGGTGCCATGTCTGAGGCCAAGCTGCTCGTAGTGGACGACGAACCGAACATCCGCGAACTGCTCGCGGCATCGCTGCGGTTCAACGGATTCGAGGTCGACACCGCCGGTGACGGCCAGACGGCGCTGCGCCGCGCCCTCGAGTCGAGCCCCGACCTCGTGGTGCTCGACGTGATGCTCCCGGATATGGACGGCTTCACGATCACGCGCAAGCTGCGCGAGCAGGGCAAGCACATGCCGGTCGTGTTCCTCACCGCCCGGGACGGCACGTCCGACAAGGTCGCGGGCCTGACGGTCGGCGGCGACGACTACGTGACCAAGCCGTTCAGCCTCGACGAGGTGATCGCCCGCATCCGCGCCGTGCTGCGCCGGGCCCGGGCCACCGCCGGCGAGGACGATTCGGTCGTGCGCGTGGGCGACCTGGAGCTCGATGACGACGCCCACGAGGTGCGCCGCGGCGGGCAGCTCGTGGAGCTCTCCCCCACCGAGTTCACGCTGCTGCGCTACCTCATGCTCAACGCCGGCCGGGTGCTGAGCAAGTCCCAGATCCTCGACCACGTGTGGGCCTACAACTGGGGCGGCGACGGCGCGATCGTCGAGTCCTACATCTCCTACCTGCGTCGCAAGATCGATGCCCCCTTCGCCCCGGACTCCCCACCGCTCATCCACACCAAGCGTGGCGTGGGCTACGTCCTGCGCGAGCAGGCCTGACCCGGACCGCCGGACCCGACGGAGGCGCGTCCGCGTGAGCCGAGTCGCTGACGTAGGGTCTGGGGCATGACGGTCTGGCGACGCCTCTCGCTGCGGGCCCGGCTCTCGGCGATCACCGCGGCGCTCGTGCTCATCGCCCTCGGAATCTCCTCGGGTGCCGCGATCATGCTGCTGCGCAGCTCGCTCGTCCAGCAGTCCGACCTGCAACTGCGTGCCGCCACCGATCCGCTCACCGCGGCCGCCCTTTCCCAGTGGGCACCGGACCCGAGCCTGAGCGCGATCCGTCCGACCGACTACTTCTTCGAGTTCTGGGACCTTCAGGGTTCGGAGATCGGTCGCTCCTACGCGACGACCACGGGAATGGCGCAGCCGGAGCTGCCGACCCTCGACCGCCTCCTCGACCTCGCCTCCGAGAACCAGTACGCCACGGTCGGCTCCGTCTCCCCGTCGACCACTCAGTGGCGCATCCGCGCCTTCCCGATCTACAAGAAGTCGGATCAGGAACTGGTCGCGTGGGGCGTCGTCGCGCTGCCGCTCACGTCGGTCAACCGCACGATCGAGGCGATGACGCGCACGGTCCTCATCGTGGGCGCGGGGGTCATGGTGCTCACCGCACTGGTGGGCTCGCTCGTGATGGAGCGCTCGCTGCGCGCGCTGCGGCGGATGGACCGGACCGCCCAGGCGGTGGCCGCCGGGGACCTGAGCCAACGGGTCGAGGTGCACGATCCGCACACGGAGGTGGGCCGGCTCGCCAGCACCTTCAACACGATGGTGACCAACCTCGAGCACTCCTTCGCCGAGCAGGAGGCGAGCGAGGCGCGGATGCGCCAGTTCGTCTCCGACGCCTCGCACGAGCTGCGCACGCCGCTCGCCTCGATCCGGGGCTACGGGGAGCTGTACCGGATGGGCGCGGTGCCGCCGGAGGAGGTCGCGGCCACGATGGGTCGGATGGAGAACGAGGCCGCCCGGATGGGCGCGCTCGTGGCCGACCTCCTCGCCCTCACCCGGCTCGACGAGCGGCAGGGGCTCGCGCTGGCGCCGGTCGACCTCGTGACCATCGCCCGCGACGGCGTGGCCGATCTCGGGGCCCTCGATCCCACCCGGCCGGCGGAGCTCAAGGCCTCCGAGCCCGTGATCGTGCCCGCCGACGAGAACAAGATCCGCCAGGTGGTGATGAACCTCATCGGCAACACCGTGCAGCACACTCCCCCGGGCACGGCCGTCGACGTCGAGGTGCGCTGGGCCGACGACCGCACCGCCATGATCCGGATCGTCGACCACGGCCCCGGCATCTCCGAGGCCGACTCCCGGCGGGTGTTCGAACGGTTCTACCGGCCCGACTCCGCCCGCGCGCGCACCCACGGCGGTTCCGGGCTGGGCCTCGCGATCGTGGCCACGATCATCGCCGCCCACGGTGGCCGGGTCTTCCACGAACCCACCCCCGGCGGTGGGGCGACGATGGTCGTGCTCCTGCCGACCCGCCCGCCTGGAAGCGGTCCGGCAGCCCCGCCGCCGGCGGCGGCCCACCCGGAGTAGCCGGCCCGCCCGGCTCAGGCGCCCGTGCCCCGAACCGACAGGTGCACCCGGCCGCCCGGACGGAAGCCGGCCCCCGCGGCCGCCGGAACGTCCGCGGCGAGGTGAGCCCCGTCGTCCATGATCAGCCGCACCCGCACCCCGCTCGCGGCCGCCTCGGTGGCCAGCACGCGCGCGGCCCATCGGCCCGGGCCGGGTTCGGCATGCAGCGCGAGGTCCGCCGGCCGGATCCGCAGGAGGTCGCCGGTGGCCGGATCGGTGAGCAGGTTGACGCCGGCGAGCGCGGCCGCGAACGGCGTGCGCGGGCGTTCGACGACGCGCAGGGTCGGGCCGGATTCGACGATCCGCCCGGCCGCGAGCACCGCGACCTCGTCGGCGAGCACGATCGCGTCGAGGAGGTCGTGGGTGACGACGACCGCGGTGACGCCGGTGCGGCGGATCTCGTCGGCGAGCAGGAGTCGGATCTGCGGGGCCGTGGCCACGTCGAGGGCGGCGAGCGGCTCGTCGAGGAGGAGGAGCCCGGGACGGGTGGCCAGCGCCCGGGCGAGCGCCACCCGCTGCTGCTGACCGCCGGAGAGCTCCCGGGGGCGGCGGTGATCGGTGCCGGGCAGGCCGACGCGCTCGAGCCAGTCGGCCGCCTCCGCCCGGGCCGCCCGGGCCGGGATGCCCCGCGCGCGCGGCCCGAACGCGATGTTCTCGACCGCGCTCAGATGCGGGAAGAGCAGGGCGTCCTGCGTGAGCGTGCCGATCCGGCGCTCCTCCGCCGGGACGACGCGGGGCCGCCCTCCCCCGCGGCTCAGTTCGCGCGCACCCACGCGGATCGTTCCCCGGTCCGGGGTGAGGGTGCCGCCGATGAGGTCGAGCAGGGTGGACTTGCCGGCGCCGTTCGCGCCGACGACCGCCAGGGTGCGCCCCGCGGGCACGTCGAGTGTCGCCTCGAGCGTGAAGGTGCCGCGGGTGTGGGCGAGGTCGAGCGTGAGGACGGCGCCCGAGTCGCCGTGCGCGGGCGTCGCCGCGGGCTCGGGGGTCGTGGGCGGGAGGTGCGCTGCGTCGTCGCTGATCGGGCGGGCGCGACGCGACGGGCGGGCGCCGCCGAACAGGCGCGGGCCCGTGGGGAAGGCGAGGATGACCACGAGGGAGGTGGCGATGAGCAGGACGGACAGCGCCAAGGCGGCCTGCCGGCTCACGCCCGCGCCGTTGAACGCGGTGTAGATCGCCATCGGGATGGTCTGGGTGACGCCGGGCTTGTTGCCGGCGAACAGCGCGGTGGCGCCGAACTCGCCGACGGCACGGGCGAAGCACAGCACGATTCCCGCGAGCAGGCCGGGGGCCACGAGCGGCAGCGTGATGCGGGTGAGCACGCGCCAGCGGCCCGCGCCGAGGCCCGCGGCGACCCGCTCGTAGTCCGTGCCGACGCTGCGCAGCGCCCCCTCGACGGAGATGACGAGGAAGGGCATGGCCACGAACGTCTGGGCGAACACGACGGCGGCGGGGGTGAACGGGATGCTCACCCCGACCGATTCGAGCGCCGGACCGAACAGGCCGGTGCGCCCGAGCACGGCGAGCAGGGCGACCCCGCCCACGAGCGGCGGCAGCACGAGCGGGAGGGTGACGATCGTGCGGAGCACGGTGGCCCGGCGCGGCGCGGCGCGGGCGATGAGCAGCGCGAGCGGCACGCCGAGCACCAGGCAGCAGAGCGTCGCGACGGCCCCGGTGCGCACGGACAGTCCCAGGGCCGCGAGGGTGACCGGATCGGTCACGTCGGCGATGAAGCGGCCCCATTCGACCTTCGGCAGCAGCGCGAGCAGCGGAACGAGCACGAACGCGAGCCCGGCGAGGGCCGGCACGAGCACGAAGGCCGGCAGCCCGCGCCGCGGCCGCGCCCCGGAGCCTGCGCGACCGGAACCCGCGCGACCGGAGACCGCGCGCCGGCCGGCGGCGCCCCCGGCGAGGATCGGCCCCCGGGTCACGGCGCGCCGAAGCCGTGCTCTGCCAGGATCTCCCGGCCGGCGTCGGAGAGCACGTAGTCGGCGAATGCGCGTGCCGCGGGATCGGACGTCAGGGTGAGGATCGGGTAGGTGTTGACGATCGGATCGCCGGCGGGGACCACGGCCTCGAGCTCGCCCGCGCGGTCGGCGACGTCCGTCGCGTACACGAGCCCCGCGTCCACCTCGCCGGAGGCGACCCGCCGGACCACCGCGGTGACGTTCTGCTCGAGGCTCACCGCGTCCGCTTCGAACCCGCGCTGGGCGAACAGGCGCCCGGCGGCGGCGCCGCACGGCACCTCGGGGGCGCAGATCGCGTAGGTGCGGCCCGCGAGGTCGGGCAGGTCCTCGATGCCGTGGGGGTTGCCCGCGGGCACCGCGATCACGAGGGTGTTCGTGGCGAAGTCGACCGGGTCGCCGGTCGGCAGGTCGGAGTCGAGCAGCGTGGCCATCGTGGCCTGGTCGGCCGTGGCGAGGACGTCGGCCCGGGCCCCCTCGATGAGCTGGGTCACGAGGGTGGAGGAGCCGTCGTAGGTTGCGGGCTCGATCGTCACGTCCGGGTGGTCGGCCCCGAACGCCTCGAGGAGGTCGTCGAAGGCGGCCCCGAGGGAGGCGGCGGCGAACACGGTCAGGGTGTCGGTCGGCGCGGGCTCCTCGGCGACACCGCCTGGGCCGCTGGATCCGCCGGGGCCGCCGCACGCGGCGAGGGTCAGGGCGGCGGTCAGCAGCACCGGGGGGAGCAGCCGCATCGGGGTCCTCATCGCTCGGGGGTCTCGACGATCACGGTGGTGGCCTTGACGACGGCGGTGGCCAGGGAGCCGATCTCGAGCCCGAGATCGCGCACCGCCTCGGCCGACATGAGCGAGACCACGCGGAAGGGGCCGCACTGGAGGTCGACCTGGGCCATCACCTCGTCGGACCGGATCGAGGTGACGAGGCCGACGAACCGGTTCCGAGCGCTCGAGCGTCCGCTCGCCTCCGGGGCGCGCGCGAGCTCCTGGGCCCATGCGGCGAGCGCGGCGCCCTCGATCGCCGCCCGCCCGGACTCGTCGTGCACGGAGGTGAGCCGGCCGCCGTCGATCCACCGGCGCACGGTGTCGTCGGAGACCCCGAGCAGCCGCGCCGCCTCACTGATCCGATAATGCGTCATGATTCGAGAGCATAGTCCGTAGATGCGGGACAGTTCACCACGTGGCTCCGCATTCGCCGGTCCGGCGAGGCGCCGCGCCGAATGGCACCCCTGAACCACTGACGCGCGGGCCGACGCCGCGCTACGGTCGACGCGTGAGGAGGTAGCGATGTCGACACCAGCCGACCCCCCGGACCACCACGACGACCTGCCGATGCTCGAGCCGGACGAGACGATCCCCCCGAGGCCCGAGGAGGAGATCGCCGACCTGCTGCGCGCCGAGCCGGACGAGCACTGACCCGGCCCGCTCCGACGGCGCCGCCCTGGGCGGGCCGACGCGTCACTCCAGATACGCCGGCTGCATGGGATTCTCGAGGAGTCGCTTGAGGTCGAGCAGTTCACTGACCAGTTCCGCGCGCTGCTCGTCCGTGGTCACCGCAGTGATGAACGTGCAGCCGATCGCGAGCGGCGGCGCCGCACTCGAGCGCGGCGGGACTCGGACGGCGATGCCGGAGATGCCGGGGTGCACCTCGTTCTCGTCCACGGCATAGCCGCGCTCACGGACGGCGGCGAGCTTCGCCTTGAGATCGTCGAGAGTTCGCACACTCTGCCCCGTACGACGAGGGAACGCGGCCGGATCCTGGAACAGCCCGTCGATCTCGGCATCCGGGAGGGCCGCCAAGAGGACGTTCCCGACCGCGGTCGGCGCCGAGGGAAACCGCTCCCCGATGGTCGCCGTCAGGCGCAGTGGCGCATGCCCCTCGCGGCGCGCCAGATAGACGACGTCTGAACCGTCGAGCATCGCAATCTGCACGACCTCCATGGAGAGCGCGGGCGAGGCACTACAGAAGTCGTAGAACTCGCGCACCTCATTGAACGTTCGCAGGTAGGCGCCGCCGAACTCGACCGTCCGATGCCCCAGGGCGTACCCACCTTCGACGCGTCGGATGAGTCCCGCCGCGTCGAGCACGCCGCACAGGTTCGACGTGGACGACTTCGCGGCACCGAGGGTCCGTGCGATGTCGCTCAGAGTGACCGGCCGCCCGGACGCGTCCGCGAGCACCTCCAGTATCCGGATCCCACGAGTCAGCGCGGGCGCGAGGTCGCGCTCGCGGTTTTCGATAGCGCGGGGCATGACCCTCCTACGGTCGTCGGTGCGAGAGGGCGCTGACGACACCGCCTCACGTGCTGATCGTGCAGACCCAGCGCGCCCATCCGCGCCTCAGCACTGGGTCGAGGCCGACGATACCTGCTGGCACTCACCCGCACGGTAACAATTTGGGTACAGTCTATTGAACTTCGTTCCATAGCGTGTACTCTGATCGCGAGATCAACGAACACCCGCTCATCGAGGAGGTCGGGAATGGCGCAGCACACGAACGGACGCGGACCGGAACTCGGCACGGACCCGTTCAACATCACAGGCAGGCTCGCTCTCGTCACCGGATCATCGAGGGGACTTGGACTTGCGTTGGCCTCCGGGCTGGCGAAGGCGGGTGCAACGGTCGTCTTGCACGGGCGGGACCCTGGCACACTCGATCGAGCGAGCGAGCGTCTCAGCCGATTGACCGGCGGCGCGCCCGCACCCACGGTGTCGTTCGACATCACCGATGTGGAGTCCACCCAGGCCGGCATAGCCTCCGTCATCACTGAGCACGGCGTCCCGGACATTCTGGTGAACAACGCCGGCGTGCAGCGGCGCGCCCCGTTCAACGAGTTCGATCCGGTGGACTGGGACACCGTCATCGCGACGAACCTTTCGAGCGCGTTCTATGTCTCGCAGCCGATCACCCGCGCGATGGCGCAGCGCGGCAGTGGCAAGGTCATCAACATCGGGTCGGTGCAGAGTCTGCTCGGGCGTCAGACCATCGCGCCGTACACGGCATCCAAGGGCGGCCTCGCGATGTTGACCAAGGGCATGGCCGCGGACCTCGCCCGCTTCAACATCCAGGTCAATGCGATCTCGCCGGGATATTTCAAGACGGAGATGAACGCCGCCCTCGTGGCCGACGACGACTTCAACGCATGGGTCCTCGCCCGCACCCCGGCACAGCGATGGGGCCTTCCCGAGGAGTTGGTCGGCACGCTCGTCTACCTCGCCTCCGACGCCTCACGCTTCGTCTCCGGCCAGAACATCTTCGTCGACGGCGGCATGACGGCCGTCGTCTAGCGCTCACGTCGAAGGGAGCCAGCATGCGTGCCGTCATCATCCACGGTAAGGAATCACTCGAGGTGGCCGACTTACCGGCCCCGGACCCGCAACCCGGGCAGGTTCGCATCCGGACCTCGTTCGTCGGGATCTGCGGATCCGACCTGCACTATTACTACGATGGCGCAAACGGCGCATTCAAGGTTCGGGAACCGCTCATCCCCGGCCATGAGGTGTCCGGGGTGGTCGACCTCGATCCCTCAGGACGGCTCACGCCCGGCACGCCGGTCACCGTGCACCCGGCCACCTTCGGGACGTCTCAGCTCGGCATCGAAGACCACCCACACCTGTGGCCGGGTGGCTCCTACCTGGGCAGCGCGTCCACGTGGCCCCACACCCAGGGCGCCATGTCCGAATTCCTCGTGGTCGCTGCATCGATGATCCGGACACTGCCGGAGGGTCTCCCCCTCGCGCGGGCCGCGCTGGCCGAACCGCTGGCCGTCGGCCTCCACGGCATCAACCAGGCCGGCCGGATCGACGGTCAGCGGGTACTCGTCGCCGGGGCCGGTCCCATCGGACTGCTCACCACGGCTGCGGCGATCGCGAAGGGAGCACGCGAGGTCACGGTCACAGATGTGCTGCCCGGACCACTCGAGCGCGCTCTCGCCCTCGGGGCCACGCACGTACTCGATGCGAGCTCGAGCGAACTCCCCGCAGAGTCCTATGACGTGGTCCTCGAGTGCTCCGGTGCACCTGCGTCCATCAACAGCGGACTCCGCGCAGCGCGCCGGGCCGGCTCCTATGTACAACTCGGCATGGTTCCGGACGAGCCTCGCAAGATCAACCTGGCGCCGATGATCTCCAAGGAACTGGTCGTGCACGGATCGTTCCGGTTCAACGACGAAATCGACGCCGCAGTCGGGCTCCTCACCAGCGACGCGTCGATCGAGCCGGTCATCACCCACAGGTTCCCGGTGGAATCGGCCCTGGCCGCGTTCGCCGTCGCGAAGGATTCCCAGGCATCGGGCAAGGTCCTCGTCGGCTTCGACGACCTCTGAGCCCAGTACGCCTCGTTCAGCATCGACCGGAGAAATAGCCCTATGGACGACTACACCTCGCTCGGCATCATCGGCCTCGGTGCGATGGGCACTCCCATGGCCCATCGTCTCCTCGACGCCGGACGGACCGTGACCATCACGGCCCGACGCCCACGCCCGGACCTCGTCGAGGCGGGCGCGATCTGGGCCGATACGCCCCGTCTGCTCGGCGCGTCCTGCGACATCGTGCTCCTCATGCTGCCGGACCTGCCCCAGGTGGAGGAGGTCCTTACCGGACCCGACGGACTCCTCGCCGACACCAACGAGCTGCTCCTGCTGATCGGCTCGACCTCCTCGGCCACAGGGGTGCGCGACCTCGACCGCCGGCTACGAGAGCGATCAGGTGACCGGATTCGGACGGTCGACTGCCCGGTCTCCGGCGGGGAGGACGGCGCGGCGGCCGGAACCCTATCGATCATGCTCGGCGGGACCGAGGAGGACGCGCGCTACGCCGCTGCCGCCCTGGCCCCGTGTGGGAACCCGGTCCACCTCGGCCCCCTCGGCGCCGGCCAGGTCGCCAAAGCATGCAACCAGATGGTCGTCGCGGCCACGATCCTGGCCCTCGGCGAGGCCAGTGTGCTGGCCTCGCGGTCCGGCCTCGACCTGGCACGGATGTGGGCCCTCCTGGGCGGGGGCTACGCGGGCGGCACCCTCTTGGAGTCCCGCAAGGAGAAGATCGTGACTGCGGACTATTCACCGTCCGGAGTGGCGAAGTACATGACAAAGGATCTCGCATTCGCCACCGAGATCGCGGGAGCAACCGACACCAACACGGCCCTACTTCCCGCCCTGTCCACCGCATTCGGCGAACTGGTCGATCAGGGCCACGGGGAGGAGGACATCGCAGTGACACGCAAGTTCATCGAGGACCGCTCCCCGCGCTAGCGCCCCGCACGAACACACGCCCCGACTCCACCACGCGTGGAGGCTATCGAAGGAGATGGACATGGGCCAGACCGGACCGGCGAGCACGCGGGTTCCCCTGCTCGAAGTAATCGGATTAAGCAAGTCGTTCTATGCCACGCGCGCCGTCGATGACGTGTCGTTCACTGTCGAAGCCGGAGAGATCGTCGCCCTGTTGGGCGAAAATGGTGCGGGCAAGTCGACGATCATCAAGATGCTCGCGGGCGTCTACAAGCCAGACGGCGGAGAAATCCGGCTCAACGGCGAGAGTGTCGACGCTGAGGTTCGCAAACGGATCTCGTTCGTCCACCAGAACCTCGGCCTGATCGAATGGATGACCGTCGCCGAGAACATGTCCCTCACCCTAGGATTTCCGCGCTCCTCGCTACGGCTCATCAGTCAACGCAAGATGGTCCAGCGCGCTGAGGAGGTCCTGTCCGCGGTCGGAGGCGGAATCGATCCGAAGACTCGAATCTTCGACCTTCCGCGCGCGGAACGAAGCCTTCTGGCCATCGCGCGTGGCCTCGTCAGCAATCCCGCACTACTCGTGCTCGACGAGCCGACCGCCTCCCTCCCGGCCAGCGACGTCGAACGACTCTTCACCGTCCTTCGTCAGCTCCGGCAATCCGGCGTCGGCATGATCTACGTATCCCACCGCCTCGACGAGATCTACGAGATCTCCCAGCGCGGCGTCATCATGCGCAACGGCCAGTTGGTCGCCGACCGTCCGGTCGAGGAGATCAGCCCCGAGGAACTCGTCCATCTCATCGTCGGACGCGAGACGATCGTGCCCCGGATCGAAGCACCCGGTCAGAAGGTGCGGCTCGCGCTCGAGCAGATCCGGGTCGGCGGCACCGCCCCGATCGACCTGACGGTCCACGAGGGGGAAGTGCTCGCCATCTGCGGCCTGCGCGGAGCAGGGCAGGAGGTGCTCGGGCGCGCAATCGCCGGGGCCACGAAGCTCGCGAGTGGGCGGATGTCACTTGACGGCGAGCCCTATCGTCCAGCCGATCCGAAGGATGCGGTGGCCGCCGGGGTCGGTTTCGCGACCTCCAACCGGGAGGAGGAGGCCGTCGGCGCCGGACTGAGCGTGCGGGAGAACCTCTTCTGCAACCCCAAGGTGTGGGGGCGGCGCGCGTGGCAGCCCAGAACTGCGCGAAGCGAGGGGCAGGAGGCCCGCCAGATCCTCGCGCCGTACGCCATCAGGCCCGCCGATCCGGAACTACCGCTCGATACGTTCTCGGGCGGGAACCAGCAGAAGGCCATCCTCGCCCGCAGCTTCGGCCGAGGGAGGAACATCGTCGTCCTCGAGGAGCCCACCATGGGAGTCGACGTCGGCGCCAAGGCCGAGATCTACGAACTCCTGGGACGAGTGACCGAAAGCGGTACCGGCGCGGTCGTCGTCTCCACCGACATGGAAGAGGTGGCGAAGATCGCGCACCGTGCCCTCGTCATGGGCCGCGGCCGGATCGTCGCAGAACTGACCGGCCAACACCTCACCATTCCGAACCTGATCGCCGCGGCCTCCGACCTCGGGAACGCCGCCCACCCGGGAACCTCACCGCAGAAGGGTGATGCAGCATGACTATGAACACGACGGTCACCTCGACCTCCCTCGAACCGGCTCCCGGAGCACGGTTCTGGACACGCCTGACGAGCAATTACGGGATGGTGCTGCTGACCATCGCCTTGTTCTTCCTCTTCGTGGCCCTCCAACCCGACACGTTCGCCACGGCCCTCAACTTCAAGCTGCTGGCATCGAGCAAGTCCGTGCTGCTCATCCTCGCGCTCGCCGCGACCCTGCCGATGGTCGCAGGAAAGATCGACCTGTCGATCGGTTATGGCGTCGGCCTCTGGCAGGTGATGGCCTTGTCGTGGCAGATGGCAGGCCTCGACTATCGGATCGTCATAGTGCTCGTCCTTGTCGGCGGCGGCGTCATCGGTCTCCTCAACGCGCTCCTGATCGAACTGGCACAGGTGGACGCGTTCATCGCCACCCTCGCCACCGGACAGGTGATCTTCTCCGTGACGTACTGGTATACCGGCGGACGGCAGGTCACGGACTCCGAGGGCCTGCGGGCCTCCGCTTTCGATCAGATATCACAATGGAGTCTCGGCCCGATACCCGGACCGTTCATCATCGCGCTCGCACTCGGGATCATCGTATGGCTCTTCCTCGACTACATGCCCGTGGGCCGATACCTGTACGCCGTCGGCGCCAACCCCGCAGCCGCGAGGCTGACCGGCGTCCCCCGTCGTAAGTACGTCGTGGGGGCGATGGTCGCCTCCGGAATGATGACCGGAGTCGCCGGAGTCATCCTCGCCTCCCGGCAGGCGGGCGTCGCGCAGGCGAATATCGGGCCCGAGTACCTCCTGCCTGCCCTGGCAGCGGCATTCCTGGGATCGACCACCATCCGACCCGGGCGAGTCAACGGACTCGGCACAATCCTCGGCGTCGCCATTGCGACGATCGGCATCTCCGGGCTCCAGCAGGTCTTCCCCGGGCGGTTCTTCCTCGAGCCACTCTTCAACGGCTTGACCCTTGTCGCGGCGATCACCATCGCCTCCCTCGCGGCACGCAAACGCGTTGCCAAAGCCGATGCCACTCCCATCGCCACCGCCGCCGACCAATCCGGCGAACCACCCGGCGAACCCGACGGTCCCCCACCGGAGGACCTCATCGACGCAACCTCCCCGAATAGAAAGGACTAGCCGTGATCTCACACACCCAGACCCGTCGCCGGGCGCTGAGCACCCTGGCCGCCTCCGCGACGATCGCCCTCGCACTCGTCGCATGCTCCAGCGACTCGGTCGGCCAGGGAACCAACGACCAGACCGGCGAAGCCGGCCCCACCCAAGACTCGGCAGACTTCTCGACGATCCTGCCCACCGGGGATGTGGTCGAGTTCTCCAAGACGCTCGTCGAATCGAATCTGGATTCGACCGAAGGCTTCACACCCCCCTCGGACGGGCCCACGGCACAGGCCCCGGGAACACACATCGCCTACGTCGGCAGTGACCTGACCAACGGCGGCATCAACACCGTCTACAGCGGGGTGCAGGAGGCCGCGGAAGCCATCGGTTGGGTGGTGGATTCCTACGACGGTCAAGCCTCCGCACAAGGCCGATCCGATGCGATGGGCCAGGCCATCGCCGGACATCCCGGCGCTATCATCGTCGGTGGCTTCGACCCGACCGAGCAAGCAAGCACGATCAAGCAGGCCACCGATGCGGGCATACCCGTCATCGGCTGGCATGCCGGAACCGAGCCGGGCCCCGGGAACGGCATGTTCACCAACATCACGACCGACCCCCTCAAGGTCTCCCAGCTCGCCGCCGCATACGCCGTCGCGGACTCCGATGGCAAGGCGGGAGCAGTCATCTTCACGGACAGCCAATACGACATCGCCGTACTCAAGGCCGACGCGATGAAGGCGTATATCGAGGCGTGCGAGGCGTGCACCGTACTCGCGTACGAGGACTCGCCCATCGCAGAGGCGAATCAGCGCATGCCCGGGCTGATCTCCTCGCTGCTGCAGCAGTATGACGACAAGTTGACGTATCTGCTCGCCATCAACGGGAACTATTTCGGTGGCGCACAGTCATCGCTGCGAGCGGCGGGGAAGGACCCGGCCGGCCCACCGAAGGCAGTCGCTGCAGGCGATGGTGACTCGGCGGAGTTCCAGCGCATCCGCAACGTCGACTACCAGTCCGCGACGGTCGCCGACCCGCTCATCCTGCAGGGATGGCAACTCGTGGACGAAGCGAACCGTGCCCTTGCCGGCGCTGACCCATCCGGCTTTCTTGCGGCTCCGGCGCTCATCACGAAGGAGAATGTGCCGGACTCGGACGTATTCGATCCGGACAGCGGCTACCGAGACATCTACAAGCAGGCCTGGGGCAAGTAGCCCGCGGTGGCGGGGTGGGCATGCTGATCGCGTACTCGCCCCGCCACCCTCTGATCGAACGAAACAACAGGGAGAAGGATATGAGTTCCGCGGACGAGCATCAGTTCACCGAGCCGATGAGCATCGATGAGTTCGATGCTCTCTACGAATCGATCAAGACGTGGGACGAATGGGAGGACGTGGATCGCGGGGCCTGGAACCGCCTGACGCCGGCGCACACTGCGGCAGCCGCCGGCACGGTGAAATCGGGTCGTGTGGTCTCCACGACGCTGCCCTGGCCCACGGAGCCGGCGATCGACAATCCTGTCCCGGCCCTCCACCACATGGTCGATCTCCAGGACCGTGAGCCCCCCGAACCGTCCACCAACAAGGACTTCATCGGGATCGCATTCCACGGGAAGTCCACCACCCACCTGGATGCACTGTCGCATATCGCGTACCGCGGCCAACTCTTCGGAGGGCGCGTCGGACGGGAGGTGGTCGGCGCCACTGGTGCGCACTTCGGTACCGTCGCTTCGCTCGGTGCGTTCGTGGGTCGCGGCGTGCTCGTCGACATGCCGACCGTGATGGGCGCTTCCTGGCTCGAACCCGGCCGAGCCGTGACGGAGGGTGACCTGCTCGAGGCGGAACGGACGCTCGGTGTGCAGATCGGGGAAGCCGACGCCGTCCTGCTCCGCACCGGGCATCAACGCCGCCGGAATGAGCTGGGCGCGTGGGACTCGTCGGATCTGAGTGCCGGCCTGCACCCCTCGGCGATGCGGCTCCTCGCCGAGCGCCGGATCTCAATGTTGGGGTCGGATGGCGACAGCGACGTCCGACCATCCCCCACGCCGGGAATCCACTCGCCCGTGCACATCCTCGCGCTGACATGCCTGGGCATCCCGCTCCTCGACAACCTCGACCTCGAAGACCTCTCCGACGCCGCCGCTGAAGAAGGACGGTATGAATTCCTGTACTCCGTCCAACCACTACTCATCCCCGCGGGAACCGGATCCCCGGTCAACCCCGTCGCCGTCTTCTGAGAGCTAAGGAACGCGATCACAATGCGACCGGTAGGTATCAGCAACGATTTCCTCGGCGAGGACGGAACGAACCTGTGGGGAGACATCGGCCTCGGCGCGCTGGACGAGGCAGGCATCCCGTGGGAGTACCTGCCCGAGAACGTCTCCGTCCTGCGCCCGAGCGACATCGACGGTCGGCCGGCTGTCCTGTTCGCAGCGCCCGCCGTCGACACCAGCACATTCGACGGAGTTCAGGATCCACCACTCCTGCTGGCACGGTTCGGTGTCGGATACGACGCCGTGGACCTCGACGCAGCGACAGCAGCCGGCGTCGCCGTGACCATCACTCCCGACGGCGCCCGTCGACCCGTCGCGACTGCGGCGCTCGCGCTGATACTCGGGGGACTTCTCAATTTGGGAATCAAGCACGAACTCGTGCGCCGGGACCGCTGGGGAGAACGGGCGCAGTGGATGGGACGTGGTCTCACGGGGTCGACCGTCGGAATTATCGGTTTTGGGAATACCGCAACCGACCTGTCGCGGCTCCTAGCGCCGTTCGACGTCGACATCCTCGCCTACGACCCCTACTGTGCCCCGGAGCGAGCCGCAGAGTTCGACGCGGCCCTCGTCGACCTCGAGGAACTCGCCGCACGCTCGGATGTGATCGTCGTGATGGCCGCGCTCACCCCCGATACGTTCCACCTCGTTGATGAGGACTTCCTCGACCGTATGCGCCCCACGGCGCTGCTCGTGAACGTGGCCCGGGGACCGATCATCGACGAGAACGCCCTCATCGCGGCGCTGAGCACCCGCTCTATCCGCGCCGCGGCGCTCGACGTGTTCGAGAACGAACCGCTCGACCCTGGCAGCCCGCTGCGGCGGCTGGAGAACGTGCTGCTTACTCCCCACAGCATCGGCTGGACGTCCGAGATGTCCCTTGGAAACGGGTCGAGTGCAGTGCGCGCGATCATCGACGCAACGTCCGGCCGAGCACCCCAATTCGTTGTGAATGAAGCTGTCCTACGCTCCCCTCGATGGGCGTCCCTTCCGACGTAGCACGCATTGCCCCCGCCGCAGTGGGGGCATCCATCCACCCCGGAGGTGCATCCATCCCCGCTCAGCGCGGCCGTCCCGGAGCGGGAATGGATGCCCACGCGGGAGGTAGTCGACTGTCTCCGCTCGCTGCGAGACAGCCGAACCACGTCACCCAGGGCTAGATTCGATCCCATGGATCTCACCGGAACCCGTGCCCTCGTCACGGGCGGCGCCTCCGGCCTGGGCGCGGCGACCGCCCGGGCGCTGGCCGCCGCCGGCGCGCACGTGATCATCGCCGACCTTCCCGCCTCCGAGGGCGCCGCCGTGGCCGCCGGGCTCGGCGGCACGTTCGCCCCGGCCGACGTGCGCTCCGAGTCCGACCTTACGGCGGCGATGCGGGCGGGCGAGCCGTCGATCCCGCTGCGGGCCGTTGTGTGCTGCGCCGGGATCGCCCCACCCGGGCGCATCCGGTCCTCCCGCGGCACGCTGCCGCTCGCGGACTTCGAGCGGGTCGTCGCCATCAACCTCGTGGGCACGTTCAACACCCTGCGCCTCGCCGCGGAGGTCATGGCCGCCCAGCAGGAGGCGGGAGGCGAGCGGGGGGTCGTGGTCATGACCTCCTCCGTCGCCGCCTACGAGGGGCAGATCGGGCAGGCGGCCTACGCCGCGTCGAAGGGCGGGGTCGCCTCCCTCACGATCACCGCGGCCCGGGACCTGGCCCGCGACGCGATCCGGGTCATGGCGATCGCCCCCGGCACGTTCGACACCCCGCTCATGTCCTCCCTGCCCGAGGAGGCCCGCGCCGCCCTCGCCGAGCTCACGCCGCACCCGCACCGCCTCGGCGACCCGGCCGAGTTCGCGGCCCTCGTGTGCCACATCGTGGCCAACCCGATGCTCAACGGCGAGGTCATCCGGCTCGACGGCGCCTTGCGCATGCCGCCCGGCGGTACGGTGAGGCCATGATCGCCCTGCCCCCGCTGGTGGAGCCCGCCGCGCCGCTCACCGAGGCCGAGTTCGCCCGCTACTCGCGCCACGTGCTGCTGCCGCAGCTGGGCGAGCCGGGCCAGCGCCGGCTCAAGGCGGCCCGGGTGCTCGTGCTCGGCGCGGGCGGCCTCGGCGCGCCGGCGCTGCAGTACCTCGCCGCCGCCGGGGTGGGAACGCTCGGGATCATCGACGACGACGTGGTCGAGGAGTCCAACCTCCAGCGCCAGGTCATCCACGCGACCGCCGACATCGGCCGGGCGAAGGTCGACAGCGCCGCCGCGGCCGTGACCGCGCTCAACCCGCACGTGCGGGTGCGCACCCACGGCCTGCGCCTCACGGCCGAGAACGCCCCCGGGATCCTCGCGGACTACGACCTCGTGCTCGACGGCGCCGACAACTTCCCCACCCGCTACCTCGTGAGCGACGCCGCCGCCGAGCTCGGCCTGCCCGTGCTGTGGGCCTCCGTGCTCGGCTTCGACGCGCAGGTCTCCCTGTTCTGGTCGCGCCCGCCGGCCGGCGACGGGGTCACGCTGCGCGACCTGTTCCCACATCCGCCCGCGCCCGGCGCCGTGCCCTCGTGCTCGCAGGCCGGGGTGGTCGGCGCGATGGTCGGGCAGGTCGGCTCCCTCCTGGCCACGGAGGCGGTCAAGCTCATCGCCGGCATCGGTCACCCGCTCCTGGGGCGGGTGCTCGTGTTCGACGCGCTCGCCGCCGCCTGGCGCGAGCTGCCGCTGCGCCGCCGCACCGGCCTACGGACGACGTCGCTCACCCCCGCGCCCACCGCGCCGGCCGCAGGGCCCGGCCCGTCGACGCCGACCGCAGTACCGACTCTGCCGACTCTGCCGGCGGGGCCGACGGGGCCGACGGGGCAGGCTGGGCCGCCTGAGCCGACGGGCGTCCCGGTCGTGGCCGAGGTGCCCGCCGGGGTGACGCTCCTCGACGTGCGTGAGCCGGACGAGGTCGCCGGCGGCGCGATCCCCGGCTCGGTGCACATCCCGCTCGCGCGGGTGCTCACCACGGTCGGCCGCGCGGAGCTGTCGCGGCGGGAGCCGGTGGTCGTCTACTGCCGCACGGGCCCCCGCGCGGAGCGCGCCGCCGCGGAACTGGCCGCCGACGGCTACGACGTGAGCGTGCTCGCGGGGGGCTGGTCGGCGTGGTCGAGTGCCCACCCCGGGGAGCCGGCGCGGGCGGGCGCCCGATGAGATCCGACCTCGAGTACCGCGACCACCTCATTCGCTCGCAGCCCGTGCTGGCGGCCCGGACCGTGCCCGTCGCCGCGGCCCACGGACTCGTGCTCGCCGGCGACGTGCGATCGGTCCACCCCATCCCCCTCTTCGACAACTCGGCGATGGACGGCTACGCGGTGCACGCGGCCGACGTCGCCGGGGCGAGCGAGGCCGCGCCGGTGACGCTGCCGGTCGTCGGCGACATCCCGGCCGGAGCCACCGCGCCGACGACGGTGCCCCGCGGCTCGGCGGCCCGGATCATGACCGGGGGCCCGATGCCGGCCGGCGCCGACGCCGTGGTGCAGGTCGAGCTGACCGACGCCGGCACGGACCGGGTCCAGGTGCACGGGGCGAGCGAGCCGGGCCGATTCGTGCGCCGCGCCGGCGGTGACCTGGCGGCCGGCGACGTGGTGGCCCGGGCCGGAACGCGGCTCACCGCGCGGGCGCTCGCGTCGATCGTCTCCGCGGGGCACGGGCAGGTGCTCGCCCACCCGCTCCCCCGGGTGGCCGTCATCGCCACGGGCTCGGAGCTGCGCGGGCCGGGCGAGGCATGCGGATTCGGTCAGATCCCGAACTCGAACTCGACGCTCGTGGCGGCCTGCCTCGCCCCGGTGGCCACCACGGTCGACCTGGGGTTCGTGCCGGACGAGGCGAGTGCACTACGGGAGCTGCTGGACGCCGTCTCCACGCGGGACGAGACCGGGGAGCCGCGCTTCGACGCGGTCGTGCTCAGCGGCGGGGTGAGCGTGGGGGCCTACGACGTGGTCAAGGAGGTGCTCGCCCCGGAGCCGGACATGTGGTTCGGTCCGGTCGCGATGCAGCCGGGCAAGCCGCAGGGGTCGGGCACGTACCGGGGCGTGAGCGTATTCGCGCTGCCGGGGAACCCGGTGAGCGTGTACGTGTCCACGCAGATGCTCGTGCGGCCCGCCCTGCGCGCGCTCGCCGGTGCCGGCGCTGAACTTCCCCACTTCGCCGACGTGCCCGCAGGCGCCGACTGGGCCACGCCGCCGGGACGGGCGCAGTACCTTCCCGCCCGGATCGAGCACGGCACGGCGGTGCCCGCGACGGCGGGCGGATCCGGCTCGCATCTCGTGGGCACGCTCGCGCGGGCGACCGGTCTCGTGCGGGTGCCGGCGGAGGTCGAGGCGGTGCGCGCCGGCGACGTCGTTCAGTACTGGCAGGACGGAGATCAGCTGTGACCCTGACCCATCTCGACGCGGCCGGGCACGCCCGGATGGTCGACGTGACCGAGAAGACCCCGACCGTGCGGTCCGCGACGGCCGAGGCCTTCGTGGCCTGCGCCGACCGCGTCGTGGCGGCGCTGCGGGACGAGTCCGTGCCCAAGGGGGACGTGCTCGCCGTGGCGCGGATCGCCGGGATCTCCGGCGCCAAGCGCACGGCGGAACTGCTGCCGCTGGCGCACGTCATCGGCGTGCACGGGGCCACGGTCGACCTCGAGGTGACCGATGCGGGCGTGCGGATCGAGGCGACCGTGCGCACCGCCGACCGCACCGGGGTCGAGATGGAGGCGCTCACCGCCGCGAGCATCGCCGCCCTCACCGTGGTCGACATGGTCAAGGGCATGGACAAGGGAACCGAGATCGCCGGCGTGCGGCTGCTGCGCAAGACCGGCGGCAAGTCCGGCGACTGGGAGCGCGGCGCCTGATACGTCAGCGATCGAGGCGGAAGGACCGCGTCACCACTCGCCCTTCATCTCATCGAGCATCGCGTCGATGGACTCGGCCGTGCCGACCTCGCGCCGCGGCAGTCGGCGAGTACGCGAGCGGCCCGACTTCTTCGGGGGGATCAGAACGTCGGCCGCGAGGAATTGTGCGAGCGCGAGATCGCCGTCACGCGGGGTGAAGCCCGTCGCGGTGATCTTCGCGAGGTCGAGCACGCTGTTCGCGGGGCGGGGGGCGGTCGGGCCGGGCCGGGCCGCGTTGTACTCGGCCGTCGTCACCGCGCGCACCCTCCCCGGATCGTGCCCGGTGAGCCGGAACACCTCCCGGGCGATGCCGGCCCAGGAGCGGGGCGTGCCCGCATTCGTCACGTTGTAGGTTCCGAACGGCGCCTCACTCTCGAGCAGGTGCGCGATCGCGGCGGCGAGATCGTCGGCGAAGGTGAGTCGGCCCACCTGGTCGCCGACGACCGCGGGATCGTCCCCGCGGCGCGCCAGGCCGGCCATCGTGGCCACGAAGTTGTGGCCGTCGCCGATGATCCACGAGGCGCGCACGAGGTAGTGCCGGGGCGTGGCGGCGACGGCGAGGTCGCCCGCGGCCTTCGACTGGCCGTACCCGCCGAGCGGTGCGGGCGGCGCGTCCTCCCGGTACGGGGCCGGCGCCGCGCCGTCGAACACGTAGTCGGTGGAGACGTGCACGAGCGTGAGTCCGTTCGCCGCGGCCACCTGGGCGAGCCGCCCCGCGCCGGTGGCATTGACGGCCCAGGCGGCGGCCCGGCCCGCGAGGGTCTCGGCGGCATCGACGTCGGTGTAGCCGGCCGCGTCGACGATCACGGCGTAGTCGCGCCAGCTGCGGGCGTCCGCGAGGTCGGGATCGGTCAGGTCGAGCGAGGCGTGGTCCGCGTAGTCGAACCGGGGGGCGTCGCCGAGGCGCCGGCGAAGGGCCCGGCCGAGCTGCCCGTCCGAACCGAGCACGAGGATCCTGCGGGGCGAGACCGGGGTGACGTCCGCCAGCCGCGGGTGGGTCCGGTCCTTCGCGGAGATCGCGGCGCCGGCGAGCGGGATCGGCCACGGGATCGCGACCGTCTCGTCGGCCGGGTCGAGGGCGGCGTACTCGGCCGCGGGCGACCAGTGGTCGTTCACGAGGTAGGTGTAGGCGGTGCCGGGCTCGAGGGTCTGGAACGAGTTCCCCACGCCGCGCGGCACGAAGACGGCTCGCGCCGGGTCGATCTCGGCGGTGACCAGCCGCCCGAACCCCGGTCCCTCGCGCAGGTCGACCCACGCCCCGAAGACCCTCCCGGCGGCGACCGAGACGAGTTTGTCCCACGGCTCGGCGTGGATGCCGCGAGTGGTGCCGACCAGATCGTTATAGGAGATGTTGTTCTGCACGGGCCCGAAGTCCGGCAGGCCGGCGGCGCGCATCTTCTCGCGGTGCCAGTTCTCCTTGAACCAGCCGCGGGCATCGGCGTGCACGGGCAGGTCGACGATCACGAGCCCGGGGATCGCGGTGTCGGTGCGGGTGAGCGGGCGGTCGACGGCGGTCATCGGCCCTGCTCCGCATAGGCGGACTCGGTGGCCTCCTTGGCGGGTGCCCACCAGTCCTCGTTCCGGCGGTACCAGTCGATGGTCGCGGCCAGGCCGGCGTCGAAGTCGTACCGGGGCGCCCACCCGAGCTCGGTCCGCAGCTTCGCGGCGTCGATCGCGTACCGCAGGTCGTGGCCCGCCCGGTCGGGCACGAGGTCATAGGCGCCGGGCGGGCTGCCCATGAGAGCGAGGATCGTCTCGACGACGCTCCGGTTGTCGCGTTCGCCGTCGGCGCCGACGAGGTAGGTCTCCCCGATCCGGCCCCGCTCGAGGATCGCGAGCACCGCCGCGGAGTGGTCCTCGGTGTGGATCCAGTCGCGCACGTTGAGCCCCGCGCCGTAGAGCTTGGGTCGGATCCCGCGGAGCACGTTCGTGATCTGGCGCGGAATGAACTTCTCCACGTGCTGGTAGGGCCCGTAGTTGTTCGAGCAGTTCGAGATGGTCGCGCGGATCCCGAACGAGCGCGTCCACGCCCGCACGAGCAGGTCGCTGCCCGCCTTCGTGGCCGAATAGGGCGAGGAGGGATTGTAGGCGGTGGCCTCGGTGAACCGGTCGGGGGCGTCGAGGTCGAGGTCGCCGTAGACCTCGTCGGTGGAGATGTGGTGGAACCGGACGCCGTGGCGGCGCACGGCCTCGAGCAGCGTGAACGTGCCCACGAGGTTCGTCCCCACGAACGCGCCCGGGTCGCGCAGCGAGTTGTCGTTGTGGGACTCCGCGGCGAAGTGCACGACGGCGTCCCCCTCGCCCGTGAGCGCGCCGACGACCTCGCCCACGAGGGCGGCGTCACGGACGTCCCCCCGCACGAACCGCAGCCGGTCCGCGGGCAGCCCCGCGAGCGAGGCGCGGTTGCCGGCGTAGGTGAGCGCGTCGAGCACGACCACCCGATGATCCGTGTGGGCGAGGAGGTACCGCACGAAATTCGAACCGATGAAACCGGCTCCGCCGGTGACGAGCACCTCGGTCATTCCATCCTCCGCTCGAGCAGTCCCATGAGATAGGCACCGTAACCGGATTTCGGGAGCGACTCGCCGCGGCGGCGGAGCTCGTCGTCGGTGAGGAAGCCGCGCCGCCAGGCGACCTCCTCGGGTACGCCGATCTTCAGGCCCGTGCGGCGCTCCATCGTGCGCACGTAGTCGGCCGCGTCGGTCAGCTGATCGAACGTGCCGGTGTCGAGCCAGGCGGTTCCGCGCGGCAGCACCTCGACCCGGAGCCGGTCACGCTCGAGGTAGGCGCGGTTGACGTCGGTGATCTCGTACTCGCCGCGGGCGCTGGGCCGCAGGCCGCGGGCGATCTCGATCACGTCGTTGTCGTAGAAGTACAGGCCGGGGACCGCGTAGCTGCTGCGGGGATCGGCCGGCTTCTCCTCGAGGGAGACCGCCCGCCCGGCGTCGTCGAACTCGATCACGCCGTACGCCCGCGGCTCGGCGACCCAGTACGCGAAGATCGCCCCGCCGTCGATCCTCGTGAAGCGTGTGAGCCGGCGCCCCAGGCCGGGACCGTAGAGGAGGTTGTCGCCGAGCACGAGGGCGACGCGGCCGGTTCCGATGAAGTCCGCGCCGATCGTGAACGCCTGGGCGAGGCCGTCGGGCGAGCGTTGCCGGGCGTAGGAGACCGAGATGCCGAACTGGGACCCGTCGCCGAGCAGGCGCTCGAAGCTCGCCGCGTCGTGCGGGGTGGTGATCACGAGGATGTCGCGGATGCCGGCGAGCATGAGGGTCGACAGCGGGTAGTAGATCATCGGCTTGTCGTAGACCGGCATGAGCTGCTTGGAGACGCCGATCGTGATGGGGTGCAGCCGGGTGCCGGACCCGCCGGCGAGGATGATTCCCTTCATTCCGTCCTCCTGTCCACCGGGCGATCCGACCGACTCCTCCGCCGACGGGTTTCGGCCGGTTCCGACCGGTTTCGACTATTCCGGCCGGGACTCAGGGCCGGCCGAGTCCCCGGTATCGCCATCCCGCCGCCCGCCACCGGGCGGGATCGTAACTGTTGCGCCCGTCCGCCACGTTGCGCCCGGCCACGAGCTCGCCCACGGCGTCCGGATCGAGGTACCGGTACTCGTCCCACTCGGTCACGAGCACGAGGGCGTCCGCCCCGGTGACGGCATCCTCGAAGGACTCGCGGTAGTCGAGCTGCGGGTGGAGTGCCCGGGAGTTCTCGATCGCCTTCGGATCGGTGGCCCGGACCACCGCGCCGAGGCCGTGGAGCCGCACCGCGATGTCGAGCGCGGGAGAGTCGCGCACGTCGTCCGACTGCGGCTTGAACGCGAGCCCGAGGACCGCCACGACCTTGCCGTGCGGCGTCCCGTCGAGCAGGTCGATGACATGGGCGACGAGACGCTTGCGGCGGCGGAGGTTGATCGCGTCGACCTGCGCGAGGAAGGCGACCGACTCCCCGCGCCCCAGTTCCTCGGCGCGCGCCCGGAACGCCCGGATGTCCTTCGGGAGGCAGCCGCCGCCGAATCCCACCCCGGCGCCGAGGTATCGGCGGCCGATCCGGTCGTCGTAGCCGATCGCGTCGGCGAGCTGGGTGACGTCGGCGCCGGTCACCTCGGCGATCTCCGCCATGGCGTTGATGAAGGAGATCTTCGTGGCGAGGAACGCGTTGGCGGAGACCTTGACCAGTTCCGCGGTCGCGTAGTCCGTGACGATGAGCGGCGTGTCGTTCGCCAGCGGCCGGGCGAACACCTCGCGCAGCGCCGCCTCGGCGAGGTGGGCCCGATCCGCCGCCGGCGGGAGGCCGAACACGAGCCGATTCGGGGCGAGCGAGTCCTGGACCGCCCACCCCTCCCGCAGGAACTCGGGATTCCAGGCGAGCACGGCGCCGGGGGCGAGGTCGTCGAGGCGGGCGGCGAGGCGGGCGGCCGTGCCGATCGGCACGGTCGACTTCCCGACGACGACGTCGCCCGGGCGCAGCTGTCCGGCGAGCGCGGTGATGGCCGCGTCGACGTAGCTGAGATCCGCCGCTCGGCCGTCCTTGAGCTGCGGCGTGCCCACGGTGAGGAAGCTGAGCGAGGCGCCGGCGATGTCCGCGACGTCGCTCGAGAAGTTCAGCCGGCCCGAGGAGATCCCCGCGCTGAGGAGCTCGGGCAGGCCGGGCTCGAAGATCGGCGGCTCACCGGCCCGCAGCGCCGCGATCTTGCGCTCGTCGACGTCGAAGCCGATGACGTCGTGCCCGAACTCGGCCATGGCAGCGGCGTGCACGGCACCGAGATATCCGCAACCAACGACGGCGACGCGCATAGGTAGCATCGTCTCATACCACAGACGACCGCGAACAGCGCCGACCCGCTCGCACTGTGGACGAACCGGGAGGAATGGTGTCACTTCGCAGCACGGTCACGGACCGCCCCCCGCGGCGCCGAGCCCGCTCCGCCCTCTCGCACGCGCTCGTGCAGATCGCACGGGGCGAGACCCCGGCGATCGCGCCGTCGGTGCGGGCCCGCCCCGAGGCGTTCGCGGGCGCCGTCCGCTACCACCGCCTGGCCCCGCTGGCGCACACGCTGCTGCGCGAGACGGCCGGGGACCTGGCGCGGCTCGTCGAGGACGACCGGGACCGGGCGCGGGCGACCCACCTGCACATGACGACCCTCGTCGGGGCGCTCGGCGACCTGTTCGAGGACCTCCCGTGGGTCGTGTTCAAGGGGCCGGTGCTCTCCGAGGTCGCCCACCCCGTGGCCGGCCTGCGCAGCTACGGGGACCTCGACCTCCTCGTGGCCCCGGGCGACCTGCGGACGGCGAGCGCGCGGCTGCTCGAGGCGGGGTGGACGATCGCCGACTTCGACGACATGCTCGGCAATCCCGACGTCCCCGGCGAGATGCACTGGCGGAGCCCGTCCGGGGCGCTCATGGACCTGCACTGGTCGATGATCAACACGGCCGGCCGGCGGCGGCGGCTCGACGTGCCGACCGCCCGGATCCTCGAGCGGCGGGTACCGATCCGGCTCGGGTTCGTGCCCGGGTGGACCCTCGACCCCGCGGACACGCTCATCCACGTCTGCCTCCACGCCGCGCTCACGGGCGCCAACAGGCTGCTCTACCTCGTGGACGCCCAACGCAGTGCCGCACGGGTCACGGACTGGGCCGAGGTGGCCCGGCGGGCGGCCGCGTGGAAGGCCGCCCCGCACGTCTCGCTCGTGCTGCGACGCGCCCGGTCCGGCCTGGGGGGCGATCTGCCCATCGGCCTCGACCGCCTCCTCGGGTCCTCCCCGGCGTTCCGGGCTCTGACAGGGGCGGTCGACCGCATCGCCCCCGTGCCGGGCACCCGGTCCGAGCCCGGCATCGCCCGGCTCGTGGCCCGGGCCGCGCAGCCGGGGGCGGCCCGCACGGCGCTGGCCGCCTCCCGGGGCGTGGCCCGCCACGTGCTGCAGCGGGACCGGGCCGCCCAGGCCGCCCGGTCCGGCCGGGCCGATCGCGTCGTGGCCGGCCAGCGCGCCCTCGGCGTCTATCTCGACCGGGTCGAGGGCGCGATCCGGTCGTCGTAGTCGGCTGCGGACCCGGAGGACACAGCGGGCCCAACGACCTCACCCTGCTCACCCCCCGCCACTCGCCCGCGCACCCACGATTCACCCGCGGAGAATCCGGCTTCGCCCGAACACGGGAGCAGGCCGCCTCCTAGGCTGAGTCGATCGCCTGGGAATCCATCCGATGAGGCGCGGCAGCGCGTCCCTCGCACGAGAAGAAGGAAGGGAACGACGTGAATGACTACGAAGCACCGAAGCTGACCGAAGTCGGCAGCGTGCGCGAGATGACCCTCGGTGGTCACAACCTGCAGGACTGGTCGGACGAGATCCGGCTGTGGAAGTGGACGGTGCCTGCACCGGGCACGTTCAGCTGACCGTGGCTACGACGCCGCGTGCCGATCGTGATCGGGACGCGGCGTCGCGTCGCGACCGTGCCGCGACGTATGAGCGGCTCGCGGGCCGCGAGCTCGACGTCGGCGCGCCGTTGGGGGCGATGCCCGTGCCGTGGGAGGCGATGGTCCCCGGTCGAACGGTCCGAGACGGCAGAACGGTCCGAGACGGCGGAACGGTCCGAGACGCCCTGGACCACGCCGCCCGCGACGCGGTGGCCGACGGCCCGTGCTACGTGCTGTTCTCCGGGGGGAGGGACTCCTCCCTCGTGCTCGCTCTGGCGACCCGGGCTGCCCGCGCGCTCGGGGTCCCGGATCCGGTGCCGGTCACGGCCGTGTATCCGGGGGACGCGCGGGCCGACGAGTCCGCATGGCAGGACCTGGTGCTCGGCCACCTCGGTCTCACCGAGCGGATCGTCGTGCCGGTCACCCATGAGCGGTCCACGCTGGGCGACCTGGCGACCCGACACCTGCGCCGGCGCGGGCTCGTCTGGCCGGAGGCCGTGCATACCCAACCACTCTTCTTCGACCAGCTCGACCCCGGGACCGTGCTCACCGGCGAGGGCGGTGACGCGTTCATCGAGGGACGCCGGATCACGCCCCTGTACCTGCTCCTCGGCCGGCGTCGCCGCCCCAGCGGGGCGCTCGTGCGGGCGGCGGCCGCGGCGCTGAGCCCGGCCGTCGTCGCGCGGCGGCAGTCGCGGCGCAGGTTCGCCGACCCCGACGCGCTCGGGTGGCTGCGACCGGCGGCACGGGACATCCTCGCCCGGGACGAGGCGGCGGAACGAGGCCCGCTGCGCTGGGACGCGGCCACCTGGGCGATCTACTCCCGGCGCGCGACGAGGCTCGGCCTGGACAACGCCACCGCGAGCGCCGCCGAGTACGGGCTCACCCTGCGGCATCCGATCGCCGAGGCCCCCGTGGTCGCCGCGCTCGCACGCGCCGGGGGCGGCTGGGGCTTCCGGGGCCGGACGAACCTCTTCCGCCTCCTCGGCGCCGACCTGCTCCCGGATGCGATCCTCGCTCGCCGGTCGAAGGCGGCCTTCAACGCCTCCCGGTGGGGCGAGCGGGAGCGCCGGTTCGCCGAGGGCTTCCGGGGCGGGGCCTTCTCCCCGGACTTCATCGACGAGGAACGCCTCCGTGCCGTCTGGCTCAGCGACCGGCCACATCCGGTGAGCTATTTCCTCGCGCAGATGGCCTGGCTGCACCAGGAGGGCCTGCCGATGATCCCGCCCGCGGCTCCGCCTCGCCCCTGACCCCCTCGAGCACGTCGGCGGCCAGCGAGTCCGGGAACGGCGGCCCCCACGGGAGGCCGGCGACGTGAACCGGCACGGCCTCGACGATCGCCCCGAGCTCCTGCAACTGGCGATCGAGCGTGTCCGGATCCTCCCAGCCGACGATGCGCGGGAACCGGAGCAGCGCGAGCAGTGCCCGCGCCGGGTCCAGCCGCACGAGTTCGGGCCGGCTCCCGGGGGCGTCGTGGCGCGGCACGGGAATGACGATCGCGGCCAGCGGCAACAGCTCCCGCACGGCGGGCGCCATCGTCAGCGCATCCCGCCCGTCCCCCGTGACCCGGCGGGCCGGACGCGTGTCGAAGAGCGCGGAGAGTTCGGCGGCCGACTTGCGCAGCCGCAGCGCGGTCCCGCCCAGGTAGCACCGCGGCCGGGCCCCACGCAGGTCCACGCGCAACACGTCGTCCGTGACGAGCCGGCCGCCCGCGGCGCACAGGAGGGTCGCCATCGTGGACTTGCCCATCCCGGACCCGCCCACGAACGCCACCGCGCCGGCCTCGACCTCGACCGCGCTCGCGTGCAGCACCGGCTCGCGGCGCATCGCGAGCACGAACGAGAGCACGGTTCCCGAGACGAGCACGGCCACCGTGTCCGGATCCGCCCCGGTCACCGCGTGCGTCACCACCGTGGTCAGCGCGCGATCGATCTCGACGTCGCACGTTCCGTAGAAGCGCAGGTGATAGCCCGACCCGGTCGTGGTCGCCGTGGCGAGGACCGATTCCGCGGTCTCCAGGTGCAGCAGCCTGCGCCCGATCGGTGGCGCGGTGGTCGCCGTCATGGCGGCGCCGATCCGGACCGTGAGGTCGGCCCGCCCCGTCGCGGGCCGATCCTGGTGCAGGTCGATCTCGCTGTCGATCACGAGCCCGTAGAGCCGGTACAGCCGGGTCGGCCGAGTCGGCCGGGTCGGCCGGTTCGGCCGGTTCGGCTGGGTCGGCCGGGAGTGGCCCGGCGCCCCGGTGCGCATCACGTACCCTCCTCGCCCGGAAGCGGCTCGAGCGGCAGGTAGGCCCGCGCGACACCGAGCGGATCGTAGAGCCCGGTCTCGAACTCGAGCCAGGCGTGCGCCCGCACCACGCCACCGGTCTTCCTCACCCCGACGACGAGCTCCGGGTGGAGTCGGCGGAGCCGCTGGCCGGCGACGAGCGCGTGCCGCAGGCACGTGTCCCCGAACGGCCAGTGCCGCATGACGCGCCGCACCGCTCGCACCCGGCGGCGGCCGCGCGGGCCGAGCCGCGCGTTTCCCCTCGCGTCCGGGGCGGCGCCACCCCCCTGGCGCAGCGGGGCGCCCACCGCCCGGGCCGTGCGCGGCAACGACAGCAGGTGCAGGGCGACCTCGACGGCGCAGGCGACCAGGAGCGCCGCGGCGACCGCGGGCACCTCACGGATCGGAGTCACGGCCCGGCGTCCCGGCGGCGATCCCGGGCTCGGCGCGCTCGAGCAGGCCGCGGTGGTGCAGATCCCCCAGGAACGCGCGGGTGTCCGCGAGCGCGGCCGCTCGCTCGATCCCGAACGCGGCGACCAGCGCGTCGGCCAGGTCCGCCGTGGAGCACTCCTCGGCCAGCAGGCGCAGGAGCGTCGTGCCGACCCGGTTCGCCGTGAGGTAGGTCGACGTCCTCAGGTCGAGCAGCACCATCTCGTCGTCGATCTCACGACAACTGACATCATCGACCCGCAGCCTCATCTCGGCCTCCCATCGCCGACCGGGCGGCCCCGCCCCGCAGCGTCGCCGGCTACTCGAGAAGCTAGCCCAGACTCCGCCGCCCGGGCGCATGATCGAGGGGTGAACCTCACGGCGGCTCGAGGTGAGACGGGGGTGAGGTGGGGGTGGGCCGAGGCGAGCGATCCGCGCCCGGATCCCGGCACAGGCCTGGCACAGGCCTGGACCGGACCTGGCACGGAGCCGGGGCGCTCCGGAATCCGTGGCCCTCACCCCCTGCCGGATCGGGCGCCCCGCGTGTCATCCTTGGGGTGAGCACGTGCTGCCCTCACACCGCAGGAACGGGAGCTGAGCGGATGACCGTCGACCGACGCCGGATTCTGGCCGAACTCCCGCTCCCGCTCGGGCCGGATGCGGGCGAGCTCGACGCGATCCGCATGGCGATCGCACTCGAGGACGCCTGCGGCGTGACGCTCCCCGAGGACGCGATCGACGTCGCCCACCTCGGGCGGTGGGAGGCGATCGAGTCCCTCCTGTGCACCCTCGCCGGAGGGGAGCGATGTGCGGCATCGTAGGGGTGCGCTCGTTCGACGGCGCCCCCGACCTCGACCTGGCGATCCGCATGCTCTCGCGGGTGCCGCACCGCGGCCCGGACGGTAGCGGCCTCTTCCGAGACGAGCACGTGGCCCTCGGCCATGCGCGGCTGGCCATCATCGACGCGGACGGCGGCGCCCAGCCGATGGGCAACGCGGACGGCTCGGTCTGGGTCACGTTCAACGGCGAGATCTTCAACTACGTCGAACTGCGCCGGGAACTGATCGGGCTCGGCCATCGATTCGTCTCGGCGAGTGACACCGAGGTGATCGTGCACGCCTGGGAGCAGTGGCGGGAGGACTGCTTCGAACGGTTCAACGGCCAGTGGGCGCTGGCGATCTGGGAACGCGGCAGCCGCCGCCTCATCCTGTGCCGGGACCGGCTCGGGGTCCGGCCCCTGTACTTCACCCGCGACCGGCACCGGCTGCTGTTCGCCTCCGAGGTGAAGTCGCTCCTCGCCGATCCGCGGCTGCCGAGGGCCTTCGACCGCGTCGGACTCGCCGAGACGATGACCTTCTGGAGCACCGTCGCCCCCCGGACGGTCTTCGCCGGGATCCGCCAGCTGCCGCCGGGACACGTGGCGATCATCGACGAGCGGGGCGAACGGCTCTTCCCGTTCTGGCAGCCCGACTTCCCCGAGCGCGGCACCGAGCCCCTGCAGGACCTGACGCAAAACACGGCGGCCGTTCGCGACCGGGTGGTCGAGGCGGTGCGGCTGCGGTTCCTGCGCAGCGACGTGCCCGTCGGCGCCTATCTCTCCGGCGGGCTCGACTCCGCGATCACAGCCGCCGTCATCGCCCGGTACACCGACGTGCCGCTGCAGACGTTCTCGCTGCGGTTCGCCGACGCCGACTTCGACGAGGGGGCGTTCCAGTCGGTCATGGCCGCCCGGCTCGGCACCGAGCATCACGAGGTGACGGTGCGCGCCGGCGACATCGGCGCGGCCTTCCCCGAGGTGGTCCGCCACGCCGAGGCGCCCATGCTGCGGGCCGCGCCGGTGCCGATGTTCCTCCTGTCCGGTCTCGCCCGCGAGCACGGCTACAAGGTCGTGGTCACCGGGGAGGGCGCCGACGAGGTGTTCGCCGGCTACGACCTCTTCCGCGAGGCCCGGCTGCGCGAGTTCCTGGCACGGGATCCGGATTCGCGGATCCGCGCGCGCGGCCTCGAGCTGCTCTACCCGTGGCTGGCGCGTTCCCCCGGGGCGGCGCCCGCCTTCGCCCGGGAGTTCTTCGGCCGCCACCTGGACGCCGCCGACCCGGCGCTCTCGCACCGGCCACGGTGGGATACGACCTCGGCCCTGCTGCGGATGACCGTGCCCCACCCGGACTGGGAGTCGGACGTGACGGCCGGGCTGCTCGAGCGCATGCCGCCCTCGCATCGCCGCTGGGACCCGCTCAGCCGCGCGCAGTGGCTGGAGATGTCGACGCTCCTGCCCGGCTACATCCTCGCCTCCCAGGGGGACCGGATGCTCATGGCGCACTCGGTCGAGGGACGCTTCCCGTTCCTCGACCGCGACGTCGTCGACCTCGCCGGCCGGCTGCCGGGACGCCACAAGCTGCAGGGGCTCGACGAGAAGCACATCCTCAAGCGGGCGTTCGCCGACCTCCTCCCCGACGAGATCCTCACCCGCCCGAAGCAGCCGTACCGGGCGCCGGACGCGGCCGCCTTCTTCGGCGCCGACCCGCCGCCCTGGATCGAGGAGGCGACCCGGCCCGAGGCCGTCGCCGCCGCCGGGATCTTCCAGCCACGGGCCGTCGCCGCGCTCGTCGCCAAGTGCCGGCGCACCGGCGGGGTGCGGATGAGCAACACGGACAACATGCGCATCCTGGCCGTGCTCTCGACCCAGCTCCTGCATCGCCAGTTCATCGACGGCGACGGATCCTCGCCGGCGGACCACGCCCCGGCCGAGCCGATGACAGTGACCGATCTGGTGACAACCCGGTAGGAGACAGACATGGCGGCACCCTTCGGGCGGGACACGCTCGACATCGACCCGGCAGCGGAGACCGAGCGAATCGGCGAGCAGCTCGAGCACTACCTGCAACGCACGAGGCGACGCGGCGTCGTCGTCGCCCTCTCGGGCGGAATCGACTCGAGCGTGGTCGCCGCGCTCGCCGCCACGACGCTCGGGCCGGACCGGGTCGTCGGGCTCCACCTGCCCGAGCGGGAGTCCTCCCCCGAGACCCTGCGCATCAGCACGAGCCTCTCGGACGCGTTCGGGATCGGCTCGGAGGTGGAGGACATCACCCCGATCCTCGAGGCGGTCGGCGCCTACGCCCGCCGGGACGACGCCATCCGGCTCGTGTGCCCGGACTACGGGCCCGGCTACCGATCGAAGATCGTGCTGCCCTCGGTCATCGACTCCGACCGCTACCGGCTCTATTCGGTCGTGGTGGTCGACCCCGACGGCGGGCAGGAGCAGTACCGGCTCTCGCCCGAGGCCTACCTGGGGATCGTCGCCGCCACGAACTTCAAGCAGCGCGTGCGCACGATGCTCGCCTACCACTGGGCCGACCGCCTCAACTACGCGGTCGCCGGCACCCCGAACCGGCTCGAGTACGACCAGGGCTTCTTCGTCAAGCTGGGCGACGGCGCGGCCGACGTCAAGCCGATCGCGCACCTGTACAAGTGCCAGGTCTACGCGCTCGCCGCACACCTCGGCGTGCCCGCGGAGATCCGCACCCGCCCCTCGACGACCGACACCTACTCCCTGCCGCAGTCCCAGGAGGAGTTCTACTTCTCCCTCCCCCACGACCGGATGGACCTGTGCCTGTACGGCAAGAACAACGCCGTGCCGCGCGAGCAGGTCGCCCGCGCGGCCGGGCTCACCCTCGAACAGGTCGACCGGGTGTTCCGCGACATCGATCAGAAGCGGAGCACGACCGAATATCTGCACCTGGCGCCCGTGCTCGCCGGCGCCGTGCCGGAGATCTGACGATGCTCACCGGCGCGCGGGCCCGCCTCGGCCGGCTTCGGCGACGTCTCGAGCGCCGCCGAACCGGGATGCTGCCGCCCGGGGAGCGACTCGATCTGCGCCCGGACCTGCGCCGGTACGAGATCGGGCGATACTCGTGGGGCCACCTGAGCGTCACCTCCCGCACTCCCGGCTGCACGCTCCGGATCGGCCGGTTCTGCTCGTTCGCCCACGGCTGCCACGTGCTGCTCGGCGGCGAGCACCGCACGGACTTCGTCTCGACCTATCGATTCGGGGCGTACGCGCCGTTCCGCGACCCGGCCGGGCTCCTCCCTGCCGAGACCTCGACGAGCCGCGGGGACGTGACGATCGGCAACGACGTCTGGATCGGCCACGGGAGCATCATCCTCTCGGGCGTGACCCTGGGCGACGGGGTCGTCGTGGGGGCCGGCAGCGTCGTGCGACAGAGCGTTCCGCCGTATGCGATCGTGGCGGGCAATCCCGCCCGGGTCGCGGGATTCAGGTTCGAGCCCGAGCAGATCGCGGCCCTCCTGCGCATCCGCTGGTGGGACTGGAGCGAGGAGCGGCTCACCGGGGCGATGGGCCGGATCATGTCCACCGACGTCCAGGGCTTCATCGACGCCTACGACCCCGGCGGCTGAGCCGGCTCGGGCCCGCCGGATCGGCCGACGGCCGTGGCCGTGGCGCTCGCGTAGGTCCCGCCGTGCGAGAGCGAGACGTGCACCGTGACGACGCCCGCCGCCGCGGCCGCCTCCCACATCGATCCGTGGAGCGCCACGCCCGGCAGCCCGTCGACGTCGCGGGTGACCTCGATCTCCCGCCAGCGGGCCGGGCCGGGCCGGGGCAGGCGCAGCGACTTGAGCACCGCCTCCTTCGCCGCGAACCGGGCCGCGACGTGCCGGTGCGGATCGCCCCGGGCGATGCAGTACTCGATCTCGGCCGCCCGGAACCATCGGTCGAGGAAGCGCCGTCCGCCCCGCCGGAGGAGCCGTTCGAACCTGGCCACCTCCACGAGATCCGTGCCGACGCCGACGATGTCCACGGCCTCACTCCCCGCCGGGGCCGTCCGCGCGCGCGGCCCACTCCTTGAGGGTCGCCTTGACGACCTTGCCGTTCTGGTTCAGGGGAAGCCCCGGCACCCGGCGGGCCTCCCGGGGCACGAGGTGGCGGGCGAGCGCCGTCCGGCAGTGGGCGAGGACCTGCGCGGGCGTCACCTCGCCCGCCGGCGCCGTGACGTAGAACAGGACGACGGCCTCGCCCGCCTCGTCGTCGGGGCGCCCGACGACCGCGGCGCCGGTGACGCCCGGGAGCGTGAGCACGGAGTCCTCGATCTCGTGGGTCGAGACCCGAAAGCCCCAGGACTTGATGAAGTCGGCCTGGCGGTCGTCGATATAGACGAAGCCGTCCTCGTCGACGTGCGCGAGATCCCCGGTGCGCAGCCCGCCGTCGACGAACCTGGCGGCGGTCCCCTCGGGGTCGTTCCAGTATCCGTTCGTGATGTTCTCGCCGTGGGCGACGATCTCCCCCACGACGCCGGGAGCGACCTCGCGGCCGTCCGGGTCGACGACGGTGAGCGAGACCCCGGGGATTCCGCGCCCGATCGAGCCGCGCCGTTCCTCCCACAGCTCGGGCGGCAGGTAGGACAAGCGCGCGGTCGCCTCGGTCTGGCCGTACATGACGAAGAGCCTCGCCTGCGGCTGGGCGGCGGCGACCCGATCGACCTGCGGCTGAGCCAGCCTCCCACCGGCCTGCTGGAGGGTGCGCAGCGTCGGCAACCGGGTGCTCTCGAACGAGCTGGCCCGCAACAGCAGTTGATAGGTCGACGGGACTCCGGCGAGCCCGGTGCACCCGTCGCGTTCGATCGCCTCGATCACGGTCTCCGGATAGGCGAAGGTGTCACAGATGGAGAGCCCGCCACCGGCGCGCAGGTGGGTGTGCAGCAGCGAGGCCCCGTAGCAGTAGGAGAACGGCAGCACCACGAGGACCCGGTCCGCCCGCGTCAGCTCCAGGTACCGGATGATCGAGTCCGTGTTCGCGCGGATGTTGCGATGGCTCACCCGCACGGCCCGCGGGCTGGCGGTCGTTCCCGACGTGAAGACGAGGACGGCGTCACTGTCCGGGGCCGTGGTGCCCGCCTGGCGAACGGGGCCGCCGGCACCCGGAACCGGGCCGGTCATCGCGCGCTCGTCGGCGACGTGATCGGCGACCCGGAGCAGCGGCGCGAATCGGCCGGCGAGGGCCGAGTCGACGACGACGGCCGCGCAGTCGACGAATCGGGCGTTGCGCACGGCGTCCCGCGCCGTCAGCGCCGTGGCGAGCGGCACCACCACGTGACCCGAACGCAGGATGGCGAGGTAGGCCGCAGCCCAGAAGAGCGAGTTCCGGCTCAGCAGGGCGATCCGCGATCCCGCGGGGAGTCCCCAGCCCGCGATGTGCCCCGCGAGCGCTGCGGTCGCGCGGCGAAGATCCGCGTAGGTGTGCGCTCCCGTTCGGTCGATGAGCGCGACGTCGTCCCCGCGGCCGGTGCCCAGGAGGTAGTCGCCGACATTGGCGGGATCCTCGACCATCTGCCCTCCTCCGTCCGGAAGCTGCACGGACGCACGCTCATCACGGCCGTACCTTCATAGAGTAACCTGGGTCACATCACAGCATGGGTCGGATCGCCAGTGGGGGCAACATGGACACCGCAGTAATCGACCAGGTGAGGGCATTCGTCGTCGCCAACTTCCTGTTCGGGGACACCGCCCGGATGCCGGGGGACGCGGAGTCGCTGCTCGCCGCCGGCGTGGTCGATTCCACGGGCGTGCTCGAGCTCGTGGAGTTCCTGGAGGACGACCTCGGCGTGCCGGTCGCCGACCACGAGACCGTTCCGGCGAACCTGGACAGCATCGAGAATCTCGCCCGCTTCGTCGAGCGGAAGCGCGCCGACTCCCGGTGAACCGAGGCCCGCCGCCGGCCGGCTCCGAGCCGTCAAGGACTTGAGCCGTGCGATTCTGTTAGGCACCTCACACGCGTTCGCGCCGGTTCATTCCTCTTGGTCACCATGACGATTGGTCGCGGTCACCCCTCCGATCGGCACCGTTTTCTCGGCTGTTACGGTCTCGTTACAAATATGGCGCTTCCGGTTCTGTGACCGGAGCCGACCGCCGGCTTGTCCGCCCGAACGAGGTGCACCGGCGGGCCGTCCATCGCGACGGACACCCGAGCAACCGAGAGAGACTTACGTGACCAACCACGTCCGAATTCATCGGCGCCTGCGCGCCGGCATCACGATGGCAGCATCGCTGCTGCTCGCCGGGGCCGGCGTCGTCACGGCCTCCGCCCACCCGTTCGATTCCCAGCCGGAGGCCGATGGCGCAGCCGCCGCCGAGCTGACCCCGTCGGACAGCATCGCGGTCCGCGAGGCCGGAACGGTGATCGATTCGAAGCACGTGAACGGCTCGATCGCCGTCCGCGCCGACAACGTGACCATCCGCAACACCACCGTCACCTACGGCGGATACCACAGCATTCGCATCTACCCGGGGGTCACCGGCACCCGGATCGTCGACACCACCGTCGAGTGCACCGGACCGCGGACCAACGGCGTGGTCTTCGGCGGCTACACCGCGGAGCGAGTCAGCCTCGAGGGCTGTCGCAACGACTTCATGTTCTCCGAGAAGAACCCCGCCACGGTGATCGACAGCTCGGTCGACGGCGTGCCGTTCTCGACCGAGGCGTCCACGCCGGATCCCGAGCCGACGCCCACCCCGGACCCCGAGCCCACGCCGGAGCCCGAGCCCACGCCGGACCCGGAGCCCACCCCGGACCCCGAGCCCACCCCGGACCCCGAGCCCACCCCGGACCCCGAGCCCACCCCGGACCCCGAGCCCGCCCCGGACCCCGAGCCGACCCCCGACCCGGAGCCCTCGGGCGACTTCCCGACCAAGGCCACGACCGGCCCGCGCTCGGCGGCCACGCAGACGACCGGCTCCCTCAAGACCTCGCGTGACGGCCAGGTGATCGAGCGCACCGAGGTGAACGGCCGGCTGACCATTCGCCATGACAACGTCACCGTTCGGGACGTCACCGTCAACGGCACGGGCACCTACATGATCTACGTGGTCAAGACGGCCGACGGCACGTGCCCGACCAACGTCCGGGTCGAGCACACGGAGATCAACGGGAAGAACGCGCCCGCCACGGCGATCCCGATGTACGCACCGGAGTGCGGATTCACCTTCGACCACGGCCTGGTCCACAACATCGGCCGCGGCATCCGGATCGCGAACGACGTGACGATCAGCAACTCCTACCTCCACCTGACCAAGACCTGGGACGGCGCGCACCGCGCGGGGATCAGCACCCACGGCGGCAAGAACATCAAGGTGACGAACAACGTCATCATGTGCGAGAAGACCGGCTGCTCCGCGGCCGTCACCATGTACGGTGACCACGCCCCGGTCGACGGCTACCTGCTCAAGGGGAACCTCATCGCCACCACGGGCTCCTACTGCGTCTACGGCGGCAGCGTGGGGTCGAAGAACTACCCGAACGGGTCGAACGTCAAGATCGTCGACAACCACTTCTCGACCAAGTACTTCGACACGTGCGGCCGCTACGGTCCGATCACCAGCCACGACACGGGTGAGCGCGGGAACACGTTCACCGGCAACGTGTGGCACGAGTCGGGAGAGCCCGTCCGCCGCTGATCACCGGCCCGGACACCCATACACGGACTCCCACACACGGACTCCCACCCACGCGGCCCCGCTCCCTGCACGGAGCGGGGCCGCGTTCGTGTGTGCGGGTGGCGTTCCTGCGGCCCCGGTCAGGACCGGCTGTCGTCCCGCAGCCACGTCTGCCCGGACCGCCGGGCGGCGACCACACCCCGGGCCTTGGCGATCGCCGCGGTGGCGAGGAACAGGGCGATCCGCGGGATCAGCCGAGGCTCGGCCGCGGCGAGCCGGCGCAGGGCGGGGCCCGGCGGGGCCGGCCGGCGCAGGTGGGCACCACCGTCATGGGCGAGCTGCCGATTCCCCGTCATCGCCCGGACCCGGCGCCGCAGGAGGTTCCGGTACGTGCGCGGCGGCATGATGACCACGGTCGCGCCGGGAACCACGCGGCGTTCCGCCGGGGCGAAGCTCATGGCGATCATCAGGTCATCGGACATCGCCTCCCGCCACGGGCTCACCCGTTCGTGCCCGGCCCGGTCCACGGCGAGCACCCCCCGACCGTAGAGCTCCGCCCGGGTGCCGTCGAGGCGCTGCCAGACGTCGTAGTACCAGCGCACGGGGAGGGAGGCGCCCGTCATGGGAACGAACCGGGTCGGCCCGGCGGCATGAACCTCGCCGCCGAGCGCCCCGCAGAGCGCCCGCACGTCCGCGATCCCCAGCACGACGTCGCCGTCGACGTACAGCCGCGGGAAGGAGGAGGCGCGCGCGTCTCCGAGGGCCAGCGCCCGGATCTTCGACGGCACGGGCGTCTCCACGAGGACGACCGGGTACCGGCGGGCCACATCCGCCGTCCGGTCCGTGCAGCCGTTCGCCACGACGACGATCTCCACGCCGGGCACCTCGCCGCCCCCCAGCGCGTCGAGCAGCCGGGCGAGCACGCGTTCCTCGTCGTGCGCGGGAATGACGATCGAGACCACCTCCGAAGTATCACAGGGCGCGGCCCGCGCCGCCTCACCCCGGGGGTGAGGGGTCGCCACCGGCTCGGGCGGTCCAGGTTCACCCGTGCTCCACCCACACGGGCCGGCCGGGATCGGCGGGCCTCGCCTAGCCTGGGGAGGACCAGCTGGGTCCGGGCGTGCCGAGCCCGCGGGCGCGGGACGTCCGACGACGCCGGCCGCCTTGACAAGTGTCGATCGTGGACGGCCCCGGACGGGAGCAGCACCAGATGTGGCGAAACGGAGAGAGCACCGGTTCGGCCGCCACCGTGGCCGAGCGTTCGCCCCGCGTCCTCGTGGTCATCCAGAACCTGCCGCTGCGCATCGACCGGCGGGTCCGGTCGGAGTGCCGCGCCCTCATCGACGCCGGCTACGGGGTGAGCGTCATCTGCCCGAAGGAGCATGCCGGCGAGCCCGACCGGCACGAGCTCGACGGGGTCGTCGTCCACAGCTATCCGGCCCCCTCCGGATCCCGGGGCCTGTGGAGCTATCTGTGGGAGTTCCTCGTGTGCTGGGTGCGCACCGCCCGGCTCTCCCGCCGGGTGGCCGCCGCCGAGGGGTTCGACGTGCTGCAGGCGTGCAATCCGCCCGACACCTATTGGCTCCTCGGCGCGCTGTGGCGGCTGCGCGGCCGGCCGTACGTCTTCGATCAGCACGACCTGTGCCCGGAGGTGTACGAGGCTCGATTCGGCCGGCGCGGGGTGCCGTTCCGAGTCCTCCTCGGGCTCGAGGCCCTGACCTACCGGGTGGCGGACCGGGTGGTGTGCCCCAACCCCGCCTATCAGGCCGTGGCGCTGGAGCGCGGCCGGGTCCCGCTCGGGCGTACCGCCGTCGTGATGAGCACCCCCGACGCCGCCCGGATGAGGCGGGGCGCACCGTGCCGCGAGCTGCGCCGGGGGCGCCGCCACCTCGTGACCTACGTCGGGATCATGGGCCCGCAGGACGGCGTGGACCGGCTGCTCGCCGCGATCGATCACTTCGTGCACGAGCGGGGCCGCACGGACACGACGTTCGCCCTCCTCGGGTTCGGCGACTCCCTCGCCGACCTGCGCGCCGACTGCACCCGCCGCGAGCTCGATCCGTGGGTCACGTTCACCGGGCGGGTCGACCACGACGAACTCGGGCGCTGGCTCTCCAGCGCCGACCTCGGGGTGACCCCGGATCCCCCGAACGAGTTCAACCACCGCTCCACGATGAACAAGACGCTCGAGTACATGGCCCACGAGCTGGCCACGGTCGCGACCCGGCTGCGCGAGACCGCCCGGTGCGCCGCCGATGCCGCGGTCTACGTTCCGGAGGGCGAACCGATCGCCATGGCGGCGGCGATCTCCGACCTCCTCGACGACCCGGCCGCACGGGAGCGCATGGGCCGGATCGGCAGGGCCCGGATCGAGGGCGAGCTCGCGTGGTCCCACCAGGCCCGGGCCTATGTCGGGGTCTTCGACGCGCTGCTCGGCGACGCGCCCCGCCGTCGGGCGGTCCGGCGATGAGGGCACCCGCCACCCAGGCCCGGCCCGCGAGCGGTGGCCTGCGGACCGCGGCCACGTGGTCCTATGCGCTCTCCCTGGGCAAGATGGTCATCACCCTGGGCCTCTCGCTCGTGCTGGCCGCCATGCTCGGGCCGCGCGCCTTCGGCGTGATCGCGATGGCCCTGGTGTTCACCAACTTCATCGAGATGCTCCAGAAGCAGGGGCTCATGCCCGCGATCATCTCCCGCAAGGTCCTCCGCGACGAGCACGCGGACACGGCGTTCTGGCTCGTCACCGGATTCGGCCTCGTGTGCACGGCCGCGGGCATCGCGCTGGCGCCCCTCTGGGCCGAGATCAACGGCCTGCCCGAGCTCGGGCCGGTGATCCAGGTGCTCGCGCTCACCGTCCCCCTCACCTCGACGGTCGTCGTGCACGAGGCCCTCCTGCGTCGCAGTCTCGAGTTCAGGAAGCTGACGATCCGAACGTGGGCGTCGGTCATCGCGGGCGGGGTCGCGGGCATCGCTGCGGCGATCCTCGGCTGGGGCGTGTGGTCGCTCGTGACGCAGCAGATGGTCATGGCGGCGGTCGCGGCCCTCACCCTGTGGGGGGTCTCCCCCTGGCGGCCACGGCTGCGTTTCAGCCGGGTGGCGGCCCGGGAGCTCCGCTCGTACTCGATGCGGTCCGCCGGCTCGAGCATCGGCCTGTTCGTCAGCGGCCGGCTGGACATCGTGCTCGCCGGGGCGTTCTTCGGCCCCATCGTGATCGGCACGTACCGGATGGGTCAGCGGCTCACCGCCATGGTGGTCGACGTGACGGCCCGGGGAATGCAGTCGGTCTCCCTCCCGGGCCTCGCCGAGGTTCAGGACGACCGCGACGCCTTCTCCACGCGACTGTCCGGAATGCAGCGGATCACGGCGGCGCTCGCGTTTCCGCTGCTCGGCCTCGTCGCGGGGGTCGCCCCCGCCGTCGAACAGGTCCTCGGGCCCGAGTGGGACGGCACCGCGCGGGCGATCCAGCTGCTCGCACTCGTCCAGCTCTGCATCGCCGCGACCCTCCTGCTCGGCCCGGCGCTCCAGGCCCGGGGCCATCCGGGCACGCTCGCGATCCTGCTCTGGTCCGCGGGCGGGATCAAGGCCGCCGCCCTCGTCGGGGCGTGGCTCCTCGCGGGTGGCGGCCCCGACGAGCTCACGGCGCTGTGCCTGGCCATGATCGGCGCGACCGCGCTGAGCTCGACGGTGATCACGATCGTCAGCGCCCGGACCCTCGGGATCCGCGTGCGCACCGTCGCGCGCTCGTGGGTCCCGGCCGGTGTGAGCGCGGCGTGCACCGCCGTGGCCGCCGGCGCGGTGGTCCACGCCGTGGGCCCGGCCGCCCCGGTCGCCG
Organism: Pseudactinotalea sp. HY160; assembly: GCF_009372055.1. Classification (NCBI taxonomy): domain Bacteria; kingdom Bacillati; phylum Actinomycetota; class Actinomycetes; order Micrococcales; family Cellulomonadaceae; genus Pseudactinotalea; species Pseudactinotalea sp. HY160. The sequence goes on along the minus strand of NZ_WHMT01000001.1, from coordinate 125,048 downwards.
CGGCGGGTGCAGGCGGGGTGGCCGGGCTGCTGTGCGCCGCGGCGACGCTCGTCGCCCTCGACCGGGAGGTGCGGGGGGTGCTGCAGCGCGCGTGGCGCCGGCGGCGGCCGGGAGCCGACCGCAGTCCGCGACGACGCGCGGATGAGGAGGTGCGCGCGGACCGTCCCGCCGCGCCGCCGACACCCGCCACGCGAGCGGGCGGGGGCGAGGTGTGAACGCGCGGGTGGCCCGGCGCCACGGGCCGTCCCGCGGGCGGGGGGCGAGGGGCGTCGTCGCTCTGGTCGCCCTCGCGGCCACCCTCGCCGCGTGCACCTCGAGTACGGACGACGGAGCGAGCCCGAGTCCCGCGGGCGAGAGCTCGAGCGCTCCCGAGCCGGGCGCCGAGGCATCGACGAGCGGCACCGCCGTCCCCTCCGTGAGCACGACGGGTCCGCGCAGCGACCCGGCCCGGAGCACGGGCCCGGTGGCGACGGACCGCGCCGGGCAGACGATCGAGGGGACCACGATCACCGGGCGGTTGACGATCAGCCACGACGACGTGACGGTTCGCGACGTCACGGTGCGCGGAACGGGCACCTACATGATCTACGTGCAGGAGAAGTCCGGGGGCGGGTGCCCGGAGAATGTGCGGCTCGAGTACGTCGAGGTGGACGGTTCCGGCGCCCCGGCGGATTCGATCCCCATCTACTCCCCGGAATGCGGATTCACCCTGGATCACGGCCTCGTCCATCACGTCGGCCGCGGAATCCGGATCGCGAACGACGTCGTGGTCGAGAACTCCTATATCTTCCTCACCCGCACCTGGGAGGGTGCCCATCGCAGCGGGGTGAGCACGCACGGGGGCGAGCACATCGTGCTGCGGAACAACGTCATCATCTGCGAGAACGTCGGCTGCTCGGCGGCCATCACGATGTACGGGGACCACGCCCCCGTCGACGGCGTGCTGGTCGAACACAACGTCATCGCCTCGACGGGCTCCTACTGCGCCTACGGCGGCAGCGTGGAGTCGAAGAGCTTCCCGGACGGCGCGGACGTCCGGTTCATCGACAACAGGTTCTCGACCAGGTACTTCCCGACGTGCGGACGGTACGGCCCGGTGGCGGGGTTCGCGGCGGGCTCCCGCGGGAACGAGTGGCGGGGCAACGTCTGGCAGGAGACGGGCGAGCCGATCCGGGAGCCGGCCTCATGAGCCACGAACTTCTCCTCGTCGCGGGCGCGCCGGGGCTGCACGCCGACCGGCTCGATCGGGTCGCCCACGCGGCGCGCCGGGTACCGGGCGCCGTCCGCCACGAGCTCGTCGAGACGCCGCTCGCGGCCGTGGCCCTGGTCCACACCGAACCGGCCGGCGGCTCGAGCGCGGTCCTCGAACGGGACGGCGAGCGCGTGCTGGCGGCGCTCGCCGTGACCGAGGACGGGCTGCGCGCGGCCGTCGACACCGACCGGCCGCACGAGCTCGGGGCCGAGGCGGGCCACGTGCTCGCCCGGATCGGACCCGACGGGCTCACGGTGGCGACCGACGGGCTCGCGTTCGTGCCCGCGTATTGGGGGCGGACCGACGACGGACTCGTGCTCTCCACGCACCTGGCCTCGCTCGTCAGCCTCGGCCTGCCCGCCGACATCGACGAGCAGGCCGTGGCGGAATACCTCGTGCATATGCACCCGTGGGGCCATCGCACGCTCCTCGAACGGGCCCGGCTGCTCGCCCCCGGCGGTCTCGTGCGCTGGCGGGCCGGCGAGCCGGTCCGGGTGGAGGCGCGCCCGCTCTACGCCCCGAGCGCGGAGGCGATGACGGATGCGGAGGCCGTCGCCGAGTTCGCCGCCCTGTGGCCGGAGCTGCTGGACCGCGTGCGCGGGCGGGGCGGTGCGAGCCGGACGGTGCTGGCCCTGAGCGGGGGGCTGGACAGCCGGGCGATCGCGGTCGGCGCCGCCGGCATCGGCTGGCGCCCGGCGGCGTACACGTACGGCTCCTCCCGCAACGAGGAGACCCGCACCGCGACCCGGGTCGCCGAGCGCCTGCGCCTGCCGCACACGGTCGTGCCCGTCACCGACGACCGGCTGCTGCGCGGGGCGCCCCGCATCCTCGACGCCCTGGACGGCGCGCACAGCCCGGGCGAGATGTACGAGTCCTGGTTCGACGACACGCTGCGCTCCTTCGCCGACGTCGTCGTCAACGGGATGATCGCGGGCCCGATGTGGGGCGACGACAAGACGATGGGGATGAGCGACCCGGACACGGTCGCGCGGCAGCTGCGGGACCGGTTCGCGGGGGCCCTGCGCGCCGCGACCCCCTACGTCCGCACCGGAGGCGGACCGGGTCTCGCCGGGATCGTCTCGACCGGCATCGACGCCGCGTTGCGGGGCTGGGACTTCGGCGAGCGCGCCGACATGGTCATGTTCTGGAAGCAGGCGAACAAGATGCTGCGCTGGGGGAGCATGCTGACCAACAGCCTGCGCCGCGCCGGGATCCGGCTCGAGGCCCCGTTCCTGGACCGGCGCTTCGCCGCCTACTCGGCCCGGCTGACCCCGGCTCAGCGGCTCAACGGGACCCTGTACCTGCGGGTGCATCGGGAGGTGCTCTCGGCCGCCGCCGACATCGAACGCAGCGACGACGGCAACCCGCCGCGCGCCCTCGATCACGTCTACTGGTCCGGGGACCGGTCGATCGCGGCGCAGATGGTCGCGCTCACCGCCCGCCATCCGGTCGCCGGGGTGCGGCGCGGCGGCCGCAGGGTGCTCGACGTGGGCGCGGCGCGGCTGCGCGGGTATCCCCCGCTCGACCGGGCCGCGGATCGGCTGGACGGCCGGCGAGCGGTGTTCCCCGCCGACGTGTTCCTCCGCCGCCGGCCGGCGTACGCGGGCCGGCTGGCCGACCTGCTCGAGTCGGGGCTGGGATCCGGCTCGCTCCTCGACGACGACGCGATCGCGGCCGCCGCCGCGGCCGTGCGGGCGGGCTCGTCCCCGACCCCCGCGCTCGCCCTCGCCCGTATCGGGGCCGCGGGGGCCTGGCTCAACGACTATCGGCGCCGGGCCGGGGAGTGGCGGGCACACGCGCGCGCCGCCGGCTGAGCCCGGTCAGGCCCCGTTCGCGCAGCGCGGGATGGCCGCGCACGAGCGCGATGGCCGCCGCCCGGTGGGTCGGGCGGCCGAGCAGGGAGCGCACCGACTCGTTCCCGAGCACGACGAGCCAGTACGCGCCCGCGGCGAGGCGGCCGTGACGCTTCGAGTACAGCCGCGTCCGGTTCACGGCCACGAGGCTCCACAGCCAGGGCGAGCTCGACATCTCGCCCCCGGGGTGGGCGACCGACGCGGCGTGCACGAGGTGGACCCGCAGCCCGGCGTCCCGCAGCCGGAGGGCGTAGTCCGTCTCCTCCGAGTAGAGGAAGAACCGCTCGTCCCACGTCCCCACGGTGCGTGCGGCGTGGGCCGGCACGAACATCGCGGCGCCCGTGGCCCAATCCGCGCTCGCGCCGTCGACGTAGTACGCCGGATCCCGGATCAGGTCGCCGAGCGGCGCGAAGGCGGCGGCGCGGCGCCCGCCCAGCAGCGCCTCCCCCAGGGCGCGCAGCAGCGTCGGCTCGCGCCGGAGCGAGTACTTCAGGTCGCCGGCATCGGTGAGGATCCGGGGAACGGCCATCCCGATCCGGGGGTCCGCCTCGACGGCCCGCAGCAGCGTCAGCACGCTCCCCGGCGAGGGCACGGCGTCGGGATTGAGGATGTAGGCCCCGCGCCGGGGGCGCGCGTGCCGCAGGCCGAGGTTGATCGCCGCCCCGTATCCGAGGTTGGCGCCCGCCTCCACCACCTCCGCCCACGGTGCGATCGTGCGCACGAGCCCGGCCGTGCCGTCCGTGGAGGCGTTGTCGACCACGACGACCCGGGCGCTGTCGATCCCGGCGAGCGCCGCCGGGAGCGCCCGCAGGAACTCCGGCACGATCGCCGCCGAATCGTAGGTGACGGCGAGGAGGACGACGTCGGGGGCCCCGCCGGGGGCGGCGCCGGCGGGGGCACCGGCCGGCGGCGGAACGGGCCCGCTCACCAACGCGCCGTCCGCCCGAGCGCGAGGTTGATCCGGCGCCGCGCCGAGGCCACCGCGTGTCGCCAGCCCTCGTATGCGCGCAGGTCCAGGGATGCGGCCTGGAGCAGCAGCGCGCTCCGCACGAGCTGCGCGGTCCAGTCGGCCACCGTGCGCACCCCGTTCGCCTGGGCGGACAGCGGCATTCTCGCGACGAGGTCGGCCTCGGTATGGATGAGGGTGTGCGCGCAGCGGGGGTCGTCCATGTGCTCCTCGGCCACGAACGGGTAGTAGAAGCCGTTCACCGCGCCGGCACGGGCGAGCCGCAGGCAGTAGCCCGTGAACGACTCCTCGGGTCGGAGCCCGCCGTGCCGGTCGACGAGCGCGTGCCGCAGCAGGTAGCCGCTGCCCTGCACCCAGTGGTTACGCATGAGCCGGTGCCCGCCGGCGAAGGCCTCGATCTTCTTCTCCGCGAGCGCCGGACGGAAGTCCTCGGCCGGATGGCGCCAGCTTCCGATCACCCCGAACTCCGGATTCGCCGCGTGCGCCGACTCGAACGTGTCGAGCCATCCGGGCGATACGAGGCAGTCGTCGTCCACCTTGGACACGAAGTCCGCGGTGGATTCCTGCCACAGCCAGTTCGTCGGTTCCCGCAGGCGCACGTTCTCGCGGCTGTGGTGGTAGCGCTCCACCCGCGGATCCGTGCGGAACGGGCGCAGCGCCTCGATGGTGGCCTCGTCGTCGCCGTTGTGCCAGAGCCAGACCCGGTCGCCGGGGCCGAGGGTCTCGAGCAGGCGGGGCAGGCTCAGGTGGAGGTACCCGGCGCTGCGGTAGGTGATCATGACGACGTCCGCGCGCCGGGTCACGGGGTCGCCTCGTCGCGGTCGAACTCGGGTCGGCGCAGGCCGCGGACCCGGATCCGGCGGAGCGTGCCGCCGACCGAGGCCAGCTTGCGGCGGAACGGGAGCCGGCGCCACGGCCGGAACCCGGGCATTCCCCGGTAGGTGGGGGCGGCCACGCCCGCCAGGCGCAGGGTGAGCACCCGCGCCCAGACGGCGCCGCGGGTGCTCGCCAGGCTCGGTTGCGACTCCGGCAGGCGAGGCATCGGCAGGGGGCTGCCGGCGACGGCGCCCGCGGCCAGGGCGGCCAGCAGGGCGGCGCGGCCGCGCTCGGTCCGCACGACGACGAGGGACCGGCCGGGCTCCCCCTCGCGCACCGTCCGGTACCAGGGATCGCCGACCGACAGGTCCGCGAACTCTCCGGTGTGATCCGGGCAGATCATGCACCGCCACTGCCGGTGCTTGTTCAGCACCTCGCCCCAGGACTCCTCATAGCTCGCCGAGCGCGCGGTGCCGGCCCGGGTGCGGATCCGGAACCGTCCGGGCCATCCCTCGCCCCGGTAGTCCAGCCTCGTCACCTCGGCGGGATCGGCCTGCAGGCGCCGGACCATCTCCTCGGTGGCGCGGGTCGAGGGCGTGCCGGCGCAGAAGATCCCGATGGACAGGGCGATCTTCGCGGCGAGCTCGGGCCGCAGGTCGGCCGCGGTGCGGATGCCCGCGATGTCGCAGGGCTTGCCGACGACCACGCACGGACCGTCCGCCGATTCGACCAGGTCGAGGCGCTCCCCGGGGCTCGCGGGCGAATACCGTGAGCCGGCCGCCCCGACGATCTCGTCGTAGGTGCGGTTGAGCACGGTCTCGTTGAGCAGCGGCCGGTCGGCGCGCGCCTGGACCTGCAGCGCGCCGACGGCGCGGCCCGAGGTCACGCAGTGGGCGGCGAGCGCGCTGACCACGCCCCCGGAGGATCCCCGGTGCCGGACGGCGGGATCGGTGGACCAGCATTCGTACAGGGCGAGGATCGGCCCCCACTCCCCGCCGAAGGGGGCCCCGTCGAGCGTCCCGGCCGCGTGTTCGAGGCGGGCCCCCGGGCACGCCGCCACGGCCTCGCCGCGGACTGCGCCGGTGATCCCCGCGATCGGCAGCGGGCGCCGACCGACGTCGGGGACGTCCACCATCCGCAGCGCGTCCGGGCGCAGGTGGGCGCACACGCCGCAGCCGGTGCACAGGTGCGCGTCGACGATGCCGTCGATCGAGCTCAGGTCGCGGTTGCTCATGCGATCGCTCGGGCGGTCGCGGGCCCCTGCTGCCACTGCCGGACGTCGTCGAGCACCTCGCGCAGCTGCTCGTGGGAGCGGCGGATCACGGCGGGGGCGGCCTCCGACAGCGCCGCCCCGGTGCTCGCCCGGGCGTCGAAGGCGGCCGTCATCGCCGCCACCGCCGCGGACCCGGTGAGGGCCCGGGCGTCGCCCACCTGGTCGCCCATGCCGCAGGTCTCGAACACCCCCCGGGCCTTGTCACTGTAGGCGTAGGCGTAGGCGGGCACGAGTGAGGACAGGGCCCCGATCGTGGCGTGCATGCGGCTGCCGGCGAACCAGTCGAGCCGTCCGATGCACCACTTGAGCTGGGCCGCGTCCAGTTCCGCGGGCAGCACGGTGGTGCGGCGCCGCTCGGCGTCGCTCAAGGCCGAGCGCACGGCGGCGATCGCCGTCACGTCGCTCTCCCCCCGCCCGCCGGGCAGGTGCACGTGGGGCACGAGCACGACGTGCGCCCCGCGCGCGATGAGCGCCCGGATCAGGTCGGTCATCGTGGCGAGGTAGTCCCCCGCCAGGCCGAACCGTCCCGCCGCGGCCGGGCCGTGGAGCAGCCCGCTCACGTTGACCCCGGCCACCACGAGCCCGGCGAGCCGCTCCAGGTGGGTGGCGACCTCGGCGGGCGGCCGGCGCGGCTCGAGCGCGAAGGCGACGTCGACGCCGCGCCGGAGCCGGTCGGCGTCCGCGTCCGGCCCGGCGAGCTCGAGCAGCCGGTCGTAGCTCCACCCATCGCGCGCATAGGCGAGCGTGGCGGCCCGGACCAGCCGTTCGGCGAGGCGGCGCCCGGCGATCGTGGTGAACGGCCCGTAGGTCTGCGGCAGCAGCACGAGTGGCCGCCTCGCCCGGAGCGCGGCGCGCTTGGGGGCGGAGACGGATTCGAGGCGGCCCGGACCGTACAGGTCGGTGAAGCTGTCCCCGGCGCTCAGGTCCAGCACGGCGTCGGCGCGCGCGATCCGGCGCGCGACCGGATTGGCCCAGGGGCCCACGGCCTGCGCGCAACGCACCTGCGCCCAGCTCTCCGGGCGATACCACCGGCGCGAGCGTCGGACGCCGACGTATTCCACCGTGCCGAGCCCGCCGTGCCAGCCCGGCCCGCCCGGCCCGCCCGGCCCGACCGGCCCGACCACCACATCCGGCCGGGTGCCCCAGCCGTCGTCCAGCACGCTCACGGTGCTGTCGGGGGCATTCCGCTCGACCGCGTCCGCCACCGATCGGCCGAGGGCCTCGACCCCCCGATTGCCGTTGCCGATCGCCGCACCGGCGAGCACGACCCGAAGTCCGGACATACGCCCAGTATGAGCCGCGGGTGTGGCTCGTGGGAATGTACTGTGCCGGTTTCGCATCGACCTTGCGCCCGGTGCACCGACCGCCCCTAGGATGGCAGGAGTCGAGGGAGCACGGCTCATCGTGAGAGAAGGTGGCGTCGGTGGACGTCTGGCGAATCACGCTTGCGGCACTACGGCGGTGGTACATCCTCATTCCGCTGCTGGCCCTGACCGGCTGGGCGGCCGTGTCGGCCGGTCACAGTGTCCATCCCGAGTACGAGGTCGATGCCACGGCGATGCTCACCCCCGGGCAGGCCGAGGCGACGATCCCGAATCCCTACGGTTCGCTCAACGACGCGAACCAGGCCGTCGGGATCGTGCTCAACAGCGCCGAGTCCCACGCGGCGATCGCCGCCCAGGGGCTGAGTACGGACTATGTGGTCACGCCCGAGACGCGCAGCTCCATCATGCGGCTCACCGTGCGCGCGGACGATGCGGACACCGCGATCGCCACCGGGGCGGCGGTGCTCGATCTGGCGACGTCGGAGTTGGCCGCCCGCCAGCAGGCGGCGGGAGTGGCGAAGGCGAGCCGGTTCGGCATCGCCGTGCTCGCGCCCCCCTCCGTGCTCGACGTCGTCTACGACGGCAGGACCCGCATCCAGGCCATCGTCGGCCTGCTCGGCGCCAGTGTGGCACTCGTCGTCGCCGTGCTCTTCGACGACATCGTCGGGCTCGTCCGGCGCCGCCGCGGCCTGCGGGAGGATCGGCGCGACCGGCGGGAGGCGCCCGCGGTTGCGCCGGCCGCGAGCGCGCCGGTCGATCCGGCCGATCCGGACGATTCCGGGGCCACCTCCCCCGCCGGTCCGGCCCCAGGCGTCGCGACCGGCCCGATCGAGCATTCACCGGCGCGCCCGTCCGGGGAGTCCGCCCCCGACCCGGGACGCGAACTCGACCTGTCCGGCTCCTCCTGGACGGATGAGCGGCGATGACGGGGAGCCGCCGCGCACCCGCTGTGCCATCGATGCCGTCGATACCAACGATCCCGGCGATCCCGCTGATCCCGGCAATGCCGGCCCTGCCTGCGGGGTGAGTCGCGGATGAGCCGGTCCGGCCGGGCGCCCACGTCCACACTCCCGCGCGCCGCATCCCGCGACGAGTGGGAACCCGCGCTGCTGCGCACGCCGACCGTGCTCCGGCGGCTCCGGACGCACTGGATCCCGCTGCTGCTCCGGCGCCGGCAGGTCACCGTGCTCGGCCTGCTCGTCGCCTTCCTCGCCCTGCAGTTCCTCATCCCGTCCCGGCTCGTCATCGGCGGGATGGGGGCCGTCGGGCGCCCCTCGGTGGCGGTCGGGGTGATGATCGCCTTCCTGTGGTGCCTGTGCGCCGTCCGCCCGCACCGGCTGCCCGGGGGCGTCACGCCGATTCGACTGGTGCTCGGCCTCTTCGTGGCCCTGCAGCTGTTCGGCTACGCGGTCGGGGTCGATCGCGGCCCCACGGCGGGTGAACTGAGTGCGGCGAATATGTGGCTCATCTTCATCGTCGCCATGGCCGGGGTCGCGCTCGCCGCCGCGGACGGGCTCCACGACCGCCGCGACGTGGACCGGCTCCTCCAGACCCTCGTGGCCGTCGCGGCGGCGATGGCCGTGGTCGGGGTGCTCCAGTTCACCGGGATCGTGGACCTCACCCGGTATATCCGCATTCCGGGACTGCATCTCAATGCCGACCTCATCGCCGTCGGAGCGCGCGGCGACGGCCACTTCCCGAGGGTGGCCGGCACCGCGAACCACTACATCGAATTCGGCGTCGTGCTCGCGATCGTGCTGCCGATCGCGCTGCACTACGCGCTCTTCTCCCCCCGCGGGCGCACCCGGGCATGGCGCTGGGTCGCGGTCGGCCTCATCGCGTCCGGCATCCCGTTGTCGATCTCCCGATCCGCGATCCTCACCGTGGTCATGACGATGGGCCTGCTGGCCGTGGTGTGGCCGTGGCGGCATCGGTACAACGCCGCGGTCGTCGCCGTGCTCGCCACGGCCGCATTCCACGTCGTCAATCGCGGGGTGCTGGGAACGATCAAGGGGCTGTTCCTCAACGTGGACGACGATCCGAGCGTGCTCGACCGGATCGCCCGCACCGGCTATGTGATCGACCTGTGGAGCCGGCGCCCGTGGCTCGGCCGCGGAGCCGGGATGATCACCCCCGAGCGGTACATCCTGCTGGACAACCAGCTCTACATGACCCTCCTCGCCGGCGGGGTGATCGGACTGACCGGATTCGTCCTGCTGTTCCTCGTGCCGTACCTGCAGGCCCGCAGCATCCGGCTCCGGGCGCGGGACCAGGAGACCCGCCATCTCGGACAGGCGCTCGCGGTCACGCTGCCCGCCGCGTTCATGGCGAGCGGAACGTTCGACTCGTTCTCCTTCTCCACCTTCGTGGGCACGATGTTCGTCGTGTTCGGCACGATCGCCGCGCTGCATCGGGTCGAGGGGATCAGCGTGCACACCCCGCTACAGCCGGCCGCGCCCGGGGACCGGTACGTCGCCACCCCGGTGATGGCCGACATCCGCGCACGGCTCCGGGCGGGCTGGAGCGGCGGGGCCCTCCTGCGAAGGCCGCCGGCCCCGTCCGACGCCACGCCGGCCGGCCCGCCCCTCGTGTCGCCGACGGGTCGGGACGCTATGCCGCAGGCCCCTCCTGCGAGAGAATGAGACGACGCAAGGACGCCACGCGCGCGACCCGCACCCGCCACCCACCGGAATCCGTTCGGAGGTCCTCATGCGCCGATCCCCACGCACCCGAGCTGTCGCGGCCGGGCTGCTCCTCAGTGCGACGATGACGATGGCGGCCGGCTGCAGCGGGTCCGACCCACAGCCGGACCGGGCGGGAGGCCCGGCGCCCGCCCCGTCGCCGGCGGACGATCGGACGACGCCCCCCGAGGACCCGTCCGAATCCCCGTTCACGGAGGTCGACGTCGTGGACACGATCGCGACCGACCTCCGATCTCCCTGGGCGGTGGCGTTCCTGCCGGACGGCTCCGCGCTCGTCACCCAGCGCGACTCCGGCACGGTGCTGCACGTCACCGGCCACGAGGTCTCCCAGGTCGACGCCGGTGGGCCGGACGGCGCCCTGCCGCAGGTGCATCACGAGACCGAGGACGGGCTGCTCGGCATCGCCGTCGGACCGGACGGGGGAATCTACCTGTACCTGACCACGGCGGCGGACAACCGGGTGATCCGGATGGACCTGGAGGGTGAGCGGCTCGTCGATCCCCGGGTCGTGCTGGACGGCATCCCCTCGGGGTCCCATCACGACGGCGGGCGGCTCGCGTTCGGCCCCGACGGGTACCTGTACATCACCACGGGCGACACCCGGGAACCGAGCCTGTCGCAGGACACCGACAGCCTCGCCGGGAAGATCCTGCGGGTGAGCACGACCGGCGAGCCCGCACCCGGGAACCCGTTCGGCAACGAGGTCTGGAGCTACGGCCATCGCAACGTGCAGGGGATCGGCTGGACGGACGACGGGCGGATGTACGCCTCGGAGTTCGGGGAGAACAGCTTCGACGAGCTCAACCTCATCGAACCGGGCGGCAACTACGGCTGGCCGGCGGTCGAGGGATGGGCGGGCGACCCGCAGTACGTCGACCCCCTCGTCACCTGGCCGACGTCCGAGGCGTCGCCGTCGGGGATCGCGGTGACCGACGACGGCGTCTGGGTGGCGGCGCTCCGGGGCGAGCGGCTCTGGTTCGTGCCGCTCGAGCCGGGCGGGGCGGTGGGCGAGCCGCGCGACTACCTCGACCTGGGCCGGCTGCGGGACGTGCTCGCGACCCCGGACGGCGGGCTGTGGGTCGTCACCTCGAACACCGACGGGCGCGGCGATCCGCGAGGATCCGACGACCGGATCGTCCGGGTGGAGACCTCGTGAGGGTGCGGCCCCGTGGGCATCGCGGGAAGCACGGGGCGCACGGGCCTGTGCCGCCGCGCCGTCAGCGCGCCGCGTCGTTCCGCTCGGGTGGCAGGTAGGCGGCCGCCTGCACCCGAAACAGCTCGGCGTACTGGCCGCCGGCCGCCATGAGCTCCTCGTGCGTGCCGTGCTCCGCCACGGCTCCCGCGTCCATGACGTAGATCCGATCGGCGCTGCGCACGGTGGAGAAGCGGTGCGAGATGACGAGCGCGGTCCGTCCTTCGAGGGTCTGTCGCAGGCTCGTGAACAGCTCGTGCTCGGCGCGCGGATCCAGGGCGGCCGACGGCTCGTCGAGGATGACCAGCGGCGCGTCCCGATAGTACGCGCGGGCGATCGCCACGCGCTGCCACTGGCCACCGGAGAGGTCGACGCCACCCGCGAACAGCCGGGACAGCGGCGTCGAGTAGCCGCCGGGCAACGCCTCGATCGCGTCCGCGGCCCCGGCAGCCCGGGCCGCCCGAGCCACCCGGGCTCGGTCGGCCGGCTGCGAGACGTCGCCCGCCGCGATGTTCTCCTCCGCGCTGAGCGCGTAGCGCACGAAATCCTGGAAGATGACGGCGGTCCGCGCCCGCACGCTCGCCGGCGACCACTCGCGGATGTCGGTGCCGTCCCATCGGATCGCGCCCGCCTCCGGCTCGTACAGCCCGGCGAGGAGCTTCGCCAGGGTGGTCTTTCCCGAGCCGTTCTCCCCCACGAGTGCCACGATCTCGCCGGCCCGGAGCTCCACCGTGGCGCCGTCGACGGCCGGCTGCTCCGATCCCGGGTAGGTGAACGCGACCCGTTCCCCGCTCACCCGGCCGAATCCGGCCGGGGCCTCGGGCCCGCGTGTGTCCTCCTGCGCGGGCCCGGCGAGCCGGAGGAACCCCTCGAGGTCGTCGAGGAACAGGCCGGACTCGAAGATCCGCTGCACCCCCGCGAAGAGCGCCTGCACCTGGGTGGCCAGCATTCTGATCGCGACGATCGCGGCGCCGGCTCCGGCGACGGTGACCCGCCCCGCGAGGATCATCCACACGAGCGCGGCGAAGGTGAGCACGAGCATGATCGCGCTGCCCAGGTTTCCGAGCACCGAGAGCCGCGCGCGGCGCCGCAGGTGCGCGGCGAGGTCGCCCAGATAGGTGGCGTAGACCGCCGCGAAGCGTCCGTGGAGCCAGGTCGAGAGCTGGAAGGCCCGCACCTCCTTGGCCTCGTCCCGACCGGTCTGGGTGAGGGTGAGGTACTGGCGCATGCGCAGGGCGGGCGTCTGCGCGACCGAGAAGTCGAACTCGAGCCGGCTCTCGCGGCGGCTCGAGAGCAGCACCGGCAGGCCGCCGAGGACCAGCAGCGGCAGCAGCAGCGGGCTGATGCTCACGAGTGCGGCGCCGACGCCGACGCCCGCGGCCAGCGCGCCCCCCATCGCGATGAGGCCCTGCGTCACCTGATAGGGCCGCGAGAGCGCGTTCGACTGGACCCGTTGGAGCCGGTTGAAGAAGTCGGGTGACTCGAAGCTCGCGAGCCCGACCCCCGTCGAGACGGCGAGGACCCGGTCCCACATCGAGCGCGCGACCAGTTCGCCGAGCATCCGCTGCATGTGCCCCTGGACCGCGCCGACGATCGAGGAGACGGCGGTCAGGGCGGCCAGCAGCACCACCGGCACCCACAGTGACGCCGTCGCGACCGGGGCGTCCTCGAGCGCGAGCACGGCCGCCAGCACCGACTGCACCGCGAGCACCTGGCCCGCGAGCGCGAGCGCCGCGACGACCTGGAGCGCCAGGAGCCCGACGAACAGCCCGCGGCCCGAGGCCCACACGAGGCGCAGGCTCGCCCGGATAAGCAACGAGAGCCGGCCGATCGACCGGCGCTGTGCCCGCGCCTGCGCCCGCAGGGTGACGGGGTCGACGTCCTCGTCGCCGTCAGCCGCCATCCCGGGCCTCCTCCAACGCGTCGACCTTCATTCAACCAAACGACCCGTCGTTTTCGTACCCGAATCCGGCGGCGGGATCGGGCCTTCCCGAACAGGCGGTCAATACGCGCCCCGACCCTCGAACACCGCCCGGAACGTGCGCAACAGGATCACGAGGTCTCCCCGGATCGACCAGTTGTCGGCGTAGTCGAGATCGAGTCGGACGGTCCGCGCCCAGTCGAGATCCGAACGGCCGCTCACCTGCCACAGCCCGGTCATGCCCGGGCGCACCCGCAGCCGCTGGCGTATGTCGTCGTCGTAGCGGGCGGCCTCGCCGGGCAGCGGCGGACGCGGCCCGACGAGGGACATCTCGCCGCGTACCACGTTCCACAGTTGCGGGAGTTCGTCGACCGAGTACCGTCGCAGGAGCCGCCCGACCCGGGTCACGCGCGGGTCGTTGCGGAGCTTGAACAACACGACGTTGCCGTCGTTGCGCGCCTCGAGCTCCGAGCGCCGGCGGTCGGCGTCCGCGGTCATCGTGCGCAGCTTCATCATGTCGAACGGCCGACCGTGGCGCCCGATCCGCCGCTGCCGGTAGAAGGTCCGCCCGGGGGAGTCGAGATGGATGAGCGCGGCGCTGATGCCGATCACGGGCGCGAACAGGAGGAGGAGCACGCCGGCCAGGACCCGGTCGATCGCCGACTTCGCCAGGGCCTCCACCGGGCCGCGGGCCGTCGCGACCGCGAGCATCGGTGTCCCGTTCACGACACACAGCTCGAGGCGCTCCGATGCCACGTCGACGATATCCGGGGCCACGAACACGTCGATATCGCGGCGCTCCAGGCGCCAGCACAGGCGGCGGAACTCCACAGCCCCCATCGACCCCGCCCCGACGACGATCGAGCGGATGCCGCCGTCGACGGCGACGTCCGCGGCGTCCTCGACGGCCCCGAGCACGGGCGGGCCGGCCGTGGGCAGGGCCGTCGTCCCCGCCGGCGTGCAGACTCCGACGACGTCGAGACCGGACCCGCCCGCGGCCCGGCACAGCCCGACGAGCCGGTCGAGTTCGGCGACCTCTCCCACGACGAGCGTCGGCGAGCCGGTCCGGCCGCGCCGGCGGGCGCGGCGGATCGCGAGCGATCCGAGGACGTGCAGTCCCGCGACCATTCCACTCGCGAGCACCACCGTGGCCAGCAGGGCCGGCACCGGCACGGGAGCCCGGAACCGGAGTTGATATCCCAGGACCAGCAGAAGGGCCCAGAGGCCGCCCGCGCGAAGCACACGGGCCCGGTCCCGCGCGCCGGGAGACGACGTGCGACGCGATGTCCGGCCCAGGACGGCCGAGACGATCCCGTAGCCCGCTCCGGCCGCGAGTCCGAGGAGCGCCCGCCCCTCGGGGGTGAGGGCGGCGTCCGGGACCAGCACGACCGCGACGGCCGTTCCCGCGATGAGCGCCTCGGTGAGGCTCCGGCCCAACCGGTGCAGCCATCGAGGGCGGCGGCCGGTCGCGACGCCGCGCCACGCAGCCCGGGCCGTGGCGCGCACTGAACCGGCAGGGTGGGCGGAGCCGGCAGAGTCGACAGGGTAGGCAGAGCCGGCAGGGTAGGCAGGGTAGGCGGGCTCGGGCGGCGGGGCTCCCACGGGCCTCGGCCCCGGGTAGGCTCCCTCGTACACCGCCATCGTCCGACTGCCTTCCACTCCACTACGCCGACGAAGATCCACCACGCGCAGCGACGTTCGTCCCGATATGCGGACCTTCGTCTAGCGCGTAGCCTCAACTCAACTCCCGGGGACGACGTTTGAGCAGGGCCCGCGGAGGTGAACCGCGGGTGAGCCCGCCCGGGGCCCGGCACGATCGTCGGACCGGTCGAGGGTGAGACGTCGCGCACCCGCCGCTCACCCCCACCATCCAGGGCGGCCCGATCACGCAGCCGGACGCGGGTCGCCCCGGTCGAAGTCGACGTCTCCGAGGCACTTACAATCCGGCACTTCCGTCGACATCGACACCCCTGATGGATAGACTTACGGCTCACGCGGGTGACCCGGGATGGGCCCGTCGTCCGCGCGAGTCATCCCTTTGTATCTCCGCCCACCGCAGTAGCAGGTTCGCACCATGGGTGTCTCAGGAATGTCCGACCCGGAACAGTCCCGGCAGTTCACGTTGCCCCGGATCGCCGACCACGACGCCTCGGCCACGGCCCTCCTCGACCGGTTGGGCGGCGCCACCGCGTTCCCGCTGCGGATCCTCCAGGCGCCCCGGGGGTACGGCAAGACCGCGCTGGCGGTCACGTGGCTGCGGGCGCAGCGCGGCCGAGTGGACATACGTTTCGCCCGCCTGACCGCGGCCGCCAACGACCGTGCGGGGTTCTGGCAGGAGTTCCTCGATTGCCTCGAGGGGCGGGCCCCCGAGGTGGGCGGCCGAACCGCGCCGACGTCCGCGGCGACCCAGGAACGGGCGATCCGGATGGTGGCGGGTCTGGCGGATCCGACCCTCATCGTGCTGGACGACTACCACGAGGCGGGATCGCAGGCCGGGGCGAACGAGATCGATGCCGTGCTCGTCGACCTCCTGCGCCAGAACCCTCAGGTGTTCATCATGGTGGCCGGGCGCCGGCCGCGGGCCCTCGACTCGCTCGGGCCGCTGTCCGTCGACGCGTTCATCGTCGGCGCGGACGATCTTCGCATGACGGCGACCATGACCGCGGATCTCGCGCGCTCGATCGGGTTGACGCTCGACCGGCGGGGGGCGGAGCGGCTGACCGGTGAGCTCGGCGGCTGGCCCGCGCTCGTCCGGGCGGCGATCCACCAGGCGATCCTCACCGACGATCCATCGACTCCGCCGGAGTCGTTCGCCGGCCAGTACATCGCGGCGGCCTTCCACGAGCTGGCCTCCCCCGCCCTCCGGGATTTCGCCCTCTCGACCGCCGTTCCGTCCGAATTCGACCTGCAGACGGCCCGCGCCCTCGGTTCCGAGGAGGACGCCTGGGCCATGATCAGCGAGCTCACCGCGAGCGGACTGCTGGGCGCGACGCCCGCACCGTCCGGTTCCGTCTACGCCTACGCACCCGCCGTCAGGCGAACCCTCCTCGGGGTCATGCGGCAAACCTCCGCCGAGCTGGAGCCGCGGGCCTACCGCACGCTCATGCAGCAGGCGGTCCGCGGCGACGACCCCGCCACCGCCCTCTTCTACGCGACCCAGTCGCGCGATTGGCCGGCGGCGCTCGAGGTGATCGAGGCCTGCTGGGACCGTCTGCTCCTCAAGGCCCCCGACGTGCTGGGCGCGGCGAGCCGGGTGCTGCCCGCGGCGAAGGTGTCCATCGACGCCCGATTGCGCATGGCGCGGGACCACCTCGAGCCGACGGGCGAGCGCAGACGCCGTCTGCATCCCTACGAACCGGGCGGGCTCTCGGCCCGGCTCAACGCCTCCGTGATCGCCGGCCGAGGCTCGAACGTCCGCGACGACGAGCTGCTCGCGCTCCTGCAGTGGGGGGTCGCCCTGCTCGCCACGGGGGACCTGGTCACCTCCGCTTATGCGTTCGCCCAGGCCCATACGTGGGCGACCGCGCGCAAGGACGGCGGATCCGCGCTCGCGGCCGTCGGCGCCGCCCTGGCACATGCGCTGCGCGGTGAGCCGGCGTTGGCCGCGCCGTGGCTCGCCGACCCGGGGCTGCCCGCCTGGCGGCAGACGCTCGACGGCGAGGACCACCAGGACGCGCTCCTACTCGCCCTCGAGGCGGCGCGCGCCCTCGTGCTGGTCGACACCGACGACGCGGGCGCGGTCCCGGCCGCACTCGCCCTGGCCGACGACCCCCGTCGCAACGACCTGTCGTCACTGTGCGTCTTCATCCGCGCCCAGGCGATCCTGCAACACGGGGATGAGCCCGCGATGCTCACGCACGCCACGAATGCGCGCGCGGCGCTCGATGTCACCCGGCGCGGATCGATGGCCGAGACGTACCTGGCCATCGTCCTGGTCGACCTGCTCCTCGCCTGCGAGATGCCGTCCTCCGCCCGGGAGGTCCTGGAGTTCGTCGAGCCCCGACGCGATCTGCGGATCGCGCTCGGGCGCATCCATCTCGCCGAGCGGCGGTTCGGCAAGGCGCTCGAGGACGCCGAGCACGTCCTGCGCGACCAGAGCCCGCTCGGTCGCTACGTGCTCGAGGCCCACCTGCTCGCGGCCCGCGCCCACGACGGCGCCGGCCGGCTGCCGGCCGCCCACGCGGAGCTGCGGGCCGCCGCGGACCTCGCGCTGATCCACGGACGCACCGCTCCGTTCGGTTCGATGCCGCCGGGCCGGTTCATGTCGCTCGCCGGCAACGATCCGTCGCTGCAGGGGCTGCGCCCGGACCTCTACCGGCCCGACGACGGATCCGGGCCGCGGATCGTCACGCTCACGCCGCGCGAGGCACAGGTCTTCCATGCGCTGCTCGAGCATCTCGGTCCGGTCGGCATCGCCCAGTCCCTCGGGCTCTCACCCAACACGGTCAAGACCCATGTGCGGACCATCTATCGAAAACTCGGCGTCAGCAGCCGCGCGGACGCGATCGAGCAATCCAACCGGGTTCGGATCTCCACCTGATCCGCCCCGTCCGAGCACCGTCAGAAGTCGGAGGTACGTCCCATGTCCATTCCGATCGCGGGCGGCCGGGCCCTACCCCGGATCTCGCGCCTCTTCACGACGCCGGCACCGGGCGTGCTCCCGGTGTTCGGACGGACGGCGCCCATGGTCGTGTTCCGAGCGCCCCGCGGATGGGGCAAGACGACGACCGCCGCGGCCTGGCTGCGCTCCCTCGGCGACGGGCACACGTTCGACTGGCTCACCCTGACCCGTGAGACCGCCGAGCCCGAGTTCACGGCGTTGCTCTCGGCCTCGACGAAGCGGCTGTGCGGCGCCGCCGGCACCCACCGCCCCCTCACCCCCGACGGGCGCGCCGAGCATCGCTGGCTGGTCGTCGACAACCTCCACCTGGTCACCTCCCCCTCGGTCGACGACGCCCTCGTCGACCTGGCCACGAGCGACGAATACCTGCACGTGCTGGTGACGAGCGAGTCCGAACGCCCGATCGAGACGCTCGCCGAGGTCGAGGCCGACGGCCTGGTCTGCCGGGCCCCCGAGCTGCGGCTCACCGGTGCGGAGGTGCAGACCATGGCACGCGCGTTGGGGATCACGATGGGCCCCGAGACGGCGTGGCACTTCGCCAACGAGGTGCTCGGCTGGCCGGCGCTCGTTCGCTGCCTCCTGCTCGCACACGACGACTCGTGGCCGCTGTCCGCGGATGCGCGCGAACGCGTCTGCGAGTACGTGGAGATCCTCGCACGCGGCAGCGCCGCGGACTCGACGATCCACGACGCGATGCGGATCGCCCTGGCGAGCCGGCCGGACGGCGAGATCATGCGGCTGCTCATCGGTCACGACGCCGGTCCCACGAACGAGTTGCGCAGGCTCCGCTCGGACGGTTTCCTCGGCCCCGACGGTCACCTCACCCGCACCGTGCGCGACGCGCTCTCCGACGCCCTGGCCGAGACCGACCCCCACGCCTTCCGGCAGCTCCACAGCGCCCTCGCCCATTGGTACGAACGGCACGGGAGCATCGGGCGCTCGCTCGAGCACGCGGCCCGCGCCGGGGACGAAGCGCATTGCCGGGCCCTCCTGCGCGGCTCGTGGCTCGAGGTCACGGCGCACGACGGCCCGGCGCGGCGGGCCCTCGCGGTCGCCGACCGGTCGGATCCGGACGGCGACACCCGCCTCGAGCTCCTGCGCGCCCGCCTCCAGCCCGAGGGCGGGCCCCGGCCGGCCTCTCGACCCTCGGTGGAGTCGACGCGCATCGAACTCGAGTGGATCGTGGCTCGCCTCGGCGCGATGGACAGTCCCTCGAGCGTGGCCGGGATGACCCGGCAGGCGACCGCCCACGCCGACCTGCTCGGCGACGCGGCGCTGTCGGATCGGGCCGCGGCGACGGCGGCTCTGACCTACGCCGCGTACGGCGCCACGGCGGACGCCCGCCGGTGGCTCGCCGGATCGAGTGCACCCGAGGCGGATGCGCTCCGCCGGGCCGCCTCTCTCCTCATCGCCCGGGACACCCTCGCGGTCGACCCGCACCCACCCGCCGACTCGACCGACCCGACCGACCCGACCGACCCGACCGGCGTCATGTCCGTCGCCGCTCTGTCCGACGGGCCCGGCGGGTCCGACAGGTCCGACATGTCCGACATGTCCGCGGACTGGCTCGCCCTGCTCGACGCCCCGGTGTCCGCAGGCCTTCCGCGCGCGCAGTCGACGGGCGCGCCGAGCCGCGGCGCACGGGTCGTGGCGCTGCAGCGCCACCTCGCCTCGATCCCTCGGCGCGAGTCGTTCTCCCTCGTGACCGTCGAGACGCTCGCGACGCTGGCTGCGGCGCTCATCGCGGACCAGCAGTTCGCCCGCTGCCACGAGGTGCTGACCGAGGTGATGCCGACCCATCCGGCCCTGCGTACCGCCCGGGCCCGCCTCTCGCTCTGCCTGGGTGATGCCCGCGATGCCCTCGTGCTGACCGAACACCGACCGGGTGGAGAGCCGGAGCCGACGCCACGCGACAACGTCACCCGCGCCCTCGTCCGGGCCTGCGCCCTCGTCCGGCTCGATCGGTCCGGGGAGGCGGCCGCGGAGCTGGAGCATGCGCTCCTCATCGCGCGCGCGCACGATCTCCTGCATCCGTTCCGGCTCGTGCCGACGGCGGACCTGGCCAGGATCGTCCGGTCCGCCCCCCGGCTCCGCGAGCTCATGTGGTGGGGCGAGCTCGACCGGCTCGACACGGCGCTCACGCCCACTCCCCCGGTCCCGGAGCTCTCGCAGAGCGAGCAGCGGGCGCTGACCCTCCTCGCGGAGGGAATGCCGCTCGCGGCGGCGGCCAGCCGGATGTTCATCTCGACGAACACGGTCAAGTCCCAGCTGCGGTCGGCCTACCGAAAGCTCGGGGTGCACAACCGCGCCGAGGCCGTCGCGCGGGCCCGGGAGCTCCTCCTCATTCCGCCCCGCCCCCGCCCGGGGGCCGATTCCGTCGAGCTGCTCGACGGAATCGACCGGCGGGCCGGGTAGCGGCCGCGGGTGCTGAGCTCGGGTGCGCTCAGGAGCGCGGACGCAGTCGCAGTTCCTGCATGCCACCGTCGACGGCGAGGTTGACCCCGGTCGTCGAGGTCGCCAGCGGCGAGGCGAGGGAGAGCACGGCGTGGGCCACCTCCGCGGGGGAGACGAGCCGGCCGTGCGGCTGGCGCGCCTCGAGCGCGGCGCGTTCGGCGTCCGGATCGTCCGCCTTGGCCAGCAACCGGCCGATCCAGGGGGTGTCGGCCGTGCCCGGGGAGACCGCGTTGACGCGGATGCCCTCACCGAGGTGGTCGGCCGCCATGGCGCGGGTGAGCGCGGCGATCGCCCCCTTCGAGGCGCTGTAGAGCGCCCGCTGCGGCAGGCCGGCGGTCGCGGCGATCGAGGCGGTGTTGACGATCGCCGCCGCGGCCGACCGGCGCAGGTGCGGCAGGGCCGCGCGGGCCACGCGCACCATACCGAGCACGTTGATGTCCCACACCCGATGCCACTCGTCGTCGTCGTTCGTCTCGATCGTGCCCTGCGCGCCGATGCCGGCGTTGTTGATCACGATGTCGATTCCGCCGAACTCCTCGGCGACGGCCGCGATCGCGGCCCGCACCGAGGCGTCGTCGCCGACGTCGGCGGTGTACCCACGGTGGGTATGGGGGGCATGGGGGGCATGGTCGGTGCTGGGCGCGCTCGCGTCCGGGTTCAGGTCGAGCACCGCAACCCGGGCGCCGCGATCGGCGAGCGCGTCGGCGATGGCCGCTCCGATGCCGCTGGCTCCGCCGGTCACGACGGCCACCAGGCCTGCGAATTCTGCGCTCATTCCGCTCATGCCGCCCCTCCTGCCATCGGGGCCGAGCCGACCTCGACGAAGGTGTGCCGCTGGCGGCCGATGCCCTCGATCTCGACCTCGACCACGTCGCCGGCGCTCAGGTACGGGAACCGGCCCGAGAGGGCCACGCCCTGCGGCGTGCCGGTGATGACCAGGTCGCCCGGCTCGAGCGCCATGAACTGGCTCAGGTGCCACACGATGTAGCGGGTGTCGAAGATCATGTCGGCGGTGACCGAGTCCTGGCGCGGCTCCCCGTTGACCCAGGAGCGCAGCCGCAGGTTGCCCGCGTCCACCTCGTCGGCGGTCACGAGCACCGGGCCCGTCGGGCTGAATCCCGGCGAGCACTTGCCCTTCGACCACTGCCCGCCGGAGACCTCGAGCTGGAACGTCCGCTCGGACAGGTCGTCCACCACGGTGTAGCCGGCGATGTGATCGGCCGCCTCCGCCACGGAGTCCAGGTAACTGGCCCGTTTGCCGATGACGAGCGCGAGTTCGACCTCCCAGTCGGTCTTCTCGCTTCCCCGGGGGATCTCCACGGCATCGTCGGGTCCCCCGAGCGTGTTCGGGTGCTTGAAGAAGATGACCGGGAGCTCCGGCGGCGCACTCCCCGATTCCGCGGCGTGCGCGGCGTAGTTCATCCCCACGCACACGATCGCCGTCGGGCGGGCGATCGGCGCGCCGATCCGCAGTCCGGCCGGGTCGATGGTCTCGAGCGTGCCGGCGGCCAGGGCGGCGGCCACCTCGCCCTGCCGGTGCTCGAGGAACTCGCCGTCGATATCGGCGGTGATCGGCCGCAGATCGTAATGGGCCTCCTCCGTCACCAGAACGGGAATCTCCGACCCCTGTGGGCCGAGTCGGGCAAATCGCATCCGTACCTCCTCGTGTGAGCGACGGCCCCGCCGCCGAACATCGGAACTCTCAGCCATGATACTCACGGATCCCTCGGCAGTCGTGACGCTTGACCCTTAAACATCAGATGTCTAAGCTGGTCGTGTCCCGGGCTGCGTGCATCCGCTGGAAGGCCCTGAATCAGTGTAGAGAAGAGCCATGTCGACCATCATCGCCGTTGATCTCGCGGATGTCCGCTTCCCCACCTCCCTCAGCCTCGACGGTTCGGATGCGATGAATCCCGACCCGGACTATTCGGCGGCCTACCTGACGATCCGGACCGATACCCCCGACCCCGCCGACGCCGGGCACGGGTTCGTGTTCACGATCGGCCGCGGCAACGACGTCCAGCTCGCCGCGATCGAGGCACTCGCCGATCACATCGTCGGCCGCAACGTCGAGGAGCTCCTCGCCGATCTGGGGGCCGCCTCCGACCTGCTCACCCGCGACTCCCAGCTGCGCTGGCTCGGCCCCGAGAAGGGGGTCATCCACATGGCCATCGGCGCCGTGGTCAACGCCCTGTGGGACCTCAAGGCCAAGCGCGCCGGCCTGCCGCTGTGGAAGCTGCTCGCGACCATGAGCCCGGCCGAGCTCGTCGACCTCGTCGACTTCCGCTACCTGAGCGACGCCCTGACCCGCGACGAGGCCCTCGAGATCCTCGAGGCCGCCGAACCCGGCCGCGCCGAGCGCATCGCCCACCTCGAGCAGGCCGGCTACCCCGCCTACACCACCTCGCCCGGCTGGCTCGGCTACTCCGATGAGAAGCTCGCCCGCCTCTGCGCGGAGGCGATCGCCGAGGGGTTCACCCAGATCAAGCTCAAGGTCGGCGCGGACCTCGACGACGACGTCCGCCGCATGCGCATCGCCCGCGACGTGTGCGGCCCCGACTTCCCCATCGCCGTCGACGCCAATCAGCGGTGGGACGTGGCGGAGGCGATCCGCTGGATCACGGCCCTGGCCCCGTTCGACCCGCACTGGGTGGAGGAGCCCACGAGCCCCGACGACGTGCTCGGCCACGCCGCCATCGCGCGCGCCATCGCCCCCATCCCGGTCGCGACCGGCGAGCACGTGGCCAACCGGGTGGTGTTCAAGCAGATGCTCCAGGCGAAGTCCCTGTCCTACCTGCAGATCGACTCCGCGCGCGTGGGCGGGGTGAACGAGAACATCGCCAACCTGCTGCTCGCCGCCAAATTCGGCGTGCCCGTCTGCCCCCACGCCGGCGGCGTCGGGCTGTGCGAGGCCGTCCAGCACCTGTCGATGTTCGACTACGTCGCGGTCACGGGCACCATGGAGGGCCGGGTGATCGAGTACGTCGACCACCTCCACGAGCACTTCGTCGTTCCGACAGTGATCGAGCGCGGCCGCTACCGCGCCCCGTCGGCGCCGGGCACGGGTATGGAGATGCGCGCCGAATCGATCCTGGCGAACACGTTCCTGCCGCCGGCGAAGCTCGGGGACGACGCCCTCCGCCCCGCGTAGGAGCGCTCGCCCGGCCGCGTCGCGCCCCGGCGTGCCCGCTCCCTCGACCGTCCACGGAACATCTGCGAACATCTGCACTCACCCGCGAATACACCGCCGCCGCCCCCGAAAGGCTGTCACATGAACGCGCTCACCTCGATCGACGGGCGCCTCGGCTTCGGCGCCGCCGGCTTCGGGAACCTCTTCGCCGAACGGTCCGAGGAGCAGGTCCGCCAGATCGCCGAGGCGGCGTGGGACGCCGGCATGCGCTACTTCGACACGGCCCCGCACTACGGTCTCGGTCTCTCGGAGCGGCGCCTCGGCGCGTTCCTGGCCACGAAGCCGCGGGAGGAGTTCGTGCTCTCGACGAAGGTGGGCCGGCTGCTCACGCCGGTGAGCAACCCGACCGGCGCGCTCGACCTGGCCAACGACTTCCACGTGCCGGCCGATCACGAGCGCGTGCAGGACTACACCGCCGGCGGCATCCGCCGCAGCATCGAGGACTCGCTCGAACGGCTCGGCCTCGACCGCATCGACATCGCCTACCTGCACGACCCGGACAAGGCCGAGATCGGGCTGGACGCCGCGCTGGACCAGGCGCTTCCCGCGCTCGAGCAGCTCCGCGACGAGGGGATCGTCGAGGCGGTCGGCGTCGGCTCGATGTCCACAGCGGCGATGGTCGCGGCGGTGCGCCGGGCCGACCTCGACGTGCTCATGTGCGCCGGCCGCTACACGCTCCTCGAACAGGGCGCCGCGGCCGAGTTGCTGCCGCTGTGCCTGGAACGGGATGTCCGCGTGGTGACCGCCTCGATCTTCAACTCCGGCCTGCTCGCGCGCGCCACGCCCTCGCGGAGCGGCCGCTACGAGTACGGTGCCGTGCCGCCCGAGCTGTACGAGCGGGCCGTCGCGATCGCCGCGGTGTGCGCCCGGCACGGCGTCGAGCTGCCCACCGCCGCGCTGCAGTACACGCTGCGGCACCCGGCGGTCGCCGCCGTGGTCGTGGGCATCAGCCGGCTCGAGCAGGTGGCCCAGAACAACGAGCGGATGGCCGTGCCCGTGCCCGACCGACTGTGGTCCGACCTCGCGGCCGAGGGGCTCATCCCGGCATGAGGACGATCGATGCGCACCTGCACCTGTGGGACCTCGCCGGCGGCGGCTATACGTGGATCACCCCGGAGCTCGGCCCGCTCCACCGCACGATCGGCCCGGCCGAGGCCCGCGCATTCCACGAGGCGGCCGGCTACGACGGCGCGATCCTCGTGCAGGCCGACGACACCCGCGCCGACACCGACGCGATGCTCGCCGTCGCGGCGGCCCACGACTGGGTGCTCGGCGTCGTGGGCTGGGTTCCGCTGACCGATCCGGAGGACGCCGCGGCGCAGCTGGCCCGCTATGCCGGGCGGCCCGCCGGCAGCAGGCTCGTGGGCATCCGCCAGCTCATCCACGCCGATCCCGATCCGGGCGTGCTCGACCGCGCGGCGGCGCGCGAGACCCTCGCCCTGCTCGCCGGCGCCGGGCTGCCCCTCGAGGTCCCCGACGCCTTCCCCCGCCACCTCGACCAGGCGGCGCGCGTCGCCGCCGACCTGCCCGGGCTGACGGTCGTGATCGACCACCTCGGCAAGCCGCCCGCCGAGGCCGGCGCCTTCGCCGAGTGGGCGGCCCAGCTGCGGGCCGCGGCCGAGCAGGACAACGTCGTGGCGAAGGTCTCCGGCCTGCACCACGGCGGGCTGCTGCTGCCCGCCCGCGTGCTCGACGCGGCCTGGAACGTTGCCCTCGAGGCCTTCGGGCCGGGCCGGCTCATGCTCGGATCCGACTGGCCGATGCCGATGCTCGGCGGCGACGCGGCGCTCGCGGACGACGTCGCGCGCCGCGACCGACTCCTCGCTACCCTCGACGCGAGGGACCGGGGATCGATCTGCTCCGGCACCGCCACCCGCGTCTACGGACTGCCCACGGATTGGACCTGACATGCTCACCGGAATCCACCCGATCCTCACCGGTCGGGTGCTGCGGATGCTCGACGAGCTCGGCCACGGCGATTCGCTCGTCGTGGCCGACGCCAACTTCCCGGCCCACACGCTCGCGGCGGACGCCCTCGACCTGCCGGGCCTGGCCTCGCCGCAGGTGCTCGCCGCGGTCCGCACGGTCATGCCCGCGGACGACTACGAGGGGCCCTCGGTCCAGCTCATGGAGGCCGAGCCGGGGATCGACGTGGGCGTCCAGCGCGAGCTGCGCGCGGCCGCGGGCGTGCCCGCCGACCGGGTCGAGCTCGTGGAACGGTTCGAGTTCTACGAACGGGCGCGGGCGGCGTCCGCAATCATCCGCACGGGAGAGCTGCGCCCGTACGGGAACGTGATCCTGCGCAAGGGGGTCGTGTCCGTCGCGGCGCAGTCGCACACCCCGGGCAACGGCTCGTGACAGCAGCGCGGCGGCTCGCGACGGGCGGCGGCTCGTGATGGGGCGGCGATGAGCGGCCGGTCCCCGGCGCCGCGGGCGTGGTACCTCCTCGCCGGAGCGATCGGCTCGGAGGTCGCCGGCTCGTTGTCCCTGCGCGGCGCGCTCGACCGTCCGGGCCTCTACGTCGTGGTCGTCGCGGGTTTCCTCACGGCCTTCGCGCTCCTCAGCCTGTCGCTGCGGGCGGGCATGAGACTGGGCGTCGGCTACGGCATCTGGGGTGCCTGCGGCGTCGCGCTCACGGCAGCCCTGTCCACCCTCCTGTTCGAGGAGCCCCTCACCCCGCTCATGATCGCCGGCATCCTCGTCGTCATCGCCGGGGTGCTGTGCATCGAACTGGGCTCGCAGGCCGCCGCGCGCTCGTCCGGCCCGTCCGGCCCAGCCGAGCCCGGGGGGACCGGGGCCGGGGCCACCGGATCGGGGGAGGGTCGATGACCGCGCTCGCCTGGGCCTTCCTCGTGGCCGGCATCGTCTTCGAGGTCGCGGGCACGGTCGCGCTGCGCCTGGCGATCGACCGCGGCCGGGGCTGGTACGCGATGGTGGCGGTCGGCTACCTGCTCGCCTTCACCCTCGTGAGCCTGGCGCTCGGCGAGGGGATGCCGCTCGGGGTGGCCTACGGGATCTGGACGGCCACCGGCGTCGCCCTCACGGCCGTGCTCTCGATGGTCCTGTTCCGGGAGCCGCTCACGCGGCTCATGGCCGTCGGGATCGGGCTCGTCGCCGCCGGCGTCCTGCTCATCGAGGTCGGTGCCCGCTGACGCCTGCTCCCTCGAGCCCCGTTCCGTCGGCCCCCTCGGGCTCGTCGGGTTCGGCGGACTCGGGCTCGGCTACCTGCCCGGTCGAGTCGTCGACGTTGGCGTGCAGCCAGTCCTCGACGCCGGCGACGTGCACGAGCATGAGCGCGCGGGCGAGCTCGGAATTGCCGGTCTCGATCGCGGCGATGATGGCCTCGTGCTCGGCCAGGGTCTTGTCCACGGCCCGGTCCTGGGTCAGCCCCCGCCAGATCCGCGCGCGCACGGTCTTGTCCGAGACGGTCCCGAGGAGACCGGCGAGGTAGCCGTTGCCGGTGGAGTCGGCGATGCGGGCGTGAAAGTCCCGGTCGTGCTCGACCAGATCCTCGATGTCGGAGGCCGCACGGGAGGCGGCGAGGGACTCGCGCAGGCCCGCCACCTGCTCGGGCGTCGCGTGATCCGCGGCGAGGGCGGCGCTGGAGGTCTCGAGGATGCGCCGCACCTCGAACACCTCGAGCACGGCGTGCGACTGATGGAAGTCGAGCACGAAACTCATCGCCTCGAGCAGGAGGCGCGGCTCGAGGCTCGTGACGTACGTGCCGTCGCCGCGGCGCACATCGAGCACGCGCATCGCCTCGAGCGCCTTGACCGCCTCGCGCAGGGAACTGCGGGAGAGGCCGAGTCGCTCGCTCAGTTCGCCCTCGGGCGGGAGCCGGTCGCCGGGCTGGAGGTCCCCGGCCTGGATCATCGCCTTGATCTCGCCGATCGCGCGGTCAGTCAGTGCCATGGGGACAGTGTACGGAAGACGTCTGATCTCTCGCGACCGAATCGCGCAACGGCGCGAGACGGGCCCACCCGGCGCCGGACTGGCATGATGGGGCCATGGCTACGATCCAGGTTCGCTACTTCGCCGCGGCGGCCGATGCGGCCGGTGTGACGGCCGAGACGTTGACCGTCGCCGAGGCCGCCACGGTGGCCGACCTGCGCGATGCGATGATCGCCGAGCACCCGGGACTGGCCGGGGTGATCCAGCTGTGTTCCTTCCTCGTCGACGGCCAGGCCGCCGAGCCGGCCGATCCGATCGGCGCGACGGTCGACGTGCTGCCGCCGTTCGCGGGCGGCTAGTTCTCCTCGGTGAGGTCCGCCTCGAGGTAGGAGAGCGCCGTGGGGGCGCTCGCGTCCGCCCCCGCGAGGAGCCACCGCCCGATCGGGGCGGCCGGGGAGTAGCTCGAGCCGTCCTTGCGGATGCTGCGCCCGCCGATCTCGCGCACGAGCAGGGAGCCGGGGGCGTGATCCCAGGGCCAGACCTTCGAGTAGACGAGGTAGTCGAGGTCGCCGGTGGCCACGTGGGGATAGTCCACCCCGCAGCACCAGGCGGCCTCCCGCAGCTGCGCCAGCGGCACGTGGTCGCGCGCGAGCAGTCCGCGCCGGGCGGTCGCCCCGCGCCACGTCGCGGTGTCGGGGTCGAGCTCGCGCCGCGGGAGCACCGCGCCGTTCCTCGTCGCGCCGGCTCCGGCCTCGGCCTCGTAGGCGACCCCGTGGGCCGGCTGCCAGATCCACGAACGCACGACGTCGCCGGCCCGCAGTTCGGCCACCATGACCGCGAAGTCCCGCGAGCCGTGCACGAAGTTCGAGGTGCCGTCGATCGGATCGACCGTGAAGGCGTGCTCCGCCCGCTGGAAGTCCTCGAGGATGCCCGGATCGGCCGCGTACGCCTCCTCTCCGAGGATCATCGCCTTCGGGTGGGCCGAGCGGAGCTCCGCCGTGATCACCTGCTCGG
Source organism: Pseudactinotalea sp. HY160 (assembly GCF_009372055.1). NCBI lineage: Bacteria > Bacillati > Actinomycetota > Actinomycetes > Micrococcales > Cellulomonadaceae > Pseudactinotalea > Pseudactinotalea sp. HY160. The sequence continues at coordinate 96,577 of NZ_WHMT01000001.1, read as the reverse complement.
ATTCCCGATCGGCGACGGTCACGAGGTCCCCGGGGTTCTTCTCCTCCACCTGATCGTCGGAGAGGGAACGCCAGCGCGGCATGATCACGGTGTCCGCGGCATGCTTCATCACCGCGAGGATGTCGATGGGCACGTCCCGAACCTACCAGGAGTGAGCAGGAGGGGAGCGGGTGGCCTCGACGCCACGTGGCGACGTCGGGGCCACCCGCTCCGCCGATCAGGCGGTGCGGCCGCGGCGCAGGAGAACGCCGGCGCCGAGGAGCAGGAGGATCGCTGCGAGCGTCATCCCGACACTCACTCCGGTCTCGGGCATCGCGGGAGTACCTGCGCCGGGTGCGTCCGGGCCGTGATCCGTGTCCGGGGCGTGATCCGTGTCCGTGCCGGATCCCGATGCCGATGCCTCGGCGTTGACGGCGCCGTCCGTTCCCGACCCGGCACCGCCCTCCACACCGGCCCCACTCTCGGATCCACCATCGACATCGGCTCCGCCGTCGAGGGCTCCGTCCGCACCGGCCCCACTGTCGGCACCACCGTCCGTTCCCGCATCGACGGCTCCGTCCGAACCCGCTCCGGTGTCGGAGCCACCGTCCGATCCGGCCCCGGTGTCGGAGCCACCGTCCGATCCGGCCCCGGTGTCGGAGCCACCGTCCGATCCGGCCCCGGTGTCGGAGCCACCATCCGATCCGGCCCCGGTATCGGAGCCACCATCCGATCCGGCCCCGGTATCGGAGCCACCATCCGAACCGGCCCCGGTGTCGGAGCCACCATCCGAACCGGCCCCACTGTCGGACCCACCGTCGACGTCGGCTCCGCTGTCGGAGCCGCCGTCCGGATCGTACGGTTCGCCGCCGAAGACGATGTCGTCGATCTCGAAGGTCGCCGCGGTCACCGCCGAGGACGGAATCTGCAGCCGCAGCTGGGCACCGGGTGCGCCGCTCTGCACCGATCCGCCCCCGACCGCGGCCCCATCGACCCGCAGCTCGTAGGAGCCGTCGGCGATGATCAGGTCCACGACGTGCCACTCGCCGGCCGTATACGGGATCGCGGTGTCGGTGAAGGCGTCTCCGTTCGTGTAGCTCCATGTGCCGAGTTCGTTCATGCTCGTCCGGAGCACGGGAGTGCCCGCGGCGTCGAGCCAGTGGATCCCGAGCGCCGAGGCGTTCGTGCTCGCGCGCACCGCAAGTTGCACGGTGACCGGCTCCGCCTGCTCGCCGATGTCGCACAGCGCGAACACGAGGCCGGTGGTCGCGGGATCACGGGTGAGTGCGAGCACACGGTGCCCGTCCTCGCCGGTGACGACGGGCTCGGGGTCGCCGGCGGTCGTCCATCCCGTCGGGGCCTCGCCCGCGGTCATGCCCTCGAAGTCCTCGCCCGTGGCGGAGCACGTGTCGGGCTCGCTCGGGGGCTCCGCCGCGACGACGGTCGCGTTCGTGGTGAGAGTGAGCGCCTCGCCGAACTGGTCCTGGGTCACGGTCACGTCGATCGCGCCGCCGGCGGCGGTGACCGGGATCGGCAGTGCGATCCGGACCGTGCCGTCGGGCTCGGTGACGCCCACGGCAGACGATTCAGGTCCGGTGACTGCCACCCGCTCACCCGGGCGGAACCCGGAGAGCAGGAGCCCGAGGCTGTGTCCGGCCTCGACGGCCTGGGGCCGCTGCAGTTCCACCGCCGGGTCGGTCGCGCCGGCCGGCTCGACCGGTGCCGGCGGGCGCAGGTCGCTCTCGGTCACCGCGCTCGCGAAGGAGGCGTCGTCCAGGAGGAAGTGACCCGCACGGGTCGCGCTGCTGGGGATCTGCACTCGCAGGGCGGCCGGGATCCCGGTGCCCGTCGTGGCTCCCCGCCCGACGGACCGGCCGTCGACGAACGCCTCGTATTCCGCACCGTGCACGATGATCGACAGGTCGTACCATTCGTCGGCCGCGTAGCTCGTCGGGGCGTCGACGAAGGAATTGCCGTCGGTGTAGGCCCAGAGCCCGGTGTCGGCCATCGACAGGCGCGCCACCGGGGAACCGTCGGAATCGAGCACGTGGATGCCGAGCGCGTTGTCGACCTGCGCCGCCTTGACGCGCATCGTCACCCGGACCGGCGCCTCACCCGGGGCGACGTTCCAGCGCACCGCGTTGGTCGCGCCCGCGACCCGGTCGAGACGCGCCGCGCGGCCACCGTCCGACGCGACGATCTGGGTGTCGCCCGGATGGGTGGCGGTCCATCCGGTCGGCAGGTCGGCCGAACCGTCGAAGTCCTCCCGCGCGTAGACGTGCCAGGAGTCCGAGACCGTGAGCGTCGACGTGACGGCGACCGTCCGGGCGCTCATCGTCACCGGGTAGGTCCCGGGCTCGATGGTCGAGGGCACGGCGATCGTCACCGGCACGACGTCCGTGGCCCCGGCGGCCAGCGCGGGCAGCACCGGCGATCCGGACAGGGTGAAGTCCGGCGACATCGTGGCCTCGATCGCCGCGCCGCCGGCGATGGCGGCGTCGCAGGGATTGCTCACCCGCAACTCGATCGTGGCCGTTCCGTCCACCACGGGGGCGGCGGGCGCCTCGAGGCCGATCGTGCAGCCGTTCGCCTCCGTGCGTTCCAGACCCGGCCCCTGGTAGGCACCGAGGTTGAGGCTCTCGGCGGGAACCGGATTCTCGAAGTAGTCGAGCGGGGCGAGGTCGACCGCGACGCCGGCGCCGAGGGCGTCACTGTCCGGGCCCAGCCGGTAGTCTGCCGCGTCGATGCCGCCCGGATCGAAGAAGTCGGCGCGGCCGGTGATCGTGTCGGTGGCGGCGTCCGGGGCGCTGAAGCCGGTCATGAGGTTGTGGTCGATCGTCAGGCCGTCCGCGGGCTTGACGAAGTCGAACGTTCCGGAGTCCGTGGCGACGAAGATGTTGTTGAAGATCTCGACGTCCGGCCGGATGCCGTTGTCCGACCAGATCGTCGCGGCGACGTCGTCGACATAGAACGTGTTGTTGAAGATCTTTCCGCCGTAGATAGGCCCGTTGCCGCAACCGTGCTGGAAGGTTCGGGCGCCGTCGTTGATCGAGATGTTGCCGTACACGCGGAAGTCGTACGTGCCCCAGGCGTCCGGGCACGTGAGGAGGAATCCGCCGTCGTTGTCGTGACTCAGGTTGTATCGCACCACCACGTCGCGGGTGGCGTGGTCGATGTCGAATGCCTGGGAGTCGAGGAGCCCCTCGCCGTGGCTCGCCTCGTTGTACTGCATGAGGACCCGCTCGGAGTTTGCGGTCCAGATGCCCGCGTTGTAGGAACGAGAGCGCCGATTGAACCCGTCGAGGAGATTGTGCTCGACGGTCGCCCCGATCGTGCCGGTGATGACGATCCCGTCACCGCCGACGTTCGTCAGCGTGTTCCCCGCGACGAGCACGTCGGTGTGGGGGAACCATGGGGCGGAGCACAGCTCGCTCCAGCGGTTGAGCTCCGGTCGACGGCACCAGTTCGACCAGAAGTAGATGCCCTGGCGATCGACGTCGTCGATGCGGTTGTTGACGATGGTCAGATCGTCGAATGCGGTCGGGGTCACGGTTCCCATGGCGTCGACGATGATCGCGCCGGACGCGTTCGGGCCCTTGCCCTTGAAGCTTGCCGCGTTCCCCGGCTCGACCAGGTACGGGAGCTGGCCGCGCACGTCGTGGATGTAGAGGCCCTCGAGCCGGACGCCCGCGAGGGTGCCGCCGTCCTCGCCGTACACGTAGACGCCGCGCCGCACCTCCGTGTTGTCGCCGGGGGCGATGAGTTCGAGGTCGGTCAGGTGCAGGAACGCGTTGTTCTTCAGCAGGACCGCATTGGTCGCGCCATCCGCGTCGATCACCGCACGCCCGCTCGCCTGCCCATAGTCGCCGACCACGATCGGGGCGGCGGCCGTGCCCTGCCCGACGGGCGCGAACTGCCCGAGGCAGGTGACCCCGCGCTTGAAGAGCACCTGCTGCCCCGGGTCCAGGTCGAGAGCGTTGACCGCCGCGATCGAACCGAGCGGGTCGTCGGCGGTGCCCACCCCGTCGGTGGCGCCGGCGCAATCGACGTGGATCGCCCCCGCATCGGTGTCGGCGGAGTCGCCTGGTGCGGCGACGGCTCCGGAGGTCAGTGCGGCGACGGTGCCTGCGGCGAGGAGTGCAGCCATTGCAGTCCTCACGGTATGTCTTGTGAGCATGGGACCGCACGCTAGCGGGCCCAGCCATCCGACGTCAACAGATCTACTCAGCTACGCACAGCCACAGACAGGCGCGCGAGCCGCCATGACGTCGATCGATCTCATGATGCACAAATCAATCGTCGACATGCTCGATCATCATTCAAGCATGCAGAACTCGTCACGACTGAGGCCTCCGGGGCGGCCGATCGGTCGCCGCTCGCCGCGCCGTGGCACCGATTCCTCGATCGGACTAGGCAAACGAGCAGGTTTAAACATACGATGACTTCGTCCAATGACGCACTGCTCGGAGACATGATGTCCCTTCCCACCCTCGCCCACTCGCCGGCCCGGGGCCTCGTCGCGGCCTCGGTCGCCACGGCGGCCCTCGTGCTCGGCGGCACGCTCGCCGCGCAGGCGGCCCCGCCCGCCGATCCCGGTGACCTCAGCGATCTCAGTGAACTCAGTGAACCCGCCGCCGCGGCCGCCGGCCCGACAGCGGAGGTTCCGCTCCGGCTGACCTACGGCCAGCCGGCCACCGACTGGGAGACCGAGACCCTGCCCATCGGCAACGGCGCCCTCGGCGCATCGATCTACGGCGGCGTGGCCCAGGGACGGCTGCAGCTCAACGAGAAGAGCCTGTGGAGCGGCGGACCCGGCGTGGCCGGGTACGACTACGGCAACTACGACCGGTCGACCCGCCCGAACTCCCTCGACGACGTCCGCGCGAAGATCGAGGCCGAGGGGCAGGCGGATCCGAGCTGGGTGGCGGGGAAGCTCGGCAAGCCGAGGACCGGATACGGCAGCTACCAGCCGTTCGGCGAACTCCTGCTCGACGTTCCGGGCACCGAGGGGTACGAGGACTACGAGCGCGCGCTCGATCTGAACGATGCGGTCTCGACCGTGGAGTACACCGTCGACGGGGTCACCTTCACCCGTGAGTACATCGCCTCCTACCCCGACGACGTCATCGTCGCCCACCTCACCGCCGACGCCGCGGGCGCGATCGACTTCACCGCCACGTACCGCTCGCAGATGAACGGCGGCACCGTGACCGCCGAGGACGGCCGCCTCACCCTCTCCGGGGAGGTGCCGGGCAATGGCCTCGCCTACAACGGTCAGATCCAGGTGCTCGCCGAGGGCGGGTCCGTGACCGACTCCGGCTCCGACGTGATCGTCGCGGGCGCCGATTCCGCGACCCTGATCTTCTCGGGGGGCACCGAGTACGCTCCCGTCTACCCCGACTACCGCGCGGCGGACCCCGCCGCACACGTCGCCCGGGTGACCGCCGCCGTCGATGCGGCCGCCGCCCAGGGCTGGGACGCGCTCCGCGCCGCCCACGAGGCGGATTATCACGAGCTCTTCGACCGCGTCGCCCTCGACCTGCAGGGCGCCCCGATCGACGTCCACACCGACACCGCCCTGAGCCGGTACACGGGCGCCACGGACCGCGACCGCACGCTCGAGACGCTGTTCTTCCAGTACGGGCGCTACCTGCTCATCTCCTCCTCGCGCGACAACTCGCCGCTGCCGGCGAACCTGCAGGGCGTGTGGAACAACTCGACCGGGGCGCCCTGGGGCGCCGACTATCACACGAACATCAACCTGCAGATGAACTACTGGCCCGCGCTGTCGACCAATCTGGCCGAGACGTACACCCCCTACGTCGAGTACATCGAGTCGCTCGTTCCCGCGGGTGCGGCGTCGGCGGAGGCGATCCTCGGCATGGACGGCTGGATGGTCAACAACGAGACGACGCCGTGGGGCTTCACGGGTGTGCACAACTACGCCGAGGCGTTCTGGTTTCCGGAGGCGAACGCGTGGCTCGCGATCGACGTGTTCCGTCAGTACCTGTACTCCGGCGACGAGGGCTTCCTCGCCGAGACCGCCTATCCGCTGCTCAGGAAGACCGCGGACTTCTGGCTCGACTACCTCACGGTCGACGGCCGCGACGGCTCGCTCGTGGCGAGCCCGTCCTACTCCCCCGAGCACGGCCCGTTCACCGCGGGCGCGGCCATGACCCAGCAGCTCGCGACCGAGCTGCTCACCGCCGTGGTCGAGGCCGGCGAGATCCTGGACGTCGACGCCTCCTTCCGTGACGAGGTCGCCGGCACGCTCGCGCAGCTCGACACCGGCCTGCACGTGAGCGAGACCTCCGGGCGCATCCTCGAGTGGAAGGACGTCGCGATCGACGACTCCGTGAACGCGACCGACCCGAACCACCGGCACGTCTCCCAGCTGTATGCGCTCTTCCCCGGCAACGCGATCTCCTGGGCGCACACCCCCGAGCTCGCCGAGGCCGCGGAGGTCACGCTCACGGACCGCGGCGACGGCGGCACCGGCTGGTCGAAGGCGTGGAAGATCAACTTCTGGGCGAACCTCGGCGACGGCAGCCACGCCCACAAGATGCTGAGCGAGCAGCTCAAGAACTCGACGTACGACAACCTGTGGGACGCCCACCCGCCGTTCCAGATCGACGGGAACTTCGGGGCCGCCTCCGGTGTGGCCGAGATGCTCGTGCAGTCGAATGCCGACGGCGTCGAGATCCTCCCGGCGCTGCCCGGCGCGTGGCGCGACGGCTCGGTCGACGGCCTCCGGGGCGCGGGCGGGCTGACGATCGGGGCGACCTGGGCGAACGGCACGGGCACGCAGCTGCGGGTGACCCCGGACGCGAGTGGCGAGGTGAGCGTGCGCTCGCCGCTGATCACCGGGCCCATCCGGGTCCTCGGGGCCGGCTCCCCGGTCGAGGTGGAGGTCGCCGACGGCAAGGCCACGTGGACCGGCGCGGCCGGCACGACCTACACGATCGAGCCGCTCACGACGATGGGCCTCACGGGTCCCACGAGCGTCGAGCAGGGCGCGCAGCCGGAGGTGACCGTCACTCTCGACGGCGAGGTCGCGGGCGGCACGCTCGGCCTCGCGGCGGGTGACGGCTGGGTGGTCGGCCCCGCGTGCACTCGGGTCGAGGGGCCGGGCGAGTACACGTTCACGATCGCCGTCCCCGAGGACGCCGCCCCCGGTTCGGCGACCGTGACCGTCACCTATGCGACCCCGGACGGGACCGTGACGCGTGACCTCGACCTCACCGTCGTGCCGTCGACGCGGACTCGCATCGATCAGGCCGAGTTGACCGTGGCGGCCTCCAGTTGGCAGGAGGCGAGCGAGTACTCGCACGTCGACCAGGCCGTCGACGGCGACCCGGACACGATCTGGCACAGCCAGTGGTCCCAGCCGGAGCCGGACAAGCAGCCGTGGCTGAGCGTCGACCTCGGGTCGGAGTACTCCGAGATCACGTTGAACCTGCTGCCGCGGCAGTCCGGCAACACCAACGGTCAGCTCGAGGACTATCGGGTCTACGTCTCCGAGGACGGCGCCACGTGGGAAGCCGAGGCGGTGGCGTCCGGCACGATGCCCAACAACCGGGACCTGCAGTCGATCGAGCTGCCGCCGGAGGTGACGACCGAACACGTCAAGATCGTGTGGCTGTCGTCCTATTCCGACACGAGCGCGAACTTCGGCTCCCTCGCGGAGTTGAACGTCAACGGCGTGAACGGCGAGACCCCGGATCCGCTTCCGCCGCTCGAGGTGGACCCCGGCACCTGTGACGTGGTCGAGACGCCGACGATCACCGACGTCACCGGCGTCGAGCCCGTGATCCTGCCGTACGGCACGAGCGAGTCCGACGCGGGCGCGGCACTGCCCGCCGCCACGACGATCACCGACAGCGACGGCACCGACCACGACGTCGCCCTCACATGGGACATCTCGGACTACGACGGCACCGTCGCTGCGGACTACACCGCGACCGGCTCGTTCGAGTTGCCGGACGGCGTGGCTCAGTCCGATCCGGCGACCGTGCTCGAGGTCGTCACCGTGGTGACGGTCTCGCCGCAGGGTGCCGACGGCAGTGACAACACCGGCGGCAGCGACGGCAGTGACGGCAGTGACGACACCGACGGCACTGACGGCACCGATCAGGGAGCCGACACCGGCGCCGACGGCACTGGCGGCCCTGACGACACCGACGGCAGTAACGGCACCGAGGACACTGATCAGGGAGCCGGCACCGGCGGCAGCGATAGTGGCGGCACCACGGACCAGGGTTCTGGAACCGACCAGGGTTCCGACGCCGGCGCCGACCAGGACGGCGGAGCGGCGTCCGGGAGCGACTCTGCCGGCGGTTCGGGCGGCGACCCGATCGACGACATGCCCGACACGGGTGTCTCGAGCGGCGCACCGCTGGCGTTCCTCTCCGTCGCCATCCTGGCGGCCGGCGCGGTCGTGCTCGTGCTGCGCCGGAGGTCGTCGGTGAACTGACGGGCCCGAGACGACAACGTCGACACGGCAACGCCGGCCCCCTCGATCGTGAGGGGGCCGGCGTTGTCCGTTCGGCCGGCGGCATCGGGCTCGGGCTGCGGCATCGGGCTCGGCCGGCGGCATCGGGCGGCGACGCCGACGCCGACGCGGGTGGCCTCGACCCGCTCAGGTCACGTCCGGGCCGCCCACCCTGCGGACGCGACCGAGGTGGCGGCCCGTCTACTCGGCCGCGGTGGTGTCGGCGGAACCATCGGACGCCTCGGAGCCCGGCTCGGGAGCGTCCGGCTCGGAGCCCGACATCACCTGGCGGCGGCGCAACAGTGCTCCGGCGCCCGCGGTGGCCGCTGCGAGCGCGCCGATGCCGAGCACCCCGGCGCCGGTGCTCGGCAGGCGCCCGGGCCCGGAGTCACCCGTGCCACCGGGCCGGTCGTCACCGGGTCGGCCGCCGCCGGAACCGGATGCGGTCGGGCTCCCCCCAGCGCTCCCGGTCGGGGTGGGCGTGGATCCGCCCGTGCCGGTCGGAGTGGGGCTCGCGGTGCCCGTCGGACTCGGGCTCGCCGTGTCCGTGGGGGTCGGGCTCGCCGTGTCCGTCGGAGTGGGACTCGCGGTATCGGTCGGGGTCGGCTCGGCGACCCGGGCGTACACGAACACGACGGAGACCGGTTCGTCACCGAACGTCCCACTCGCGTTCGCGGGAGTGCCGGTGAGCTCGTAGCCCTCGACCTCGACCGGGACCGCGTCGAAGGCCTCGCCGAGCTCCCCGGTGAGCACGACGTCCGGGGCGACCGCCTCGCCGTCCTCGTCCCGGTGGTGGACCGTCACGGGTTCGGGGGTGGCCAGGCTCGCGAAGAAGAGCCGATGCTCACCGCCCCGCCGCGAGTCCACGTCGACCTCGAGCTGGAGGGGCGAGGTGGCGACCACGGTGATCGTCTCGTCCACGCCGGCCACGGTTCCGGGGGCGTCGAACGGGAACGTCACGCTCACCGTTCCCCCGGCCTTGGTCGGCTGCGCCACGACGATCTCGGTGAGATGGGCGCCGGCGACCGCCGTGCCCCCGGTCGCGGCGGGCGCCCGCCGCAGGCCGATCGCGCAGGCGCCGGTCACGGTGTAGCCGCCCCACGTGCCCGCGGCGAAGAAGTGCCCCAACCTGGAGCCGTCGCCGGTCTCGATGAGGTGAGCGTCGTCGTCCGCAAGCACGACGACGACCTGCGGGGCGTCGGCCGCTGCGGCCGTCCGGGCCGCATCGGCGAGCGGAAGGATCTGATAGGCGTACCAGCCGCCGGCGGACTCGTGCGCCTGCTCGATGCGGACGTAGTCACGCGCGACCGCCTCGCTGCTGCCGCCGGTGTCGCCGCCGCTGTTGATCGCCTCCCACGTGCCCGTCCGCTGCTGGGAGCGCACCCCGAACCGCTGCTCGGCGCGGCCCGGCGCGGCGAGCGCGAGGATGCCGGCGTGCCCGTCGACGTGGACGACGCGCGCGGGGGCGAGGTCGTCGGTCAGCGTGAGCGGGGCGCCGTCCGCCGACACGGCGGGAAGGGCACCGGTGGCGAAGCCGCGGTTCTCCACGATCGTGCGCACGCCGGTCCCCGACGTGTCGGAGATCTTGGAGCCGATGCACACGATCGAGTCGGTCAGGTGGAACCAGGACTTGTTGGCCCGGAGCGTGCCGGTGGCGTTCGTCAGGTCCATCGCCGTGGTACCGATGGCATCGCCGACGGTCAGGCCGCCCGCGTACTCGTTCTGCGCCCGCGGGATCCCGGTGCCGTCGCCCTCCCCCGAGGCGCGCTGCTCGCCGTTGACCGTGATGCCGGGGAGTGCGTACGGGTCGACGGTCGGCCAGAAGTCCGCGGAGTACTGCGCCGGGTCGCCCGTGTGATAGAGAAACAGCATGCCGTCGCCCTGGTACCAGCCGTGGTTGTTCTCCCGGTTGCCCCATTCGTAGCGGCCGATCCGTCTCGAGGACGTATTGACGACGGCGGCCCACTCGCCCCGGTGCTGGACGATCCGTTCCTGGTTGTAGGTGTTCGTGATGCCGATTCGGGGCGGGCGCGCGGCGAGCGACTCGTCGCCGACGACCTCGAGGCTGCGGGCCGAGGCGGCCAGGCTCTGGCCGTTGTCCGCGACCGACTGGTCGGTCGTGCGCTCGAGCCAGCCCTTGACGAGGGCCCGGAAGGACTCCCGTTGGTCCGCGGGCGCGGACTCGGCGAGCACGATGACGGCCGAGGCGATCGCGAAGCCGGAGTCGTAGTCGCGGGAGGCCTCGCGCGAGACGGCGCGGCCGCGGGTGGTGTCCATCGTGCGCACGTCCCATTGGAAGGGCGCGAAGGTGAGTTCCACGGCTGCGAGCAGGTTCGACAGGTCGGGGTCGGTCACCTGCCAGGGGCTGCCCGCGAGCATCGCCATGACCGCGGCGACGCCGCTGATCGCCACGCCGCCGTAGGTGCCGGAATAGGGCAGGGCCGAGTGCTGGATGAACGAGCCGTCCGAATAGAACCCGTCGCCGGAGGTGACGCGGCCGAAGAGGCTGTTGCGCCCCTCCCCCTCGGTGTCGGAGAGGGCGTCGCGGCCGAGCGCGATCTGATCCTCGTCCTCGCGCAGGAGCCCCCGGACGATGCAGGCGAGGGCCTTGTCGACCCGGTTCGCGCCGGTCTCCTTGAGGGAGGAGCCGGTGCGCCGGTTCGGGTTCGGGGCGAAGAAGTCGGCGGCGGCGAGCAGGCTCGGGGCCTTCTCGGGCTGCTGGTCGCCGAGGAGGGTGAGGGTGTCGGCGAGTTGCCGGGGGAGGCCGATCTCCCAGAACCACCAGTTTCCGGGCCGGCCGCGGTCCGCCCGGTACTGGCCGGAGAGGAACGCACACGCGCCGTGGATGTCCTGGAGGAGGGAGGCGTCGCGGTAGTAGGTGCTGCCGGGTGAGGCCCAGGCGATCGCGAGCTCGGTGATCTGGTTCGCGGTCACCCCCATGTTCGCGACCTCGGTCGTGTTCGAGGCGGCACCGACCCTCAGGCCCGGCCACAGGTGCGTGCGGCCCGGCGTGCGGTTGAAGGTGTCGACCAGGTCCTTCGTGCGCGCGTCGATGCGGGCGCGCTTGGCGGCGAGGCCCGGGTGGTCGGCCGCGACGGTGCCGCCGGTGAGGAAGGTTCGGCGGCGGGTGAGGGCGTCCTCGTACGTGGTGGCGGCCAGCGCGGGCAGTTGGACGCCGCCGGTGGCGAAGACCGCCAGGGCGGCGGAGGCGCCGAGCAGGAACGATCGGCGGCTGGGACTCAGGCTCATGACACGGTCTCCGATGACATCGAGTGGTTGCTGAGATCGGCACGGCGCTGCGCGCACGGCGACCATCCCGATTGTGCGTCAGCGGCCGGCGGGGGTCCACCGATCGGGCACAACCGCACACAACCGTTCATGCCGGGTCAGCTCGACTCCCGCACGACGAGCCGCGGGAGCAGGGTGACCCGCTGACGCGCGACGCCGGGGCGCGTGAGGCGCCGCACGAGCACGTCGACGGCGATGGAGCCGACGTCGCGCTTCGGCGGCTGAACGGCCGTGAGCGGGATCGAGGCGAACTCCGCAAGCTCGTCGTCATAGGTCACGAGGGCCAGGTCTGCGGGAACGGCGACCGCGCGATCCTCGGCGGCCTCGAGCAGCGGGAGGGCGAACCCCTCGGGGTGCAGGATGAGGGCGCTCGCCCGCTGCTGCGCGCACGCGCGCAGCAGGTCGTGCAGGCGGGCCCGGCGGCCGGTCGGGGAGGCGTCCTCGCCGGGCAGGTCGAAGGGCTCGAGGAGGTCCCGCCCGGCGGCGGCGAGTTCGGCCCGGTATCCGGCCAGGAGCCGGGCCGCGGTCGGCGTGGTGGAGCACGCGGCGAGCATGATGCGTTCATGCCCGCGCGCGACCAGGTGCGCGACCGCGATCCGGGCGCCGTCCTCGTGATCCGAGCGGGCATGGTCGAAGGCGGGCCCCGCCCGCTCGACCAGGACGACGGGCACGGGCGAGGAGTCGAGCCAGCCCGTCTCGGGCTCGGCCGCCGCGGTCGCGAGCAGCACACCGGCGACCTTCGCGCGGAGCATCCGCTCGAACAGGCGCCGCTCCTCGCCGTCGTCGTATTCGCTGATCGCGAGGACGACCGCGATCCCGGCGCGGGCGGCCCCCTCCCGGATTCCCTCGAGCAGTTCCCGGAAGTAGTATCGGGACGCGGGCAGGATCACCCCGATGCGCACCTGATCGTCGCCGGCCGCCGCGCGGACCATCCCCGCCGTCGACCGGGCCCCGCCGTGGATCCGTGTGAGTGCGCCGCGGTCGACGAGCGCGGAGATGTCCCGGCGGATCGTCACGTGCGAGACCCCGTAGCGGTCGGCGAGCTCGCTCACCCGGACGACGCCGTGCATGCGGGCGAGCGCGGCGATCGCCTCCCGGCGTTCACCCGCCAGGCGCGGGGCGGTGCCGCGGTCGTCGCTCACACGCAGGATGCTAGACCAGTGTCGACCGTCCGGGACCATCGTTCCCGGCGCGCTCGGAGCGGTTCGCCGGACGCCTTGGTCGGCGTCGTTCGTGCGCCGGCTCCGCTCGCGGCGGGCCCGTCGCCGCGGGGTCAGCCGCCGATGGCCGACATGGGCCGGTCCGGCTGCAGGAATCCCGGATCGTCGATCCCGTGGCCGGGCAGCTTGCCCGCGATGCACGTGTGCATGAGCCGGGCGATGTCGTCGTCGTCGCCGCCGCCGCGGATCACGCCGAGCAGATCGGATTCGGTGCGGGCGAACAGGCAGTTGCGCAGCTGGCCGTCGGCGGTCAGCCGCACCCGGTCGCACGTGCCGCAGAACGGCCGCGTGACGGAACGGATGACGCCCACGGTGCCCGGTCCGCCGTCCACAAGGAACTTCTCGGCGGGCGCGGCCCCGCGCCCGGGCGCCTCGGTGAGGGTGAAGGCGGTCTCGAGCTGGGCGAGGATCTCCTCGCCGGTGACCATGGTCTCCCGCGACCAGATGTGGCCGGCGTCGAGCGGCATCTGTTCGATGAAGCGCATCTGCCCGCCCTTCGAGAGCGCGAACCGCACGAGATCGACCAGCTCGTCCTCGTTCACCCCGCGCATCGCCACGGCGTTGAACTTGAGCGGGGCGAATCCGGCCGCGACGGCCGCCTCGATGCCGGCGAGCGTGTCGTCGAACCGGTCGCGGCGGGTGAGCTGCTGGAACCGTTCGGGATGGAGCGTGTCGAGACTGATGTTCACGCGCGCGAGGCCGGCCTCACGCAGCGCCGGCGCGAGCTTGGTCAGCCGCAGCGCGTTCGTGGTCATCGAGACCTCGAGCGGACCGTCCTCGCCCTCGATCGCCGCCATGCGCCCCACGACGTCGACCACGTCCGGGCGCAGCAGCGGCTCGCCGCCGGTCAGGCGCACCTCGACGATCCCGAGCGCCGCGGCGATCTCGGCCGTGCGCACCAGTTCGTCGGTCGTGAGGATGTTCGCCCGCGCCAGCCAGGGCACGCCCTCGGCCGGCATGCAGTAGGTGCAGCGCAGGTTGCACACGTCGGTCAGGGAGATGCGCAGGTCCCGATGGACCCGTCCGAACCGATCGGCCAGCGGCCCGCGCAGTTCCGGTGACACGTTCACGCTCATGCTGATCCCACCCATACGTAGCTTCCATCGGTGAGAACTTGCCGCTTCCAGACCGGCAACTTCTTCTTGACAGTCTCCACCGCTTCCCGGCAGGCCGCAAACGCCTCGGCCCGGTGGCTGCTTCCCGCGGCCACGACGATCGCGAGATCCCCGATGTACAGGGTGCCGATCCGGTGGCTCACCGCGAGCCGCACCCCCGGGTGGGCGGCCGTCACCTCGGCCACGATCTCCGCGAGCACCCGTTCGGCGCTCGGGTGCGCCGAGTAGTCGAGCTGGACCACCTCCCCGTCGACGTCGGGGCTGTGGTTGCGCACGGTGCCGATGAACGAGGCCACGCCCCCCACCCAGTCCGCACCCGCGTGATCGAGGTGAGCTGCGACGTCCAAAGGCTCGTTGCTCAGCCGGACGAGGGAGTCAGTCATGGGTGCCCCCGCGGAGCTGATCGAGGATATGGGGCAGGAGCGGGCCGACCGTGGCCATCGCGTCGGTGACCGCGGCGGGCGAGCCGGGCAGGTTGAGCACGAACGCGTCGCCGTGGGTTCCGGCGAGTCCGCGCGTGAGGACGGCGTGCGGGGCCCTGGCAGCGGCGTCGCGCCGGATCGCCTCGGGTATCCCGGGCAGGTGGGCGTGCAGGAGGGGCTCGGTGGCCTCCGGGGTGAGGTCGCTCGCGGTGATGCCCGTGCCGCCGGTGGTGATCACGAGCCGGGAGCCGCCGCCCAGGGCCGCGCCGAGCGCCGCCCGGACGGGTTCGACGCCGTCGGGGACGACCACGAGGTCGGCATCGGGATAGCCCGCGCCGGCGAGGCATTCGACCAGCCGGGGCCCGGAACGATCGGTCGCCCGGCCGTGGGCACAGCGGGTCGAGACCGTGATCACAACGGGCCGGATGCGGTCCTGGGGAGCCATGCGCCCAGGGTACGCTGAACCCTCGAATCGGCGGTGCCGGCGCCATAGACTGTGGCTGGAACCACCTCAGCCGGCTCGACCGCCGACTTCCACCAATGTCTGCCAGCAGGGAATGTGAACGGTATGGGCGCGATGAACGCGTCGGCGTGGTTGTTACCAGCGTGGAGGCGCAGTCTCGCGGTCATCGGGGCGAGCGCCGAGGACGAACGGATCGAGGCCGCCGGCCGCCGGCTCATCGAGCGCTGGAGCGATCCGGATCGCAAGCATCACAATCTGCGCCGGCTCGTGTCCGTGCTCGCGCGCGTGGACGAACTGGCCGCCGAGACCCACGGCCCCGACCTCGTGCGGGTCGCGGCCTGGTACCACGGCGCGGTCTTCCGGATGGACGACAGCCACGTCTACAGCAGGCGCGGGGGAATCGACGAGATCGCCTCCTCGCAGCTGGCCCGCTCGGAGCTGACCGGGCTCGGCGTGCCCGAGGAGAGCATCGCGCGGGTGGTCGAACTCATCCATGCCCTCGCGCGGCACCACGTTCCCGACGGCGACCTCGATGCGATGGCGCTGTGCGATGCGAATCTCGGCGGCCTCGCGGTCGAGCCGCAGAAGTACGCGACCTACCGCCGGGAGGTACGCGAGGAGTACTCCGAGGTGCCGGATCTGGACTATTTCCGCGCCCGGATCGCGATCATCGAGAAGCTGCTCGGCCGGGCGAAGCTGTTCACGTCGCCGCTGGGTCAGGCGTGGGAGGAGCGGGCACGGGAGAACCTCACGGCCGAGCGTGCCCGCGTGTCGGCCCAACTCGCGAAGCTCTCCGGCGCACCGGCGCCCACGGCGGAGCCACCGGCCCGGGAGATGGGTGCCCACCCGGAGCGCTCCTTCTTCGCCGGGGCCGGCCCCGGGGCCGGCCGGAGCGACCCGGACCGGCCCGCGGGTACGTTCGCCCCGCTGCCCAGCGGCTCGATCCCGCGGATTCCCGGATCACAGGGCTCGCAGGGAGCACAGGGCTCAACCGATTCACCCGGCTCGCAGGGCCCCTCGGGATCGCAGGGTTCGCCGGTCCCCTCGAGATCGCAGGGCTCACCGGTCCCCTCGGGATCACAGGGTTCGCCGGGATCGCAGGGCCCCTCGGGCTCACCGGGCTCGCCGGGCTCACCGGCGACGCCCCGCGATCGCGCAGACACCCGCTCGGCCGGCTCCGTCTCCTCGCCCGCGAGCCCCACCGAGGAGCTCCGGCCCCTGGTCAAGGACTATCCCAAGGGCCGCCCGCTCGGCCCGAAGCTGCGCCGGATCGACGCCCTGCCGCGGTCCGCCGAGGCGCGCGGGCCGTCCGGATCCGCGGACGCGGCCGCCCCTCCCGAGCGGGGCGGGGCGCCCTCGACCGCGGACTCCCCCGACGAGGGCAGCACGATGACCCGGCCCCCGCGGGACTGACCCCCACCCGCGCCCCGGCCCCATGGTTCTCCGGCGACCAGGGCCCAACCGTCACTCACGCCGGCGACCAGGGCCTGCCCGCCACTCACCCTGGCGACCAGGGCCTGCCCATCACTCTCCCCGGCGACCAGGGCCTGCCCGCCACTCTCCCCGGCGACCAGGGCCTGCCCGCCACTCTCCCCGGCGACCAGGGCCTGCCCGCCACTCTCCCCGGCGACCAGGGCCTGCCCGCCACTCTTCCCGGCGACCAGGGCCTGCCCGCCACTCTTCCCGGCGACCAGGGCCTGCCCGCCACTCTCCCCCGCGACCAGGGCCGAACCTCCGGAATATCGGGAGATTTCAACGCTCCGACCCTGCTCGACCTCGGCGATGCGCGCCGGAGGCTCGCTCGGTCGTCCCGGATGCGTCGCGGGGGCCCGTCCAGTCGCCGCGATGAGGGCCCGTCCACACGTGGCCTCCGGGCTGCGGGACCGTCCACAGCCGAGAGGCCCTGGTCACCACGCGGGTGCTCGTCCCTCGTATCGTTCCCGGCAACCGAAGGAGGAATGATGGCCCGTTTCGAAGTAGACAGCGCCGAGGTCGCCCGGGGTGCCCTGGCTGCCCGGCATCACGGCGGCACGATCCGAGCGGAGGTCGCCACGATGATGCAATTGCTGCTCAGTCTCGAGGCGAGTTGGCAGGGATCCGCGTCACTCGCCTTCCGGGAGGCGATCCAGCAGTGGCGCCTCACGCAACAGCAGGTCGAATCGTCCCTCGACGCGCTCTCGGCGTCGCTCGACGTCTCGGCGCGGCAGTACGACGACGCCGAATCGGCGAACACGCGGATGTTCCTGCACTAACGCCTGTGCCCGCCTCGCCTGTGCCCACCCGTGCCCACCCGTGCCGACCCGTGCCCACCCGTGCCGACCCGTGCCGACCCGTGCCGACCCGTGCGGATCGTCCATCGCGGCGGAGGCGCCGGGCAGAACGCGCCGTACTGTGAGGCCCATGGCGATCCTCATCGACCCACCCATGTGGCCGGCGCACGGCACGTCGTTCTCGCACCTGGTCTCGGATTCCTCGCTGACCGAGCTGCACGAGTTCGCGCGGCGGGCCGGGGTGCCGGGACGGGCGTTCGACGAGGATCACTACGACGTTCCCTCGGCCCGCTACCGTGAGCTCATCGAGCTCGGCGCACGGGCGGTCGACGGGCGCGAGCTGATCCGCGCGCTGCGTGCCAGCGGGCTGCGCGTGCCGGCTCATGCCCGGGCCGGCGGCGCGCTCCCGGCGCTCGAACGACGCTGGCTCGACCTGTGGCCGGACCGGCCCGACCTCGGCGAGCACCTGCTCGGCCGCTGGAACGAGGAACACCGGCACTACCACGGCCCGGCGCACCTGCTCGCGGTGCTGCGCCGGCTCGACGATCTCACCCGGCGCGGCACCCCGGGACTGCAGGCGGCCGGAGAGCGCGCCCCTGCGCCGAGCCGGCGGGTGCGCCTGGCCGCCTGGTTCCACGATGCCGTGTACGACGGCGTCCCCGGCCAGGACGAGGCCCGCTCGGCAGAGCTGGCCCGGCAAATGCTCGCCGAGAATGTGCCGGCCGGACGGCTCGCCCGGCAGGTCGCCGACCTCGTGCTGTGCACGACGGACCACCGGATCCCCGCCGGCCTCGAGGCGGAGCTGCGGGGCGACGCCGCCCTACTGATCGACGCGGACCTCGGGGTGCTCGCCGAGCCCGCCGCCGGCTATGCGCGCTATGTCGCCGCCGTCCGGGCCGACTACGCCCACGTCGGGGAACAGGCGTGGCGAGCCGGCCGCGCGGCCGTGCTCGATCACCTCCTCGGAGCCGATCCGCTGTTTCGGACCGATTGGGCGCGAGAGCACTGGACGCAGCGCGCCACGGAGAACCTGCGCCGCGAACGCGCCACCTTCGGCGCCGACTGACCACGGGGCGGCGCCGAGCGGCCGGGCCGCGCCGGCCGTTGCCCTGCCGGTGCCCCAGACGCCCCCGACGCCCCCGACGACACCTTGACCCCGAAGACACCTCGGCCCCGAAGACACCTCGGCCCCGGAACCGACCAGGTCGGTTCCGGGGCCGAGGACGGCGCTGCTGCGGCTGGACTAGAAGCCCATGCCACCCATGTCGGGCTCGCCACCGCCGGCGGCCGGGGCTGGCTCCGGCTTGTCGGCCACGATGGCCTCGGTGGTGAGGAACATGGCCGCGATCGAGGCCGCGTTCTGCAGAGCGGAACGGGTCACCTTGACCGGGTCGTTCACGCCGGCGGCGAGGAGGTCCTCGTACACACCGGTCGCGGCGTTGAGGCCGTGGTTGGGCTCGAGGTGACGCACCTTCTCCACGACGACGCCGCCCTCGAGGCCGGCGTTCACCGCGATCTGCTTGAGCGGCGCGTCGACGGCGACGCGAACGATGTTCGCGCCGGTCGCCTCGTCACCGTCGAGCTCGAGCACCTCGAAGGCCTCCTTGGACGCCTGGATGAGCGCCACGCCACCACCGGCGACGATGCCCTCCTCCACGGCGGCCTTCGCGTTGCGCACGGCATCCTCGATGCGGTGCTTGCGCTCCTTGAGCTCGACCTCGGTCGCGGCACCGGCCTTGATGACGGCCACGCCGCCGGCCAGCTTCGCGAGGCGCTCCTGGAGCTTCTCGCGGTCGTAGTCCGAGTCCGAGTTGTCGATCTCGGCGCGGATCTGCGAGACCCGGCCGGCGATCTGCTCGGCGTCGCCGGCACCCTCGACGATCGTGGTCTCGTCCTTGGTCACGACGACCTTGCGGGCCGTGCCCAGCAGCGACAGGTCGGCGTTCTCCAGCTTGAGACCGACGGTCTCGGAGATGACCTGGCCGCCGGTGAGGATCGCGATGTCCTGCAGCATGGCCTTGCGGCGGTCGCCGAAGCCCGGGGCCTTGACGGCGACGGACTTGAACAGGCCGCGGATCTTGTTCACGACGAGGGTGGCCAGGGCTTCGCCCTCGACGTCCTCGGCGATGATGAACAGCGACTTGCCCGACTGCATGACCTTCTCGAGCAGCGGGAGCATGTCCTTGACGTTCGAGATCTTGCCCTCGACGAGGAGCACGTAGGCGTCCTCGAGCACGGCTTCCTGGCGCTCGGCGTCGGTGACGAAGTAGGCGGACAGGTAGCCCTTGTCGAAGCGCATACCCTCCGTCAGTTCGAGCTCGAGGCCCAGGGCGTTCGACTCCTCGACGGTGACGACGCCCTCCTTGCCGACCTTGTCGAGGGCTTCGGCGATGAGCTGACCGATCTGGTCGTCGCCGGCGGAGATCGCGGCGGTGGCGGCGATCTGCTCCTTGGTCTCGACCTCCTTGGCCTGCGCGAAGAGCTTCTCGGTCACGGCCTCGACGGCCTTCTCGATACCGCGCTTGAGCGCGACCGGGTTCGCACCGGCGGCCACGTTGCGCAGGCCTTCACGCACGAGCGCCTGGGCGAGCACGGTGGCGGTGGTGGTGCCGTCGCCCGCGACGTCGTCCGTCTTCTTGGCGACCTCCTTGACGAGCTCGGCACCGATCTTCTCGAACGGCTCTTCGAGTTCGATCTCCTTGGCGATGGACACACCATCGTTGGTGATCGTGGGGGCGCCCCACTTCTTCTCGAGAACCACGTTGCGGCCCTTGGGGCCGAGGGTGACCTTCACGGTGTCGGCGAGGACGTTCAGTCCACGCTCCATACCGCGGCGGGCCTCCTCATCGAAGGCAATGATCTTGGCCATGTCGGGTTTTGATCCTCCGGTACTGGCATTGAACGGCCGGCAGAACGCCCGCGACGGACGACGGTCCCTCACCGCGGTCACGTCCCGCGCCTCGGATCCGCCTCGCCCTACTGGCCAGATGTGCGACTGTCACTCTCATGGCGAGAGTGCTAACCCCATTATTGGCACTCAAGGCCCGAGAGTGCAAGGCGACACCGGCCGGGCTGTGATCCGGCTCATGCGCGGCCCCGCGTCCTGGGCCCCGGGCCCACCCGCCGGCCGCCGACTCGCCGATGCCGCGCCCCCACGCCGTAACTTCGGGGGCCCGTGAGAGCATTACGAGATATGAGTACGCCGCCGACGACCGAGTCGCAGGACTCCGGCAACGACGCCCCTCCGCCCGACCGTGCCTCCCGGCCGCTGCGACCCTTCTCGAAGGCGTGGCGGCTCACGGCGACGTTCGCCGCCCTCGCGGTGCTCGCCGCCGGGCAGATCGTGGACACGAACGACTGGTTCCCACTCGGCTCGCTGTCGCAGTACGCCACGCCGCGCGATCTCGACGGCACCGTCCGCTCG
Source organism: Pseudactinotalea sp. HY160 (assembly GCF_009372055.1). Classification (NCBI taxonomy): domain Bacteria; kingdom Bacillati; phylum Actinomycetota; class Actinomycetes; order Micrococcales; family Cellulomonadaceae; genus Pseudactinotalea; species Pseudactinotalea sp. HY160. The sequence continues at coordinate 75,905 of NZ_WHMT01000001.1, read as the reverse complement.
GTCACCCTGCGCGCCGACTTCCCCGACGCCGAGGATCGCCACGTCGCTCTGAGTGAGCACGTGGTCGGGACCGGGCGGGCCGAGGTCGAGGGCCAGTTGCAGCGCTTCATCGACGATCCGGAGCTGCTCGGCGTCTTCGCCCGCTCCTACGCGCAGCTCAACCCGGGCAGGCCACTGCCCGAGGCGCTCTACCTCAAGCGTTCGACCCAGCAGCTGCGGGACGGCGAGGCCGACGGCGAACCCACCGTGGAGATCCTCGTGGAATGGCACGCCGGATGAGCGCCCTCGCCCGGGCCGGCTCGGCCGTGAGCGGCTGGTGGTTCAAGCCGATGCCGCTCGCACGTGTGGCCGTGCTGCGCACCCTCGTCTACCTCTTCCTCATCTTCGACATGCTCTACGTCGCGACGGACGTCGTGCCGCACGGCTACGTTCCGGAGCTGTACCAGCCCACGCTCGTGGCCCGGATCCTGCAGCTGCCGACGCTCGGCGTCACGGGCGGTCAGGTGCTCTTCTGGGTCGTGACACTCGCCTCGGTCTGCGCGGCGATCGGCGCCTTCCAGCGCACCGCCGGCTGGGTCGCCGGCCTGGGGTTCTGGCTCTGGATGCTCAACTCCCAGGGCTTCTCCTACGTGAGCCACGATCACATGGCGCTCATGGTCGCGGTGCTCGTGCTGCCCACGGTCGGGGTGGCCCGCTTCGGCGACACCGGCTCGAGCGAGCGCGCCGGTTGGGTGCTGCGCGTCGTGCAGGTGTTCACGATCCTCACCTACTTCGGCTCGGCGATCAGCAAGTGGACCCGCTCGGGCACGCCGTGGGTGTGGGCGAACGGGGCGGTGTTCGTCTGGGCGATCATGCGCCGCGGATCGGACCTCATCCGCTGGACCCTCGACTTCCCGTGGCTGCTCATCGTGGGGCAGTGGGCGCTGCTCCTGCTCGAGTTCTGTTCCCCGGTCGTGCTGTTCCTGCGGGGCAAGTGGCTCTACGCGCTCGTGGCCACGTTCGTGCTGTTCCACCTGGCCACGTACCTCGCGCTGGGGATCCACTTCCTGCCCACGGTCGTGTGCTGGGCGGCGTTCCTGCCGCTCGAGCGGATCCCGGCCTGGCTGCGTCGGCGCATCGGGCGCCGCAGCGAGGTCGCCCCGGCTTAGAGGACGTCTCGCCCGGCCCTCGAATTCTTCCGGCACACCGCGCCCCGGAGAGGGTGGGCCGATCGCCGATCGTATCCTCAGGCGCCGCGGATCGCGGCCAGGGTGCGAGCGGTGAGCAGCCAGGCCAATGGCGGGCCGAGGGCCAACATGATGAGCGACTGCGCCAGCACAGGTATCAATACGGGGGTGAGCAGAGTGCCCCCGTCCACCAGGATGAAGGCCGCCAGCCCCACCGCGGTGCCTGCCTGCCATGGCAGCAACACTACGAACAGGACCGTGACGGCGTGCATGAGGAGAGCCTGGGCGCGGGTGAGCCGGTGCAACCGATAGAGGGCGATCTCAGAACGCCTCGACCACGCGAGCACCAGGAAGATCGCGAGCACGGGCACTGTGGCAAGCCAACCGAGGTGTGCCCAGGAGGAGCCGAGCTCTTGCTGCGGGGTTCGGCCAGAGCCGGTGTCCTCGACTGGGAACGTGATGGCCCGTGCCGGTGCGGGCCACCAATCCGTGAGCAATGCCTGCACTTGTGCCATGGCCCCGCGTTCGGGGGACACCAGGCAGCCGGCGGCCACCCCGGTAGCAGGCATCACCTCGAACAGACGGCGTGCCTGCCCGTCGGCACGCGCCGACGGCTGAGCCACGGCGCTGACCGGGAGCACCCGAGGAAGGCCAGTGGCCTCGCGTACGGCGATATCACCGCCACGGACGAGCCCGAAGCGCTCGGCCACGAGGGGCCCGGCGACTAGGCCTGGTTCCCCGTGAAACTCCAGGTCCGGGAACACGACGTGCAGGTATCCAGGCGTCACTCGTTCGATCGAATACCGACTCGCCGGTTCGGTGACGATCGTGATGTTTCGACCATCCAGCACCGCCCCGGCCGAGGCGACTCCGGTCACCGCGTTCAACTGCTCGCACCGAGCCACATCCCAACGCCCTTCGTTGAACACCACCTCCACCACGTCCCGGCCGTTCCAGTAGGCGACATCCTCACGTGCGGCGATGCCGGCCAGAGTGAGAGTGGCGACGAAGACCATGACCGCTGCGCTCAGCAAGGCGGTCAAAGCCATGATGCCGCTCTGGACTCGTGCCGCGCACAGGTCCCACACGGCCTCGCGGACGACCTGGCGAGTGCGCCACCGTGCGCCGCGGGCGCCGTCACGGCTCACGTCACTCGTCCATCCCTGAGCCGGATCTGTTCATCGCAGGAGCGGGCCACCTCGTCATCGTGTGTAGCCACTACAGCCGCACACGAGGCGGCCACGGCCCCATGGATAGCCCGCAGCACCAGCTCTCTGGAGTCGGCGTCGAGCGAGGCCGTCGGTTCATCCACCAGCAAGAGATTCGCCCCGGCGAGCAGGCCACGCGCGACCGCCACCCGCTGCCGTTCACCGCCGGAGAGTCGGTGCCCACGCGTGCGAGCCAGGTCGGACAGGCCGAGCCGCTGCATTGCCTCCCTCGCCTTGGACCGCGCCACCCCCTCCGCCGCGCCCAAGGACAAGGCGCCGACCATGATGTTCTCCAACGCCGAGCGCCGGTTCAACATCGGTGCATTTTGAACGATCCAGACCGTCTCCACCCCGGGCGCTCTCTCGATCGAGCCACCATCAGGAGCCAAGAGACCGGCGATGATCGATAGCAGCGTCGACTTGCCTGCCCCGGAAGGCCCCAGCAAGGCGACCGAGTGGGCCGGCCGGATCTCCAGATCGAGCCCGGTCAGCACCTGACGGCTACCGAAGGACTTGGTCACCTGCCTCAGCCGCACCAGCGCACTGCTCAACAGGACCCCCTCACTGCGGCAGGCGGCGCCAGCACCACCCGATCTCCAACGCTCAGATCTCCCGTCACCAGTGCCTGGCCATTGGCTCCCGAAGCGACAGTAACCGAGACCGTCACCCGCTCGTCACCTTCGACCCGCAACACGCATGTGTCGGCCCCTGCGCCGACCCAGACCGCCGCCGAGGGCAGCATGAGTGCCTCGTCATCTCTGTATACCAAAACAGCGGGCACCGACGCCGCGCCCGAGGGGACCCGCTCCAGCACATCCGGATTCTCGAGTCGCCGACCGTCCTCGCCGACCACGACCGGCTCGTCCCGCACGCGCAGTTCGGCCCCCACAGGCACCGTGACCACCGCATCGGCCGGGATCTGTTCAAAGGCGGTCTGCGCCACATTCTCCTCGCCCGCCTGACGCTCAGGCACGCTGCCCGGCTCCACGATCAGGGTGTCCTTGATTGCAGCGGCACCGAGCACGACCGCCTCACCAGCAGCGGGCGCCGGCGCAGCGGCCAGCGCCTCCACCGACCCGACAGTGAACTCCTCCGGCAGATAGACCAACCACGTCCAGTCGAAGGCCGACGGCCGCTTCGCACCGATGTCGGCGGCCAGCGCCCGGACACGCTCCATCGTCCCGGCAGTGAACACCTCTCCCTCAGCACCCGGGTACCCGGACTCGGCCAGCCATTCATGCAGCATCCGGACATCCGCGCCACGATCGCCGATCGACAGCGGACGGGTGAACGGACGCGGAGTCAATGCCGCCCGCCGCTCGATTCCATCGATCGTGATCACAGGCGACCCATCCTCGATCCGGTCGCCGGGCTCGACGTGTACCTGCTCCACCGTCCCGGACCAGCCGGGAGCGATCAGGCGCACCTGCCTGCCCCAGTCGATCGCGATCTCGACCGCGCCGGCGGACTCAACGCTCGCCGTCACCGGCGCCAACACCTCCGGTGTCTGTACAAGCACCACCCGTTGTTGATGTGCCTGCACCACCGCGATCAACACGACCGGGGCCAGCAGCCACACCACCAAGGCAGCCAGAAAGACGGTCCGACCGACTCGAGAATCCGACTTCTCCATCGACTGGTCAACCTCCCGCCGTCAGGCCGTCAATATCCCCTGACCATACCGGCCGATGGCACCACATGGATGGGCCGTCAACTGTCCGGCTGGGCCCGCACGGCCGGGTGCCGGTAGCTTCGAACTGTTGTCGCACACGGACTTGCCCCGACTCACGGAACCGAGAGCGACTCCTCTGGATAGAGCTCGAGCCAGACGGGAACCAGGCAGTCCGTGACCCCGTCCTGGGAGCCTTCGCCTCCAACTGCGACCAGATCATCGAAATTCCGCTCATCGCCCGTGAACTCCCACCCGGACTGTTGCAGGCACTCTCGTGCACCATCGAGCAGCGCCTCATCCATCGATGCCGGCTCACTGTACCGATACCCCAACTCCAGGTACACGAGTTCCTGGACTCTGCAACCCAGCGTCAATTCAGCCAATTCTTCATCGTCGTAGACCCACGAAGTCTCAGTAAACGTGTAAATGAGATTATTGACCGGATTGAGAACAGGATCACTGTGCTCAATTCCATGAAGAGCCGTGCACTGAAGGTAGCGGTCGAGAGCATCTTCGTACTCGGTTGTCGTGACGACACCATCGCTCATCGCCGCCAACTGCGCTTCACCCGCACCGCTCGCTTCGGCCTCAGCGAGGAGCGCATCGAAGCGCTCCTCGGCCACTTGGCCCCCCTGAACGGAGGAGCAGCCGAGGAGCAGCCCGAGCGCGGCGATGGCCAGGCCGACACACGTGCATCGCTTCACGTCGTCGTGGTATTGCACGTGGGGCAGCCCTTGTGGTAGCCCGACGTCGTTGTATCGGTCATGATACGAGAGACGTAGCTTGAGTCGCCCGTGCTCCACTGGATACTTGTCGGCAGCCCAAGACCAGAGCGGTGACGCAGACCGGCCATGAGTGGCCCCGCACACGATCCACTCACGCGGCGCGTCGTCGCCTGAGACACTCCGCCGACCCGTCCACTGTGGACCTCGTTGACGCCACAACTTCGCGTAGCATTCCAGGTACCGAAGGCCGCTGCGCTCGGAGCATTCAGAGTAACGCCCAGCGTCAGCATCAGGAGGACGGCTGCCAGGACCGCAAGCAGCCGCTGAGGACGGGTGGCTCCGGTCCTGTCACCGAGGGTGTCATACATGGCGATACTTCCTCTCATCGTTGATAGGTAGCAGATCTACTGCCCATGCCGCTTCAGGCTAGCCTCGATGTCGCCGACTCGTGGGGGGGGTATTGGTCGAGCCATGGCGCCACGGTCGGTGACCACGGCTCGACGGCAGACGTGGGCACCGAGGCTATCGTTCGAAAGTCGCCCCGAACGGAACATCGACCTCTATCCGTGGCGTGGAGCCTCTCAGCTGCCCGGCGCCAGGCTCGGCATCCGCCGGATCCCGAACCGCTGCGACAGCGCCCGTCGGGCCGCGTGCCAGCCGTTCATGCCGTGCACGCCCGGCGCCGGCGGGGTCGAGGAGGAGCACAGGTAGACACCGGGGATCGCCCCGGAATAGGGGTTGAGCCACGGTGTGGGCCGGGCGACCATCGCGGCGATGTCGATCGCCCCGGCGGCGATGTCCCCGCCGATGTAGTTCGCGTTGTGCTCGTGCATCCGGGCGGCGGGGATGCACCGGGAGGCCACCACGACGTCGCGGAACCCCGGCGCGAACTGCTCGAGTCGGCGGGTGATGTCCTCGGTCATGTCGCGGGTCGATCCCGCGGGCACGTGGGCGTAGGTCCACAGCGGCGCGAGGCCGCCGACCCGCCGGGAGGCGACCACCTGGGCGGGCTCGGAGGCGAGCACCATCGGCGCGGAGGCGTGCCGGCCGGCGTTGATCTCGGCCTCGGCCAGGGCCATCTGCGCGCGCGTGCCCCCGACGTGCACCGTGCCGGTCCGGCCGATCTCCGCCACGGCCCACGGCACCGGCTCCGAGAGCACGAAGTCGACCTTCGCGGCCGCCGCTCCGTACTTGAACCGGCCCAGCGCCCGGGCCGCGCGGGCCGGCATCCGATCGCCCCAGATGTCCACGAGGGCCCGCGGGGTCGTGTCGAACAGGTAGGCCCGTGCGCGCGGCAGCTGCGACCAGTGCGTGATCGGCGTGTCGGCCTGCACGGTTCCGCCGTGGGCGCGCAGATCGCGCACGAGCGCGTCGATGATCGCCTGCGACCCGCCCACGGGCAGTCCCCAGCCGACGGTGTGGGCGAGGGTGGCGAGCATGATGGCCGTGCCGGCGGAGGCGAGCGAGGGCATCCGGGCGATGGCGTGCGCCCCGACCCCGGTCAGGAGCGCCGCGCTCGTCTCGCCCGGGAGCGCCCGGTCCCAGGCGCGGGTCCCCTGGCCGAGCACGGCGCGGCCGAAGGCGACCGATCCGGCGATCCCGCTCGGGGTGAGCAGCGAGGCGGGCACGGAGCGCTTGTCGGAGAGGGACAGCTCGATCACCGCCTCCGCGTGCCGCACGAGCGGTTCGAGCAGGCGGCGCCAGTCGGCCCCCTCGCCCCGGGGCAGCTCGGCGACCGTGCGCTCGAGGTCGTGCCACGCCAGACCCGCCCGGGCGCCGTCCAGAGGCTGGGCGTAGGAGAGCTCGGGCACGACGATCTCGACGCCGCGGGCGGGCACGTCGAACTCGGCGAGGAACGGGCTCGCGAGGGCGAGCGGGTGCACGGCCGAGCAGACGTCGTGCTCGAGGCCGACGCCGGTCAGGCCGAGGTCGAGGGTGCGCGCGCCGCCGCCGATGCTCGGCTGCGCCTCGACCACCTGCACGCCCAGGCCGGCGCGCGCCATCGTCACGGCCGCCGCCAACCCGTTCGGTCCGGAGCCGACCACGACCACGTCCACGCTCGCCCTCGCCATGGCATCAACCATAGGGGGCGGCGACGCGCTCAGGCGGCCGGCGCGGAGAAGCCGGCGCGGAGCACGATGACGATGCCCTCGGAGGCCGCCGTGGCGCTCTCGGAGAGGTTGTCGATGCCGAGCTGCTCGCCGATCGCGCGCGCCTCGGGCTCGAGTTCGGCCGAGTGGTAATACAGCGTCGTCTCGGCCGGGGCGGAGTTCGTGTAGTTACCGGCGGTCGCGGCGGTCCAGCCGAGGCCGGTCAGGGCGTCGGTCGTGCGCCCGGCCAGTCCCTGCACCCCCGCCCCGTTGAGCACGAGCACGGCCACGCCGTGGTTGAGCTCCGGGGTCGTCGGCTCCTCGGTCGGCTCCTCGGACGGCTCCTCGCCGCCCTCGGTCGCGGTGGGCTGCTCGCTCGGCGCGGGGCTCTCACCGCTCGGGTCGGCGGACGGCGCGGCGGTCGTCGTGGGCGAGGCCGCGGGGGCGTCGTCCGCACTCATGAAGTACTTGACGGCGCCGAACGTGAGCAGCGGCACGAGCACGATCACGAGGAGGTAGGGCAGCCAGACCCGCCAGCGGGGGGTGGGCTCACGGTGCACGCCGTGGGGCACGCGCTCCTGCCCGAGGACGTCGAATTCGTCCTTCGGATACGGGTAATCCTGCTTGCTCACCTGTGCAGGGTACCGGTTACCGGGTGGAAGCGAGACGCCGCGCCGAGCGTTCCTCCCGGCGGCCGGCGCGCATGCGGCGCAGGCGCTTGACGAGCATGGGCTCGGCCGCGAGGGCGTCGGGTGAGTCGATCAGGGCGTTGAGCACCTGGTAGTAGCGCGTGGCCGACATGTCGAAGCGCTCGCGGATGGCGGTCTCCTTGGCACCGGCGTATTTCCACCACTGCCGCTCGAAGTCGAGGATCTGCGCGTCGCGCTCCGAGAGCCCCGCGGCGGCATCCGCCTGCTCGCTCATCCGCTTCCTCCCTGTGGTCCGGTCGCGCCCATCCTACGGGCGAACCACACGCGTGTCATTCGGGCGCCGGGCCGCCCCGGTCCGCAGGTCCTCGAGAGTTCGGTGCCGGGCGGGAATCGGTGAGAATGAGGGGATGCGCACACCTCTGGAGCAGGCGATCGATCCCGGGTGGGCCCGCGCGCTCGCGCCCGTGGAGCCCGTTCTCCGCGAGCTCGGCGACTTCCTGCAGGCCGAGGACGCCGCCGGCCCGGGCTTCCTGCCGGCCGCGGAGCAGGTGCTGGCCGCGTTCACCCGCCCGCCCGCGCAGGTGCGGGTGCTGCTCGTGGGGCAGGACCCCTACCCCACGCCGGGGCACGCGATGGGGCTGAGCTTCTCGGTCCAGCCGCACGTGCGCCCGCTCCCGCGCTCGCTGGCGAACGTCTTCACCGAGCTGGTCGACGATCTCGGGGTGCCGCGGCCGACCACGGGCGACCTGCGGCCATGGGCCGATCGCGGGGTGCTGCTGCTCAACCGCTCGCTCACGGTCTCCCCCGGCCGGCCCGCCTCGCACCGGGGCCGGGGCTGGGAACAGGTCACCGGCGCCGCGATCGACGCGCTCGTGGCCCGCGGCGGCCCGCTCGTGGCCGTGCTCTGGGGCCGGGACGCCCGTGCCCTGCGCCCGCGGCTCGGATCGGTGCCGGTGGTGGAGTCGGCCCACCCCTCCCCGCTGTCGGCCACGCGCGGGTTCTTCGGCTCGCGCCCGTTCTCGCGGGTCAACGGCCTATTGACGACGCTCGGTGCCGATCCGATCGACTGGCGCCTGCCGTAGTGCGGACGGGCGAGGGGCGGGCCCCGGTCGCCCGGAGCCCGCCCCTCACTGCTGATCGGATCAGGCGCGCTGCCTGCGGATCACGCCGGCGACGCCGAGCATGACCAGGGCCGCCGCCGCGCCCAGGAACGGCAGGGTCGCCGTCGAGGCGCCCGTGTCGGGGAGGCGGTCCGGGCCGTCCGTCGGGCCGTCCGTCGGGCCTGCGGTCGGGTCGTCCGTCGGGTCGACCGTCGGGTCCTCGTCGATGACGGACATCACGGAGAACATGATCGACGTCTCGTCGGAGTCGGTGCCGTCGATGGTCTGCACCGCGGCGAGCGTGTAGTCGCCGGGGGCGAAGTCACGGTCCACCGCGATGCTCCATGCGCCGCCGGTGACCACGGCCGTCCCGGCCTGCTCGCCGTCGACGAGGAGGGTGACCGTGGCGCCGTCGATGCCCGTGCCCTCGACGTCGAGCACGTCGGTCAGCTCGGTCTCGGCGAAGAAGCCGCCGTCGGCCGGAACCGTGATCTCCGGAGCCGCGGGCGCGACCGTGACCGCGGCGGTCACCGTGGCGGACTGCTGCTCCTCGAACACCTGGTAGGCGCCCACCTCGTGGGGGCCGTAGCCGAGGTCGGTCTCGACGCTCCAGGCTCCGCCCGCGACCTCGGCGATGAGCTCCTCGCCGTCGATGGTCACGTGCACGGTCGCGCCGTCGTAGCCGGTGCCGCTCACGGAGGAGATCGCCTCGGTCACGCGGTCGCCGTCGGCGGGCGCGGTGATCGCCGGTGCCGGGAGGGTGACGTTGACGTCGTGCTCCACGGTCTCGGAGGCGTTGTAGCCGTTCTCGGCCTGCAGGCTGAAGGCGTAGTCGCCGAGCTCCTGCGGGGCGTCGAACGACCAGGTGCCGTCGCTGTCGACGTCGACCGTGAACTCGTCGCCGCCGACGGGCTGGACCACGAGGGTCGTGCCGGCGGGCGCGGTGCCGGTGATCGCTTCACCGGCGTCGATGTCGCCGCCCGCATCGGGGGCGGTGACCGCGGGCGCGTCGATGTGGAGCTGGATCGTGTAGCCGTCCGTGTGGGCGAGGGCGTCCTGCAGGTCGGCCGCCCAGAGCTGATTGCCCGTCGGGCTGCCGCCGGAGACGATGCCGATGGCGGTCTCCCCCTGGTAGACCGGGCCGCCCGAGTCGCCTTGGTCGACGGCGATGTCCTCGACCATGAAGCCGCGGACGAATCGCCCGTCGATCTTGGCGGCCCCGTCGACCATGCCGACGTTGGCGGCGGAGCTGCTCGAGTGGCCGGTCGTGCGGCCGCTGCGCTCGATGGCGGCGCCGTTCTGGTCCACCGCACCGACGCCGGTGATCACCGTGGTCGAGGCCGCGAGGTCATCCGTGGTGGTCCAGTCGGTGATCTCGGGGGAGAGAGTCAGGTCGGCGTTGATCTCGTCGATCACCGCGATGTCCGTGCCCGGGTCGATCTCCGAGCCGGCAGTGTTGCCGGGGCCGCCGAACTGGGAGAAGCCATAGATCCCGAGGGCGGGCCCGGGCGCGAAGCCATCCTTGTCGCCGCTGCCGGCCTGATCCTCGGACGGCACGGACATGCCGACCCCGGTCAGCGCTCCGTCATCGGCGCAGTGACCCGCCGTGACGATCGCGGGCTGCCCGCTCGAGTCCCAGGCGGGAAATCCGACGGAGCAGACCGAGACCTGGGTGGCCGAGGCGATCGAGTAGATCCCGGCGCCGCCGACGACCGTGTCCCCGGTCGAGGCGAGGGCGGAGAAGCCGCCCTCGACCTGGACGATGGTCGCCTGGTCCTCGTATGCGGCGATGCGCGCCTCGTCGATGCCGGCGTCGATTCCCTCGCCGTCGACGGCGATGACGAGGCCGCCGTCGGCGTCGACGCCGACCGCTGCGACGTTGCTCGAGTCGGCGGACTGGGCGGAGGGTCGCGGGTCGGCGCCCGTGTCGAGCAGCTCGGCCGCGACGGCCTGCCAATCGCTCGGCAGCTGCACGTCGCTGTCGGCGGCGGCGGGCAGGGCGACCATGCCGGCGCCGAACGCCAGGGCCAGGCTGCCGCCGATCGCGGCGCCCGTGAGGGTCGGTCGGGTTCGTCTCATGTAGTTCTTTCCCCTTGATGTTCTTGCATGTGCATGACTCTTCTTGCGTGTGCGTGCCAGATCTCGGCAAACGTCTAGAAAGCTACCAGCGATGGCCCGCGGGGGATCGTCGGGAGGCCGACGAACGGGTCACACCCCATGGGTAGTTCGCCCCATGGCCGCTCCGGCCGCCGCGCGCGGTGTCCGGCCGTGCACGATCGGGTGGGTGGGAACAGGCGGGCGGGGTCGCTCGGGTGGGACCGCGCGAGCGGCCGGATGTTAGCCTCCGACGCATGCTGTTCCTGCGACGCGCCGCCATCGTGACCACCGCCGCGCTCACCCTCGGGGGCGTCGTGTTCGCCCTCTGGCTCGGGCCCCTCTCCAGCGGCGGCTCCGGCGCCGAGGGCGACGGCGCCACCCCGGCTCCGGGGGTCGACGTCGCCGGCCGCTGGGGCGGCGACGGCGATCGGGCGCCGCACCTGATCTTCGGCGCGCACGGGGAGGTGTCCGGCAACGACGGGTGCAACGGACTGTCGGGGAGCTACACGGCGACCGGCGACGGCGAGGTCGACTTCCACGACGTCCTCGGCACGCTCAAGGCCTGCCCCGGGGTCGACACCTGGTTGCACCGACTCGCCTCGGCCGTGGTCGACGGCGACGAACTCGCCGTGTTCGACGCCGCGGGAGAGGAGATCGGGCGCCTGCCGCGAGCGTGACGCCGTCGAGCCCTGGCAGGACCGTGCGAGCCGGGGCACACTGGAATGGTCGGTTCGATGGTGGAGGCGATCATGAGCAATGCGTCGAGGGTCACGGAGCGTGATGCCCGCCGGGTGGCGGAACAGTCCCGGCAGACGGAGTGGGAGCACGATTCGTTCGCGCGACAGCTGTACCTGGGCGACTTCCGCCCGGAGCTGGTGTGGGAGAGTGAACGGCTCGACCCGGAGGTCCGCGTCCGGGGTGATGCGTATCTCGCGCGGCTGGAGCGCCACCTGCGTGAGAACGTCGACGGGTCCGTCATCGAGGCGGAGGACCGCATCGGCGACGACGTGCTCGCCGGCCTGATCGACCTCGGCGTCTTCGGCCTGAAGATCCCGCCCGAGTACGGGGGGATCGGCCTGGGCCAGGTCCACTACAACCGGACCCTCATGCTGCTCGGCTCCGCCCACCCGAGCATCGGCGCGCTCGCCTCGGCCCACCAGTCCATCGGCGTGCCCGAACCCGTCGAACAGTTCGGCTCCGAGGAGCTCAAGCACCGGTTCCTGCCGCGCTGCGCCGCCGGGGCCATCTCCGCCTTCCTCCTCACCGAGCCGGATGTCGGCTCCGACCCGGCGCGCCTGCAGGCCGCGGCCGTGCCGACCCCCGAGGGGGACTACCTGCTCGACGGGGTCAAGCTGTGGACCACGAACGGCGTGCTCGCCGAACTGCTCGTGGTGCTGGCCCGGGTACCCGAGCACGAGGGCGGCCGGGGCGGCATCACGGCGTTCGTGGTCGAGGCGGACAGCGAGGGGATCACGGTCGAGCACCGCAACTCGTTCATGGGGCTCAGGGGGCTCGAGAACGGCGTCACCCGCTTCGACGGGGTGCGGGTGCCGGCGGAGAACGTGGTCGGTCGGGAGGGGCAGGGCCTCAAGATCGCGCTCACCACCCTGAACACGGGCCGGCTCTCGATTCCCGCGATGTGCGTGGCGGGCAGCAAGTGGGCCCTGGGGATCGCCCGCGAGTGGTCGAACGCCCGCGTCCAGTGGGGCCGCCCGATCGGGCGGCACCCCGCGATCGGGCACAAGCTCGCGTTCATGGCCGCGACCACGTACGCGCAGGAGGCGGTCGTCGAGGTCGCCGGCGCCATGGCGGACTCCGGCGGCGTGGACATCCGCATCGAGGCGGCGCTCGCGAAGCTGTGGTGCAGCGAGATGGCCTGGCGGGTGGCCGACGACCTCGTGCAGATCCGGGGTGGGCGCGGCTACGAGACCGCGGCCTCGCTCCGGGCACGCGGGGAGCGCGCCGTGGCCACCGAGCAGTTGCTGCGGGATCTGCGGATCAACCGGATCTTCGAGGGGTCGAGCGAGATTATGCATCTGCTCATCGCCCGCGAGGCGGTGGACACGCACCTCTCGGTCGCCGGCCCGCTCATCGACCCCGAGGCCGGTGGGGCCGAGAAGTCCGCGGCGCTGGCCGCGGCGGCGACCTTCTACGCGGGCTGGCTACCGCGGCTCGCCGCCGGCCCGGGCACGCTGCCCGGCTCCTTCCGGGAGTACGGCCCGGCCGCGTCGCACCTGCGCTACGTCGAGCGGGCGAGCCGGCGCCTGGCCCGCTCGACGTTCTACGGCATGGCCCGCTGGCAGGGTCGCCTCGAGCACAAGCAGGGATTCCTCGCCCGGATCGTCGACATCGGCGCCGAGCTGTTCGCGATGACCGCGGTCTGGGCCCACGCCGACCGCGAGGGGACCGGCGCGGACGGAACGCCCGCGCTCACCGCCGACTCCCCCGCCGTGCTCGCCGACGCCTTCTGCCGGCAGTCGCGCCGGCGCATCGACTCGCTGTTCCGTGCCCTGTGGATCAACACGGACGCCCACGACGAAGACGTGGCCCGCCGGGTCCTCGACGGGGAGTTCACGTGGATCGAGGCCGGGGTGATCGACCCGTCCGCGGGCACCGGGCCGTGGATCGCGGAGGACCATCGCGGCCCCTCGTCCGAGCCGAACGTCCGCCGCCGCTACCGCACGAGCACGGTGGTGCGGTGACCGGCACGCCCGCCCTCCCGCTTCCCCGGCGCTACGTCGCGATCGGGGACTCCTTCACCGAGGGGCTGTGGGACACGGCGCCCGAGGACCCGGAGGTGCAGTACGGCTGGGCCGACCGACTCGCCTTCACCCTGAGCGGGTACCGGCACGAGGCCGGTCAGGAGCCGCTGGAATACGCGAACCTGGCCATCCGTGGGCGGCTCCTCGAGTCGATCCTCACCGATCAGCTCCCGCGCGCCCTCGAGCAGCGACCCGATCTCATCTCGATCGCCGGCGGCGGCAACGACGTGCTGCATCTGGGATGCAGCCCGGACCGGCTGGCCGCCCTGCTCGACGGGGCCGTCGCGCGAGTCCGGGCCACGGGCACCCGGGTGCTCCTGGCCACCGGCATGGACACCCGCGGGCTGGCCCTGCTCGGGGCGCTGCGACACAAGATCGCGATCTACAACGCCGACCTGTGGTCGATCGCCCACCGGCACGGCGCCGCGGTCATCGACCTGTGGGGGATGCGCTCGCTGCGGGACCGGCGCATGTGGGCCGAGGACCGGATCCACCTGAGCCCCGAGGGGCACCGCCGGGTCGCGCAGGCGGGCCTCGTGGCGCTCGGCCTCCCGCCGGGCGATCCGGGCTGGGAGCTCCCGCGCGGGCCCGGCGAAACCGTCGCCTCGCTCGCGCAGCTGCGGGACGACGCAGCCTGGCTTCGGCGCGACGTCTACCCGTGGGCGACGCGCAGGCTCCGTCGGGCCTCCACCGGTGACGCCCGGAGGGCGAAGTACCCCGACCTGCGCCTCGTCGAGGCCGCGGTCGATGCTCCCGGGCGCGCCGGGCGGTAGCCCCCGGTCACGACCCGGAGGGCTGCTCCCGCGGCGGGTGCACCGGCCGGTCGGCGTGGATCCAGATCCGGTTGGAGTCGTTGATCGCGATCGCGACCCAGGTGGCCGCGCTGATCTGCTCGGGGGCGAGCACCGCCGCGAGGGCCGTGTAGCCGTCGTCGTCCAGATGCCGCTGCGCGACCAGGGTGACCGCCTCGGCCAGCTCGAGGCACGCCCGCTCGACGTCGGAGAAGTAGCGGGTCTCGCGCCACGCCGTGAGCACGCCGATGCGTTCGACGGTCTCGCCGGCCGCGAGCGCCGCGGCGGTGTGCGCCTTGAGGCACATGGCGCAGCCGTTGAGCTGGGAGCAGCGCAGCCGGATGAGTTCGATCGCGCGCAGGTCGAGGCCGGCGGCGAGCGCGGCGGTCTTCGCCTCCTCCCCCAGCCGCTCGCTCGCGGCGAACGCCTCGGCGGCGTGGGCGGGATTCACTCGGCGGATGCTCATGATCGTGCGGCTCCTTCGGTCACCGGCAGGTGGCGCTGCCACCACGCGAGGATGTGGTCGAACCGGGCGCGGCGGTGCGCCGGCCGCCCGGACCGGGAGAGTTCGTGGCCCTCGCCCGGGAAGAGAAGGAACTCGGCGGGCACGCCCCGCCGTTTGAGCCCGACGAACCAGCGCTGCCCCTGTTCGAGGGGGCAGCGCCAGTCGTGCTCGGAGTGGATGACGAGCGTGGGCGTGCGCACCCGGCCGATCGCGGCCATCGGCGACTGCGCGGCCACGAGCTCCGGGTCGCTGCCCAGGTACTGCAGCCCGAAGAACCAGCCGATATCGCTCGATCCCTCGAAGGAGACCGGGTCGAGGAATCCGCGCTCGACGATCGCGCCGTGCCAGCGGTGGTCGATCGTCGTGAGCCAGGCCGTGAGGTAGCCGCCGTAGGAGCCGCCCATGACGCCGACCCGGCCCGGGTCGAGCCGGGGGTGGGCGGCGAGGGCGCCGTCGAGGAAGGCGAGCACATCCTGCGCGTCGAGCCGCCCCCAGCCGCCGATCGTGGCGCGCCCGTGTGCCTGCCCGTAGGAGGCGGAGCCGCGGGGGTTGCAGAACACGACGGCATAGCCCGCCGCCGTGTAGGCCTGGACCTCGTCGAAGTAGGTGGGCGAGTAGGCGGCGTGGGGCCCGCCGTGGATGAGCAGGAGCACGGGGTGGGGGCCCTCGCCCGCCGGCTGGGTCACCCAACCGTGGACCGGGTAGCCGTCCGCGGCGCTCACCTCGAGTTCGGCCGGTGTGAACACGCCCGCCTCCCGGCGCAGCCGTGCCGACAGGTCGGTCACCTGGCGGGCCTCGCCGTCGGCCCCGATGTGCCACAGGTCGCCGGCCGAGCCGATCCCGGCGGCGACCGCAAGCGCGCCCGCCGAGGTCCCGATCCCCGCGGCCGACGTGACCGTGACGGGGCCGGAGAGCATGCTCGTGAGCTCGCCGTCGTAGCGGAGCAGCTCGACGCTTCCCCGGCGCTCCCGGGCGATCACGACTCCTCCCTGGACGGCGCAGAATCCGTCCGCGACGAGCCCGCCGGCCTGCGGGTCCGTGTGGACCCGAAGGTCGATCAGTTCCGTGCCCACGAGGTCCGCGGAGGCGAGCGCGGCCCGCTTGCCGATGAAGTCGGTGCGGTCCGGCCCGTAGTCGGCGAGCAGCAGCCAGACGCGCCGCTCGTGCGTGAGGTCGCGCACGAGGCCGCCGACGATCCACGCACCGGTGTCGACCACGCTCGCCGTGCCGTCCGGGCGGATGCGCACGAGCTCGCAATGGTGCGCGCCGCGCACCTCGCGCAGCGCGAGCAGATCCTCGCCGAACCAGATCGGCGCCCGGAACGCACCGGCCCCGCTCGTGACGGCGACCGGTCGGGTGGGTGCGCCGGCGCGCGCGGGGCGGGCGACGTCGTCCAGAGGCGCTGGATCGGCCTGCGGATCGGCCTGGGGATCGAGCGGGCCGGGCAGGGTGAGGGTGAACACGCGCTCGGGCCGGTCGAGGTGGAAGCCGGTGCCCTCGGCGCGGTAGTCGAGGTGGGTGATGTGCCGGGGCGGCTCGGCGTGGGCATCGACCGCCGCGTCGGTTCCGTAGCGGCCCGGTTCGGGAACGCGCGCCGCGTAGGCGAGCCGGGTCGAATCCGCGGAGAACCGCAGCGGACCACTCACCCCGCACTCGTGATCGGTGAGCACGAGCGGCTCGCCGCCGCCGGTCGGCATGACCGCGACCTGCGGCAGGCCGTCCGCACCGGCGCGCAAGAAGGCGAGCCGGCGACCGTCCGGCGAGCAGACCGGGGCCGTGTCGAGCTCGCCGTGGGTGAGCGGGGTGAGATCGCCGGTCGCGAGGTCGACCCGCCAGAGCCGGCTGCGGTAGGCGTCCGCCGCCAGGTCCGCGCCGGTGACGGCCACCGCGGCCCAGCCGCCGTCCGGGTGCGGGGCGGGCGTGCCGAGGGTGCGGATGAGCGCGAGCTGGTCGGGCGTCATGGGCACGAGCCTAGATCCTCCCGCGGACACGGGCCGGACGGGGTGGGGCCGGGTCGGACGGTGGGGCCGGGCACCCTGATCACCCGCGCCCGGCCCCACCCTCGCACGCTCAGTCGCGGGCGCTGCTGCGGCGGCGGCGCGCCACCGCGACCGCGGCCGCGCCGTTGAGCAGGAGCAGCACTCCCACGATCGCGGCGAGGTCGACATCCGCGCCCGTGTCGGGCATCGAACCGCCCGGCACGGTGACCGAGGGTGTCGGCGCCGGCGTCGCCGAGGTCGTCGGCGTCGGCGTCGGCGAGGCGGTGTCCGTCGGGGTCGGGCTCGCCGCGGCGGCGGTGAGGGCGACGCCGAACCAGACCGAGTACCCGTTGACCGCGTCGGTCACCTGCAGGCGCCAGGCCTGCGGATCCTCGCCGAGCCCGTCGATCTCGGGCACCGTGAGGCGCACCTGGGCCCGGCCGACCTCGTCGGTGGTGTCGACGATGCTCGGGTCGAGCGGGGTGGTGCCGAGGTCGACCGTCTCCTCCGTGTCGGGGTTGACGAGCGCCAGGCCGAGCACCTCGGGCTTCGGCTCGTTCGTGCTGAACAGCATCGAGGACAGGTCGAGGGAGATCTCCTCCCCCACCCGGTAGGTGTCCTCCTGGCTCGTGTTCCAGTGCACCCCGATCGCGCGCTGGTCGTAGTCCGGCGTGACCACCTCGCCCGCCGCCTCGGCGGCCTTGAAATAGTCGACGAACGCCGCGAGATCCACGATGCCGGAGTCGGCGTAGTCCGCCCCCTCGCCGAGGGTGGTGAAGTTGTCGCCGCCCGAGGCGAGGAAGTTGTTGGCCACGACCCGGTAGGTGGCGTCGGGGTCGAGCTGTTCGCCGCCGATCTCGACGTAGGTGATGTGCTCGCCCGTCGGGGCGGCCGGATCGTAGAAGTACCACATGCCGGACAGGCCGAGCTTGAGGAACGGGCGGCTGGCGCCCTCGGGCTGCCACTGCTCCTCGAGCACCTGCTTGATCTGGGCGCCGGTGAGATCGAATGTGTTGAGCGTGTTCGCGAACGGCTGCACGGTGGCGGCCTGCTTGTAGGTGACCGTGCCGTCGGTGCCGTACTTGATGTCGGTGCGAATGCCGCCGGGGTTCATGAACGCGACGACCGGCAGGTCGTCCGTGGCCGCCTGCTCGTCGATCGCCCAGATCTGGGCATCGGCGATGAGGTTGCCGATCGTCGACTCCCCACCCCGGTTCTCGATCGGTTCGCCGGTCTCGGCATCCACCTCGCTCTGCACGGCGCGGTTGAGGTCGTCGCTCACGTGGCCGATGACCTGACCGCCCAATTCCTCGGCCGCCTCGACCGCGGTCCGCACGACGTCCTTG
Organism: Pseudactinotalea sp. HY160; assembly: GCF_009372055.1. Lineage (NCBI taxonomy): Bacteria > Bacillati > Actinomycetota > Actinomycetes > Micrococcales > Cellulomonadaceae > Pseudactinotalea > Pseudactinotalea sp. HY160. The sequence goes on along the minus strand of NZ_WHMT01000001.1, from coordinate 57,814 downwards.
ACCGCGTCGACCACGTCGTTGCCCTCGGGCACCGGGTAGTAGACGGTCGCGCCCTCGTCGTCCTTCCAGGAGAGCGGGATCATGTCGCTCGCGGCCCCGGAGAGGCTGAGCTCCCGGGTGTCGCCGCTGCCGGTGACGGCGAACGACAGCGTGATCCGGCCGAGGTTCGCACCGAAGGAGCCGGTCTGGATCACCGGCATGCCGTCGACGGCGACCTCGTACATGACGTGGGTGTGGCCGGAGAAGATTCCCGCGATGTCGCCGCGGTCGGCCATGTCCTGCACGAATCGCCCGAAGTGGGTGGCCGTGTCCGTCACCGCGGCGGCATTCGCGCCGCCGTCGTGGATGAGGACGACGATCGCGTCCGCGTCCGCCACCTCGGTGTTCTCCTCGATCACCCGGTCGACGGCGTCGGCCGGGTCGCCGAAGTCCAGGCCGGCGATCCCCGCCGGGGTCACGAGCGAGGGCGTCTCCTGGGTGACGACCCCGATGAACGCGATGCTCGCGCCGTTGGCGGTCTCGATCACGTCGTATTCCTGCAGCGCCGGGTCCCCGGTGCTCTCGTCGTAGACGTTGGCGCCGAGGTAGGGCCAGTCGAGCGCGTGGCCGGCGAAGTCCCCCGTGCCGTCGATCCGCTCCTTCAGCGTGGCGATCCCCTGGTCGAACTCGTGGTTGCCGACCGAGGAGACGTCGAGCCCCATGGCGTTGAAGACGTCGGTCGTGGGGATGTCGTCGCCGATCATCGAGGTGAACGTCGAGGCTCCGAAGAGGTCGCCGGCGCCGACGAAGACCGTGTCGGCGTTGTCGGCCCGGACGTCCTCGACGGCCGCGGCGAGCCTGGCGGCCGCCCCCGTGTTCTCGTCCGCGATCGTCACGGTGCCGTCGGCATCGGTGGAGACCTTGAGGCCCTCGTCGATCCGCCCGTGGAAGTCGTTGACGCCGACGAGGTCGACCGTGAGGGTGTCCCCGTCGATGTCCGCCGCCGCGGGAACCGCGGTGGCCACGCCCGCGAGGGCCAGTGCTGCGACCCCGAGGGCCGCCGCCGGTCCGCGCCACGATGCGCGACCGGCCGTCATGGTGCCGAGTCTCATGTGCTTGTCCTAGCTATCGACAGTGATCCGCCCAGTGCGAGCACCCTAGCCCCCCGAGCCCGGCCGTGGCGACGGTTCGGTGAAGAATTGTCAGCAGCGCGCGGGTGCCGATGCACTACGGTGTGCTCATGATCTCGACGAGGCGGTCCCCTTCCCGGCGCGTGGTGCGTGGCTCCGTGGCGGCCGGCATGGGAATGCTGCTGCTCGCCCTCGGCGCATGCACCGCGCCGAGCGGGCCGAGTGGGCCGAGCGGGCCGAGCGGGCCCGACGCCGGGGCCGCGACGACGGGCGGTGTCGACGAGCCGTCCGCCACGACGGAGCCGGTGACCGAACCGGTCGAGCCGACCACCGACCCGACCGAGCCGACCATGCCCTCCCCGGCCGGGGCCGAGTGCCTCATCGGCGAGTGGCAGGTCTCGCAGGACACCCTCCAGGGGTATTACGACTCGCTCGAGGTTCCGGCCGGCTTCGCGATCGAGGGCGGCACCGGGTTGACGTTCACGGCCGACCGGTACACCTACACCCCCGACTTCACCCTGACGATGGACATCGCGGGCCAGCGCGCGAGCGGCATCACGACCGGCTCGGTGAGCGGCAGCTACACGGCCGAGGACGGCGTGATCAGCACGAGCGGCGATGAGAACAACCTCGAGCTGACGATCGAGGTCGGCGGTCAGTCGATCGACGGCGGCGCCGCGGCGGGCGACCTGCTCGACTCCGTGCCCATTGCGTCCGCACCGTTCGAGTGCACGCCCGAGGGCCCGATCCTCATGTTCGGGGCCGGGTCCGCGGGCCGCGTGCCCGTGCAGCTGGAACCGGCGGGGTAGCTCGGGCCGGCGCAGACCCCACCGGGCCGACAGGGCCCCCGGGGCCCACGGGGCCCACAGGGCCCGCGCCGGGCGCCGGGGCTAGGTTGGACTCATGCCACTCGAGGGAACCTACGAACCGAGTTCGGATCCGGCCGCGGCCTGGGCGCGTGAGCAGGCGGAGCTCTACGAGGGCTCCGGCGGGACGAAGGGCACGACCCTGCACGGGCGCCCGGTCGTGCTCGTCACGTCGATCGGCGCCCGATCGGGCCGGTTGCGCAAGACGCCGGTCATGCGCGTCGAACACGAGGGCGAGTATGCGGTGATCGCCTCCAAGGGCGGCGCGCCGAACCACCCGGCCTGGTACCACAACCTCGTCGCGCATCCGCAGGTCGAACTGCAGGACGGCGCCGACCGGCACGACTACATCGCCCGGGAGGTCTCCGACCCCGAGCGCGCCCGCTGGTGGGCCCGCGCCGTCGACGCCTTCCCGCCCTACGCGTCCTACCAGGAGAAGACCGACCGGCTCATCCCGGTCTTCGTGCTCACCCGGATGAGCGACTGACCCCGGGGCCGCCGGCCCAGGTCGACCGGCCCGGCACACCCGAACGCTCATAAGGCGTCGGCTCCGGTGAGCACGAGTGTGCGATAGAGTCAGGACGTCCCACATACGATGTCGTATAGAGGAGTGGCGCATGACAGCCCCCCGATCCCTTGTCGCCCTGGCCTCGGCCGTCGGACTCCTGATGGGAGTCACCGCCGTCACCGCCGGCGCGACCGGCCCCACCGCGCCACCCGCCGCGCCCCCGCAGGCGCAGGCCGCCGCGCCGGCCCCCACGCCGTCCATGACGTTCGGCTGGGGCCTGAACGCCGAGGACCGGGTCTTCGACGGCACCGCCGTCCTCGACCGCAGCGTGAACGTCGGGCTGGTCGACTCCCTCGAGTCCGGTTCGTTCCAGGTCGCCTTCGCCACGACCGCCACGGACGCGAGCACGCTCCTGGCCCTGAGCGACACCACCCGCGACGACTCCCACCTCACACTCGGGCTCGACGACGCCGGCCGGCTCACCTACCGGGTGGTGCGGGCCGGAGCCGTGCTCACCGACGTGGTCTCCCCCGGGGCGTTCAACGACGGTTCACCACATCTCGTGCAGGTGGCCGTCGCGGGGAGCAGGGTGACGATCGACGTCGACGCCTCCCCCGTCCTCTCCGCCGCCGGCACCGCCTTCGCCGCCGCCGTGCCGGGCGCGAACTCCTTCACCTTCGGCGGGCGGCTCAGCGCCTCCGACCCGGTCGGCACCGACCTGTTCACGGGCACGATCTGGCGGGTCACCGCCTACGACCAGCCGCTCGGCTCGGCCGACCTGGCCGCCCAGGCGGGGGCCAAGGGCATTCCCGCCGAGGCCGTCCTGCCCGACGTCGGGGCCGTCCGCAACCTGCTCGCGGATCCCGATGCGGACGACACGCTCGTGTTCACCGGCGACTCGATCACCCACGGCGCGCTGTGGACCTTCGGCTGGAGGTCCTGGTCCGAACACGTCGACTCCTACCTCCGCGCGGAGTTCCCGGGCGCCGAGCACCGCGTGGTCAACACCGCCGTCTCCGGCAACACCGCCCGCGACATCCTCGAGGACTGGACGAACCGGGTGAGCCGATGGGACCCGGCCGCCGTCACGATCATGATCGGCATGAACGACGTCGTCCACCTCGGCGGCGCGAGCGGTATCCCGACGTTCCGGGAGCAGCTGACCGAGGTCGCGACCACGATCCGCACCGGCGGCGCGATCCCGATCTTCGCCACCTCCGAACCGATCCGCGGCGGCGACGGCGGCAACCGCGCGGCCTACTCGCAGTACGTCGCCGCCGTCCGCCAGGTGGCCGCCGAGCAGCGCGTCTTCGTCGTGGACATGTACACCGACTGGCTCCGCCGCAACGACGGCACTGTGCCGGCCGGCTGGTGGGGCGACTCGATCCACCCGGGCGGGCAGGGACACTACGAGTTCGCCCGGCACTTCCTCCGCTCCGTCGGGCTGCTCGACCCGGCGAGCGCCTTCGCCTCGCTGTCGGTGCCCCCGACCTCCGCCCCGCCCGTGCCCGCGACCTCGCTCGCGACCGAACTGACCAGCTCCCAGGTCGGGATCGCACCGGGCGGCACGGTCACGATGACGGCCACCGTGCGGCCCGGCGACTACCCCGCCCGCGGTGTCGAGTTGGAACTGACACCCGATCCGGCGCTCACGGTCACCGGGGCGCTCGAGACGAGCCCCGGCGCCGAGGTGACGCAGCGGGGAGACGGGACCTACGTCGTCCGTTCGAACAGCGCGATCGCGGCGGGATCCGCGCTCACGGTCGAGCTCACGGCGACGGCGCCCGCAGCCGAGCACGAGCTGGTCTCGACCGCGCTCGCCACGGCGACGAACACGGTGGCGGCCGCGCAGCCGGTCACGCTGCGGCAGGCGGTCACGACCGAGCCGGCCGAACGCACTCGGCGCCCGGCACAGGGCCGCACGCAGACCTACGGCTGGACGTTCGCCGATCCGGTCCTCGACGGCACCACCCCGGTGGATCAGAGCTTGCACATCTCCTGGATCGAGGGCCGGCGCGAGGGCTCCATCCAGCTGTACGCCTCGACCACGTCGACCGGCACGGGCACGCTGCTCAGCCTCGGCAGCTCCGCGCACCCGGGCGACTCCCTCGCCGTGGGTATGGACGACGGCCGCGTCACCTACCGGGTCGTGAGCGGCGGCGAGGTGCTCGCCGACGTGCGCACGGAATCGCGGTACAACGACGGGAACCGGCACCTCATCTCGGTCGGCAGCCAGGACGGCCACCTGACGATCTTCGTGGACGCGATCCCCGTGCTCGTGGAGCCGGGACGCGCGTTCGTGGCGGATATCGCCGACCTCGATCGGTTCGTCATCGGCGGCCTCGTGGCCGGCGACGAGGTGACGGACCCGTTCACGGGCGAGATCCGGCGGGTGTCCGCCTGGAACGTCGTGCTCGGCACGGGGGCGCTCAGCTCCATGGGCATCGACGGCGCCACGTTCGCCCCGGCGGACGCCGCCGCGCTGCGCACCCTGGTCGACCGGGACTCGACCTGGCTGTTCACCGGCGATCTCGGCCCGGGCGTGCCGCGCACGGGCGGTGCGCGGGACTGGGTCGGCCACCTCGAGGAGCGGCAGCGGTGGGAGCGGACTCACCGCTCGAGCTTCGTCGTGGACACGACGGAGACGTCGAGCACCGTGGCCGAGTTGCTCGCCGACTACGACCGCCGCATCGGGGATGCCGGAGCGGGGATCGTCTCGATCGTCACGGGCGCCGAGGCCTCGGACGTGGCGGACTACCGCGCCGACCTCATCACGCTCATCGAGCGGGTGCGCACGGACGGCGCCGTGCCGATCCTCGTGCTCGCCCAGGCGGGGACGGACGACGGCCACCTCGCCGCCGCGCGCGCGGTCGCCGTCACGGAGTCGGTGCTGCTCGTCGACCTCGGCACGGACTGGCTGCTCCGCAATCAGGGCCACGTCCCCGCCTCCTGGCTCGGCTCGCCCGGTGACGATCCGGCGCTCACCGGCATCGGCGCCGCGAACGCGGCCGGGCAGTACGAGTTCGCCCGCACGTTCGGCCAGGCGCTGCAGACGTGGGACGCGAACGCGAACACCGGGAAGATCAGGTTCGCGCCGGTGTCCACGCTCACCGCGGATCTGACGACGACGGCCGCGACCGCCCGCAGCGACTCCCCGGTCGACCTGACCGCGACCGTGACGGCCGGGACGGCCCCCGTCCGCGACGGCGTGATCACCGTCGTGACCGGTCCCGGACTGGAGTTGACCGCCGCCCCCGAGTCGAGCCTGGGTACGGTCGTTCTCGGCGCGGACGGCAGCTATCAGGTGGTGCTCCCGTCAGCGGTGGCGCCGAGCACGCCGGTGACGATCAGCGCCTCGGCACGGGTGGACGCGCCGGCGGGTTCGGTCGTGTGGGCGGGGCTCGAGGTGAGCCTGGCCAATTCCGCGGGCCTCACGGCCGATCCGCGCGTGCAGGTGGCCGTGGTCGAGGGCGGCGGGGACGAGGGCGGCGGGGACGACGGCTCGGAGGGCACGGCCGACGCCGACGGCACGTCCGATACCGGCGGAACCGACAGCACCGACGGCACCGACGGCAGTGACGGCACCGACTCGGGCACTGACGGGGCCGACTCGGGCACCGAAGGAACCTCCGAAATCGGCGGCGCCTCCGACAGCGACGGGGCCGACGCGGGCACCGACGGGACCAGTGGGGCCGACGACAGCGAGGGCACCGGCGGCACCGGCCCGGCCGGGTCGGCCGACACCGGCGGTGCTGGCGGGTCGGACGCCTCGTCCGACCCGGATGACGGCTCGGCGTCCGGCGGTACCGCCGACACCGGCGGAACCGGCGGAACCGGCGCCCACGGGACGACCGACACCGAAGGTCTGAGCGCCACGACCGCGGGTGGCTCCGGTGACACCGGGGCGCCGGCGGAGTCGAGTGCCGGTGGAGCCTCGGCCACGGAATCGGACGCGGATTCCGGCGGTGCGTCCGCAGCCGCTGACGACGCGCCCGAGGATCGCGACCGGGAGGCCGGTGCCGCCGCACCGGACGCCCCGAGCCAGGTTCCTCCCACTCAGTTGTCCGCGACGGGCGTCCAGGTGGGCACAGTCCTCCTCCTGGCCGCACTGACGGCCCTGGCGGGGATCGCACTCGCGCATGCGAGGCGCCGCGCCGACGGCTGAGGCTGCCACGGTCGGGCACCGCTTCCCACGAGGGAGCGGTGCCCGACTCGTTCCCGGCACTTCCACACTCCGACGCTCCGACACTCCGGCGCACACCCGCGCATGCGCGTACGCGGGCTCGGCGGTCGGCGGTCGGCGGTCGGTGGTCGGCGGTCGGTGATCTGTACCTGGACCTGAACCTGAACCTGGACCTGAACCTGAACCTGGACCTGGACCTGGACCTGGACCTGGACCTGAGACGACACGACTGTGGCACCCATCGATCGATGGGTGCCACAGTCGAATCAGGAGGGGCCGGCGGATCAGGCGTTCAGTCGGCGACCCCTGAGTGCCATGCCCAGGCCGATCAGGGTCAACGCGAGCAGGCCCGCCGCGGTTGCTGCGATCCCGGTCGACGGCAGCCGGTCGGCTCCCTCGTCACCCGAACCGGCGTCGGAGCCGTCGGGGCTGTCCGCACCGGCGCCCGAACCATCTGCACCGGCGTCCGAGCCATCCGCGCCGACATCAGCACCGTCGGAGCCGTCCGACCCGCCGTCGGAACCAGCGCCCGAACCGTCAGCACCGGCATCAGAGCCGTCCGACCCGCCGTCGGAACCAGCGCCCGAACCATCAGCATCGACATCGGCACCGTCGGATCCACCGTCGGAGCCGTCCGACCCACTGTCGGAACCAGCGTCCGATCCGTCAGTACCGGCGTCCGAGCCATCCGCGCCGACATCAGCACCGTCGGAGCCGTCCGACCCGCCGTCGGAACCAGCGTCCGAACCGTCAGCACCGGCATCGGAGCCGTCCGCACCGCTGTCGGAACCAGCGCCCGAACCGTCAGCACCGGCATCGGAGCCGTCCGAGCCGTCGGACCCACCGTCGGAACCGTCACTCCCGGCATCCGACCCGTCGCTGCCGGCGTCCGAACCATCCGACCCGTCGGCGTCGGCGTCCGACCCGTCCGAGTCGCCCGTGCTGCCACTGGTGAGGATCACCACGGGGGAGTCGAGCGCGATGCTGCCGATGCTCGGCCCGCTCTCGCCCCCCTCCCGGGCATCCCAGGACGTGACCGGCGCGAACTCACCGGCGTCGAGGTCGGCCTGGGTCACCACGTGGAAGGCCGTCGTGCACTCGTACCCGCCGTCGGTCGGTAGTGCGCGGTAGCGGCAGTTCGGCGCCCCGTCGTCGGGGTCGAAGCCCTCGAGCGTTCCGTCCGGAACGACAGCGATCGGGCCACCGGAGATGTTCTCCACGGCGAAGGTGAACTCGAGCCGGTCACCGACCTCGTAGGTGTCCAGGTCCTTCGGGTTCGTGTGGGTCCCGACCACGGTGATCGGTTGCCCGACGGGCGCGTTGACCCGCACGGAGAGCGACCCCGACGACGAGCCCCGCGGCGTCGTCAACGTCAGCGGGATGCGCACCGTCTGCGGCACCTCGCCCGCCGGCACGGCGATGGTCACCGGCACCCGCACAGAGCCTCCGGGGGCGATCTCCGGCACGACGGCCTCGGACGCGGTCCACCCGGCCGGCAGGTCGAGCGCGATGGCCGCCCCGGTGAGCGCGGCCGAGGTCTGGTTCGTGACCGTGAGCTGCACGTCGACGCTCGATCCCGGGTCGACACTCGCCTCATCGGCCGTGACGCCGGCGCAGATCCCGCCGAGCCAGGCGAGGTTGAAGTTGGCGTAGGCGATGCCGCCGCCACCGCCACCGGGCTCGTACAGGAGACCGATGCTGCCGTCGGGCTGGGTCGCGAGCGTGGAGTAGGCCATCCCGCCCGGCTCGAACGTCTTCGAGATCGGCCAGGTCTGCCCGTCGTCGCAGGACATCCGAATCGTTCCATTGGTCCGGCTCGTGGTGCTGGCGGAGTTGGAGAACAGCAGGATCCTCGCCTCGTCGCTCCCCTCGGCCGCGTTCGGGAAGGCCCGGATGATCGACGCGTTGTTCGTCGGGTCCGGGAGCTCCCGGTCGAGGGTGACCTCGCCGTAGGTCACGCCACCGTCGGTGGAGAAGGCGACCTTGCGGTAGCCGCTCCGGGCGCTGTCACGGGAGTTGAGCATGACGCGGCCATCGGAGAGTTCGACGGTCTTGTTCTCGTCCATCGACACCCCGACCGGCGTCCCCGCCTGCCACCTGTCGCCGTGGTCGTCGGAGTAGACGCTCACGGCCTTGATCACCCCCGCGACCATGACCGGGAACTGCTGGATGAGCCGGCCGGCGTGCTCGCCGTACTTGAGCTGGATTCCCTGCCCGGAGGTCGCGAACCGGCTGGTCCACGACGGGTCCGGGGTGATCTGGTCGGTGATGATCTCGTGGGTCCAGGTGCGGCCGCCGTCGGTCGAGCGCGACACCTCGACGTGGGCGACGTTCCGGTCGCTCGGATCGGTTCCGGCGTGTGAACCGAAGAAGCCCTGGTCCTGCGAGTACACGTGGAAGTTGAAGACCTCGCCGGTGATCCGGTCCACGATATAGCTCGGGTCGGAGAAGCCGTGGATGGGCCGGCTCACCTTCCCGGCGTGGATGACGGTCTGCTCCTCCCAGGTCTGGCCGCCGTCGGTGCTGCGCCGCTGCAGGATCGAGTTCGGCCCGGGGGAATCGGCACCGGTCGGACGCCCGTCGTAGGAGGCGAGCAGGTCGCCGCTGTTGGTCACCGCGAGCGCCACGATCCGGTAGTTCGGGAAGCCGCCGACGCCGTTCGTGGCGAGCTGCGTGCTGGTGTAGAAGGGCTCGCCCTCCCACGAGGCGTCGAAGTCGAGGCCCCCGTTGCCGGCCTCGGTGTGGTCGACGAGGCCGACCGGATCCCCGACGATCTCGATGCTCTCCTGCGCCCCCGGGTAGCCGGTGCCCGTGTGGATCGCCCACGTGGCGGTGGGCACGAAGGAGCCGGCCTCGAGGTCGGCGGCCGTCACGGTGTGCCGCGGGGTGCCGCACTCGTACGTCGTTCCGGCGGGGTGGCTCGACCACTTGCAGCCGGCGTCGCCGTCGAGGTTGCTCTCGAGGAGCTGGGTGGAGCGCGCCTCGTCGAGAAGATTGGTGACGACGTAGGCGAACTCGAGCACGTCGCCCACCTCGTAGTCGTGGTCGGCCTGGGCGTTGGTCGCGACGACCTCGGCCCTGATGCCCGGTCCGATGAGGTCGACCGGCTCGCCGACGACCTCGACCTCGGACGCGATCCCGACGTAGTCGATGCCCGAGTGGATGCCCCAGGTGGCGGTCGGGGTGAACGCGCCCGCCGCGAGGTCGGCCGCCGTCACCGTGTGCGTGGCCCGGCCGACGCAGCGCTGCTCGGCACCCGGGGCCGCCTTGAACCACTTGCAGCCCTCATCCCCGTCGAGGTTGCTCTCGACGAGGCTCAGGCTCCGGTCCTCGTCGAGGAGGTTGACGACGACGTAGGTGAAGGCGAGCACGTCGCCGACGGCGTACTCCCCGTCCTCCGCGGGATCGACGAACTCGATCTCCGCCGAGATGCTGCCGTCGTCGGACGTGGCCGCCTCCGCGGCCACGGGCGCGAGGCCCAGCAGCCCGAGCGAGGTCGCTGCTGCGACGAGCAGCCCGAGCAGTCCTATGGCCCTGCCTCGTCGACGAGGGCCCATGGCGATTCCTGTCATCCCATACCTTTCAGAGCGTCCCTGCTGCTGATGTGCGTTCATGCACGACGATGTGAGCACCTGCGTTCACGATTGTCGCGTGCAATCAGTCATCGTACGTCCTCCGGTGGACGTCGACAAGCCCGGCCGGGCAGTCGAACGCGGCAACCACTGTGCGCACTGTGCACACGGCAACGAACTGCTGAGCCCCTCTATGGAGCCACCTGTCGGGCTCGAACCGACGACCTGCTGTTTACAAGACAGCTGCTCTACCAACTGAGCTAAGGTGGCGCGCCCCGCGGGCAGGTCGATTCTGCCAGAGCGGGTCGTGATGGCGAAAACGGCATGTGGCCGGCGGCCGGGGCGTCCTCCCCGGTGCCGCCGGCCACCGGCCGTCGGGATCGATCAGCCCGCGAGTTCCTCGATGTGGTCGCGCAGCACGCCGGGCTGGGTCCAGTTGTACTTCTTGGTGTCGAGCGGGGTGCCGTTGATGACGACGCTCGGCGTCCCGGTCACCCCGTCGCGCGTGGCCTGCTGGGAGGCGGCGTCGACCCAGTCGCCGTAGGTGAGGTCGCCGAACGTGTCCGCGACCTCCTGGGGAACGCCGGCGTCGACCGCGATGCCGGCGATCTCCTCGTCGGTCAGCCCCGTGGTGTTCTCCGCCGGCTGCTGCTCGAACATGGCGGTCATGAAGTCGAGCGCCTGGTCGGGGGCGTCCTCGGCGACCGTGACGAACGCGTTCGCCGCGCGTGTGGAGTAGGCCGTGCCCTGGGAGTAGCGGTCGAGGAAGTTGACGGGGTGGTAGACGACCGTGGCGGTCCCCGCCTCGACGAGCTCGACGAGGTCGGCGCCGTTCACCTCCTCGAAGTCGCCGCAGATCGGGCACATGAAGTCGACGTACACCTGCACCACCGGGCCCGAGCCGACGACCCCGACGCCCTGGTCGCTGAAGGCGATCCCGCCGTGCGTGTCCGCGGCCGCCGGCGCGGTCCCCTCGAAGTCGCTCAGCAGGGTCTTCTGCGACGCCTGGTAGATCACGATCCCCGCGACCACGAGCAGCGCGATCACGGCGGCGATGATGATGATGAGGATGTTGCGGGTGCGGTTGTCGGAGGAGGCCTGCTTGGCGGCGATCTTCTCGGCTTGCTTGCGAGCGTCTTCACGGCGCTTGGTGTTCGCTGACATGGAACTCTTTCGGAAGGTCGAGGGCGGTCGGCAGTGCCTAGGATACGCACTCACGGCGTGGGCATCGGGAACGGGTCCCACGAGGCGGAATCCACCTGCCCCAGCGCCCAGAGCGCGACCACCCCGAGCAGGACGACGGCCACCACCGTGGCCCCCGCCGCCGCGCCGCGATTCGGCATCATCACGGCCCACACCCGCCGCACCCCCGCCCGGGCGGCCCCCGAGCTGGGAACGAACCAGGCCATGAAGGCCAGCAGTGCCACGGCGAGCCCGGCCGCGAGGCCGGCGGCGATGAACCGCCCGAGCACGAGCCACGCCCCGAGCGCCACCACCGCCCCCGCGATGAGGCCGGGCAGCGCCGTCACCACGCCGCTGACCAGATGCACCGGGGCGGCGAGCCACACGAGCGCGCCGTCCCGGCGGCGCCGACCGAACCGCATCCGCCGGTCCCGCAGCCGCCGCTCCCCCCAGCCCCACGCGCCCGCGCCCGCGAGCACGGCGGCGAACGCGATCGTCGCGCTGCCGGCCGCGCGGACGGCGAACGCCACGAGCACGAGCCAGGCGAGCGTCGTCATCACGGGCCGGGAGGGTGCCGGGCGCAGTCCCCGCTCCGCGAGGTCCGGCGCGTAGTACGGCTCCGGTCCCGGATAGGCCCGCACGGGTTCGGCCACGGTGGAGTGGAACCGGGGCCAGGACTCCACGAGGGAATCGCGGGCGACCCGCTGCGCCGGCGGCGGACCGCCCGGCGGGTAGCTCGGCGGCGGCGCACCGGCGGGCCCGGCGGTTCCGGCAGGGCCGGCGGTTCCCACGGGGCCGGCGGTTCCCACCGAGCCGTACGGGGGCTGCGAGCCATGCCCGTCGCGGGCACCGGCGACGGCGGCCGGGGGCACGCTCACGTGCCGGCCGCGGGCGATCTCGCCGAGCAGCTCGACCACGTCCGCCGGCGGCAGCCGGTACCGCGGATCGGGGTTGAGCGCCACGGTGAGCACCTCGGCGACGGGTCGCGGCAGTCCCTCGACGTCGACGCGGCCCTCGGTCGCGCGGGCGAGGGTCGCGGGGCCGGTGCCGAACGGTTCCCGCCCGGTCGCCGCGAACACGAGGAGGGCGGCCCACCCCCACCAGTCGCCCAGCTGGTCGGGCGCGGCCCCGCCGAGCACGACGGGATCGACGTAACCGGGGGTGCCGGTGACCAGACCGGTGCGGGTGATCCGGGCGTCGTCCACGAGCTGGGAGATGCCGAAGTCGATGAGCACGGGCCCGGCCTCGGTGAGCATGACGTTGCTCGGCTTGAGATCGCGATGGACCACGTGCACGCCGTGGATCTGCTGGAGCGCCGTGGCCAGCCCGGCGGCCAGATCGGCGAGCTCGCGGATCTCGAGCGGGCCGTGGGTGTGCACGGACTGGTCGAGCGGCTGGCCGTGGATGAGTTCGGTGACGATGAACGCCTCCGTGGAGTCGACCTCGGCGTCGATCACCTGGGCCACCTGCGCCCCGCGCACCCGGTGGAGCGTGGCCACCTCCCGGCGCAGTCGCTCCCGGCTCTCCGGGTCGGCGGCGAAGGCGGGGTGGAGCGCCTTGAGGGCGACGGTCAGCCCGGCGCCGTCCGCGGCCTCGTAGACGGTTCCCATGCCGCCCGTTCCCAGGACCCGTCGGAGTTCGTAGCCGCCGATCTGCCCCAACGGCTCGCCCGGGTCCTCGTCACTGCTCATGCATGGAAACTACGACACCGCCTGCTCCGAGACCATTCGGCTCGCGGACCGCGGCCCCCTGGCGCCGTCGGGGGGCTGGCCTAGTGTGGAGGGATGCATGATTCACAGGAGGGTCCGGCTCAGGAGTTCGTGGTGGTCGCCAACCGCCTCCCGGTGGACGTCTCGGTCGACGAGGACGGCACGATCTCGTGGATCCGGGCCCCCGGGGGGCTGGTCACGGCGCTCGCCCCGATGATGCGGTCGGGCGGCGGCGCGTGGGTGGGCTGGTCCGGGTCGGCGGATCTGGAGCTCGATCCGTTCACCGACGACGGCATCGCGATGACCCCCGTGCCGCTCAGCGCCGCCGAGATCGAGGAGTTCTACGAGGGCTTCTCGAACGCGACGCTGTGGCCGCTCTATCACGACGTCATCGTCGATCCGGAGTACCACCGCGAGTGGTGGTCGGTGTACCGGACCGTGAACGAGCGGTTCGCGGCGGCGGCCGCGGCGGTCGCGGCCCCGGGGGCCACGGTGTGGGTGCAGGACTACCAGCTGCAGCTCGTGCCGGCACTGCTGCGCTCGGCCCGACCCGACCTGCACATCGGGTTCTTCCTGCACATCCCGTTCCCGCCGATGGAGTTGTTCGGGCAGCTGCCCTGGCGCCACCAGGTGCTCGAGGGGCTGCTCGGCTCGGACCTCATCGGCTTCCAGCGCTCGGGGGACGCCGCGAACTTCCTGCGATCGGTGCGCCGCTTCACCGCTCATCCCGTGCGCGGGCAGAACGTCTCGATCACCACCCCGTTCGCGAACCCGGGCCGCACGATCCGCGCCGGCGCGTTCCCGATCTCGCTCGATTCGAAGGCCTTCAATCAGCTGGCGAACCGGCCCGAGACCATCGAGCGGGCGCGGCAGATCCGCCGCGACCTGGGTGATCCGCAGGTGCTCCTGCTCGGCGTGGACCGGCTCGACTACACCAAGGGCATCCGGCACCGGATCAAGGCGTTCGGGGAGATGCTCGCCGAGGGCGCCATCGGCAACGGCGAGGCCGTGCTCGTCCAGGTCGCGAGCCCGAGCCGGGAACAGGTGGCCGAATACGTGCAGCTGCGCAGCGAGGTCGAGGAGATGGTCGGCCGCATCAACGGCGATCACGCGGAGATCGGCCGACCCGTCATCCACTACCTCCACCACTCCTATCCCGCCGAGGAGATGGCGGCGATGTTCCGGGCGGCCGACGTCGTGCTCGTGACCGCCCTGCGCGACGGCATGAACCTCGTGGCGAAGGAGTACGTGGCGGCGCGCAGCGACCTCGACGGCGTGCTCGTGCTCTCGGAGTTCGCCGGCGCCGCGGACGAACTCACCTCCGCGCTGCAGGTGAATCCGCACGACATCGAGGGGATGAAGACCACGATCCTGTCGGCCATGCGAATGCCACGCGAGCAGCGCCGCCGCCGCATGCGCGCCCTGCGGCGGCGGGTGCTGACCAACGACGTCGCCCACTGGGCCCGTTCCTTCCTCACCGCCCTCGCCCATCAGGGCGGCCTCAACCAGGCCCCGCTGCCGGGGAGCCGCACGGACGTGGAGGCGCGCGATGAGTGACGGGCCCCTCGCCCCGGACCTGCTCCGGGCCCTCGCGGACTTCGCCCGGCGCCCGCGGGTGCTCGTCGCCCTCGACTTCGACGGCTGCCTCGCACCGCTCGTCGAGGACCCCGCCCGCGCGCGGCCCACGGAGCGCGCGGCGGCCGCGCTCGCCGAGTTCGGGCGTATGGACGACGTCCACCTCGCCCTGGTCTCGGGGCGTCCCGCCGCCGACCTGGTCACCCTCGCGGATCCCCCGGCGGGCACGCGGCTCATCGGCAGCCACGGCGCCGAACGCGCCCGGCTCGAGGGCGTCGGCGTCGCGCACGAGCCCTTCACCCTGACCGACGCCCAGCGGGAGCTGCTCGAGCGGGTGAGTGCGGCGGCCGAGGAGATCGCCGCCGGCCATCCCGGCGCGTGGGTCGAGCACAAGCCCGCCGCCGCGGTGCTGCACACCCGCCCGCTCGCCCCCGGGCCGGCGGCCGCGGCGACCGCTGCGGCCCTCGCCGGCCCGGCCGGGCTGCCCGGGGTTCATCCGATCCGCGGGAACCAGGTGGTCGAGCTCGCCGTCGTGCCCTCGACCAAGGGCGGGGCGCTGGTCGCGCTCCGCGCCGAACTCGCCGGCGACGGGGACCCGCTTCCGGTGCTCTACGCCGGTGACGACGTGACCGACGAGACCGCCCTGGCGACCCTCGGCGACGGCGACGTGGGGATCAAGGTCGGTGCGGCGGAGTCGGTGGCCCCGTATCGGGTGGCGGGCCCCGAGGAGTTGGCGAGTGCGCTCGCCGTCCTCGCCCGCGAGCGCGGGGGACGGCCCGCCTGACGCCGACGCCCCCGGTTGCTGACGCCGTGTCAGCTCCGGCGTAGGGTATCTGACATGACGTCACTTCGATTGCGCGGTCGCGATCACCCGGTCCCCGCCCTCGAGGGGCGGCGGCGCTGGCTCGCCCTGACGATCCTCGCCGCGGGGGTGGCGATGATCGTCATCGACGGCACGATCGTCAACGTCTCCCTCCCGGTGCTCATCCGCGACCTCGATCTCGACCTGACCGACGCCGAGTGGGTCAACTCGATCTACACGCTCATCTTCGCCTCGCTCCTGCTCACCACGGGCACGATCGGCGACCGCTACGGGCGCCGGCGGGTCTTCGCCGCCGGCGTCGTCGTGTTCGTGGCCGGATCGCTGTGGGCCGGCTTCGCGACCGGCGGCTCGAGCCTCATCGGCGCCCGCGCGCTCCAGGGCCTGGGCGGGGCGGCCATCCTGCCGAGCACGCTGTCGGTGGTCAACGCCCTCTTCCGCGGCCGCGACCGCGCGATCGCCTTCGCCGTGTGGGGCTCGGTCATCGCCGGCACGGCGGCCGTGGGCCCGCTCCTGGGCGGATGGCTCACCACGGACGTGAGCTGGCGCTGGATCTTCTGGGTCAACCTGCCCGTCGGTGCGGCCATCCTCGCCGGGATCCTCCTCGTCATCCCCGAGACGCGCGACCCGAATCCCGGGCGAGGGTTCGATGTCACGGGCGTGGTGCTGTCGGCGATCACCTTCGGGGGCCTCGTGCTCGGCCTCATCGAGGGGAACAGTTACGGATGGTGGGTCCCGCGCGGCGACTTCCACCTGGCCGGCCTGTCCTGGTCCCTGCCGCTCTCGATGCCCGCGACCGCCCTCCTCGTGGCCGCCGCCTCCCTCGTGGCGTTCATCGCATGGCAGCGCCACCGACGGGCCGCGGGACGGGCTGCCGTGGTCGACCTCGCGCTCTTCCGCCACCGGTCGTTCGGCCTCGGCAACGCGGCGGCCCTCCTCGTGGCCCTCGGCGAGTTCGGGATGCTGTTCGTGCTGCCGCTCTACCTCCAGAACGCCCTGGGATTGAGCGCGATGGGCGCCGGCTGGGTGCTCGCCGGCCTCGGCGCCGGCGCCTTCGTCGCCGGTGGGATCGCCGGCCCGCTCGCGCGTCGGATCACGCCCGCCGGCGTGGCGAGCGTGGGCCTGGCCATCGAGACCGTCGGCCTGGTCCTCGTGGCGCTCGTCGTCGGCCCCGCCACGTCCCCCGCGCTCATCGCGGTGCTGCTCGCCGGCTACGGCATCGGCCTCGGGTTCGCCTCGGCCCAGCTCACCGGAACGATCCTGAGCGAGATCCCGCCGGCCCGTTCCGGGCAGGGGTCGGCCGTCCAGTCCACGACCCGGCAGCTGGGCTCGGCCCTCGGGGTGGCCGTCCTCGCCTCGATCCTCTCGGCGTTCGCCACCTCCCGCGCGGCCGGCTCGCTCGCCGGTATCGACGGCGTGGGTGCCGCGCAGGCCGCCCGGCTGGAGTCCTCGCTCGGCCCCTCGGCCGGGGGCGTGCTCGGATCCCTCGACCGGCTCGGTCTGCCCGCCGCCGCGCAGGACCAGGTGCACGGCGCGTTGACGGCGGCGTTCTCCGCCGGCGTGCAGTCGACCATGCTCGTGGCGGCGATCGCGCTGGCCGTCGGGTTCGCGGCCACGCTGTTCCTCCCGCGGATCCACGGCGGCGAGGCCGGGGACGGGACGGGCGGGGAGCACACCTCCGATCCCAGAAGGTGAGCGCGGTCACCGCCGATCCCGGCGCGTGTGGCACACTGGTCGGCAGCCCGGGGAATCGGGCCGTGTCAGAGAGTTCTGGCACCTTCACAACGGATCGTCCGGCACGTACCTGCCGGTGAAGGGACATACCCCCATGGCTTCAGTCACGTTCGACGCCGCCTCTCGCATCTACCCGGGCACCGAGCGCCCCGCGGTGGACGCCCTCGACCTCGAGGTCTCCGACGGCGAGTTCCTCGTCCTCGTCGGCCCCTCCGGCTGCGGGAAGTCGACCTCCCTGCGCATGCTCGCCGGCCTCGAGGACGTGAACGCCGGCCGCATCCTCATCGGCGACCGCGACGTCACCGACGTCCAGCCCAAGGATCGCGACATCGCGATGGTCTTCCAGAACTACGCGCTCTACCCGCACATGAGCGTCGCCGACAACATGGGCTTCGCGCTCAAGATCGCCGGCATCAACAAGGCGGAGATCCGCCAGCGGGTCGAGGAGGCAGCGAAGATCCTCGACCTGAGCGAGTACCTCGACCGCAAGCCCAAGGCCCTCTCGGGCGGTCAGCGCCAGCGTGTGGCGATGGGTCGCGCGATCGTTCGCCAGCCGCAGGTGTTCCTCATGGACGAGCCCCTGTCGAACCTGGACGCCAAGCTCCGGGTGCAGACCCGCACGCAGATCGCCTCCCTCCAGCGCCGGCTCGGCGTCACGACCGTGTACGTGACCCACGACCAGACCGAGGCCCTGACGATGGGCGACCGGATCGCCGTCCTCAATTTCGGCGTGCTCCAGCAGGTCGGCACCCCGCGCGACATGTACGACCGCCCCGCGAACACCTTCGTGGCCGGCTTCATCGGCTCCCCCGCGATGAACCTCGGCAAGTTCAAGGTGGCCGAGGGCAAGGCGCACCTGGGCGACGCCCACGTCCCGCTGCCGCGGGCGACGGTCGATGCCCTGACCCCCGAGGACGAGGGCAAGATCATCCTCGGCTTCCGGCCGGAGTCGCTCGACGTGACCTCCGAGGGCACCGAGGGCGCCTTCCCCGTGCGGGTGAACCTCGTCGAGGAGCTCGGCTCGGACGCGTTCCTCTACGGCGAGCTGGACTCGAAGGACGCCGCCGAGCACATCACCTCCGGCGCCGGCGACGCCCAGATGATCGTGCGCGTCAACCCGCGCACGCCCCCGATGAAGGGCGACCGCGTCTGGGTGAAGATCCGCGAGGGCGAGTCGCACATGTTCTCCGCGGGGACGGGTGAGCGTCTCCCCAACTGATCGAGCGCGTTCGACGGCGGGGCGGGCCCATGGCCCGCCCCGCCGTCGCGTTCACCCGACCGGGCGGGCGCGCCGTGGGAGACTTGGCCCCATGCCCGCTCGCCTCCAGATCACCGTGGCCCAGCCCGACCCGGCGCTGTTCGAGTTGCCCTGGGAGATCCCGCTGGCGGAATGGCCGGAGGACATCCTCGCGGCACTCCCCCGCGGCATCTCCCGCCACGTCGTGCGATTCGTGCGGATCCCCGGCGGGGTCATCGCGATCAAGGAGATCGGCGAGACCGTCGCCTACCGGGAGTACGAGCTCCTGCGCGACCTCAACCGGCTCGAGGTGCCCTCGGTCACGCCCGTCGGCGTCATCGGCGGCCGGACCGCCCCCGACGGCTCCCCGCTCGACTCGGTGCTCATCACCCGGCACCTGCGGTTCTCGCTGCCGTACCGGGCGTTGTTCTCCCGGCATCTCACCCCGAACATGGCGACCCGGCTCATCGACGCCCTCGCCGTTTTGCTGGTGCGCCTGCACGTGACGGGCTTCTACTGGGGTGACGTCTCCCTGTCGAACACGCTCTTCCGCCGCGACGCCGGCGAGTTCGCCGCCTACCTGGTCGACGCCGAGACGGGCGATCTGCACGACACGCTCACCGTGGGCCAACGCGAATACGACCTCGAGATCGCCCGGGTGAACATCATCGGCGAGCTCATGGATCTCGACGCGGGCGGCGTGCTTCCCGAGGGCACCGACACCGTCGCGATCGGCGACCGGCTCGCGGAGCGATACCAGGAGCTGTGGCGGGAGCTCACCGCGCCCGAGTCCTTCTCCGGCAGCGAGCGGTGGCGGGTGACCGCGCGGATCCGACGCCTCAACATGCTCGGCTACGACGTCGGCGAGCTGACCATGACGGCCGACCTCGACGGCACGACCGTGAGCATCCAGCCGAAGGTCGTCGACGCCGGCCACCACCACCGGCGGCTCATGCGCCTGACCGGCCTCGACGTGCAGGAGAACCAGGCACGCCGGCTCCTCAACGACATGGACACCTTCCGGGCCGCGAAGGACCGGCTCGGCGACGACGAGGAGTACGTGGCCCACGACTGGCTCACCGACGTCTTCGAGCCGGTGCAGCGGATGATCCCGCGGGACCTGCGCGGCAAGCTGGAGCCCGCCGAGATCTTCCACGAGATCCTCGAGCACCGGTGGTTCATGGCCGAGAACGCCGGCCACGAGGTGTCCCTGTCCGACGCGACGCGCTCCTACGTCGACTCGGTGCTGCGGCATCGGCCGGACGAGGAGGCGATGCTCGAGCTCGACACGGCGACGCTCCGGGCGATCACCGACACCGAGCACTGACCCCCGCGGGCACGGGCCGATCGGTGCCGGTCAGTCGCGGCCTCGGCGCAGCAGCGGGGAGGCCGCGATCGCGAGGTTGACGGTCGCATCGGTCAGCAGGACCGCCCCGAGGACCCCGGAGATCACCCCGAGCGCGCCGCCGCGACGGGCCCGGCGGATCGCCAGCGCGCCGAGGACGGCCTCGGCCACGGCGAGCGACGGCGTGAGCCAGGACTGCCGGGCCGGCAGCACGACCTCCTCGGTGAACGTCTCGGCCGCATCGAACACGGTCTCGGCCCGCAGCCGCATCGCCTCGGCGCGCTGGCGCATGGCCTCGGCGGTCTCGGTCATCGTGACCGACGCCCCGCTCATCGCCCGCCGCAGGCTCTCGACCAGGGTGTCCGGGTCGACCGGCGTCACCTGCTCGAGTTCGCCGGCGGCGCGATCGTGCACGAGGAAGGCCGCCGCGTCCGCCGGGAGCCCGAGCGCGGCGAGCAGCCGGGCCGGACCGGCGTCCACGCCGTCGAGGGCCGTGCGCACCCCGAGCGGCTCCGCCGCCGGGAAGAGCCGCATGAGCCGCCCCACGAGCGCGCCGGTGCCGATCACCGTGTCGAGGAAGGCCCGCACGCCACCGAGCGCGTCGCCCGAGACGTCGGGCACCTCGGTGACCTGGACGTCCCACGTGTGCACGTGCGCCGACCCGTCGACCGTGACGGCCGTGAGCGCCGGGAACGCGGCGCCCTGCTCGATCACGAGCGCGGGCCGGAGAGCGCCGGGCCACTCGACCGCGGTGAGCGCCGGGCCGTCGGCCACGAACACGAGTTGCCCGTCGAGGTGTTCGCGGGTGTACACCCGCTGGTCGACGGCCGTGGCCAGGTCGATGACCCCGGCCGCCCCGGTGCGCGCGAAGATGACGGCGCGGTCCGGGGCGTAGGCCGCATCGACGTCGAGATGCTGGTCGAACGGGTCCGGCCCGGCGGCCCCCTGCTCGGAGTCCTCCGCCCGGCCCGCCGCCTCGGCGAAGCCGACCTCGCCGTGGACGTCGTCCGCGATCGCCTGTGCGAGGTCCGCCACGGCGGGCCCCGGCACGATCCGTCGCCCGTCCTCGCTCAGGATGGCGACCCGGTCCGCCTCGTCGACCGCGACGGTCACGAGCACGGAATCGGGGGCCTCCGGATCGGATTCGATCCGTGCCAGCACCTGGGCGCCATCGAGGAAGCCGGCGGCTCGGACGGCCTGGCCGGTCTTGGAGATGACGATGCCCGTACTCCGTCGCCAGTTCATCCCGCCACCTTACCCAGCCTGCCCTCCGGCGGCCCGTTCCCGGCGGCGGGCCACGTCGTACAGCGTGATCCCCATCGCGACGGAGGCGTTGAGCGACTCCATCCGGGCGGCGATCGGGATGCTCACCACGAGATCGCAGGTCTCGCGCACGAGCCGGCCCAGCCCCGCCCCCTCGGAGCCGAGCACGAGCACCAGCGGCTCCTCCGCCAGGTGGAACTCGGGCAGGGTCGTGTCACCGCCCGCGTCGAGTCCGACCACGAAGCAGCCGGCTCGCTTGAAGTCCTGCAGGGTGCGCACGAGGTTCGTCGCCCGCGCCACCGGCAGCCGCGCGGCGGCCCCGGCGGAGACCTTCCACACGGTCGGGTTGACCCCGGCCGACCGCCGGGCCGGCACGATCACCCCGTCGGCGCCGAATGCCGCGCCCGAACGCATCGCCGCCCCGAGGTTGTGGGGGTCGGTCACCGAGTCGAGCGCGATGAACAGCGGGGTCCGGCCGGCCCGGAGGGACTCGTCGAGCAGGTCGCCGGGGTCGGCGTACTCGTACGGAGGCACCTCGAGGGCGATGCCCTGATGCACGCCGCCGGCGATCCGGTCGAGGTCGGGGCGCCCCACCTGCCGGATCGGCACGCCGCCGGCGCCGGCGAGCTCGAGGCACTCCGCCACGCGCTCGTCGGAGTCGAGCCCGGAGGCCACGAACAGCGTGGTCGCGGGGAGCTCCGCCCGGAGCGCCTCGAGCACGGAGTTGCGCCCGGTGACGACACCCTCGACCCGGTCGCGTCGCTCCGGTGCCCGCCGCTGCTGCTGCTGCTGCTTGGCGACGAGCCGGTCGGCGGCCTGCTTGCGCCGATGGGCCGCGTGGTAGACCCGGTCCTCGGCCTTGGGCGTGGGCCCCTTGCCCTCGAGCCGCTTGCGGCCGTGCCCGCCCGTTCCCTGGCTCGGCCCCTTCTTCTTCGGTCGACCGCCGCCGCCGGGGCGCTGCTGATTACCGGCCATGATTCCTCTTCACCGTCCATCGGGCCCCCTCGGGCCCGTCCTCGACCACGACCCCGGCCCGAGTGAGCAGGTCGCGTAGTTCGTCGGCTCTCGCCCAGTCCCGCTCGTCCCGGGCACGGGCCCGGTCCGCCAGCACGGCCGAGACGAGCACCCCGAGGGCCTCGTCGCCGCCGCCACCGCTGCGCCACCGCGGTGCGAGCGGGTCCAGCCCGAGCACGTCGAGCATGGCCCGCACGCCGAGCGCGCGTCGACCGGCCTCGGGGCCGCCGGGGCCCGCGAGGGCGGCGTTGCCGAGACGCACGTGTTCGTGCACGATCGCGAGCGCCGCAGACACGTTCAGGTCCTCGTCCATCGCGGCCACGAACTCCGCCGGCAGGTCGACCTGCGCCGGTTCGGCCGCGGCGACGGCCGGATCGAGCTCGGCGGCGCGCGCGGTGAAGCCGGCGATGCGCTCCCACGCGGCGGCGGCACCGGCCATCGAGGCACCCGGCGTGAACTCCAGGGTGGAGCGGTAGTGAACGGCGCTGAGCGCGTACCGCAGCACGACGGGCGGCCCGTCCTTGAGCACCTCGCTCACCGCGAGCGCGTTCCCGAGGGACTTGCCCATCTTCTCGCCGCCGACCGTGACCCAGGCGTTGTGCATCCAGGTGCCCGCGAAGTCCCAGCCGGCGGCGCGCGACTGCGCCTGCTCGTTCTCGTGGTGCGGGAACCGCAGGTCGAAGCCGCCGGCGTGGATGTCGAAGGCCTCGCCGAGATAGCGGTGGGCCATGGCCGAGCACTCGAGGTGCCAGCCCGGCCGGCCGCGGCCGTACGGGGTGGGCCACGCCGCGGTGGCCGGCTCGCCGGGCTTGGCGGCCTTCCAGAGCGCGAAGTCCCGCGGGTCGCGCTTGTCGCCGGGCACGTCGGCCTCGTCCTCGCCGGCGAGGCTCTCGAGGAGCTGATGGGTCAGGCTGCCGTACTCGCCCCACGAGCGGACGTCGAAGTACACGTTGCCCGGGTCGCCGACGTACGCGTGCCCGCGTTCGATGAGCCGGCCCATGAGTTCGATCATCTCCGGCACGTGCCCGGTGGCCCGCGGCTCGTACGTGGGCCGCAGGAGGCCGAGTGCGTCGTAGGCGGCAGTGAACTCCTGCTCGTGCCGGTACGCCCACGCCCACCAGTGGGCGCCGGCCTCGGCCGACTTCGTCAGGATCTTGTCGTCGATGTCGGTCACGTTGCGGATGAAGGTGACCTCGTACCCGCTGCGTTCGAGCCAGCGGCGCGCGATGTCGAACGCGACCGCCGAGCGCAGGTGCCCGATGTGGGGGGAGGACTGCACGGTCGCCCCGCACAGGTACATGCCCACCCGCCCGGGCTGGCGCGGCACGAAGGCACGCGTGGTCCGAGATGCGGAGTCGTAGAGATGCAGGGTCACCCGCGTGAGCCTATCTTCCCGGAGGCCGCTCGCGCGTCGGCGTGCGCCTCCTCCCAGCGTCCGGACGGCGCGACTAGCCCGCGGGGGCGAGCAGCAGGGCCGTGGCGATCGCCGCCAGCCCCTCGCCCCGGCCCGTGAAACCGAGCCCGTCGCTCGTGGTTCCGGAGACGGAGATCGGGGCGCCGGCGGCCGCGCTCAGCACGTCCTCGGCCTCGCTCCGCCGGGCGGCGATCTTCGGGCGGTTGCCGACGATCTGCACGGCGGCGTTGAGGATCTCGAAGCCCGCGGCGCGCACGCGGCGGGCGCTCTCACCGAGGAGGGCGGTGCCCGCGGCGCCCGCCCACTCCGGTTCGGCCGCGCCGAAGTTGCTGCCGAGGTCGCCCAGGCGGGCCGCGGAGAGGATCGCGTCGGCGAGGGCGTGGGCGGCGACGTCGCCGTCGGAATGCCCGTCGAGCGCCGGGGCGTCCGGGAACGCGAGGCCGGCGAGCGCCATGCCGAGGCGGCCCTCCGCCTCGAAGGTGTGGGCGTCGGTTCCGACGCCGGTGCGCAGCCGCTCCATCATGACCGATACCCCGCCGCCGACATGGTCTCGGCGACCATCGGGTCCTTCGCGGTGACGATCTTCATGGCCTGGTCCTCCCCGGGCGCGACGACGATGACTTCGTGCGAGAACTCTTCCACACGCGCGGCGTCGTCGCTCGTGGCCGTGAGGATCAGGAGGCGAGGACCTCGTCGAGGCGCGCCTCGGCCTGCTCCTCCTCGGTCTTCTCGGCGAGCGCGAGCTCGGAGACGAGGATCTGGCGTGCGCGGGAGAGCATCCGCTTCTCGCCGGCGGACAGGCCGCGGTCGGCGTCGCGCCGGGAGAGGTCGCGGACCACCTCGGCGACCTTGATCACATCACCCGAGGCGATCTTCTCGACGTTCGCCTTATAGCGGCGCGACCAGTTGGTCGGCTCCTCGGCGTAGGGGGCGCGGAGCACCTCGAACACCTTCTCGAGCCCCTCCCCGTCGACGACGTCACGGACGCCCACGAGGTCGCAGTTCTCGGCGGGCACCTCGATGGTCAGGTCCCCCTGCGCCACCTTCAGCCGGAGGTAGAGCTTCTCCTCACCGCGAATCTTCCGCTTGGAGATCGATTCGATGAGCGCCGCACCGTGATGCGGGTAGACGACTGTCTCGCCAACACTGAAGGTCATGAGGTTGCACTTCCCTTTCGCCGACGCTCAGTTTACCACGCACCTGAAAAGGGTTTCCATGCAGATCGGGGGCGGGCCGGGCACACATCGGGCACACATCGGGCGCAGATCGGCGGCGCAGGGATGCCGGCCGGGCGGGCCCGAGGCGCTAGGCTGGGCCGTCAGTAGGCCCCTGTCATCCAAGGAGAGTTCTGTGCCCAGCCGCCTTCGCCGTCTCGCCACCGCCGGCGCCGTCCTCGCCGTCGCGGCCGGGTTGAGCGCCTGCTCGCCGTACGAGACCCTCCTGCCCGTCGACCCGAGCGACGGCGTGACGGAGCTGCTGGACAATCAGATCCGCGCCACGAACATGCTCGTGCTCACCACGGCCGAGGGCAGCCCGGGCACGCTCATCGGCTCGCTCACGAACCTGACGGAGGAGGCGACGCAGGTGCAGGTGCAGGTCGGCGCCGCGGCGCCGGTGCTCGTCGACGTCGACGCGAGCCAGACCATCTACCTCACCCCGAAGTCGGTCGGCTACGGCACGTCGACCTCGTTCGACTTCAAGGTCGGGGCCGTCGACGCGCCCCCCGGGAGCACGATCGGCATCTCGATCGCGACGCCGCAGCGAGGCTCGATCCTCGTCACGGCACCGGTCCTCGACGGCACCCTCGAGCCCTACGACCAGTTCCTCCCCTGATCGGTCTCGCCCGCCCCAGCCGGGGTAGCCGGCCCCGACTGCCTCGACGGGCCTAGTCGAGCGAGCTGCGCAGCTTGTAGCCGACGCCGCGTACGGTCACGAGCGCGCGGGGCTGCTTCGGGTCGAGTTCGACCTTGGCCCGCAACCGCTTGACGTGGACGTCGAGGGTCTTCGTGTCGCCGACGTAGTCCGAGCCCCAGACCCGGTCGATGAGCTGACCGCGCGTGAGCACCCGGTCGGGATTGCGCAGCAGCAGCTCGAGCAGCTCGAACTCGCGCAGCGGCATGCTCACGCCCTGCCCGTCGACGGCGACCAGGTGCGCGTCGGTGTCCATCGAGATCCGGCCGGCGACGAGCACGCCGTCCTCGGGCTCCTCGCCCGCCGGCTGGGAGCGCTCGCCCGCCTCCCCCTGTCGCCGCAGCAGCGCCCGGATGCGGGCGAGCAACTCCCTGAAGGAGTAGGGCTTGGTCACGTAGTCGTCGGCGCCGAGCTCGAGCCCGACCACCTTGTCGATCTCCTCGTCCTTGGCCGTGAGCATGATGATCGGCACGGTCGAGCGGGCGCGCAGTTCCCGGCACACCTCGATCCCCGAGAGTCCGGGCAGCATGAGGTCGAGGAGCACGAGGCCGACGTCGGCGTCGAAGGCCTCGAGCGCCTGCGGGCCGTCGGCGACCGCCACGACCTCGTAGCCCTCGCGCCCGAGCTGATAGGCGAGCGGGTCGCGGTAGGAGGCCTCGTCCTCCACCAGCAGGATCCGGGTCATCGTTCTCCTCGGGTATTCGGCGCCGGGTCCACCGCGGACTCGGGCAGACGCAGGGTGAAGGTGGAGCCGCGACCGACCTTGGACCAGACCCGCACGTCGCCGCCGTGGTTCGCGGCCACGTGCTTGACGATGCTCAGGCCGAGGCCGGTGCCGCCGGTGTCGCGGCTGCGCGCGGGGTCGCCGCGGAAGAACCGCTCGAAGATCCGGGCCACGTCCGCGGAGTGGATTCCCGCCCCCTGATCGATGACGGCGATGCTCACCGTTCCCACCGGGTTTCCGCCGGTGGCGCGTGAGCCGTGCGCCGCCTTGGTCACGACGCTGATCGGGGCCGCGGGCGGCGAGTAGCGCAGGGCGTTGTCGAGCAAGTTGCGCACCGCCATGGTCAGGAGGCTGCGGTCGCCGCGCACGTGCAGCCCCGACACCCCGCCGATCGTGATCTCGGTGCCCTGCTCGCGGGCGTCGACGGCCACGCGATCGACCGCCTCGGCGATCACCTGGTCGAGCTCCACGTCCTCGACCGCCAACGAGACGTCGGGCGCCTGCACCCGCGAGAGCACGATGATCTCCTGCACGAGATCGGCCAGTCGGCGCGCCTCGATCGTCATCCGGGCGGTGAAGCGGCGAACCGCCTCCGGGTCCCCGGCCGCGTCGTGCACGGTCTCGGCCAGCAGCGACAACGCCCCCACCGGGGTCTTGAGCTCGTGCGAGACGTTGGCCACGAAGTCGCGGCGGACCTCCTCGAGGCGTTTCGCCGCGGTCCGGTCCTGGGCGAGCAGGAGGACCCGGGAGCGCGAGAGCGGGGTCGCCCGCGCGTCGAAGACGAGCTCGGGGCCCTGGGCGCGGGCGAGGGCGATCTCGGTGGCGACCGTGCCGCCGTCGCCGCGCGCCCGTTCGATGAGCTCGAGCGCCACCGGGCTCAGGCGGTCTCCGCGCACGAGTCCGAGCGGGTACGCGTCGGGACTCGCACGCAGGACTCGGCTGTCCGCGTCGAGCAGCACCGAGGTCGCGGGCTGGGCGGCGAGCACGGCCGCGACGTCGTCCTCGGAACCGGTGCCCCCGAGCGCGGGTCCGTGCAGGGAGCGGTCGCTCCACTGAAAGGCGAGCGTGCCCACGACACCCACGAAGAGCGCGAGCAACGCCACCCCGATGAGCTCCAGTTCTTCCACAGCTGCCACAGTAGAGCCCGCAGGGCGGTTCCGGCGCCTCCCCGGTCCCCGGTCGCCCAGTGTTCACGTTCCCGGCGCGCCGTGTTCATCCCGGGCTCATCGACGGTTCACGGTCGATTCATTGCCGGTTCACGGCCGGATGGGATCATGGGGGCTCACCAGTGCTCCGGCTCGGGCCGGGCCCCCCAGGAATGCGAGGCGAGCAGTGCGCGCGATCTTCACCCAGGAACTGAGCCAGGTCGGTGACGACCTGGTCTCGATGAGCCGTCAGGTGGCCACGGCCATCACCGACGCGACGACAGCGCTGCTCGAGGGGGACCTGGAGCTGGCCGAACGGGTGATCGACGCCGACGCGGCGGTGGACGAGCTGGAGCGGGAGCTGGACGAGCGCTGCGTCATGCTGCTCGCCCGGCAGCAGCCCGTGGCCTCGGACCTGCGCCTGGTCGTGTCCGCGCTGCGGATGAGCTCCTCGATCGAGCGGATGGGCGACCTGGCGCGGCACGTGGCCCAGGTCGCGCGGCTGCGCTACCCGAACGTCGCGATCCCCGAGACCGCCGTCCCGGTCTTCCACCGCCTCGGCGAGGCCGCGAAGCGGGTCGCGGGCGACGTGGTCGAGCTGCTCGAGTCCCACGACCTCTCGCTCGCGCTGCGCGTGGAGCGCGACGACGACGTGCTCGACCAGCTGCACCTCGACACGTTCCGCCTGACCCTCGCGCAGAACTGGCCGGGGACCACCGCAGAGACCGTCGACGTGACCCTCACCGCCCGCTTCTACGAGCGGTTCGGCGACCACGCGGTCAACGTCGCCCGACGGATCCAGTACCTCGTGACCGGCGACTTCAACTCCGGCGTCGACGACTGACGCCCGAGGAATGAGAACGGGGCCCCGCCGATCGGCGGGGCCCCGTTCGCGTCCGGGCGCCCGTGGGCGTCCGGGGAGGGTGGCTACTTGCCCTGGTTGGCCACGGCGGCGATGGCGTCCTTGGCGGCCTCCGGGTCGAGGTAGGTCCCGCCGGGGATCACGGGCTGAAGCTGCTCGTCGAGCTCGTAGACGAGCGGGATCCCGGTGGGGACGTTGAGACCGGCGATGGTCGCGTCGTCGATCCCGTCGAGGTGCTTGATGATCGCGCGCAGCGAGTTGCCGTGGGCGGCCACGAGCACGGTCTTCCCGGACTTCAGATCGGGCACCACCTCGCCCTCCCAGTAGGGCAGGGCCCGCTCGAGCACGTCCTTGAGGCACTCGGTGGCGGGGATCGGCTCACCGGCGTAACGGGGGTCGGAGTCCTGGGAGAACTCCGTGCCCGCCTCGATCGCCGGCGGCGGCACGTCGTACGAGCGGCGCCAGGTCATGAACTGGTCGTCGCCGAACTCGTCGCGGACCTGCTTCTTGTCCTTGCCCTGGAGGGCGCCGTAGTGGCGTTCGTTCAAGCGCCAGCTGCGCTTGACCGGGATCCAGTGCCGGTCGGCGGCGTCGAGCGCGAGGTTCGCCGTGGTGATCGCGCGCCGCAGCAGGGAGGTGTGCAGGACGTCCGGGGTGAGGCCGGCCTCCGTGAGCAGCTCGCCCCCGCGTGCGGCCTCCGCGCGACCCTTCTCCGAGAGCGGTACGTCGACCCAACCGGTGAAGAGGTTCTTGGCATTCCATTCGCTTTCGCCGTGGCGAAGCAGTACGAGCGTGTAGGTCATGCCCCTAGTGTGCACCACGGGCGCCACCGGGTTCGGAGCCGGCCACGGATCGGAACGGTGCGGCGATGCGACCGCCGGGCGGGATCGCTCAGCTCTCGGCGAGCACGCACATCGGCGAGGCGATCTTCACGGTCCGCTCGACGGGCCCCAGCTCGAGCCCCTCACGGGCTCGGATGAGCGGGTGCCAGGCCACGGCGTCCGCGCGTTCGCCGGCGACCACGAGGTGGTCCCCGACCACGGCGTGGTGGCGGGGCCAGGCGACGGTGGGAACCTCCTGCAGCAGCCGCAGGTCGTCCGCGGCCAGGACCGAGAGGGTGTTCGAGCCGCGCACCCCGACGACGAGCCGGTCCCCGACGGCCTCGACGTGAGCCGCGTAGTGGGCCCCCCGGGCCGCGGCGACCGGTCCCCGGGCGCGGACCTGCCCGCGGCCGGCGTCGACGTCCCACTGCAGCGCCAGGATCTCCCCGCTCAGCTCGCCGGTGACGACGAGATCCCCGCCCACGCGGGCGAGGTGGCGCGGGCCCGTCCCCGGGGGCAGCCGGGTGAGGACGGGATCGTCGTCGGGCCTGCCCGCGGCCAGCGGATAGGCCCGCAGTTCGTCGGTGCCGAGATCGGCGACGACGAGATGGTCGCCCACGACCATGCTGAAGTGCGCGTGCGAGCACTCCTGCCGGTCGGTCACGGGACCGGTTCCGTCGTGGGGTAGATCCACGATCGCACCGGTGAAGTCGCCGGTGTCGGTCACATCGATGGCCCGCACGGTGCCGTTGCCGTAGTTGCTCGCGTAGATCCACCCGCCCGGGTGTCCACTCAGGTGGCACGGTGAGGCGCCCCCGCTGCCGATCGAGACCGGCTCCCCTGGAATCCCGAAGCGAACCACCTCGCCTGCGGCGATCTCACTCACGGCGTAGTGGTGCCCGCGGTGGATGAGCAGGAAGGTGGGCCTCGGCCAGGTCAGCTCGGTGCGTGCCGGATCACCGAGGCGGTAGACCTGCCATTCCCCGGTCCCGATCAGCAGCGACGTATCAGTCATCGGCTCGTGGCGACCCGATTCGACCTCGTCAGCGGTTGCGCTGTTCGTAGGCCTCGCGAATCTCGGCCGACACGCGGCCGCGGTCGCTCACCTCGTAGCCGTTCTCGCGCGCCCAGGCACGGACCGCCGCGGCGTCCGAGGCGGAACGCGGAGCGGCCGCACGGCGGCCGCCACGACGAGCACCGCCGGTGGCCCGACGCGCGTGGCTGACCCACGTGCTGAACGAGTTGCGCAGTTCCTGCGCGTGCTTGTCGTTCACGTCGATTTCGTACGACACGCCGTCGACCGAGAACGAGACCGTCTCGGAGGCATCGGAGCCGTCAATGTCGTCGATGAGGTAAACACGTACCTTCTGAGCCATGGTGATACTCGCTTTCGTTAGGCACACGGCACTTCTCTGGCAAATGCCATTCTGCCAAACTTATCCTTAACATGCCACACCACACCCGGATCGCTTGTATGGGTACTTCTCCCCATGTCCGCGCTGCGCGAACCGGCCGGCATCACGGCGGCGGCCCGCCCGCCGTCATTGATACCGCTCGCGTCGTGCTACTCGGGTCGGCCCGGCGGGGGCGTGGCCGGCGGATTCGCATTGATACGCCGTTCCACCTCGGCGTCGATCTTCGCCTGCGCGGCACGTTCACGGCGATCGGCCGTGAGGAAGATGCGCATGAGCAGATAGAACAGCAGGCCGACCCCGATGGGTGGTGCAAGGGCGATGACGATATCCATGACTACCGCGGTTTCACGAGGGGGAAGGTGATCGTTTCGCGGATGCCGAGGCCGGTGAGAGCCATGAGGAGCCGGTCGATCCCCATGCCCATACCGCCCGACGGGGGCATCCCGTGTTCCATTGCTTCGAGGAAGTCCTCATCGACGTTCATCGCCTCGACATCGCCGCGCGATCCCAGGCGCGCCTGGGCCTGCAGCCGCTCTCGCTGGATCACCGGATCCACGAGTTCGGAATAGGCGGTGGCGAGTTCGAAGCCCCGCACGTACAGATCCCATTTCTCCGCCTTGCCCGGCTCGCTCCGGTGACCGCGGGTGAGCGGAGAGGTGTCCTCGGGGTAGTCCATGACGAAGGTCGGCGCGTGCAGGTGGTCGCCCACGAGATGCTCCCACAGCTCCTCCACCACCTTGCCCGGGATCGCGATGTCGTGGTCGATCTCGAGTCCGAGCCGCTCGGCGTGCCCGAACAGCTCCGGCAGGCCGGTCCCCGGGGTGATCGTCTCGCCGAGGGCCTCCGACAGCGAGTCGTACAGGCTCAGTCGTGTCCACTGCCCGCCGAGGTCGTAGGCGGAGCCGTCGGCCAGCGTGACGGTGGTGCCGCCGAACAGGTCCCGGGCGGCCCGCTGCACGAGATCCTGGGTGAGATCGGCCATCGTGTGATAATCGCCGTACGCCTCGTACGCCTCGAGCATCGCGAATTCGGGCGAGTGGGAGGAGTCGGCGCCCTCATTGCGGAAGTTGCGGTTGATCTCGAACACGCGCTCGACACCGCCGACGACCGCCCGTTTGAGGAAGAGTTCCGGGGCGATCCGCAGATACAGGTCGATGTCATAGGCGTTCATGTGCGTCTCGAACGGACGCGCCGCCGCCCCACCGTGCAGCGTCTGCAACATCGGCGTTTCGATCTCGAGGTAGTCGCGATCGTGGAAGTTGGCCCGCAACGATCGCATGACGCCGGAGCGGACACGCACCATATCCCGAGCGGCGGGGCGCACGATGAGGTCGAGGTATCGGCGTCGCACCCTGGATTCCTCGGAGGATTCGTTGTGCAGTGTCGGCAGCGGGCGCAATGCCTTGGCCGCGAGCCGCCACCGATCGGCGAATACGCTCAGCTCGCCGCGGCGGGAGGAGATGACCCGGCCGTGGGCGAAGAGGTGATCTCCCAGGTCGATATCGCTCTTGAAGGAGGCGAGCGCCTCGGGGCCGACCCCGGCCTGGGAGAGCATGACCTGCAGGTGGTGGCCCGCACCGTCCTGAAGCGTGGCGAAACACAGCTTCCCGGTATTGCGCACGAAGACGACCCGGCCCGCGACGCCGACCTCGTCGGCCGTCTCCTCACCGGGCTCGAGGTGACCATATCCCTCGCGTACCGCCGCGATCGTCGTGGTCACCGGAACGGCGACCGGATATGCCTCACCGCCCGCATCGAGAATGCGCCGGCGCTTCTCGAGGCGCACCTGGAGCTGTTCGGGCAGGGAGGCCTCGGACGAGGCGGTCTGGGAGGAGGGCGAGGCAGTCACGGTGTCGATTCTACCTAGCCGATCGGATCCGGCCGCCGGCGCGGGTCGCGTGCGACCGCGGCCCGGCCCTCGGCGATCGGCAACCCGCTCCGCTCGAGCCCGTAGCCGCCGGGCACCCGGCTCGGGTCGTCCGAGCGCTCGACGATCCGGTTGTCCCGGTCCACGAACACCACGTGCGGCTCGTAGTCGCGGGCCTCGGCATCGGCGATCATCCCGTAGGCGATGATGATGACCACGTCGCCCGGGTGCACGAGGTGCGCGGCGGCGCCGTTGATGCAGATCTGGCCGCTGCCCCGTTCCCCGGCGATGACGTAGGTGGTGAGCCGGGACCCGTTGGTCACGTCGACGATGTCGACCTGCTGGCCGACGGGCAGATCCGCGGCCTCGAGCAGTTCGGCGTCGATCGTGACCGAGCCGACGTAGTGCAGGTCGGCCTGGGTGACGGTGGCGCGATGAATCTTCCCGACCATCATCGGGCGCATGAGCGAGGTCATGAGAGGTCCTGTTCCTGCCGGGGCTCCTCGCCCCGGCCGATGAGCGCGTTGTCGATGAGCCTGACCCCACCGACCCGCGCGGCAATGATAATCAACCCCGCCGGGTGCCCCGACGAGGCGCCGGGCGGGAGGGGCTCCATCGTGTCCGGGTCCACGAGCGCGAGATAGTCCGGCTCGACGAGGGCCGAGCGTGCCGCGAGCGCCTGCTCGGCGGCGGCGAGCACCGCCTCCGACTCGGCGCCGGCGTCGGCCGCCGCGACGGCCGCCGCCACGGATCGGGAGAGCACGAGGGCGGCCCGACGTTCCTCGTCCGAGAGGTGGGTGTTCCGGCTCGAGCGGGCGAGCCCGTCGGCCTCGCGCACGATCGGCACGGCGACGATCTCCACGTCCAGGTCGAGATCGGCCACCATGGCCCGGATGAGCGCGAGCTGCTGGGCGTCCTTCTGCCCGAACAGCGCCAGGTCGGCCCGGGTGAGCGAGAGCAGCTTGTGCACGACGGTGAGCATGCCGTCGAAGTGCCCGGGTCGGGCCGCCCCCTCCCAGCGCCGGCCCGCCTCCCCCGCGCTCACGCGTACCCGCGGCTCCCCGCCGGGGTACATCTCGCCGACGCTCGGCGCGAACACGAGGTCGACCCCGCCGGCCCCGGTCAGCGCGGCGAGGTCCGCATCGAACGTGCGCGGATAGGTCTCCAGGTCCTCGCCCGCGCCGAATTGGAGCGGGTTGACGAAGATGGTCACCACGACCTCGTCGGCCAGTTCCCCGGCGCGCCGCACGAGCTCCAGGTGGCCGGCGTGCAGGGCGCCCATCGTCATGACCACGGCGCGTCGCCGCCCGTCCTCCGGGAGCGCCGCGCGCAGGTCGTCGATCGTGTGGACGACGCGCATCGCCCCGCGTACCCGGGTGTCCGCGGGCGCGGGGGCGGCCGCCGGGCCGGCCGCGTGGCCGCCGTCCGCGCCGGCCGGGGGCGTGAGCACGTCGAGCAGGGCCGCCGCCCGGCGCTCGTCGATCCGACCGGTCGCCAGCGCCCGCGTGGTCGTCGCGCGGGCGAGCGCGGTGTAGCTGGGCAGGACGTCGGCGACCTCGGGCCCGGTGAGCCGCGCCAGCCGGTCGAGGTGGTCGGCGACGGTCCCGGCGTCGCCCCTCGAGACCGGACCGGTGAGCGCCTGGTCACCGCCGCGCAGCGCCCCGTCGAGGGCGGCGGTCATGAGCGGGGTGAGCAACGCGCCGCCGTCCGCCACGCCGGCGGCCGCGAGGGTGCGGACGGCCTGGCCCGTGAGGGTCACGAGGTGGTTGGCGCCGTGGCTCAGGGCGGCGTGATAGAGCACCCGGGCGTCGTCGTCGAGCACGACCGGCTCACCGCCGAGCTCGACCACGAGCGCCTGGGCGATGGGCAGCACCGGGGTGGGCGCGCTCACCGCGAACGGGGTGCCGACGAGCCGGGCGAGGTCGACGGAGGTGCCGGTGAAGGTCATGGCCGGGTGGATCGCCAGCGGGATCGCGCCGGCGGCGAGCGCGGGTGCGAGCACCTCGGTGCCGTACCGGCCCGCGCAGTGCACCACGAGCTGGCCGGCGTGGAACCGGCCGAGGTCGGCCAACCCCCGCACGAGCGGGGCGAGGTCGTCGTCCGGAACGGTGAGGAACACGAGTTCGCTGCGCGCGACCACGACGTCGGCCGGTTCGACCGGCACGCCCGGCAGGAGCGCGTCGATCCGGTCGAGCGTGTCGGGGCTGGCTCCGCTCACCGCCACGATGCCGTGGCCGCAGGCCCGCAGGGCGTTGGCGAGCACGGCGCCGACACGGCCCGCGCCCACGACGCCGATCCCGAGGCGCCCGGGCCGGGTCCGGGGTGGATCGGTGCTCATGAGGTCATCGGGGTTTCGTCGGGCTCATCGGGGCTCATTGGGGCTCATTGGGGCTCATCAAGACTCATCGGGGTTCATCGGGGGAGGCCACGGGTGCGGTCGCAACGGTGGTTGCCGGCGGGTCGGCTGTATCTGCCGTATCTGCCATATCGGCCATATCGGCCATATCGGCTGTGCCCGCGGTATCCGTGGAACGCCCGCCCGCGTCGTCCTCTTCCCCGATCGTGACCGGGGTCTCGGCACGCTCCGCGTGGGGCCGCTCCATCCAGCGTTCCGGGCCGGCCGAGACCCGCGCGGCCCGGGCACGGGCCGACTGCTCGACGAGGAACCGGGAGGCGTCGGCCGAGTCGAGGTGGGCGAGCGCCGGGGAGATGGTGCCGGGCGTGGAATGCACGGCCACGTTCACGAGGTCGAGCCGGCGTTCGATGGGGCCCTGATCGAGTCCGAGGGATTGGATCCGGGCGTTCGGCACGATGGTCAGCGACCGCCAGACCCGGCCGGTGCGCAGTAGCACGGCCGTATCGGTGGCCCGGTAGCCGTTGCGGCGCCAGACGAGCGGGTCGATGAACCGGGCCCGGCGCGGGGTGGTCACGAACCCCTCGGCCGGTCCGCTGCCGCGGAGGGCGGCGTCGATCACGGCCAGCGGATCCTCGACGCCCAGATCGGGCAGCACGAGCGAGAGCAGGAGGGCCGCGTCGTCCTGGGTGGCGACCGGGTAGAGCACGGGCTGGTTGACCGACCCCTCGGTCACGGAGTCCCCGGCGACCGTCACCGCCACCCGCCACCAGTTCTTGCGCCGCCACAGGATCGGCTGGGTGAGCTGCAGCGCCTGCACGCGCCCGGGGGGAACCGTGCGCGAGGTCGTCGCGAGCATGCCGTAGCGCAGGCGGATCCCGTCCGGCGAGGTGGCCACCCGGAACCCGAACTGGCCGTTGAGCCGCGCCCACGCCATGCTGCCCACGGCGAAGATCGGCACGATGAACGAGAACACGACCGAGGGGTTCCGCGTGACCACGGCCACACCGAGGAGCACGATCACGGCGACGACGCCGAGCACGAGCCCGAGCGAGCGGAGGAGCGATCCGGCCAGCCGTCCCGCCTCGAGCTCGAGCAGCACGCTCTCGGGTGCCTCCTGCGCTACGGCGGGCGGGGCGCCGTCGTCCTCACTCAGGTCCAGACCGGCGGCGCGGGCGAGGATCTCGTTGCGGAGCCGGTGCCCTTCCGCATCGGTGACGAACGCGAGGGTGAGGCTGCTCGCCGACGTGCCCGCGGAGGTCACCTTGACGGCGGCGAAACCGAAGGCCCGGGCCAGCAGCGGATGATTGATGTCGACCGACTGGATGCGGTCGAGGCGCACGTGCCGCTGGCTGCGGAAGAGCACGCCCTGGTGCAGGAAGAGCGACTCGTCGTCGAAACCGTAGGCGAGTCGGCGCCAGGCGATGTAGTTGTACACGAGCCCGATGAGCGCGGCGAGCACGATCACCCCGAGCACCAGGAGCAGCACCTGCACCCCCGGCAGGTCGGCCCCCTCGAGGTTCTGCGCGCCCTGCCAGGCGGCGAAGGCGATGAACGCCGCGGCGACCTTCCAGGCGTTGAGCAGGGGCGTGACCCGGTGCACGCGGCGCCAGTCGACCTCGGGGCGGACCGCCTGGGGCTGCTGCGAACGCTGCGCGGGCGGCCGGGCAGGCTCGGACAGGTGGACGGGCCGGGCCGGCTCGATGGGCCGGGCCGGCTCGATGGGCCGGGTCGGCTCGATGGGCCGGGTCGGCTCGATGGGCTGAGACGGCTCGGGCGAGCCGGCTCCCGGGCGGTCGGGAGGAGGCGTCGAGGTCACAGACCCGCCAGCATGCTCTCGCTGCGGCGGGTGAGCCGGTCCCGCAGCCGGGAGGCCTCCGCCTCGGGCACGCCGGGGATCTCGGCGTCGGAACTGGCCGAGGCGGTGTGCAGGGTGATCGTGGCGATGCCGTTCTTGTGTGCGACCGGCCCGGCATCCACCTCGATGTACTGCATGCGCCCGTAGGGCACGAGCGTGAGAGTGCGGAACATGATGCCCTTGCGAATCGCGAGTTCATCGTCGAGTTCGGCGTACCCGATCGCCGGTACCTGCCGTGGCACGAGCCACAGCAGCCAGGCGAGCAGCAGCGCGATGACCCCCGGCACGATCCAGAGCCACCCACCGAAGACGACGCCGAGCACGATTCCGGCAAGGAGCGGGATGCCGAGGCTGATGAGGCAGATCCAGACGCGGACCGTGATGAGTCGCCGGGAGACGCTCACCCACGTGGCACCGTCGAGGTCGAAGGGGGAGGAAGTCATAGTGATCGCCATTGTTCCATCCCGGGGCGGTCAGGCGGCCCGGGGCGGTCCGGGCGGGCGGTTCTCGGGCTCGTCGTCGTCCGGCGGGATCCGGCAGCACCATTGGGCGAGCAGGCCGGCGCCCGCGAGCGCCAGCGCCGCCACGAGGGCGGCCGCGGCGGTCACGAGCACGAGCTGTGGTTCGGGGGCGGGGAGGCGGGGGATGCTCACGAGCACCTGGCCCGCGCAGTAGCCGGCCTGGAGCGCCCCGGCGATGCCCGCGGCCTGCCCGAGCACGAGGGTGCGGGTGGCCCCGATGGGGTCGATGTGCTCGCCGCGCCGGATCCAGCGGCGGATCCGCAGCCCGAGCGCTGCCACGGCCACCGCTGCGAGCAGGAGGACGACCACGACGGCCCCGGACAGCCGGACCGGGTCGGTGCCGTGCCTCTCCAGGAGTCGCAGCCCGATCGTGAAGCCCGCGGCACTGAGCAGGAAGATGAGCGCGACGACGCGGATGCGCAACGGCCGGATCGGGTTCATGCGCCTCTACTCGGCCTCGTCCCGCCGCACCCGGGCCCACTTGGGGGCCGCCGAGGGCCGCTCCCCCTCGTCCCCGGGGAGCCATGGGAGCGCCCCGGACGCCGCGGGCGCATCGCCGGGGTGGCCGGGCCCGGCCGAGCCGACTGGATCGGCAGGGCCGGCCGGATCGGCGGGATCGGCGGACACAGCTGGATCGGCGGACGCAACTGGATCGGCGGACGCAGCTGGGTCGGCCGGGTCGGCCGGGTCGGCTGGGTTGGCTGGGTCGGCCGGGTCGGCTGGGTTGGCTGGGTCGGCTGGGTGAGGCCCTGGAATCGACGCGGCACGCGGTGCCGAGAACCCGGGCTCCGGCTCGACCGGGGCGACGGGCGGGACCGGGACGACCGGCTCGACGGGGGCAACGGGCGGGACGGGGGCGACGGGCGGGACGGCGCGGCCGACACTCGTGGGCCGGGACGCGAGCCACTCGGCCACTGCGGGCGCCGATCCGGGGGCAGGCGATGCGGAGGCAGGCGATGTGGAGGCAGGCGCGGCGGGAGCCGGCGCGCCCGGGTCCACTGTCGCGCCCGGGTCCACCGGGGGCGCGAAGGCGGCCGGTCCGGCCTCGGCCGCCTCCCCGGCCGCCCGGAGCGCACGCCGGCTCGGCGGGGTCGCC
This sequence comes from Pseudactinotalea sp. HY160, assembly GCF_009372055.1. Classification (NCBI taxonomy): domain Bacteria; kingdom Bacillati; phylum Actinomycetota; class Actinomycetes; order Micrococcales; family Cellulomonadaceae; genus Pseudactinotalea; species Pseudactinotalea sp. HY160. Next base: position 19,710 of record NZ_WHMT01000001.1, on the reverse strand, counting down.
TCGTCGTCGAAGACCGCGGCCTGTGCCTGCTCGGCCTGTCCGGCAGACTCGGCCTGTTCGTACTGTTCGGCCCGGTCGGGCTCCGGTTCCGCCGCGGCAGCAGGGTCCTCCGCGGCAGCAGAGCCCGCCGACGCCGACTGCCCCACATCGGGCTCGGCATCCGGCTGCTCGGCCGGTTGGTCGGGCTGTTCGCCGGTCGGCTCCCCGTCCAGCACCTCCAACACCTCCGGCACCTGCGGCACCTGCGGCACTGACTCCTCGGGCTCGATGCCTCCGGCCGCAGGGCCCGCCGGCGGCGCGACCGCCATGGAGCGCGGCGGGGCCTCGTTCAGGGCACCGCTGGTGGAGGAGTCGAGCCAGTCGAGCGCGAGCCAGCGAACGCCGTCCCGGTCCGGGGCCAGCTCGGCCAGCTCGGCGACGGCGCCGCCGCCGTACCCCGGCAGGAACGCCTCGGGATCCGCGTGCGACCAGGGCACGAGCACGAAGGCCCGCTCCCGGGCGAGCGGGTGGGGAAGCGAGAGCTCGGGGTCGTCGGAGGTCACGCCGTCGTAGAGGATCAGGTCGACGTCGAGGGTGCGCTCGGTCCACTTGCCGGTGCGCTCGCGCCCGAACTGCCGCTCGATCGCATGCGCCACGGCGAGCAGGTCGAGCGGCGACAGGGTCGTGGTGGCGATGAGGACCGCGTTGAGATAGTCGGGCTGGGCCACGCCGTCGGGCATCGTCACCGCCGCGGTCCGCGCGAGCGGGGAGACGTCGAGGATCGTCAGCCCCTCGACCTCGTCGAGCGCCTGGACGGCGCCCCGCAGCGTCTCCCGCACGTCGCCGATGTTCCCGCCGAGAGCCAGGACCACCTCGGCGGGGGAGGACGGTGCGCTCCGCAGGACGTCCGCGGTCGTGGCCCCGGCGGTCGAGGGCACGCCCTCACTCAACTCGTACTCGGATGCCGCGGCCACCGGGGCCGGCTGCGACGCGGGTGCCGGGGCCGGGACCGCGGTCACGGGGGCCACGGCAGGCACTACGGCGGGCTCGGCCGCCTGCGGGGGCCGGGCTGCGCCGTCCCTGAGCTCCGCGAGCGAGAGCCCCGGGCCCGCGCTTCCGGCGAACGCGCCGGTCGGGGCGGTGCGGGTGATCCGCACCTCGACGTCGGCGCACGGCACGCCGACGGGGGCCTCGGGCTTGTGCACGACGACGTCGGCGCGGCTCGCCCCGTACGAGAGCGCGACGTCGGCGATGCGGGCCGCGAGGGTCTCGATGAGGTTGACCGGGCTGCCGGTGAGGACCCCCGTCACCTCGCGGGCGAGGGCGCTGTAGTCGATCGTGTGCACGAGGTCGTCGGTGCGTGCAGCCGCGGCGGTGTCGACGTACAGCGTGAGATCGGCCGAGAACGGCTGCGCCTGCGCCCGCTCGTCGGCGAGCACGCCGTGGTTGCCCGACCCGGTCAGCCCGACCAGCCGGATGACGTCTTCAGCACTCATGTCCGCTCCTCACGCGATCGACCCGTCCTTCGCCCTGCGCAACGCCCCGGCGACCCGGATCGCGTCGACGGAGGCGCTCACTTCGTGCACCCGCACCCCCCATACTCCCCGCTCCGCCATGAGGGCGGTGACCGCGGCGGTGGCCCGGTCGCGGAACAGCGGGAGGGACTCGGCCCCGTCGTGCGCGAGCAGCTCCCCCAGGAAGCGCTTGCGGGAGGCCCCGATGAGCACCTCGTGACCGAGGGCGGTGAGCTCCTCGATGTGGGCGAGCAGCTGCCAGTTCGCGGCGGCGTCCTTGGCGAACCCGAGGCCCGGGTCCAGCACGATCCGGTCCGGGTCCACGCCCGCGGCGCGGAAGACGGCGACCTGGGCGAGCAGCTCGGCGCTCACCTCCGCCACGACGTCGCGGTACCGGCCGAGGGAGTTCATCACGTCGGAGTGCCCGCGCCAGTGGCTCAGCACGTATCGGCAGCCGCGCTCGGCGATGAGGGCCGGCATCTGCGGATCCGCCCGGCCGCCCGAGACGTCGTTGATGAGCTCGGCTCCGGCGTCGAGCGCCGCGGCGGCGACCTCGGTGCGCATCGTGTCGACGCTCACGCGCGCCCCCTCGGCGGCCAGCTCCGCCACGACCGGGATGATCCGATGCAGTTCCTCGGCGACCGGCACCCGGGCCGCGCCGGGCCGGGTCGACTCCCCGCCGACGTCGACGAGGTCGGCGCCCTGGGCGAGGAGGTGACGGGCGTGGGCCACCGCGACCTCGTGGTCGAGCCATTGCCCGCCGTCGCTGAAGGAATCGGGGGTGACGTTGACCACGCCCATCACCTGCGTGCGTGCATTCACGGGGGCCAGCCTAGGCGAGCCTCAGCCCTGGTGAATCAGGCTGAGGACCTCGGCGCGCGTGGTCGTGTCGCGCATCTGGCCGCGGACCGCGGAGGTGACGGTGCGGGCGCCGCCCTTGCGTACGCCGCGCATCGACATGCACAGGTGCACGCAGTCCATCACCACGATGACCCCGGAGGCGTCCACGAGTTCCACGAGGGCATCGGCGATCTCGCCGGTGAGGCGCTCCTGCACCTGCGGCCGGCGGGCGAACACGTCGACGAGGCGGGCCACCTTGCTCAGGCCCGTCACCCGGCCGCTCGCCGAGGGGATGTAGCCCACGTGCGCGACGCCGTGGAAGGGCAGGAGATGGTGCTCACAGGTGGAGAACACCTCGATGTCGCGCACGAGCACGATCTCCTCGTGGCCGAGGTCGAAGAACGTGCGGACCACGTCCGCGGGATCTTGGCCGATCCCCGAGAACAGCTCCCGGTAGGCGCGGGCCACGCGCGCGGGGGTGTCGAGCAGGCCGGGCCGGTCGGGATCCTCGCCGACCGCGATGAGGAACTCCCGGACCGCCGCCGCCGCCCGCTCCTCGTCGTAGTGCGGGCTCGTCATTCCTGCCCCTGGTCCTCGTCCGGGTGGGGCGGGGTGAGCCCGCCGCCGCCCGGGTGGGGCGCCTGGGGCGAGGGCGGCCGCTGGGTCGGTTCGTCGATCTCGCCGGCCGCTGCGGCCTCGTCCTGCGGCAGCATCGGCGCGTCCCCGGCGGCGATCTCCTTCGAGGAGCGCACCGGCGGAATGTCCGAGACCCCGCGGCTCTGGCTGGAGAGCCACACCGGTCGGGCATCGCGCTTGACGATCGGTGCGAACACCTCGGCCAGTTCCTGCTCGTTGAGGGTCTCCCGCTCGAGCAGCTCGAGCGCGAGGTCGTCGAGCACGGCCCGGTAGGTCGTGAGGATCTCCCACGCCTCGTCGTGCGCGGACTCGATGAGCCGCCGGCTCTCCTCGTCGACCAGCCCGGCGATCTCCTCGGAGTACTCGCGCTGATGCCCCATGTCGCGGCCGAGGAAGACCTCGCCGTCGGCCTGGCCGAGCCGGATCGCGCCGACCCGTTCGCTCATGCCGTATTCCTTGATCATCTTGCGGGCGGTGGCCGTGGCCTTCTCGATGTCGTTCGACGCACCCGTGGTGGGGTCGTGGAAGACGAGCTCCTCGGCGACCCGCCCGCCCATCGCGTAGGCGAGCTGGTCGAGCAGCTCGTTGCGGGTGACCGAGTACTTGTCCTCCGCGGGCATGACCATCGTGTAGCCGAGGGCGCGCCCGCGGGGCAGGATCGTCACCTTGGTCACCGGGTCGGTGTAGCGCAGCGCCGCGGCCACGAGGGCGTGCCCGCCCTCGTGATAGGCCGTGATCTTGCGTTCCTTCTCGTTCATCACGCGGGTCTTCTTCTGCGGCCCGGCGATCACCCGGTCGATGGCCTCGTCCAGGTCGCCGTTGCTCACGACCGGCCGGCCCGAGCGCGCGGTGAGGATCGCGGCCTCGTTGAGCACGTTCGCGAGATCCGCCCCGGTGAATCCCGGGGTCCGCTTGGCCACGGTGTGCATGTCCACGTCCGGGGCCATCGGCTTGCCCTTGGCGTGCACGGCCAGGATCGCCTCGCGGCCCTTGAGGTCGGGGGCCTCGACCGCGACCTGTCGGTCGAATCGGCCCGGCCGCAGCAGCGCCGGGTCGAGGATGTCCGGGCGGTTCGTGGCGGCGATCATGATGACGTTCGTCGTCGCGTCGAAGCCGTCCATCTCGACGAGCATCTGGTTGAGGGTCTGCTCGCGCTCGTCGTGGCCGCCGCCGAGCCCGGCGCCGCGGTGGCGCCCGACCGCGTCGATCTCGTCGATGAAGATGATCGCCGGGGCGTTCGCCTTCGCCTGCTCGAACAGGTCGCGCACGCGCGAGGCCCCGACGCCGACGAACATCTCCACGAAGTCCGAACCGGAGATGGAGTAGAACGGGGCCCCGGCCTCGCCCGCGACCGCCCGGGCGAGCAGGGTCTTCCCGGTGCCCGGCGGGCCGTAGAGCAGCACCCCCTTGGGCACCTTGGCGCCGACGGCCTGGAACCGCGCGGGCTCGGTGAGGAACTCCTTGATCTCGCCCAGTTCCTCGACCGCCTCCTCGACGCCCGCCACGTCGGCGAACGTGGCCGTCGGCGTCTCCTTCGACACCTGCTTGGCCTTCGACTTGCCGAAGTTCATCATCTTCGAGTTGCCGCCCTGCATGCGGCTCATGAGGAACCAGAACACCCCGACCAGCAGCAGCACGGAGAGCATGGTCATGAGCAGCGAGGACCACCACGGCGACTGCGGCACCACGGAGTTGTAGCCCTTGGGCGGATCGGCCTTGGTCACGGCCTCGACCACGGCCGGGCCCTGCGGCGCCGTGTAGTAGAACCGGACGAGCTTGCCCTTGTCCTCGCCGCCGACCTTGAAGTCCTTGGTCAGGGTGAGGTCGACCCGCTGATAACCATCGGTCATCTCGACCTGCTCGACCGTGTCCCCGGCGAGCAGCTCGAGCCCAGCGGACGTGTCGATCTCCTGGGGGCTGCCGCCGCCGAGGAGTCGCATGCCGAAGTAGACGACCACGAGCACGACGACGATCCAGATGATCGATCCGCGGAGCAATTTCTTGGAGTTCATATCCTGGTGGGGTCGCCCCCATCCCTCCTGGTGATGGTTCTCTCGAGGGTGACGGTATCCGAACGGACGCCCGGGCGCCGCATGCGTTCGCCCAGGGCACGTGCCCCGGCCCGGCCGGAACCGCTCATGCGCTGTACACGTGCGGGGCGAGCGAGGCCAGGAACGGAAGGTTGCGGTACTTCTCGTCCCAGTCCAGCCCGTATCCGACCACGAACTCGCCGGGGATGTCGAAGCCGACGTACTTCACGTCCACGTTCGCCTGGAGCGCCTCCGGCTTGCGCAGGAGCGCCGCGATCTCGAGGCTGGCCGGGTTGCGCGAGCGCAGGTTCGAGGCGAGCCACGACAGCGTGAGCCCGGAGTCGATGATGTCCTCGACGATGAGCACATGGCGTCCGTGCAGGTCGGTGTCGAGGTCCTTGAGGATCCGCACGACTCCCGAGGAGCGGGTGCCGGAACCGTAGGAGGAGACCGCCATCCAGTCCATCCGGACCCGGGTGTGCAGCTTGCGCGAGAGGTCCGCCATGACCATGACCGCGCCCTTGAGCACGCCGATGAGCAGCAGGTCCTCCCCCTCGTAGTCCGCGTCGATCCGGGCGGCCAGCTCGGTCAGCCGCTCCGCGATCTGGTCCTCGGTGAGGAGAATCCGGTCGAAGTCCTCGTTGCTCGCGTGCACGCGGTCATTCTCCTGCGGTTCGATGAGTGGGTCGATGGGCGGCTCGGGCGCTGCGGCACCGTTCGGTCGGCCGCACCAGGCTAAGCCTGCCATATCCGCGCGAGACCTCGACTCCGCCCGGCACCACGATGGGTCCCTGCCCATGCCAGTCGGCGATCAGCCCCGTCACCGCGAGCACGTGCACGTGGCCGAGCGCCCCCGCCGGCGCCCCGGCGTGCAGCAGCAGTCCCCGCAGGACCCGCCCGAGGACCGCCGCCGGCAGGTGCTCCAATGCCTCGATCGCCACGGCGAGCGCATGGACGACGTCCCCCGCCTCTCCCCGGTCGGAACCGCGGGCCGTTCCCGGCTCGCCCCGCTCGCCCCGTTCGCCCTGCTCGCCCCGTTCGTCCTGATCGCCCTGTTCGCCCTCGAGCAGTCCGGCAAGCACGTCGGCCGCGAGCCGGTCGAGGTGGTCGGCGTCCTGCCCGGCGAGGGTGGCGGTGCGGGCCAGCGCCGACACCGGGTCCTGGCCGAGCGCCGCCGCGAGCGCGGGCAGGACCCGAGCCCGCACGGCCGCCCGCGGCAGCGCCGTCCCGGCCGCCGTGCGCCAGGGGCCGTCGGGATCGTTCGTCGGGTCGTGCCACACGTCCAGGCCGAGGTCGCGGCAGGCGCGCTCGGTCTGCGCTCGCCGCACCCCGAGCAGGGGCCGCCACAGCCGGCCCCGGACCGCGGCCATGCCGGCGAGCGCCCGGGTCCCGGATCCGCGGGCGAGGGCGAGCAGCACCGTCTCGGCCTGATCCTCCATCGTGTGGCCGAGCAGGACGGCGCGCGCGCCCGACTCGGCGCGGGCGTCGGCGAGGGCGCGCAGCCGGCGGTTGCGGGCCTCCCCCTCCGGCCCGGCAGAGCCGGCAGAGTCGGCGGCCCGGTACACGAGCACCGGGTCGAGGCCGAGGGCGCGCCCCTGCTCGGCCACCCGGGCGGCCTGGGCGGCGCTGCCGGGTTGCAGGGCGTGGTCCACGGTGACGAGCCCGGCGCGCAGGCCGAGCCGCGGCGCACAGAACGCGAGCTGGGCCGCGAGCGCGAGGGAGTCCGCTCCGCCCGAGCAGGCCGCGAGCACGAGATCTCCGCGCTCGAGCGCGCCGGCGGTGAGCCGTTCGACGAGCAGGGAGCGCACGCCGGCGCGGACGGCGGCCGTCGCGGGGTCGAGGGCCGGCATCGCTCAGCCGTGCACCCGCCGCACCCACGTCCGAGGTGCGGCCACTTCCGCGGCGGTGGGCAGGTACTCGGCCCCGGTGAACACGGCGTTGAATCCGTCGTGGCCGACCCGGCGGGTCACGGCCCGCACGAACGCGGCCCCGGCGCGGTACTGCTCGAGCTTGGCGTCCATCCCGAGGAGGCGACGCACCACCCGATCGACCCGGCCCGGCCGGTCGCGGCGACGGTTGAAGACGCGCCGGATCCGCGCCACCGTGGGCACCACCCCGGGGCCGACCGCGTCCATCACGACGTCGGCATGCCCCTCGAGCAGGCTCATGACCGCCATGACCTCCGCCATGCGTTCCTCCTCCTCGGCCGTCAGGACCGCGCCGAGCAGCGCCCCTCCCGAGGAGGGGGTCGCAGGCCGCTCCCGCAGGAGATCGGGCAGGGAGCGCAGCAGGTCGCCGAGCCGGTCGGAGGGGTCGTGGGCCATCGACGACACGAGCTCGTTCATCGCGGTGCCGAGGTGGTCGGCGAGCCAGGGCGCGGCGGCGAACTGCACGGCGTGGGTCTGTTCGTGCAGGCACACCCACAGGCCGAAGTCGCTCTCGTCGACCCCGAGGGCGCGATGGACCTGCACGATGTTCGGGGCCACGACGAACAGGCGCCGGGTGAACGGGTCGAACTGGCCGAGGACCCGGGTGCTGAGCAGCGCGAGCGCCGCCCCGATCTCGGCACCGGCGGCGCCGCGCCCGAGCGCGGAGACGGGCGGCAGCTCGGCGGTGAGCGCGGTGGAGAACGACTCGATGTTCGCGCCCGCCCAGCGGGGCCGGTCCACGATGAGCCGGTCGAAGCCGGCGGCGGCGGCCGCGGCACCGGTCAGCCCGGTCACGTCGGCCACGTGCTCCGGTGCGGCGGCCGCGTGGGCGCGCAGCCGGGCCACGATCCCGACGAGCTCGGTCCGGTCCACGGCGGGCCCGGCCGGGGCGAGGGCGGTGGCGACGGCGCGGGCGCGGTGCCAGTCCACCGGACCGGTGTTCGGGCCCGTCACAGCCGTGTCATCTCGGTGAAGAAGTCGTCGATCGCGGCACGGGTCGGATCGAGGCCACCGCTCACCTCATCGGCCATGGCCACCACGACGAGCACCCGGTCCGCGGCGGTGTGCACGAGTCCGGCCATGGTCACGGTGGCGCGCAGGCTACCGGTCTTCGCGGCGACGAGGCCGGCCGCGGGCCCGCCCGTGAACCGCGCGGAGAGCGTTCCCTCGAGGCCGGCGACCGGCAGGCCCCGGATGGCGGCCAGCAGCTGGGGATGCTGCGGGGAGGCAGCCAGCCGCAGGGTCTGGGCGAGCGCGGTCGGGGTGATCTGGTTGGCGGAGGAGAGCCCGGAGGAGTCCGAGAGCTCGACCCCGGCGGTGTCCACCCCGAGGCCGGTGAGCTGGGCGAGGACGGCGGTGCCCGCGCCCGCGAAGCTCGGTTCCGCACCGGTCTCGGTCGCGACGAGCCGCCCGAGGCCCTCGGCGAGGATGTTCTCCGACACGATGAGGGTGTGGGCCACGATGTCGGCGAGCGGGGCCGATCGGACCGAGCCGAGTTCGTCGCCGCCCGCGGCCCGGCCCGTCACGGGTTCGGACTCCTGGGTGATCCCGGCGTCGGCCAGCGCCGAGGCGAACGCGGTCAGGGCGTCGGCACCGGGATCCCCCGAGCGCCTCGCGCCGTCCGTCCGCTGTCCCATGTCGACGGCGATCGGGGCCATGGGCATCGCCCATCCTCCGGCGAGATCGGTCTCGTCCCAGCGCGGCGCGAGCCGGGGGCCGGTCCAGCGGCTCTCGTCGAGCACGACTCGGGAGACGGAGCTGCGCCCGTTCTCCCGGAGCGCGGCCGCGACCTCGTCGGCCAGGTCGGCGAGCCCGGCGTGCCCGATGACCTCGTCGGGATCGCCCGCACCGGCGGCGAGCGTCAGGTCGCCCCCGGCCACGAGCGTGATCGCCTCCGGGTCCTCGGCCGATCCGCTCACGACCGATGTGGTGAACCGATAGCCGGGCCCGGCCGCCTGCAGGGCCGCGACGGCGGTGAGGACCTTCGTGGTCGAGGCCGGCACGCGGGCCTCGGCCGCCTCGTGGGCGCCGATCACGTCGCCGCTGAGCAGATCCATGACGAGGACCCCGGCGGCCCCGACCCGGGCGTCCCCCACGAAGGACCCGATGGCCGCATCGACGTCGGCGGGCGCGGGTCCGGCCGCGGTGGGGTCCAGTTCGAGCAGCTTGACCTGCTGGGGGGCTCCCGGGCTCACCGACGGAAACGGGGCGGGGTCGGGCCACGGCTCGGTTAGAGTGAGCGGTCCGGGCACGATGTCGTAGACGTCGGCAGTGACGTATCCCCCGCCGAGTAGGACCGCGATCAGCACGATCGGGATCCAGGTTCGGGGGCGACGGCGTCGCGTACGGGGACTTCCTGCCATAGCAGTTCAGTATCCCTTACGGCCTGGAGTGGGATTGACCTGTACCTCATGTCGATGAGGCACACAGCTACTCGGGAGAGGTAACCGTGGACTTCGACGTCACCATCGAGATCCCCAAGGGACAGCGCAACAAGTACGAGGTGGATCACGAGACCGGCCGCATCCGGCTCGATCGGATGCTCTTCACCTCCACCCGGTACCCGGACGACTACGGGTTCATCGACGGCACTCTCGGGGAGGACGGCGACCCGCTCGACGCCCTCGTGCTGCTCGAGGAGCCCACGTTCCCCGGCTGCCTCATCCGCTGCCGCGCCCTCGGGATGTTCCGGATGCGCGACGAGGCCGGCGGCGACGACAAGGTGCTCTGCGTGCCCAAGGGCGACCAGCGCGCCTCCTGGCGCAACGACATCGACGACGTGTCGGAGTTCCACCGGCTGGAGATCCAGCACTTCTTCGAGGTCTACAAGGAGCTCGAGCCCGGCAAGTCCGTCGAGGGCGCGCACTGGGTCGGCCGCGAGGACGCCGAGGCGGAGATCATGCGCTCGTTCGAGCGGGCCAAGACGGCCGGCTACTGAACCGGCTGCTCGTCTCCCCAGCTGGTCCCGCACAACCGATCCAACCGGCTCGTCAACCGGCTGCAAGGGGCCGCAAGCGGCCGCAATCGGCCGCAATCGGCACTGCGCGAATAAGGGGCCGGTCACCTTCCCCGGGTGACCGGCCCCTTATTCGTTCGACGAGCCCTTGTTCGTTCGCCGACCACCGCCGGCCCGTGGGACCGACCGGGCTCACCGGGCTCACTCAGCCGGCCCTCCCCTGCTAGAAACGCACCGCCTGCGGCAGCACGTTCGTCCAGTACATCGGCACGAGCTCGACGGTCTTCCCGGCGGACGGGGCGTGCAGCCGCATCCCGTTCCCGGCGTAGATCGCCACGTGATAGATCCCGGAGGGGCCGCTGCTGCTGTAGAAGAACAGGTCCCCCGGCTTCATCTGGTCGACCGGCACGTGCGTGCCCGCGTAGTACTGCGACCGGGAGGTGCGCGGCAGGTTGATCCCGGCCCGCTTGAAGGCCTGCATCGTCAGGCCCGAGCAGTCGTAGGAGTTCGGGCCTGCGGCGCCGTAGACGTAGGGCTTGCCGATCTGGGTCTTGGCCCACTCGAGCGCGACCTGGCCGGCGCCCGAGGGTGCGGGCGGCTTCGGCTCCGGATCCGGCTTCGGGGTGGGCTTCGGGCTGGGTTTCGGACTGGGCTTGGCCGACGGCGTCGGGTCCGGCTTCGGTGCGACGCTCGGGCGCGGATCGGGCGCGGTCGTGGGCGGGGCGGTGGTGGGCGGCGCGGTCGTGGGCCGTTCCGACGCGGAGGTGTCGCCCGGATCGCTCGGGCCGGCCGATCCGTTGGTCGACGTCTCGGACGGCCCCGGGTTCCGCGCGGCATCCTCGATCGCGGCCCGGGCCGCGGCGTTCTCACGCTCCCGACGCTCGGCGTCGAGGGCATCCTGACGCTCCCGCTCCATCGCCACGGAGGTGTTCCGCAGGTCCGCCAGCTGGTGGATCAGCTCGTCGCGGCGCTGCTGCGACGCGGCGACGGCCGACTCGGCGGCCTGCGCACTCGCCGCCGCCTCGGCGTCGGCCTCGGCCAGCGCCGCGGTGGCGACCTGCTGCTCCGCCACGGCCTCGTCCGCGTTCTCGCGGGCGTGGCTCGCAACGACCTCGGCGGCCTCCATCCGCTGCAGGGCGCCCTCGGCGCTCGTGCCGAGCACGCTGAACGTGTTCGCGGAATTGATGGCGTCGGTGATGCCGTCGGCCTCGAGGAACATGCTCAGCTGGGAGAAGCTGCCGCCGTTGCGGTAGGCCGACATCGCGATCGCGGCGACCGCGGCGCGCGCCTCGTCCCGTTCCGCGTTGGCGGCGGTGAGCGCCTCCTGCGCCTCGGCGGCCGCGGACTCGGCCTGGTCGAGTTCGACGGTGGCGTCGTTGAAGTCCTCGGCGGCGATCTGGGACTGGAGCGTCGCCCGGTCCAACTCGGCCGAGTTGGTGGCCAGTTCCACCTCGAGTTCGGCGACCTGGCGGCTCGTGTCCTCCGCCTGTTCGTTCACGGCGGCGATGTCGTCATCGCTGGGAGCCGCCGCCGCCGGGGGAAGGATGATCATGGCCGCCACCAGGCCGCCACCGGCGATGACCGCCGAGCGGCCGAGCCACCGTCGCTTCTTCACACGCGCACCTTCCATCGACTTCGCCGGGCCGCGGGGAATCGCCCGGCTTCTCGTCACCCTCCGGCGCGTTGACTTCGTCGACGACTCTCCCGCCAGGGTCACCCGCGCCACCCTACTGAACTTTCGCAACGAAGTGAACACCCGCCTCTACACCCACATACGTTTCTCCCTTCGCTTTCATCACACGAGTCACATACGTCACTCCGATCACGCTGGTCACGGCCGTCGAGCGAACCGCACCGGTCGGACCGCGCGGACCGCAGGAGCCGCACGGCCGCAGGGCAGGGTGTCCGCATCGTGGACCCCCCTGTGCTCACGGGCACGAGCGGCCTATCGTGGTCGTCATGTTCCTTCGAATGTGCCGCTGACGCGCACGTTCGCCCTGCCCCGAGAACTTCAGTTCTGGCCAGACGGCCTGAAGTCACCGGGGTCGCGCCGCACGGCGTGCGCACCGCCATCACCCCCACAGGGATGACTGGTTCCGCGCTGCGTCGGGCCGTACCATCCCGCCGATCACTGGAGAGCTAGCCCGATGAGTACCACCTGGAACTTCGAGACCCGACAGGTCCACGCCGGCCAGACCCCCGACGAGACCACCGGCTCCCGCGCCCTGCCGATCTACCAGACCACCTCGTTCGTGTTCAAGGACACCGACGAGGCCGCGGCCCGCTTCGCGTTGAGCGACCTCGGCCCGATCTACACCCGGATCACCAACCCGACCACGGCCGTCGTCGAGGAGCGCGTCGCCTCCCTCGAGGGCGGGGTCGGCGCACTCCTCGTCGCGTCCGGACAGTCCGCCGAGTTCGTCGCGATCCTCAACATCGCCGAGGCGGGCGACCACGTCGTCGCCTCCCCCTCCCTCTACGGCGGCGCCTACAACCTGCTCCACCACACCCTGCCCAAGCTCGGCATCGAGGTCACCTTCGTCGAGGACCCCGACGACCCGCAGTCCTGGCAGGCCGCGATCCGGCCCAACACGAAGCTGTTCTACGGCGAGTCGATCCCCAACCCCAAGGGTGACATCCTCGACATCGAGGCCGTCGCCGCGGTCGCCCACTCCTTCGGCGTCCCCCTCGTCGTGGACAACACGGTGGCGACCCCCTACCTGCTGCGCCCGCTCGAGTGGGGGGCCGACGTCGTCATCCATTCGGCGACCAAGTTCCTCGGCGGGCACGGCAACTCGATCGCCGGGGTGATCGTCGACGGCGGGTCCTTCGACTACGCCCAGCACCCCGAGCGCTTCCCCGGATTCAACACCCCCGACGCCAGCTACCACGGCCTCACCTACGCCAAGGATCTGGGCGTCGGCGGCCCGTTCGGGGCGAACCTCTCCTACATCCTCAAGGCCCGCGTGCAGCTGCTCCGCGACCTCGGCCCGGCCGCGAGCCCGTTCAACGCGTTCCTCATCGCCCAGGGCATCGAGACCCTCTCGCTGCGCCTCGAGCGCCACATCGAGAACACCCACAAGGTGGCCGAGTTCCTCGACGGGCACGCGCAGGTGCTCTCGATCAACTGGGCCTCGCTGCCGTCGAGCCCGTACTACGAGCTCGCGCGCAAGTACACCCCCCAGGGCGCGGGCGCGGTCATCTCCTTCGAGATCGCCGGCGGGCTCGCGGCGGGCAAGGCCTTCGTCGACGCACTCCAGCTGCACTCCCTCGTCGCGAACATCGGCGACGTGCGCTCGCTCGTCATCCACCCGGCCTCGACCACGCACAGCCAGCTCACCCCCGAGGAGCAGGCGGCGAGCAGCGTCACACCGGGCTTGGTCCGGTTGTCTGTCGGAATCGAGCACATCGGGGATATCCTCGACGACTTGACCCTCGGATTCGCCGCGGCCGCCGCCGTGACCACCGAATCCGCGGCCACCGTCTGAGGACCGATGCGAGGTGAGCTCCGTGACCATCCGTTCCGAAGGCGACCCTGCGCGGCGGCCCGCCGCGACGGGCCGGCCGCATCCCGTGCGGCTGCCGTCGCGCCCACGCACCCTGCCGCCGGTCATCCCGGCCACGGGCGGGTGGCGTGAGGACATGCCTGCCGGGATGAGGAGATTCATGGACCTGGGGCCCCTCCACCTCGAGGCGGGTGGCCGGCTTCCGGCCGTCCGCATGGCGTACCAGACGTGGGGCGAGCTGAACGCCGAGGGAAGCAACGCCGTCCTCATCCTGCATGCTCTCACCGGCGACTCCCACGTCGCCGGTGAGAGCATGGCCGGTCACCCCTCGGACGGTTGGTGGGGTGGCATCGTGGGCCCGGGCCTGGCGATCGACACGGACGAGTACTTCGTCGTCGCCCCCAACGTCCTCGGCGGCTGTCAGGGTTCGACCGGCCCCTCCTCGCCCGCCCCGAACGGCACCCCGTGGGGCTCGCGCTTCCCGTACCTGACCACCCGGGACCAGGTCGCCGCGGAGGCCGACCTGGCCGACCGGCTCGGGATCGGCACGTGGGCGCTCGTGGTCGGCGGATCGATGGGCGGGCACCGGGCCCTGGAGTGGGCAGCCGGCCATCCGAGCCGGGTCGCCGCCGTGGCCGCGATCGCCACGTGTGCCCAGACGAGCGGCGACCAGATCGCGTGGGCCCACCCGCAGCTCGCCGCCATCCAGGCCGATCCGAACTTCCGCGGCGGCGACTACTACGACGCGGCCGACAACGAGGGCCCGCACGTGGGCCTGACGATCGCCCGCCAGATCGCGCACACGACCTACCGCAGCGCGCTCGAGCTCGACGAACGGTTCGGCCGCCTCCCCCAGGGCGGCGAGGAGCCGCTCGGCGGCGGCGGCCGCTTCGCGGTGCAGTCCTACCTCGACCATCACGGCGGCAAGCTGGCCCGCCGCTTCGACGCGAACTCCTACCTCGTGCTCACGCACACGATGCTCACCCACGACCTCGGGCGCGACCGCGGCGGGGTCGAGGCGGCGCTCGCCGGCATCACCGCGCGCGTGCTCGCGATCGGCGTGGACTCCGACCGACTGTTCCCGGTGTCGCAGTCACGCCGCATCGCCGAGGGCGCCGGCGGCTCGTATCGCGAGATCAGCTCGGCGTACGGGCACGACGGCTTCCTCATCGAATCCGATCAACTCGGTGCGATCCTCACCGAGTTCCTCGCTCACTCCCGCTCGTAGAGTTCGACCCCGAGGTCGTCGGCCGCCTGCTGCAGGATCGTCTGGACGGCGAGGCTCGCCTCGAGCGGCATGGTCGCCGACTCGCTCGCTCCCCGGGCGAGGCAGTCGTGCACCTCGTCGAACTCGTGCGCGTAGCCGGCCCCGCGTGGTGGCAGATGGAAGACCTCCGGCTCGCCGCTCGTGCGGCCGGCGGCGTCGGGGCGGTGCAGGATCACCCGGTCGGGGTGGTGGAACCGGGGCGGGAGTTCGAGCCAGCCCTCGGTGCCGAACACCCGGGCCATTCCCGGGGAGGGGGCGAGGAAGGACGTGCTCAGCGTCGCCGCCCGGCCGTCCTCATAGGCGAGCAGGTAGGCGCTCTCGGCGTCGGTCCCGGTCGGGAGCAGCGACCCGGAGACCGACACCCGGTCCGGTGCCCCGAGCACGAGGTGGGCGAAGGAGACGACGTACACGCCCAGGTCGAGGATCGTTCCCCCGCCGAGGTCGAGGGCGAAGGTGCGGTCGCGGGGATCGAGCGGCCGGCTCACCCCCAGCTCGGCCTGGACGTTGCGCACCTCGCCGATCGCGCCGTCGGCGATGAGCTGACGCAGCCGCACGACCGCCGGCTGGAAGCGGGTCCACATCGCCTCCATGACGAACGTTCCCGCGGCGCGGGCGGCGGCGACGAGATCCTCGGCGCCGGCGAGCGTGGCGGTGAACGACTTCTCCATGAGCAGCGCCTTGCCGGCCGCGATCACGGCCAGCCCGTGCGCCCGGTGGAAGGAGTGCGGGGTGGCGACGTACACGGCGTCGATCTGCGGGTCGGCGAGCAGCTCCTCGTACGAGCCGTAGGCGCGGGGGATCGCGAACTCCTCGGCGAAGGCCCGGGCACGCTCCGAGGAGCGGGAGGCGACCGCGGCCAGCTCCCCGCCGGTCACGCTGGCCCAGTCCCGGGCGACGTTGCTCGCGATGCGTCCGGGGCCGAGAATCCCCCACCGCACTGTTCCTGCTCCAGCCGTCATGGCCGCTCCTTCCATCGGTCCGCCCACCGTACCCGCCCGTGCGCCCGATGCCCGCGGCGGTATCCTGGCGCCATGGGGGAACGCGTCTTCCATCCGCCGCTCGCGGCCGATGCGTGGCAGGACGACCATCTCGGGCCCGGCTTCCACGCCCGCGCCCTCCCGGCCGTGGGCGGACGCACGCTCGGCACGCTCGTGCGTCACCTGCCCGAACTCGATCCCGACCGCGGCGCGGGTCGGTCCACGGGCACGGCGGCGCACACAGGCACGGATCCCCGGCGGCCGGACCGCCCGCGTGCACCCGGCTACGCCGTGCTGTACGTGCACGGGTGGAGCGACTACTTCTTCAATCGGGAGCTGGCGCGGTTCGTCGCCCGGGCGGGCGGGGCCTTCTACGCGGTCGACCTGCGCCACAACGGGCGGAGCCTGCGCGCGGGCCTGCTGCCCGCCTATATCGAGGACCTGCGGGACTACTTCGACGAACTCGATGCCGCGCTCGCCCACGTCCGCGCCGAGCATCCGGACCTGCCGGTCGTCGTGATCGCGCATTCCCAGGGCGGCCTCACGGCGTCCCTGTGGGCGGCGGAGCGGCTGGGGCCGAGGAGCCGGGTGGGGTCGCGGCCCCACCCGGCGATCGCCGCGCTCGTGCTCAACGCCCCGTGGCTCGACCAGGCCGGGGCGCCGGGGGCGCGCCGGCTCGCGACCCCGGCGGTCACCGCACTCGCCGCGGCGCTGGGCGAGCGGGCACTGCCGATCCCCTCGCCGGGCTTCTACGGCCGCACGATCTGGGCCGAGCACGGCGGGGAGTGGGCGGTCGACCACGACTGGCAGCCCGATCCGGGGGCGCCGATCCGGCCCGCGTGGTTGCGGGCGGTGCTCGCCGGTCAGGCACGCGTGGCGTCCGGCCTGGATCTGCCGATCCCGGTCCTCGTGCTCACCTCGAACCGCACGCTGCTGCGCCCGCGCTGGCACGAGGACATGCGCCGCGCGGACATCGTGATCGACGTGACCCGCGCGTGGCGCCGGGTGCGGGACCTCGGCACCGACACGACGCTGATCAAGGTGCGCGACGCCGTCCACGACGTGTTCCTCTCTCCCCCGGCGGTCCGCGCCCGTGCCTACGACGAGCTCGGGGCCTGGCTCGCCGAGCACGGCTTCCGCGCCGGCACGCCATCGGCACCCACGGGCACCCATGAGCACCCATGAGCACCCATGAGCACTGATCGATTCGCAAATATAACCCCACAACTAGCTCACAATCGCTCATTCGAGGTAGAGTGATCCGAGGTCGGACCGCGACGGGTCCGATCGGGAGCAATGACGCACGCGAAACGGGGTCCTCGTGATCAGTACACACGTCCAGCGCACCGGTGCGGCCACGCGGGCCGCCACGCAGCGCCGGCTCTCTGCCGTCGGAGCGGCCCTGGCCGTGACCGGACTCGCGGTCGCGGGCCTGCTCGCCCCGGTCGATGCCGCGCCGGCGGCCGCAGCCACCGGCGCGAGTGTCGCCGACCTCACCCCGCCCCCACAGGAGGCGCGCGGCGAGGGCGTCCCGATCGACCTGACGGGTGCGGTGACGATCGTAGCCGCGGCCGACGTCGACGCGGTCGCCCTCGCCGCGCTCGAGGTACTCATCGAGACCGCGGGCGGCACGCCCGTGGTCGCGACGGCCCCCGCCGAGGGCGTGACGATCCACCTGGGCACCGACGAGCCGGCCCTCACGGCCGCACTCACCGCGATCGAGGGCCCCTCCCTCACCGACCTGCCCGCCGAGGGCTACGTGCTGGCGAGCGGCACCGCCGACGGGAGGCCGACCCTCGTGCTCGCGGGCGCGGACGGCACCGGCACCTACTACGCGGTCCAGAGCCTGCGACAGCTCATCACCGACGGGATCGCCGCACCGATGAGGGTGCGGGACTTCCCGCTCATGTCGATCCGCGGCACGATCGAGGGCTTCTACGGCACCCCGTGGTCACACGAGGCCCGGATGGACCTGCTCGCCTACTCCGGCGAGCACAAGCTCAACACCTATATCTACACCCCGAAGGACGACCTGCTGCTGCGCTCGAAGTGGCGGGAGCTGTACGCCGGGGACGACCTGGCCGGTATCGCCGAACTCGTGCAGCAGGCCAACGAGCACCACGTGCAGTTCACCTTCGCCCTCTCCCCCGGCAACTCCATCTGCTATTCCTCCCAGGAGGACTTCGACGCGACCATCGCCAAGTTCGACCAGCTGCGCGATCTGGGCGTGCAGTCCTTCTACATCGCCCTCGACGACATCGGCACGAACTCGAACAACCGCTGCCAGGCGGACAAGGACCTCTACCCGAACACCGGGAACTGGCACTGGCTCGCCGACTCCCAGGCCGACTACCTCAACCGGATCCAGACCGAGTACATCGAGCCGAACGGCCTGCGCGACCTGCAGACCGTGCCGACGAACTACAGCGGCTCGGGCGAGGACCCGTACAAGGCGGAGTTCGGAACCCGGTTGAACGACGACATCCGCATCCAGTGGACGGGTGAGGGCGTCTTCTCCGACACGATCACGGTCGACTCGGTCCAGCAGGCCGCAACCAGCTACCGCACGGACCACCTCTACATCTGGGACAACTTCCCGGTGAACGACGGCCGCCGCGACCGCCTCTTCCTCAACCCGCTCACCGGCCGCGACGCCGAGCTGTACAGGTACATCGACGGCTTCACCTCGAACCCGATGATCGAGCCGTACGCCTCGTGGCCGGCGTTGGCGAACTACGCCGACTACACCTGGAACGGCCCGGCCTACGACCCGGACGCCTCGATGGCCGCGGCGCTGCGCGAGCTCGCCGGTGCGGACCCGACCGTCCAGGAGGCACTCACCGCCTTCGCCGACCTGAACCAGTCCTGGCCCTACCGCGGCGCGGTCGTCTACGCCCCGGCGCTCGGCGCCGACATCGACGCCTACGATGCGGGCGACGAGCAGCCCCTGCGGGACCGGCTCGCGCTCATCGCCGCCGCACCACAGATCCTCGCGGGCATGGCCGAGCCGGGCTTCTACGCCGACTCCGAGCCGTGGATCGACGCCGCCGCCCACTGGGCCACGGCCCTCGACCACGAGCTCGACCTGCTCACGGCCCTCGAGTCGGACTACGGCGTCACCGCCGCCGACGCCTTCCTCGCGGCGCGTGCGCAGGTGGCCCTGGCCCATGCCAAGACCGTCGACGACACCGGCGGCGACGGCGTCCTCCACGAGGACGTCATCGTGCCCACGGTGGGTGACGGCCGGTTCGACACCTTCGACGCCGACGCGATGGCGACGTTCACCGACTGGCTCGGCGCCGTGCCGAACGCCGCGGTGAGCGGATACCCGGCGTCCGCCACCTCGTCGATGGGCGCCTACGGCAGCAACGTCACCGACAACATGACCGACGGGGACCCGGCGACCATGTACTGGTCGAACGCGGCACCGGCGGCCGGTGACCACGTCCAGCTCGACCTCGGCCGGGAGCGCGAGATCGGCTCGATCCACATCCAGCAGGGGGGCGACGACGGCGACACGACCGGCGACCTCATCTACGACGCGACGGTCCAGTACTCCCTCGACGGCACCACCTGGACCGACGCGGGCACCTTCTCCGACAGCCCGGTCATCGACGTGGAATTCGACGAGCCCGTCACGGCCAGGTACGTGCGCCTCGTCGCCGCCGGCGGAAGCGGCAAATGGGTGAAGATCCGCGAGTTCGCGGCGCTGCCGATCGCGGACAGGTACCCCTCGACGGCCAGTACGTCGATGGGGACCTACCAGGACGAAGTCGCCGCGAACATGACCGACGGGGATGTCTCGACCAAGTACTGGTCCGATCAGGCACCGGCGGCCGGTGACCACGTCCAGGTCGACCTCGGCCAGGAGCGCGAGATCGGCTCGATCCACATCCAGCAGGGGGGCGACGACGGCGATACGACCGGCGACCTCATCTACGATGCGACGGTCCAGTACTCCCTCGACGGCACCACCTGGACCGACGCGGGCACCTTCTCCGACAGCCCGGTCATCGACGTGGAATTCGACGAGCCCGTCACGGCCAGGTACGTGCGCCTCGTCGCCGCCGGCGGAAG